>JAUQYA010000162.1 GCA_030837785.1 Albidovulum sp.
TTGATCCGTCATCGCTCCGAAGACGATGAGGCTGATGCTGGGTGGGATCAGGATGCCGAGGGTGCCGCCGGCGGCGACCGAACCGGCCGCGATGCTGCGATCATAGCCCCGCTTCTCCATCTCGGGGAGCGCCACGACTCCGATCGTGGCGCAGCTCGCCAGGCTCGAGCCCGAGCATGCGGCGAAGGCGGCGCCGACGACGATGTTGGAATGCAGCAGGCCCCCGGGCAGCAGGCGATCCATCAGCGGGTGGATGACCCCATCTCGGACATGAGCCGTCTGACCGGCATGTGCTGGCTTTTCTTCTGGATCTCGCGCGAGAGGATCCCGAACCCATGACCAGCCGTCACCGAGGTCCGCGAGGGGACCTGACTCGACAGGAGCGCCCGGATGTAACCCACGGTCAGAGAGGAGACTTCTTCGTCCAGTTCGCAGAAGGTCCGAATGAGCGCCTCATGGTCGACGCTCGAGAAACGCCGTAGAGCGTCGTTGCTGTCGATGAGGAGCGGCGCCGACCAGCGGCAGAAGGCCGTCCGGAACGCCTCCGCGACCTGATCGTGAGAAACGCGCCCCACCTCGAGGGCCTGAACCAGACAGCCCAGGCCCGCTTGGCTGGCCTCGCGCCGGGCCGCCACCCAGTTACACCAGACGTTGAGCCGCCGCTCGCGCGCGGCGACTGCCCGGGCCTCGGATGCGATCGCAGCCAGGTCTCGCGTGCCAGGCTCGCTTCCGGCTTCGCCCTTGATGTTGGACCAGGCCCTCAGGGCCGCAAGCAGCGAGCGCGCCTCCTCCTGGTAGCACCGCGCAGCACCGTCAGCGCCCCGGAAAGCGTCAGCGTCGCCACCCGCGCGGCGAGGAAGGCCGAGACCCAGCGTCCGGCCATGAACCCGGCGAAGGCGATGCCGATCGCCGCGAGGCGCTCGATATTGTCGGCAACCGCGATCAGGGCGGTGGCGACCAGCGACGAGGCCCCGAACACCTGATCCCAGGTCCCGACCAGCTGCAGCGCGGCATTGCCGATCAGGGTGAAGGCATCGCCGATGGTCGCCGGCATGCTGTCGGCTTCCTCGCGCAGCAGCTCGAGATTGCCGATCAGCGCCGTGCGGATAACATCGCCTGTGATCGCGCCCTGTTGTCCGAGCCCGCGCAGGCCGGAGACGGTGGTGCCGAGTTCGGAGGCCAGCAGTTCCGCCAGCCGCCCGCCGCTCTGGATCACGGTGTTGAGATTGTCGCCGCTGAGCGTGCCGAGCGCCATGGCCTTCGAGAGCGCGCTCGAGACCGAAGCCGCGCGCTCCGCCCGCGCGCCCGAGACCACCATGGCATTGTTCAGCGCCTCGGTGAAGTCGAGGCTTTCCGCCGTCGTCAGCCCCAACTCGCGCAGGGCGGTGGCATTGGCGAGCCAGGATTCCGTGGTCTGGCCGAGGCTGGAATAGGTGCGCCGCGCCATGGCAGCCAGCCGGTCCATCACAGCCGCGCCGCGTTCCTGCGAGCCGGTCGCCAGATCGACCCGCGAACGCAGGTCGGTCCAGCTGTCGGCATAGGCCACGATCTGCCGGACCGACAGCGCTCCGGCGACGATCCCGGCAAGGCGCCGCAGCACCGCGCCGGTGATATCGGCCTGCCGTTCGATCCGCTTGAAATTGCTCTCGCCAGCGTCGCCGATGCCCTGGAACTCGGCCTTCACCTGCCTTCCGCCCTCGGCGACGAGGCGGACGGAGACGCGTTTCTGGCTCATCTGTCAGGGAATCCTTGAAAACGGCAAGCGGCTGTCTTACATTTTTCGCATCGATAATTCGAAGGTAGGATCATGCCCGAGACCGCCACCCTGTCTGCGAAGTTCCAGATCTCGATCCCCAAGGCGATCCGCACCGCCCAGCACTGGGAAGCCGGGCTGACCTTCGCGTTCATTCCCAAGGGAACCGGCGTGTTGCTCGTGCCGGTGCCGAAGCGCGAGGCGCTGGCCGGGATAGCGAAGGGCGCGTCCGCCACCGATTACCGAGACCGGTCGGATCGGGTCTGATGCGCCTTGTCGACACGTCCGCCTGGATCGAATGGCTGATCGGCTCGCCGACCGGCGAGGCGGTGACGGCGCATCTGCCCGAGCAATCCGACTGGCTGGTGCCGACCATGGTGCAGCTTGAGCTGGCGAAATGGCTCACCCGCGAGGTGGGCGAGGACAAGGCCGATCAGGTGATCGCCTTCACGCAGCTCTGCCAGGTCGTGCCGCTCGATACCGAGATCGCGCTGGCGGCGGCCGAGGCCTGCCGGGTGCACAAGCTCGCCACCGCCGACGCCATCGTCTTCGCCACCGCTCGCACGCAGGACGCCAGCCTGATCACCTGCGATGCGCATTTCGAGGGGCTGCCGGGCGTGACGCTGATCGAGAAGATCAAGTCCTGAGCCCCGGCCTCTCGTCGCCGGCCATCTGCTCGTTGAGCTTGCGGACCATCACCGCCTCGATCTCGGGCAGGCATTCGGCGGCGATCAGCGGATCGAGCCCGAGCGCGCTCGCCATGGCGAGCGCCGCCGTCATGTCCCAGCCGATGACGGCACCACCGCCCATGCCGGTGGCGATGCGCAACTGCCCGGTCAGGCGTTGCGCCAGATCCCAGACCTGCCAACCTTCCGGAGTTTCCGGACGACTCACGCGCGCCGGGCAGTCCGGGCACGGGCCCTGGCAGGCCGCGCAATAGGCGTCGCCCCCTCCGAAGTGCCATTCGGCGAGGGCGCGGAGGCGTTTTTTTCCTGCTCCAGCATCAGGTGCGGCGCGAGGCAGCGAGTCTGAAACGCCTCGAACACCGGCCAGATGTCCAGAAGCGCGTCGATGCCTTCCGATGTGACGGGGACGGGCTTGCCATCGGCATCACCGACGCCTTCCCAGCCGGTGACCACGCGGCGGGCCACCGCCTTGGCCATGACCAGTGCCTGCTCCTCCTTGCTTGCCGTATCAGACAGCGCCTCGACGGATGGGTCGTTGCGCGCGGCAACCATGATCGCGGTGGTGACAGGCAGGACGTGCAGGCGCAGGCCGGATCCAAGGTCGAGCCATTTCGGCGCGCTGGAAAGGTCGAGACGGATCATGGTCAATATTCCTCGATGTCGTTGATGAGAACGGCGGTGCACATCCGCCCCAGCGTGGCGTCGCGCGCGGCCTGCCAGTCGAAGCTGGCCTGAATGCCCTGCGGGCCGCCGATCTCGATGCGCGGGCGCGGCAGATAGACGGCGTGGACGGTGACGGTCAGGCTTTCGCCAGAGACGAGCGTGTAGGAGAACTCCAGCTCGCAGGGCGTGCCGTTGATCGCCTGGTTCACCAGTGTCGAGTCGGCGAAGCGCACCTCGGTCCGGCCGGTGAGCGCGGCGATGGAGGGATCGGCGCCGTCGATCATGCCGTCGGCGCGGATGGTCTCGATCCGGTCGAGGTTGTTGGCATAGGTGATCTCGGTCGAGATCACGTTGCCCAAGGCGGTGCCGTTGCGTTTGATCGCGCCGTTGAAGTGACCAAAGCGGATCAGGTCGAGCTCCGCCGGCGTTCCCGCGCCACTGGTCGTGGCCACCGTCTCGCCCTGCGCCACCAGCCGCGCGGTGGCGGTCAACAGACCCGAGCGCTGCATCTGCCAGCTGAGCTGGTCGAGCACCACGCCGGAATACATGGCGTAGCGCGGCACCTCGGGCATAGCGGTCTCGATCGACATCGAGGGCAGCGTCCAGCCGCCGGACTGGAAGGTGTGGGCATACGGCCCCGGTGAGCTTCCGGTGGTAGTCGGCGCGCCGAACGCCGCCTTCAGCCAGAAGCCGAAAGCCTCGGCGTCGATCGGCACCACCACATCGCCATCGGCGGTCACCGCGTCCTTGACCGGGGCCAAGGGGTCACGGCCGTAGCCAAGCAGCTCCGAGTTCAGAAGCGGCTGCTCCGCCCCCAGCGTGGCGCTGGCAAAGGGCATCCGCGTGTAGCCGCTCGCCGGCGGCGTGCCATAGGTCGTCTCGAACGCGAGCGCCATCCGCGCCCGCGCCCCTTGGGCGCGTGCCATCGTGTTTCTCCTGTGTAGGGTGGATCAGCCGAGCGGGTCGGCCGTGGAGTGAGGCGGATCAGGTGACAGTCCGGTGGACTGTCGCCCCGCCGAACGCAGCACCCGCATCAGCCAAGCGGGTCCGAAGCGGAGTAGTGTAGAATGACCGGAATGACGGCTGCCTTCAGCCCGGCCGCGCCCTCAACGGGCAGATCGACCGGCCGCGGAGCCTCGGCCTCGACCCAATCGCACAAGCCCCCGAGCGTGCGGTCGGCGGCGAGCGCCGCACCGATGCTGGCGCAGAGGGTATCGAAGGCGGCGTCACGGTTGGCGCCCTGCACCACGGCCTCGATCTCGGCCCGGTGCTGGTAGTGGTAGCGCAGGGGCGAGATCGTCACCTCGGGCTCGCCGGGTTCACCGTCGCGCAGGATCAGAAGGCCAGTGGCGGGCACACGTTCCGGCAGCACCTCGCCGCGCAGGGCGGTGGCGGGCAGCGCCGAGAGCCGCGCGTGCAGCGCGGCGAGGATGGTTTCGCGGGTGGTGGGCATGGCGATCAGTTCCTGGCACTGAAGGCGATGGGCATTGTGGCTGGATGGAATATAGGGTAGCCCCCTATGCCATGACTCACACTGTCCAGAACAAATCCAAGCTCCTCGCCAGAGTCCGCCGCCTGAAGGGGCAGATGGAGGCGATTGAAAGGGCGCTGGAGGCGGAAACCTCCTGCGCCGAAATCCTCAACCTTGCCGCCTCGGTCCGCGGCGCGACGAACGGCCTCGTCGTCGAGCTCCTCGAAGATCATCTGCGCAACCATGTCGTCGGTGTCGAAAGTGACGCCCTGCGCGCGGCTGGAGCGGACGAACTGGTCGAAGTCATGAGAAGGCATCTGAAATGACCCAGAACCCTGCTTCGGTCGCTCCGCACGACCATGTCTTCCTCGGCGAGAACCATGCCCGCAACGAACGCCGCACCTGGCTGGTGATTGCCCTGACCGCGACCATGATGGTTGCCGAAATCGCGGCCGGAACGGTCTTCGGCTCGATGGCGCTGCTTGCCGATGGCTGGCACATGTCCACCCATGCCTCGGCCTTGCTGATCACGGCGCTCGCCTACCGCTACGCCCGGAGACATGCGCGCAACCCTCGCTTCACCTTCGGGACCGGCAAGCTGGGCGATCTCGCGGCATTCGGCAGCGCCACGGTTCTGGCCATCGTCGCCCTGCTGATCGGATGGGAAAGCCTCGCGCGGCTGCGCAGCCCTGTCCCGATCAGCTTCGACGAGGCGATCCTCGTGGCCGTGGTCGGCCTCGTGGTGAACCTCGTCAGCGCCTGGCTGCTCAAGGACGACCCCGACCATCATCACGGTCACGGCCATCACCATCATCAACACCATGATCACGCGCACGATCACCACGACCATGATCACGGCAAGCCAGCCGCTCGCGCCGGACGCCGGGACAACAACTTGCGCGCCGCCTATCTCCACGTTCTCGCCGATGCGTTGACATCGGTGATGGCGATCGTCGCGCTGCTGGCAGGCCGCAGCTACGGTTGGGTGTGGCTTGACCCCGTGATCGGCATCGTCGGCGCCCTTGTCATCCTCCGCTGGTCATGGGGTCTCCTGCGGGACAGCGGGGCGGTGCTGCTGGACTACATCCCGGAGCACGAGGATCTACCGGCCGAAGTGCGCGCCGCGATCGAGAGCGAGCACGACGAGATCGTCGATCTTCATGTCTGGCAGCTTGGCCCGGGCCATCACGGCGCCATCGTGTCGATCGTGAGCGCCGATCCGAAGCCGGTGCCGGAATACCGCAAGCGTCTGGAAGGCATCCATGAGCTTGCACATGTGACCATCGAGGTGCACGGCAGAGCGGCCTAAAGGGATTACAGCCGCTGCTACACCCAGTTCGCCACGATCCGCCCCGGCACGCCGTCCACGGCGCGCTCCGCATCCCGTGCAAGATCCAGCCGCTTGCGCAGCCTGACCTGCGGGACCAGCAGGAAGATCGGCACGGTGGTCAGGCCGCGGCCGGTCTTCGAGCGCGAAGCCACCGCGCGGCCCTTGGTGTTCAAGCGCCCCTCGGCGACCAGCAGGCTCGGGCCCGTGCGGCGATAGACGAAGCGCAGACGCAACCCCGTGCGGCGTTCCCATTCCAGCGGCGTGATGCGGCCGCCACGGGTGGATTTCCCGGCCGCAGGCGTCGGGATCGCTAGCCAGAACCCATTGCTCGACCGGATCAGCGGCCCGCTATCATGGGCGCCGACGATCACCGGGGCCTTCGACCAGACCAGTGCCGCGGCGTTCAGGCTGGTTCGGCCCTTGGGATAGGCTTCCGACCGGATGGTGCGGGCGAGCCGCGCCCCGAGACCCGCGCCGGTGATCTGCGCGCGCCAGGCGGATTTCAGACCGGTTCCGGCGTCGCGCATCGCCGTGGTGACGGCCTTCTCCCCGGCCTTCACCTCCGCTTCCATGATGCGGGCGATATCACCGATGATATTGACGCCGAGCTTCACGTGGGCCTCAGATCGACGGTCCAGACCAGCCGCTCGCGGTCGCGGACGGGCTCGCCCTGGATGAGGAAGGCCTCAGTGTCGATCTCGATGCGGTCGCCGGAGCGCGGGTTCGGCACCTCGGCGACGCGCAGATCGATGCGGGTGGTCTCGGACCAGAGCCTTGCGTCGCCAAAGTCAGTAATCGCATCGGCGTGCCGGGCGACGACACGCACCAGAACGGGCACGCCGCCATCGGCGATATAGACCGCGTCCCGGCCGATGTTCGGATCGGCAAAGAGCGCACCGACGGCGGCGGCGAAGGCGCTCATCAGAAGGCCGCGTTCAGGCGCACCCGGCCGATGGTGTCGCCCGCGCCGCTCGCCACCGCATCGACGGCCACGCCGATCAGCGTGTTCGAGGTGGTGACCTTGGTGGTCTGCCGGGCGGTGTTGTCCCAGTAGATGCGGTCGCCGACGGCCCATGCCTGCGAGCCGAGTTTCTTCAGCTCGTAGACGCCGACGAGCGCGGCCTCGACTGGTTCGCCGAGGGCGGCGATGCCGGAGGCCACGCCGAAGATGGAGCCGACGAGCAGGCCATCGCCCGAAGCGACAGCATAGGGCGCGGTCAGAGTGATGTTGTTGCCGGGCTGGACGTAGGTTTTCATAGGGAGGATCCTTGTGGAAAGACGAAGGGCGGCCCGATTGGACCGCCCGTGTGTCAGGGTTCAGCATGGGGTGCTGGTTATGCACCCGGGTTCTTGTAGAGGCCGCGCCAGTCGATGGCCTTGGCGCCGAAGTCGAGGCGGCACTTGATCTCGACCCCGTCGACGTCGAAGCCGTTGCGCGTCTCGATATAGGCGCCCTGCTGGCCCTCGAGATAGGCGTATTCGATGGTGTCGATCTGGTTGGGCGAGGCCGCCAGATACCAGGAGGTGGCGCTGGCGGCATCGAGACGCGGCTCGCTGATCGGCGACAGGGTGCGGATCGACTGCGGCACCACCTTGGCGCTGTCGGCGGGCACGAGGTTCTGGGCCACCAGCTGCTCGGCCTTCAGTTCGAGGGCCGCCGGGACGATCAGGAAGGCGGGGCGGATGTTCAGCACCGTCTTCTTGTCGAGCCCGGTCTGCAGCGCCATCGCCGCGCGGGCCGCCCCGACACTGGCCACGTCCAGCGCAGCGCCAGTCGCGGCGAGGTTCTTGTGCGTGGTGTGGAAGAGCGCGTTGCCGTCGGCCATCGCCGGGTTCGCGGTGATGATCCCCCAGACCACATCGCTTTCCAGCTGCGCGATGGAGTTGCCGTACATTGCCGGGATGCGCGTGAAGGCGTCGAGATCGTCGTTGATCAGCACCTGCCGGGTGATCGCGACCACGCGCCCATAGGTCTTGACCTTGTAGCTCTCCTTGCTCTCGCCCAGCGTCCCGCGCTTGAACTCGCCGCTTTCGCCAACTTCCAGCAGTTGCGGCGCTTCGCCGAGTTGCACGCGGTGCATGGATTTGAAGTCGGTCGCCAGCACCTGGCGGCAGAAGAGCGCGAAGGTGCGGGGATAGGCGTCGTAGGCCTGCCGCAGGGTCTTGTTGGTGACGGCCGAGAGGATCTCGGGGAAATCCGATGTGGAATGCAACGCACGCGTGGCCACCTCGTCGCGCGACAGGCCGCGCGTGTTGACGCCGGCATTGCCGAGGCTTTCGCGGGCCAGTTCCAGCAGCGTCATGCCGCGATACTGGCGCGCGGCGTCTTCGAGCGGGAACAACGTCGGACTGTAGCGGTGCAGCAGCGCCGAGGCCACCGCGTCGCGGCGGGTGACGCGTTCGTCCCGGCCGCCGAGGGGGATGGAGACATGGGGGAAGGTGCGGGTCTCGTCCGACCTCAAAGCGACCTGGTCGAGGATCAGGCGGCGGGACTCGTCGATGGCGACGCCGCGCTTGACCAGATCCTCGGCAAAGCCGCGCTCGAGGTTCAGGCGGCCCGCCAGATCGTAGATGGTGGAGACGCGCTCGCGCTCGGCCTCGCGGGCGCGGGTGGCGATGGCCTCGGTATCGGGCGTGCCGTCCGCATTCGCCCCATCTGCCGCAGCCAGATCACGCTTGTGCCTGCCGCAATGGCTTGCTACCGATTGATAAAGCTACAATTCTCGGATGGTGTTGGATGCGTGATTTGATTCTGTTGACGATTGGCGATCAAGAGCCAGTTCGTTGCCTAAGCTTAGACGATGCCAAGGCGAGAGCAGCGGCTGTACAGGCCGTTGACGGCGACATCATCGTTGAAATCACACCTGAAGGTGGAGGCCTGATGACTTCGCTAAGGTATGATCAGACCGCCCGCGATTGGGCGGCATTTTCCTAGAGGCTCCAATACCTGCCTGAACCCTCTCTGGGTTTCGTACTGCCCTTCAGCTCTTTTCACAAAGGACGAAACCGGATGGTTGTTCTGTTTCTAGTAGCCCTGCTATTCGCTTGGCCTACAGCCGGTCTTTCCATCGTTGCCTATGTCGCCTTTGCAGTGTTCAAGAGCTACCTAAATGCGAAGGTCCGGATTCACGACGCGAATGAGCGACGAGCTGAGCGTGAGGTGCGTGCGGGCAAAGAAAAGGTTCCTACTTGGGCTGGGGACGGCGATGAACGTCGAATTTTTGTCGAAGTCATCCAGAAAGGAGCCATGCGGAAGGGCGTCCCGCAGACATTCCTTTGGGCAGTTCTTTCCGACAACGACACGTTTCAGAATCTTGTCTACTTCGCCGGGGCGATGGAAGATCAGGGCGCTTCATTCATAGAGCAACAGATTGCAGTTTCGGACAAGCTTGTCGGCATGTGGGAACGAGCGCCAAGCAAGGTGAGAGATGCAGCTCTCGGCTAGTGGGGCCGGAACTTGGATCGGATACCATTTAGTGCAAGCTCCGCTGACCTGCCAAGAGCCGGCAGTTCGATCACCGTGTCCATGGGGTCAGTCCTGCTGGTCGGCAGCCGGGTCACTGGCCGGATCGCTGGTCTGCGCGCTGCCGGTCTTGGTGACGCGACGCGGGTCGCTGTCGAGGACCAGCCCCAGATCGTCGAGCCTGGCGTTGGTGGAGGCGATTTCCGTCAGCACCGCGTCCGGGTTATGGCCCTGCCGGGCGATGGCCTGCGCCAGCGTCATGGTGCCCGAGCGGATGGCCAGCAGATCGGCCATGGCGTCCTTGTAGGGATCGACGGCGTCGAACTTCGGCGGCGACCATTCCACCGGCACGTCGGGTGTCGGGATCTGGCCCGCCGCCCATGCGGCCTCGGTGAACCAGCGCCACACCGGGGCGCAAAGCATCGGAATGAAGAGCTGCCATTGCACGGCGTCGATCATGCGGCGGAACTCGACCAGCCCCGCCCGGATCGAGGAATAGTTCACCTGGCTCAGATCCCCGGTCAGCAGCTCGTAGGGCACCCGGAACCCGGCCGAGATGGTGTGCAGGCTGGCCCGCTTGTATTCGCCGTAGCCGCCGGTGGCGGAGGGCTGGTTGAAGCGGATGTCCTTGCCGCCGCGCGCATAGGCAATCAGCCCCGGCTCGAACTGCTCGACCCGGTTGCCATCGGCATCGACCACGGCGGGGGCGATGCCCTGCTGGGCTTCGTCGTCGCCAAAGACGATGGCGGTGACGCAGGCCTCGGTCTTCTTGCGCACCAGCTCGGCCACCTCGTAATCGTCGAGATCGCGCAAGGACCGGATCACCGGTGCGCCCCAGGGGACGCCGCGCGCCTGCGTGCGCTGCTTTTCATAGATGTGCGCGATCTCTGTTGCGGGGACGGGGCGCGAACCAAGCCCGCCCTGCAGCGGGCCCCAAGCATCGCCCGGGTGAGCGCCATGCAGCCAATAGGCCCGGCGCTTGCCCAGCGGGTCGAACTCGATCCCCTGCACCAGACGACCGTCGCCCAAGGCGCCGGATTTGGTGGCGTCCAGGAAGTCAGCCTCCAGCACCTGCAATTGCAGCGGCACCAGCAGCCCGTCCGAGGATCGCCGCAGGCGGCGGCGCACCAGGACCTCGCCCGCCTCGACCATCTCACGGCAGATCAGCGTCTGCAGCCCGTAGAAATCAAGCTGGCCATCCGCATCGCACTCCGCTGTCCAGCGAGCGAACAGCGCATCAACGCGGCGGTCCAGCGCATCGTCGCCACTGGCGGCGCGCGGCATGATCCCGGCGCCGATGATGTTGTTGACCAGCACCGCCACGGCCTTGGCCGCATGCGGGTTGTTGCGCACCAGATCACGCATCCGGTCGCGCAAGAGCGCCCCGGCGACGCCGATCTCGTTGTCGGCGGAAGACCCCGGCGCCCGCCACCCGTCCGTGCGCCGCCCTTTCGACGCGCCATCATAGCCCCGCGTCAGGGTCTCGAAGGCCTGACGCGCCAGCACGCGACGGGCCGCCATGCGCGGCGCCACCGTGGCGATGGCGTGGTCCATCCAGTTCGCGGGCATCAGCGATCCCCACGGGAGAAGCCCGCCATCCCGGCCACAGGCAGCGGCCGCGTGGTCCCTGCGATAGCACGTTCGATGGTCCGGATTCTGCCCAGCAGATCCTCGGCCGAGCCATAGTCGACGGATTTGCCGTCATAGCTGACCCGGGTCGTGCCACTGGCATAGGCCCGGCGCAGCGCGGCCAGCTCGGTTTCTGTCCAGTCTGCCATGTCAGAACCATCCTCCGCGTCGGCCAAGCCAATCCGACTGCCGTTTTCCCTGGGGTGCGGCTTGCGGCCGGTTGACCCGCCCCGCGCCATCGATTTCCGTTGGCGCCGCCCCGAGCTGATCCTCGAGATCACGCCATTTTTCGTCCGGCCAGCGATCCGCGCCCGCGATCCAGGCGGCGGCGCGGGCATAGACCCTGCAGTCCAGCGCCTCGTTGCGTTCACGCAGCTTCTGCCATTCCAGCCGGGCAAAGCCGCGCTTCGTGCGCACCGTCACCAGTTGCTCGGCCACGAACTGCTTCAGCCATTCGTTCTCGATCCAGTGCGGCAGATGCACCGAACCGGGCGGGAACACCGCGCCCTCGGCGCGTTCCTCGGTCGTCGGCCTCTGCAGCCGCAGGAAGCGATAGGTCTCGGCCTTGAAGGTCGACACCGCCACGGTCCAGAGACGAGCGCCACGCCGCAGGCGTTTGCCGCCCTCGGTCGCGTCGACGAAGGTCGGACCCGACACCGGGCTCGAGCGGTTGAACCCCTCGACGCCTTTCACCGGCGACACCTGTGCAAACCCGGCGTTACGCGACCAGGCGTAGACCGCTGGGGCCTCGTAGCCCGTGTCGATGGCGAGCCGCGCGATCCTGAGATGCGCGCCGCGTTCGTGCGGCCAGCTTCGATCCAGCAGCGCAGTCAGCTCCGACCACGCGTCATGCCGGTCCGGCCCGCCCTCGATGACGACGTGATCGACCAGCCAGGACTCGAGACCACGACCCCAGGCCCAGACATCGACCTCGATCCGGTCCTTCTGCACATCGGCCCCGGCGGTCAGGAACAGCCCGCCCGCTGGCACGATGCCGGATGTCCAGCGCTCGCGGCGATCGTAGAGCCGCTGCCAGTCGGGGGCCTCCCCGGTCTCGACCCAGGTTTCGCCGAGGATCGTGTTGCGGAACGCCTTGATCGCCTCGTCCGACCCCTGCGCCGCGTCCCAACCGCGGGCAATGCGCGGCCAACTCAGCCAGCCCACCGGCGAATAGAGCGCCGAGAGGTGGTAGCCGACCGTGGTGGGATCGGCGGCCTCGGCGGTCGCCCGCCATTCGCCGCCCTCCAGCATCGCCGTCTTGTGGTGTTCCGCGATTGCCGCGTCGCAGCCCTCGCAGTGATATTCCGCCGTCTCCGGCCGCCCCTTCTGCCAGCGCAGCCGGTCGAACTTCAGCCATTGCGCATGGCCACAGTGCGGGCACGGCACGAAGAACCGCCGCTGGTCGCTGGCGTCGTATTCACGTTCGATGCGCGACAGCCCCCTGATGGTGGGCGTCGAGACCAGCAGCACCTTGCGCCGATGCGCGAAGGTCAGCGACCGCGCCTCGGCCAGCGTGACCGGATCGCCTTCCTCGTCGGCCGAGGCCGGATAGGCGTCGACCTCGTCGAGGAAGATGTAGCGCGCCGGGGTCGAGCGCAGCCCGACCGCCGAGTTCGCGCCGGTCATGATCAGGATGCCGCCCGCGAATTCCTTGGACAGCATCGTGTTGCCCGCGTCGCGCGAGCGCGCGGGTTTGACCCGCTCGCGCAGCTCCGGGCTCTCGTCGATCAGCGGGTCGATCCGCTGGCGCGAGTTGCGCTTGGCCAGTTCCACCGTCGGCTGGACCGCCAGCATCGGGCCCGGCGCCTGATGGATGACGAAACCGATCCAGTTGTTGCCCGCCTCGGTCGCGCCGACCTGCGCCGCCTTCATGAAGACGGTCCGCTGCGCGGCATCGCCGGGCGACAGCCGGTCCATGATCTCGCCCATGTAGGGCGTGCGCAGGGTGCGATACCGCCCCGGTTCGGCCGAGGCGCGGCCCGACAGCATCCGGTGCCGGTCCGCCCATTCCGAAACGGTCAGGTCCGGATCGGGCGTCAGGCCCGCGCCCCATGACCGCAGGATGTCCGCCGCACCGTCGAAATCCGTCAGAGCATCGCCGCCGCGGTCGTCATCACCTGAAATCGGGCCGGACCTCGGCAAGCTCGTCGAGGTGGGCACGGACATGTCGTTCCAGAACCTTCTGCATCGCGGCCGGCTCCACGCCCAGCTCCGCCGCCATCAGCGCCGCCGAACGCGCAGGCCAGTTCACCCATGCGTCCCGTTCCTCCCGCGCCAGGCGGAACACCAGCGCCAGCGCGCGGGCCCGCTCGATCAACTCCCCCTTCAGCTTCTGCAGCCGGATGCGCCGCTCCTGCGCCTTCAGCACCTCGTTCGCGGTCTTGGCCTGCAGGAAGGTGGTGCCGCCTCCGACAGCGGGGGCGGTTAAGCCCTGTTCGCGCAGCGTGTCGCCGACAGCCGCCACCGCCGCCTCGGGGACAGGTTTCAGTTTCGGCGCGGGCGTTCGCGGGGCTTTCTCGGCGCCACTGGCGCTACGGTCCCCGCTCACCCTCGTCTTCGACGGGTCCGTCGTCTCGGCTCGCCGGGCATCGCTGGCAGCCGCGTTGATGCTGCCGTCCGGATAGAGGACCAGCCGCTCAGCCGTCTTCGCCTTCTGGATCGCGCCCCGCGACAGACCGACATGCGCGGCGTATTGGCGCTCGCTCATGCCCTGCATCGACGGCTCCGATTATCATTCAAGATCATGTGCTTATCCAGTTGATAAGCACGGCGGACAGAGGGAACGTGTCGTCAGAAGGACGATGCAACTCACCACGGAGCCACCACGATGACCCGCCGCGCACAGGACAACACGAAAGCCCTCGACGCCTTCATCGCCGCGAAGACCGAGATCGACGCGATGCTGGAGCGGCTCGCCGCCCTGAGCGCGGACCATTTCGAGACCAGCCCCGACGAGATCAACTGGGGCCATGTCGGCACCCTCAACCACTACCGCGCCAAGCTGCGCGAGATCACCGACATGGCCTTCCACGAAGGCGAACACGCCGAGTGAGACGACCCGCTCCCGGTCTCGCCCGCCGACTGGCGAGCGAGACCTCGTAGAAGGGCCCGCATTCCGCGCGCCCCGATACGGGAGACGACGATGACCAAACTTTCCGACACCCAAGCCCTGATCCTGAGCGCCGCCGCCCAGCGGTCCGAACACATCGCCCTGCCGCTGCCCGACAGCCTGCGCGGCGGGGCCGCCGCCAAGGTGGTCGGCGCGATGCTCGCCAAGGGCTTCCTGCAAGAGGTGGACGCCGACCTGCGCAAGGGTGAACCCATGTGGCGCGAAACCGGCGACGGCCACGGCGTCACGCTGGTCGCGACCGACGCAGGCCTCGCCGCCATCGGCATCGAGCCCGAGGACGCAAACACCGCGCCCGTGGGCGCGACGGACGCGCCGACAGAGGAAGCCGCGCCCGACACCCCCGCCGGACACGACGCCGCGCCCAAGGCGCGCACGCCGCGTGAGGGCACCAAGCAGGCCACCCTGATCGCCATGCTGCGCACGCCGGATGGCGCGACCATCGAGGAGATCAGCGCCGCGACGGGATGGCAGTCACACACGGTGCGCGGCGCGATGGCCGGGGCGCTCAAGAAGAAGCTCGGGCTCGAGGTGACCTCCGAGAAGGTCGAGGGGCGCGGGCGGGTCTACCGGCTTCCCGCCGCCTGACGCCGCGAGAAGATTGCTACGCCGCCGCCCCGACCGAGCGGTGGTTTCTCATTGCCACGACAGCAGATCGCGGGCGGCGGCCTGCAAGATGTCCTGCGCCATGCGCGGCTCGCAGGTGTAGATGCCGCCCGGTTCAGGCTCGCCGACATGCTCCGCGAACCAGACCCGTCCCTCGTCCGAAATCGGACGCAGGACAACGATGGTCCCGTAATCGTTGATCTCGATATGTTGCCAGCCTTCCGACATGTGCCAAGGCTACCAGCGGGATAGCTGATCCGCCAGCAGCCACATCAGGTCCGCCGCAGCCGTTCGAACAGCCGTCGCAGGACATAGGACCGCGCGATACTGACCACAGTGAAGACCGCGCCCATCTTCAGGTTCTGCGCCAGCGTCGTGTGCAGCCCGAAGATCGGGAAGATCAGGATCTGAGTCACCACCGCCACGCCGTAGCCGACGGCAACGTTGGCAAGGGACTCGATGAGTGACATGGCACGGCTCTGTTTCATGCTGGCACCCCGTCATTTATCGGCCAGCAGCTCAGCTGCCAAAGTTCGCAGCGCATGCGCCGCAACCAGCGGGACCACGCCGTTGCCACAGAGCCGAAGCCGGTCCACCCGGTGGGCCAGCCCATCAGCGCCTCGACGAACAGCGGGTTCAAGGTCCGGCGCGGCTCGGAGGTATCGCTCCCAGCCATCGGCATCACCAGGACCTGGCGGCCAAGCAGGCCGTTGACCGGGGTGTTCGCAAGGCTCGTCGCCCCGTCCTTGTGATCGCGGGCCGTCGGCGTCATCCACATCCCCGCCGCATGGGTCAGGTCCGCCGTCCGGCGATTGCCCGCGCTCGGCTTGCAGCCGTCGTTCGCCATCGGCGTCGGCCAATCCCGCGCCATGCGGTCCAGACCTTTCTCGTCCCTCCGCTCGCCACCCCGGCTGCGGAAACTGTCGATCTGCGGCGTCGGCCAGAGCGCGGCCGTGGTCGCCAGGTTCATCCCGTGCTGGCCTGCTGCCTGCGACGGCGTCGGCTTCGTCTGCCGGTTCTCGTTCGCGCTCGCCCTCGGCGTCGGCCAGAGCCGCAGCAGTTCCGTCCGGTTCCCGCCACTCGACCGGGTGCCAGAGCAGGCGCGCGGGGTCGGCCAGCTCGTCCCCCTCGCGGATGGCGAGGATGAAGAGCCGTTCGCGCTTGTGGGGTGCGCCGACTTCCGCCGCCGTGAAGATGCCTGCCGCAAGGCGGTAGCCCATGTCGACCAGTCCTGCGGCGACTTCGGGGAAGCCGAGGCGGAGATGATGGGCGACATTCTCGAGGAAGACGAAGGGCGGCTCGACCTCGCCGATGATGCGGGCGACATGCGGCCAGAGGTGGCGCGGATCGTCGGCACCCCGGCGCTTGCCCGCAACGGAGAACGGCTGGCACGGGTAGCCCGCAGTGACGATGTCCACCGCGCCGCGCCAAGGGCGGCCATCGAAGGTTCCAACGTCGTCCCAGAGAGGCGCGCGATCCAGGGCCTCGTCTTCCATCCGCGCCACGAGGATGGACGCGGCGAAGGCGTCCCGCTCGACGTAACCCACAGCACGATATCCGGGGATGGCGATGGCAAGCCCGAGGTCGAGCCCGCCCGCGCCGGAGCAGAGGGAGAGGCCGAAGAGGCATGCGTCTCCGGCTCCGGAAGTGTCTCCGGAGGGATGTAAAGCCAGGTCATGCATGCCTCAGGCTGCTGATTTGCGTTTGCGGGTCGGTTCGGGATCGGCGTTTGCGTCCGACGTTTCGGCCGGGGCATCTGCAGTGGCTTCGGCTTTGTCGCCCAGCCGCTCGGCCTTCACCTCGGCGAAGGTCCGGCCGTCGCCATCGAGGATCGCGTCACGGCCGGTCTCTACCTGCCAGCGTTCGACAGCGACATCGACATAGGCCGGGCTGATCTCCATCGCGAAGACCCGGCGGCCATTGGCCTCGCCCGCCATGATCTGCGAGCCGGACCCCGAGAACGGCTCGTAGCAAAGCCCGCCGCGCGCGACGTGCTGGCGCATCGGAATGCCGAAGGCGTCCAGCGGTTTCGGTGTCGGATGGTCGGGCCGGTCGTCCTTGGCAAAGCTGGGCAGCGCCCAGGTCGAGGGCAGGGTTTCCTCGGCCACTTTTGGCGGGCGGTTGGGGCGGCGCCAGCCCATGAAACAGGGCTCATGCTTCCAGAGGTAATGCGAGCGGGTGAGAACCCCGCGATCCTTGACCCAGATGATCTGCTGGTGGACGAAGGCACCGGCGCGCTCCCAGCAGGCTTCCAGCATCGCCTGGCGGCGCGAGGCGTGCCAGCAATACCAGGCGGCGTCCTCGGTGATGGCTTCCGCCACGGCGGCGGCGATGAAGCCGTCGTAAAGCTCGGCGCCCTGGCTGCTGTCGTCCCAGGTCACGCCGTAGGACTGGCTCCAGTCTTTATTCCGCGTCGGGTGGTTCGAGCCGTCGTAATCCACCAGATACGGTGGGTCGGTGGCGAACAGCACCGCCCGCTCGCCATTCATCAGGCGGCGCACATCGTCGGCGCTGGTGCTGTCGCCGCAGAGGAGGCGATGTTCGCCGAGGATCCACAGATCGCCCGTCCGCGACGCCGGATTGCGCGGCGGTTCGGGGATGGTCACCGGCGGCACGCTGGTGCCACCGCCTTCCTCGCTCTCGTCGTCCGGCACGAAGGCCAGCAGCTTGTCCAACTCACCGTCGGAAAACCCGACCAGCGTGAGGTCGAAATCCTCGGCCAAGAGGTCATTCAATTCAGCCGATAGAGCCGCCTCGTCCCACGGACTTTCCGCGAGCTTGTTGTCGGCGATGCGGTATGCCCGCCGTTTCGCCTCGGTCAGGTGCCCGAGCACGATCACCGGCGCCTCGGTCAGGCCGAGCTGCGTCGCGGCCAGGACGCGGCCGTGGCCCGCGATCAACTCGCCGTCCTCGCCGACGAGGCAGGGCACGGTCCAGCCGAACTCGGCCATGCTGGCGGCGATCTTCGCGACCTGATCCGCGCCATGCACCTTCGCGTTCTTCGCGTAGGGCTGGAGGCGCGCAAGCGGCCACATCTCGATCCGCTCGGGGGCGAAGGCGAGGGTCATGGGTGATCCTGTCGATGATGATGGTGGCGGCGATCGGCGGCGCCGTGCGATGGATTCCGGCTGGCGGAGTCCACCGGCTTCCGGGTGGATTCCGGGGTCCAGGGTATCCACCCTGGAGTCCACCAGCGAAGGTTCTGTTATTGCGTGGTTATTTCAGGTTGCGCGGTGGCTTCCGGACGGGGTGGCTTCCCAAAAATCCGGCCCTGTCGCTGGCGATATGCCGCGCTTCGCCCGCCAGCATAGGATTATCGCCCGGAAGGAACCAACATATCAAAGGCTTAGGCGTTTGCGCTTCGACCATCCGCCGACCGCTCGCCCCATCGCGAACTGTCGCCGCGCCTTGGCCGTCCTGGACCCCGGATCGGATTCCGGCTGGACTCCGGAAGCCAGCGACGCGGCGGCTGCCTGCGCGCTCCTCTCCCGAGCATATCGAATTCATAGCCTCCTAGAGCGAATCCGTCTCGCCCTGCGGTGTCTCGCAAGAAAATGTCTCACCAGCGCGTCGAGCCTTGACAGGCTCCGTGCGCCGCCTTCGCCACCACGAACTCCATCGACCGCTTCTGCGGCACGCGCTTCCCGTTCAGCCGCCATGTGATGACCGCGATGCCGTACTGCCAGCGCCGGTTGGCGGTGGCCCGGCTGATGCCGAGTTCCCAACAGATCGGCTTCCATGGCGTCCGGTTGGCCCGCAGCCAGAGCAAACGCGCGTCCCCGGAATCCAGCCAGCGCAGCCAGAGCAGCGTATCCTCAGCCTCGGTGATCTGACGCGGGCTGGGCCTCGGACGGCGCATTGTGGGCTGTTGCCCAACCTGATCGGCGAAGCTGTGGAAATACTCGGGCCAGGCGTTGAAGTAGCCTCGCGGCTGCACCCCAGGCAGCGAACGGAATACGTCGGCCGCGTTCTCAAGCCGATCCTCGACCATGACAGGCGTCCACTCAGCCATTGGCGACCACCCGGCGTTCGGGCCGCTGGCCATAGAGCCTGTCGCCCAGTTGACGGACCAGTTCGCGTTCCGGCCAGGTAAGGCGGGGATCGTCCACGCCGACGGCGAGCAGCCCCTGTTCCTTCCAGCCGTCGCGCTTGACCTGATCGGGGTTCCGGCGCTGGCCGCCGTAGCCGCGGGGATGCCATCTCATGCGACACCCCCGTTCGTCTCGATCGCCCAGAGCAGGATGGCGATGGCGTCGGCCTCGTTGTCGTCGGCGGGGCTGAAGCCGCGCGCCCGGGCTGCGGCGATCATCGCGGCCTTGTCAGCATTGCCCTTGCCGATGGCGTGTTTCTTGATGGTCCCGACCGGCGCACCACCGTACGGAATGCCGCGAAGCTCGGCCCACGACGTCAGTGTCGCAAGGAGACCGCCATAGACATGGGCGGCATCCGTCCCGGCATGGCGGCGGACCTCTTCGAACCAGATGGCGGAAATCGGACCGGACAGCCGGTCGACCTCGGTCAGCCAGTTGGTGAAGCGGAGATAGCGCATGCCGCCGCCGTCAAAACGGCCGGGGCGGAAGCTGACGGTGCCGTTCGTGACCATCCCGTCATGGCTGCGGAGCGCCCAGCCGGTCGTCGTACCGAGATCGAGAGCGAGGATGCAGGGCGCCGAGCCGCGCCCCGGCTCGGGGCGGATGTCCTGCGCGAGGATCGTTGTGTTCATGGTGAAGGCTCACGGATCGTGGGCCTTCGGCTTTGGTCACGGGCAGGGAATCACGTCGCGGGCGCCGGATCAAGGAAAATGCGCCCGGCGCATGGAATGCACCACTTGTCGCCACCTGCACCACTTCGCCTCCAAGGTGGTGCACAGGATTTCGATTTGAAATCAACAATGTCACCACCTGCACCACCTGCACCACTTATTTCCTTACATTCGTGTAGGGAGATGAAAAGCAGTGGGGATATGCGTTTCCATAGGAAAGGAAGGAAGTTGGTGGCCCAAGTGGTGCAGGTGGTGACATGATTGATATATATGGCGTTTTTCATGCACCACCTTGGGCCGGAAGTGGTGCACCGGCACGAAGTGGTGCATGCCGGAACGCAAGAGGGGCACCCTTGCGGATGCCCCTGAAGCCATTTTCCGGATCGCGGCCCGGTCAGTCGCCGCCTGTCAACTTCCGATGACGCCATTCGCGCACGCCTCCGATCTGGCGTTGATGCCGTTCCCAGTTCCGCGATTTCAGCCAGGCGCCGACCCGCATCTGATCGCCCTTGGTCCATTTCGCGGGCTCGATGCCGAGGGCGCCTTCGAGGATTTCACCCACGGAAGTGTCGCGGATCGGCTCGGGGCGCTCCACTTCCTCTTCCTGCCAGTCGTCCCAGCCGGCATGGCCGCGATTGACGCTGCGGGTCTCGTGGGTCAGCCAGCGGTCGAGGCGGGCGTCCCAGGCATCGGCCTGATAGCGCGCCTCCTGCGCGGCGGTCGCATCGGCCAGCAGCGCCGGATCCTCGATCCACCAGATCGCGCCCTCGCGGAAGCGGTGGACCGCTTCGGCCCAGAGCTGGTCGCGGTCGCGGGCCAGCGCGGCGATGTCGATGGTGCCGCAGCGCAGCGGCCAGAAGCGGCGGTTGCCGGTCTCGTCGCGCAGATAGGTGTCGGGGTTCACGGTGCCGGCAAAGACGCATTGGCGCGGCACCTCGACGGTGTAGCGGCCATAGGGCGGGCGGAAGCGATCGGTGGTGCGGGTCAGGAACGCCTTGATGCGCGAGACCTCGGCCCGGCCGATGGCATCGAGTTCGGCGATTTCCACGATCCAGACGCCCTGCATGTGGATGGCGGCGTCCTTGGAGCCAAGCTCGGGCAATTCGTCGGTGAACCAGTCCTCGCCCGCCAGCACCTTGATGGCAGTCGATTTGCGCGCGCCCTGCGGGCCTTCGAGGATCAGCATGTGATCGGCCTTGACGCCGGGCCGGTAGATGCGCGCCACCGCCGAGATCAGCCAGAGCGCGCCGACGGTATGGTGGAACGCGGTGGGGTCAGTTCCGAGATAGGCGCTGGTCCAGGTCTCGATCCGGGGCGTGCCGTCCCATTTCAGGGTGTCGAGCCAGTCGCGCACGGGATGGAAGCGCAGCTCGCGCGCGACAGCCGCGACGGCGCGGCTGACCACCACCGGGGCGACATTGAGGCCGCGCAGCTGCAACCATTCGGCGGTGCGGATGTCGTCGGCATCCTCCCAGGGGCGCGGGAATGTGCTGGCCGCGTCGTCCCATGGCAGCGGCTGCCGCACCACGATCTCCTGCCCGAACTCGTCGAAACCCAGCACGCCCGCGAAAGCGGGATCCGCGTTCAGGGCGATGATGACATTGGCCTCGTTGCGCTCGGGCGTGCCGGAGAGGTCCTGACACAACCGACTGAGCCATGCGGGCTTCACGATCCGCGTATGAGGATCGCCGGTGGCGTTCACCCGGCGGCGCAGCTCGGCCAGCTGCCTCTCCAGGATCGACATGGAAATGCCGGTGGCGGTCTTGATCCGGGCGAGGATCTGGCGCTCGGGCAGCGGATCGAGCCCGGCCAGCGCGAGGCGGCCGAGCAGGCTGGACAAGGTTGCCAGTTCGGGCGGGTTGGTCAGCGCCGCGGTGGCGGCGATGAGCGCATCGGCGGAGTTCTCGGCCGGAAGGACCGGTGTCGGTGCAGCATCGTTGTCGGGCGCATCCGAACCGGCGTTGTAATCCTCGGCCCGCGCGCCGCGCATCAGATCGTCGTTGAAATCGTCGCCATGCAGCGGCAGCACGATCCGGTTCGGAATGTCGGCACGGTTCAGCCGGTCCGACAGCGTGGCGGCCGCCTGACGCCCGGCATCGCCCGCATCGGCGTAGATAGTGATGCGCGTTACGCCCTCGGGCCATTGGAACCGCGCCAGGCCATCGGCGGACAGCGCCGCCCAGACTGGCGTGCCGAAGAGCGCATGTGCCGCCAGCGCGGTCTCGATGCCTTCCGCGACGCCAAGGTGGCCGTCCTCGGGCATGGGAAACAGCCGAATGGCGGCCTCCGCGACCGAGCCCAGCATCTTCTTGCCGGCCGGGGCCTTGGCGCTGCCATCGTCAAGCAGGAAGGTGCGGTGGATGCCGGGCGCGCGATCACTGCTTGCGATCCGTGGCAATGCGATCAGCCCCGGCCAGCCGCGCCGGCTGTCGAAATCCGGCAGGTCGGGGTGGAACAGGAGGTCCGGCGAGCCCGGGTCCGATAGCCCCCGCGCGCGCAGATAGGTCTCGCCCGGCGTGCCGGCGAGCGGGACCGCACCGGCAAGCAGCCGGGCGATCTCGAGCGCGGGATCGCGCTTCAAGGGAGGTGGCGGTGGTGGCGCACGCCGTTCCGATGCACCGGGCGCGACGCCCGCGATATCCGCCGCCTCGGCAATCAGGGCGCGGCCCTCGAGCCCGGTCGCCTCCTCGATGGCGCTGATCGGGCCGCCGCCCTGATTGCCGTCGAAGTCGATCCAGTCGCCGGCATGCGGCCCGCGCAGGGTGATGACGCAGGAGCCCATCTTGTGCGGGGCGTCACCCCGGATATTCGCCAGCCGCCATTCGTCGCCCGACCGACGTCCATGCGGGAAGAGCCGCGGCACCCAATGTTCGGCGGTGTCGCGCAGCCGCTGGACGATCAGGTCCAGATCGTAGCGGTCCGGCTGCTGATAAAGCGGTCGGACGTCATTGAGGTCGATGACCGCAGCACTCACTGGAACGCCTCCGATTGCGGCTCACGGGACAGGGTCTTCATGGATCCCTCCTTTCGCGACGGTGACATCAGGCCAGCAGCACGAGCCCGCGCTCGGCCCGGGTGATCGCGGTGTAAAGCCAGCGGCGGCGGTCGAGATCGCTTCGGCCCAGCCCGTCGTCCCAGACGATGACGTTCTCCCATTGCGAGCCCTGCGCCTTGTGGGCGGTGATCGCCCAGCCGAAGGTCGCCTCGGTCAGCAGGCGCTTCTCCCGGTAATCGCGGTCATGGCGCTTGCCGTCATAGGCGACATGATCCTCGAAATGGCCCTTGTAGATGCGCAGGCGTCCGGGGCGGCCATCGCTGTCGAGGGGGGCAACGCGGCGCCCGTCCTCGTCATGGACCACGGCCGAGAAATAGAGGCTGCCCTCGTCGACGATATCCTCGAGCGTGAGGAACATGCCGTTGATCAGCCCGAGGTCGTTCTGGTTCTTCAGGCAGATGATCTTCTCGGTTGCCCCGGTCGGCAGCCAGGTGCCGCCAAGCCCCGCCGCGGCGCGCATGGCGTTGTTGATCTGCAGCCGCGTGGCGTTCAGCCCCCAGATCAACTGGCCGCCGCGCAGCGCCTGTTCCGGGGTGATGTCGCCCTTGCGCAGCTTTGCCACATGGGTGTCGTAGTTGCCGAAGCCGATGGGCTCGCCCATGCGCGCCATGGTGGCCAGGCGGATGATCGCGCTTTCCGCCGCCTGGCGGTGGATCTCGGTCAGCATGACGTCAGGCGCATCGCGGGTGAAGGCGCCTTCGCCCTTGATCGGCGGCAGCTGGCCGGGATCGCCAAGCACAAGGATCGGCTTGCCAAAGCTCATCAGGTCGCGTGCCATCTCCTCGCCGACCATCGACACCTCGTCGAGCACGATCAGCTTGGCATCGGCGGCATCGCTCTGCGGGTTCAGCGCAAAGCGGGGATGTTTCATCGCCGAAAGCGCCTGGCGCATCGCCTCGATGGCGGCCTTGGCTGTGGTCTGCTCGAAGCCGGTCAGACGTCGGGCGGCAGTCTCGGCCTCCTGAACCTTTTTCGCCGCCGCCTCGATCTCCGCCTCGGTCGCCTCGATCACCGAATAGATCAGGCTGTGGATGGTGCGCGCCGGCGTGCCCTTGCGGGTCAGCACCAGCGCCGCCTTGCCGGTGAAGGTGGCGGTGACCACACCCGGCATGCAGCGCCCATCCTTCGCGCCGCGATGGGGCGAGAGGCCGAGCTCGTCGAGGGCGAATTTCAGCACAGTGGATTTTCCGCTGCCGGCATAGCCGAAGAGGCGGAACACCTGCTGCTCATGGCTGCGGGTCTCGAACCAGTCGCGGATTGCGGCAATGGCGGCGGCCTGCGCCGCCGAGGGGGTGAAATCACTCATGTCCTTGAACCTCGACTGTATAATCCTTGACCACGCCGCCACGGGTCGGATCGCCGACCTCGCATTGGCGCACGAAGACGCGCCGGCCATCGGCCAGCTGGCGCCAGTGACCGCGGCGCAGATGCCAGCGCGGGCTGGCATGACTGCCGCCCTGCGGCGGGGTGGCGGCGCGCAGGCGGTCTGGGTCGATGGCGACCTGATGCCAGATCCAGCCGCGCACGCCCTCGCGGGCGAAGGGCTTGCGGCGTGCAGGGGCCACCCGTTGCTCGCGCGCGTGGCCGGCAGATGCGAGGATCGCGAGGCCGCGCCAGACGATGGCGGCCGCAGCCTCGCCGGACTGCTCGATCATGTCATTGTCGGCAAGCGCCGGATTGGCCTCGAACTCGGCAATGCCACCGTCGGCGATCCGGACGTGAACATGGACATCGGTCCAGCGACGCGGATTGCGCCAAAGCGCAAGCCAGACCGCATCGACACCATCGGGGCGCTGGCGGGCATAGACGATCTGGCTGCGGATGGTCGGCCCGTGGTCGCGCAGCTCGAAGATCGTGTTGGGGTGCGGGAGCCGCTGCGGCCCGGCGGCCAAGCGGCGGGCAAGCGTATCGACCTCGTCGGAATCGAACCCGGCCTGGTCGGCAAAATGCCAGACCGGCGCGAACTCGAAACCGTCGAGCAGGTCTGCCTTCCAGAACCGCGCGCGGTGCGTGCGGACGATGCGTTTGAGGGCATAGGCATCGGGGATCATGGCCGCTCACCCCAGCACCTTGCAGCCCAGGCACAGGGCGCGTGCCATTTGCCGGCGGCCATGCCGCCGCGACAGACGACGGCCGTGGGCTCGGTGGCGGCGCGCGGCAGCCACTCGCCGGCCTCGGATGCCTGCACGACCGTGACGGCGCGGTCGGACATCTCCTGCGCCAGCCGCGCGTCGAAGGGCACCAGCTCGCTGTGCAGTTCCATCGTGTCGCGGTTCAGCGCGGTGAAGAGCGCGGGCTGCGGCAGGTCGAGATAGGCCTGATAGAGCGCGATCTGGGCGGCATAGACAGGCCGGGCGAGGCTGATCCCGCGCTTGACCACATCCTTCCAGCTCGATGCGCCGAGCGCCTTGTTTTCCCAGAGCGCGGGATAGTCCATGGCGACGGGGCCGGAGACGAGGCAGCCGTCGATATGGCCCTTGAACCGGCCGCCGAGGGCCGCAAAGCCGAACTGGCGGCCATCGGGGCGCTCGGTGCGCAGGTCGAACCCGGCGATGCGGAACCAGCCGGCGACAATATCCTCGGCCCGATGGCCCGCCTCGAAAATGCGCAGGGTCTTCGGCGCGAACCCCTGACCCTCGTCCTTGGGTAGGCCGAGAAAATCATACTGGATCTGGCGCAGGCAGTCGCGCCCCAAACCCGATGAGCTGACATAGGTCCGGGGCCGTTCGGCGCGATTGCGCGCCACCAGGGCGGTGTCGATGGCGGCCGAGATGGCCTCGACAATCGGCGGGCGCGGCAGATTGGCGCCATAGAGGCAGCCCGAGCCATGATTTAGGTCGATCATTGCTCGCGCTCCCAGAATCCGCCGGCCTGCGCGATGCAGGTCAGCTTGTGGAACTGGGCCTCCGTCAGCCGGGCGCGGGCGCCGAAACGCGCGAGCTTCTCGCGCAGGCTGTCGCAGAACTCGATCTCGAACTCGGTGACGGCGTTCTCGGTGGCGGAGTCCAGAAGCCCCGCCCAGCTGCAGGGTGCCACTTCGTCATTCAGGTCGATCATGGTGCGTCCCCTAGAATGGAATTTCGTCGTCGAGGGCGGTTCCAGTGCGTTCCTTCCGCGCGGCCTGGTCCTGCATGCTGTCGACGTAGCCGGTGACGGCGGCCTCGATCAGGCGGTCGATCTCGGCCGCGGTGCGATTGAAGAAGGGTTCCATCAGCCCGAGGTCGGTCAGGGCTTCGGCGAAGAGCATCCGCGCATCGCGGATCGCCTGTGTCTCGCGGGCGGTCTTGTCGATCATGCCATTCATCCTTTGGGCGATTGCGCTGCCCGCGTCCTGACAGCGGCGCGAGCAGAAGCGGTAATGGGGGAAGCGGTCCCAGCGCAGGCGGTGGCAGTAGCCGAAGCCGCGGGCCTCGCGGGCGCAGACCGCGCAGGGCGTCACCCGAGCAAGAGCAGCGCGATCGGGTCCTCTCGGGGCCAATCCTGCCGGTTCAGGCGTTCCGACTGCAGGACGATCCAGCGCGAGATCGCGCTCACCGCCATGGCCTCGAGGTCGCCGAGGGTAAGGCTTGCGACGGGTTGGTGCAGTCTTCCTCGGGCCTCGAGCCATTTGCCGATCTCCGGCGCGGCCTCGCGCGTGACCTGCGCCTGCCACTGGTCTGCCTCGCAGGGCGGGCGCGAAGCCTTGTCGGAGCTGCGCGCCCGCCGTCGGGGTCTTGCCTCAGCCATTGAGCCAGGCGGGCATGCCGGGCGCTGCCGCCGGGGTCGGCTGCGGCGACGGGGTGACCGGGGCGGGCACCGGTGCAGCTGCAGCGGGAGCGGCGGGTTGCGCGCCCCAGTTCGGTGCCGCGGGTGCCGGTTGCGCCGCGCCCCATGCCGGTGCGGATGCCGATGTCTGGGCCGGTGTCTGGGCCTGCCAGCCCGGCGGCGTGGCTCCCGCGGTCTTGCGCGGCGGGGCGTTGACGGGATCGGGCGGCACGCTTTCACCGCGCATGATCGGCCCATGCTGCGGCTCGTCGGGCAGAACGACATTGGCGATGCGGTTCTGGTCGCGATATTGCGGGTTGGAGGCGGGCTCGACCATGATCCGGGCGGCGAAGGTGATGCCGTCGAGATGCTTGAGCCCGGGCAGCACCCGTTTGGCCTTGGCGGCAGGGCTTTCGTCCTTGGGGTCCAGCCCGAGAGCGATGTCAACCATGGCGCGAAAGGTGGATTTCGAGATCTTCCAGCCGATCGACTGGCCCTTCTCGTCAACCTTGCCACCGGCCACGGTGAAGCTCTGCCAGAACTTGCGCCGGGCATGGGGGCCGTCGACCACGGTGAATTCGCAGTCGAGCATCTTCGCGTCGCTCGATTGCGACGCCTTCAGCAGCCCCGCATCCATCGGCGTGGCACCATTGACCCCGGCCGGGCGGATGGTCAGCCGCACCTTCGCGAAGGTGCCGTCGGGGATCAGCTCGCCGATGGGGGCCATCTGCGGCTGGGCGTCGTTCAGATCGTAGCTCATTGTCTGTCCTTTCTCGGGATCAGGAGGTGATTGCGGGTTGGGCGGGAACACGACCGTCGATGCGGGCGAGCAGCGCGCCCAGATCGGGGGGCTCGGTCACATCGAGCCGTCCGGAGCGGTCCTTGGCGGGAAGGCCCCAGGGGTTGCCGGAACGGCAGACGAGGCGGCGTTCGGAGGCGGTCTCATCCAGCACCCAGCCGCCTTCGGCATCGCGGGCGAAGAGCTGCATCGAGACCACCTGATCGACGACGCCGGGCAGTTCGCGGCCGGCCTTCGAGCCTTCCATCTGCGGCTGCCAGGTGACGGTGCCGAACTCGTCGGTGACCTTTTCCAGCACGCCGACGAAGATCACCGTCTTGCCGCGCGCATGCTGAAGGTGCTTCAGCGCCTGGATCACCTCGCGGCCCAGAAGCCCGTAGGCGCCGCGGACATCGGGCTTGCCGGTGCGGTCCGAGAACGCCTCGGGCTGCTGGCGGGCATAGGCCATCGCCTGGCGCGTCAGATCGGTGATCGAGTCGACGAAGATGATGCGCCGCGAAGCGAGGAAAGCCTCGATGCCGCTGCCCTTATGCTGGGCCTGCAGCCAGGCATGGCGTTCGGTGCCGTACCAGGACTGCGGATGCTGCGCCGGGTCCGGCCCGCCGATCAGCACGACCAGATCGCGGAAATCGGCGAAGCTGCGCACCGGGATCGAGGCGCCGCGCCAGTCCTGCACCGATTTCATGCCGGCCTCGAGGTCGAGGCACACTGTTTCCCCGGCCGGCAGCGTCTTCAAAAGCGTGGTCTTGCCGACGCCGGGCGGGCCGAAGATCGCCAGCGAGGTCTTGTTCTCGGCCGCCGAGAGGCGTTCGTCGGCGGTGATGATGCGGAAAGTCATGGTGTTCTCCGAAGGATTGGAAGCTGCGCGGCGGCGGGGGTGACCGGGTGCCGAAGGGGAACCTGCCCGGCGTTGCCGACCGGGCGTCCCGCCGCCGCGCGTTACCGGTCTCGGGTCTCGAGCCGGAACACGGGTTTGCCGGTGGTCTCGCTGCGCGCCGAGGCGAAACCCTCGCGCATCGCCTCGGGCCAGGCGCCGAAGCGGCGCTCGGGCACGCGGTAGGCGATCTCGAGATACTCGGTTGGATCGTCGCCGGATGCGGCGATGCGCGCGGCCATGGTGGCCAGCCGGTCCTGATCCCAGGACACCTTCTTCGGCAGATCGGCGATGACGGTGATGCCGTCGTCCTCGATCCGCACCGTGCCCGAAGTCTTGCCCTGCGCGGCGCGTTCGGCCTCGGTCGCGGCCCCGTAACGTTGGCCGATCCCGGCCTCCAGCCGGTCCCGCAACCGCTTGACGCGCGTGGTTTCCGCCAGCGCCGTCTCCTGCAGGGCGAGCAACATGTCCGGCGGCAGGGCGGCGATATCGCCGATGGCGAGGCGGTCGAGGTCGTCGAGACCGGGGGTGTTGGCGAGTTGCGGCATGGCGAAAGATCCGATGAAGGGGATGGGCGCGGCCATCAGGCGGCCACGGGTTCAGCAATCAGCCGGGCCATTGAGACCGGCGCATTGCGGGGCTTGGTCCGCGCGATGGCGAGATAGGCGAAGCGGTCCGGGCCGAGGCGCACCTGCACCAGGTGGACCAGTGCGGCGTCGAAGGCGCGGTAGGCGGCACTGGCCAGCGCCCCGAGCCTGCGGCGCTCTGGCTCCGGCAGGGTCGAGATCGCTGCCGTCGTGTCGATGCCGAGGAAGCCGCGATGGTATTCCAGCCGGTCGCCGGGCATGGCCTGACCGATCCAGGCGCAGAATTCGATGTCGGTCAGTGGCCGGGGCCGGATCGGGGTGAATGCGATGGCGGGCATGAACATGGTCTCCTCCTTTCCCCTCTACTCACCCCGCCTGCGAACCGTCCCACCGCGCCCCGAGCCCGCGCATGGCGAGGTCGAGCCGCAGCCGGGCGATGTGGCGGTAGAGGGCGGAGCGGGAGATGCCGGTCTGGCCGACGATCTCGGCGATGGCGCAGCTGCCAAGTGCGGCGCAGAGGTTGCGGGCCTCCTCGGGCAGATCGTCGAGCGCGCGGGCGAGGTCGTGGCGAAGCTCGGCATCCCCGGTCGCGCAGGGGTCCTGGCCGTGCCAGGCCGCCAGCCCGTCGGCTTCCGCCAGCAGGCAGCCCAGCGGTTCGGTCCCGCCGGCAACGGGCATGTCCAACGACAGCATCGTCCCGCCCTGCGCCCGGCGCTGACGGTGATGGCGCATCGCGATCCGCGAGGACTGGTTGCGCAGGACGATGCCCGCGAAAGCGCCGATGCCGCCGCGGCGGGCGTCGAAGCCGGGCAAGCGGCAGATCAGATCGACCAGAAGGTCCTGGCGGAGATCGTCGAGATCGGCGGCGGGCAGCACCAGCTTGCGGTGCAGGCGGCGCGCGGCAACGGCCGCTTCGTCGATCAGGGTGGCAAGGTCGGCGGGGGAAAGCGGGGGATGCATGTCGTGAAGCCTCGGAACATCATTGCTGTTGTTCCCAGACTGCCGGACCCGGCATCGCTTCCGGTGTGTTTGGCGTGTGGTTGTTGTGTGCGGATAATGTGTGTCGCGGGCGTCAGCCCTCGATCGAGATCTCTGCCGGTTCGAGGCCAAGCCGATAGCCACGCGCCCGAACCGTCGCGATGAGCGCTTTCGCCTGCGCCTCAGGCAACCCGCTGGCGGCAAGCGCCTTGCGCAGGTCGCGGACGATTTCATTGGCGGGTCGGCTGGTCTGCGTTTCGATTTCCTGCTTTTTCAGGAGAGGATCGCGCTTGGCGGCCTGCTCGGTCAGCAGGCGAAACAGCGCGAACATCTGCATCGGCAGATCGAGCCGCACCCCGTCGAGGATCGCCGATTGCGCCGCACGGTCCAGAACGAGACGTGGCGTCGCCCCCGGTGTCGGAACCTTGTCCAGGACGAGGCAGCCCGTCCCGTCGGGTGTGGCCCGAAAAACGTCGGCAAGCTGGCGGGGCTCGATCCCTGTTTCCCGCAACCGTATGGATATTTCGGTCGGGAAAGCACAGGCGATCAGGACCAGCGGCTGCGGGCCAGCGGCACCTTTGATCGCCATGATCATGCCTGGCGAGTTCAGTTCGTCGGGATCAAGGCAGAGAGCGATCGCGTGGCCGGAGGAAGTATTTCCCAACAACCAGATGCCCTCGGCAATCCGCGCCGCTGCGCCACCGATATCACCGCTTGCCGCGATTTGCGCCGCAAGGCGGTCGGGATCGACCAGGAAGCGGCGAAGATCGTCCTCGCGCAGGATGACATCTTCGCTGGCATCGTTCGGGCAGCAGGCGCGAAGCTCGCCGTCGATGTCCCGGATCGGACGCGCGTCGAGGCCACAGTCGCAATGGGCGCAGACCGACCAGCTGTCCGCCTTGCGCTGTTCGATCAGCACCCGCGCCCGCAGCATGCGGTCGATCTCGCGCTCGGGAAAGCGGCGCAGGGCCCGACCCGAGATCGAAACCCGCGCGCCGCCTTCACTCAGCCGCGTCCACAACCATGCCAGCATCGCGGTCCTTCTCGAGCCCGTTGCGCGCGACCAGCGTATGGATCGCCTTTTCGAACCTTGTGCGGCGGAAGGCGAGCGTTCCCGGCGGCTTCAGCCGCACCGTGACCTGTGCCGGCCGCTTGGCCCCAGTATCGAACGCCACCCTGAAGGTGATCTCGCCGAGCCGCCAGCCGCGACCGAAGCGCACCTCGCTGCCGCGGAAATGCGCAAGCGCGGCGCCGGTCGCGTCCTTGGATTCCCAGCTGCGCACATGGCGCCAGCGTTGCTCCTCTTCGTCGCGCTCGAAGTGATCGGCGGCGGCAGCGACGATCCGGACCTCCCTGATGCGCTCGTCGTAGCGATGCTCGAACGCGAAATCCGGTCCCGCGTCGCTGATCGGGTCGAGCGTGTAGAGATCGCGCGCGTCCCGCCCCGAGAAAAATCCGGGCCGACGCAGGATATGGTGCGCGAAGATCTCGGCAATCGCGCTCTGCTGCGCCTTGACCACACCACCGACGAACAGCCGCCCCTCCACGGGCGAATAGCGCAGGACGGCATATTTCACGGCGCGCAGGGTGATGATTTCCTCCCGGTCGCCGGCGACCACCGGCGTCGTGGTGACCTGCGCGCCATGGCTGATGACCAGGTTGATCTCGCCGTCCTCCTCGTAGGGGCCCAGCCGGCAATATTCGCCCTGCAGGTCCTGCGAGAACAGGGTCATGGCCGCAGCCTTGAAAGCGTCGGTCATTTCTTCGGTCAGATCGGCGCCGACGTCGCGCTCCGGTCCCCGGAACTCGGCCGGAGAGCTCGGAGCGCGCAACGCATGAAAATCTGCCGCGGCCTCGAAGATGCGGTGATGCAGAAGGTAGGTGTACAGCGCGACATGTTTGGGATCATGCCGTATGGGCGCTGTGTCGGCGTCATCGCCCTCGGGTTCGGGATAGAGGATCACGCCGCGCCGGCGCGCCTCGTTCAGGATGAGTTGCATCCCCTCATTGCTGCCGAGTTCGGCGATTCGATGCAGGTCGGCGACCATTCCGGGGTTCCAGCCGGCAATCGTGCCTTCAAAATGTGCCATCAGCGCCGTGCGGATCGTGGCAGGTTCGCCGCCGAAAGACAGCGGAAGGCCATCCTCACCGAAATGCCGCACGAAAAGCGCCCGCATCAGCCCGGGGTCGACGGTTTTCAGGAACTTCGGATTGACGAATTTCTTGAGATCGGAACCCACGGGAACACCTCGCAAACGGGCAGCTTGTTCTGATTATGTTCTACCCGAGGAAACAACCGGGAGTCGAGTCCGATTGGCACGTATGGTCGCAACGCGCCATCGTGGGACGGTTCGCGAAACCGGTGAGTAGAGGCCAGAGGAGACGACCGCTCCGAGGCCCGCATGAAACGCCCCAATCCCCTGCCACCCGACCGGATGACCGCCGCAGAACGCCGCACCGAGTTGTGCGGCCTGCTGGCGCTCGGGCTGGTTCGGTTGCGGATGCGGGAGAGGAGCGAAGTATCTGACGATAGTGGAGAACGTTGCCTACACTATCCGCCCGACCAATGCCGTCATGCAACTCCAACTCGCCGGAGACATGCATGAACAAGCCCGATCCCATCCCCGCGCGCCTCGCCGCGCTGAAGACCACGCCGACGCCGGAACTGAAGGCGCAGTGGCGCGAGCTGTTCGACAGCGAGCCGCCACCGTTCAACCGGCGCTACCTTGAATCCCGGCTGGCCTACCGCATTCAAGAACTCGCCTTTGGCGGGTTGAAGCCCGAGACGATCCGGCGGCTGGAACGTCTGGGCGAGGAACTGGACGGTGGCGACCGCGCGAAGCGCAGCATCCGCGCCGACCGTGACCGGCCCATCACCGGCACGCGGCTGCTGCGCGAATGGCAGGGGGTCGAGCAGATCGTCACCGTTACCGCCGACGGCTTCGAGTGGCAGGGGCGGCCCTACAAGTCGCTCTCGGCCATCGCGCGCGCCATCACCGGCACGCGCTGGAACGGCTGGGTGTTCTTCGGGCTCAAGAACCACAGGGGGCGGACGTGACGAAGCCGCCCGAAAAGTCGAAACCGGTCCGCAAGCTGCGCTGCGCTGTCTACACCCGGAAATCCTCCGAGGAAGGGCTGGAGCAGGAGTTCAACAGCCTCCACGCCCAGCGCGAATCCTGCGAATCCTACATCGCCAGCCAGCGCTCCGAGGGCTGGGTGCTGGTCCGCGATCAGTATGATGACGGCGGCATCTCGGGCGGGACGCTGGAACGCCCCGGCCTGCAGCGGCTGATCGACGACATCGAGGACGGGCTGGTCGACGTGGTCGTGGTCTACAAGATCGACCGTCTCAGCCGCTCGCTCGCCGATTTCGCCAAGCTGGTCGAGGTGTTTGATAGGAACGGCGTGACCTTCGTCTCGGTCACGCAGTCCTTCAACACCACCACCTCCATGGGACGGCTGACATTGAACATCCTGCTCAGCTTTGCGCAGTTCGAGCGCGAGGTGACGGCCGAGCGCATCCGCGACAAGGTCGCCGCCAGCCGCAAGAAGGGGATGTGGATGGGCGGGGTGCCGCCCTACGGCTATCGCGTCGAGAGCCGCAAGCTGGTGGTGGACGAAGAATGCGCCACGCATGTCCGCTGGATCTTCGCGCGCTTCCTCGAGATCGGCTCCTGCACGGAACTGGCGCGGGAGGTCGGCACTCGCGGCATCCGCACCCCGCGCGGGAACAGGATCGACAAGAAGTACATCTATCGGATGCTCAACAACCGCGCCTACATCGGCGAGGCGGTGCACAAGGGCGACAGCTATCCCGGCGAGCACGACGCGATCATCGACCGCGCGCTCTGGGACAGGGCCCATGCCATCCTGAAGGAAAGCCCGCGCAAGCGTGCCGCACGCACCCGAGCCGACACACCCGCATTGCTGAAGGGGCTGGTCTATGGCCCCGATGGCGCTGCCTTCTCGCCGACCCACACCCGCAAGGGCGGCAGGCTCTATCGCTATTACGTCAGCCAGACGGTGCTGAAGCTTGGCGCGGGAGCGTGCCCGGTGGGCCGGGTGCCCGCGGGCGAGATCGAGGCTGCCGTCATCGACCAGCTCCGCGCCGTGTTCCGCCAGCCCGAGATCGTGGCGGGGACGTGGAAGGCAGCGCGCGTCCACACCGAGGATATCACCGAGGCCGATGCCCGCGCGGCGCTGACCCGGCTGGACCCGCTGTGGGACGAACTCTTTCCCGCCGAGCAGGCGCGCATCGTGGCGCTGCTGGTCGAGCGGGTCGACATCGGCACTGACGGGCTTAACGTGCGGCTTCGCGTCGACGGTCTTGGCAGTCTTGCCCGCGAGATGCTGGCCAACGGGATTGGAGAGGCCGCATGACCCGCGGGGCTCCAATCCCCGAGACGGTAACGCTCCATGTTCCGTTCCGCGTCGTGAAGCGCGGAGGGCGCAAGGAGATGCAGATGCCGGACGGTGCCGTGCAGCCGCGCCGGACAGACAGCGCCCTCGTCAAAGCGCTCGCCCGCGCCTTCCGGTGGAAGCGGATGCTGGAGTCGGGCGAGTTCACCACAATCGCCGAACTGGCCGAGCGCGAGGGCATCGCCTCCTCCTACATGACCCGTGTTCTGCGTATGACGCTGCTTGCACCGGAGGTCGTGGAGGCGATCCTTGACGGGAAGCAGGGGCCGGAGGTGACGCTGGGGCGATTGCTGGAGGGGTTTCCGTCAGAGTGGGAGGTGCAACGGGACCTTTTCTGACTTTTTCGATACTTCCGCCCCAATCCTCATCTTGATCCAGAAAGCATCGCGTGATTGCTTGAGCTTGATCCAGTTCTTCTGGAGATTGCTCGCGTGGTGACTGGGAGGGCATTGTGCCGGGACCGCAGGTTGATGGATTGGTAGAACGCATTCGCCAGGCGCTTCCTCGGCATGGCGATCTCGAAAGTGCGGTGGCGGCCGTTCGCGCAGAGATCGATCTCCTGTCCCCTGGGCTGGCGGATAGTCTGTCTGCCGAAATCGACGAGGCCGCCAGCATCGTTGCTAGCGAGTTCGGACAGATAGAGATACTTCACAGCCATTCGGTGATCAGGAAGCGGCCGAAATGGTATTTCGGCTCGAGGCCGTCGGACCTGCACTGGCCTGCCGTGAAGGGCTTCCTTCTGAATGACAAGAAGTGGCACGAAGATGACGTGCGCGGCATCGATGACGCCTCGAACGAGGTCGTCTCACTCCTCGAGAATCCGCGTGATCCAGGGAAGAGCCAGTTCTCCTGCAGGGGACTGGTCGTCGGCCACGTGCAGTCGGGCAAGACTGCCAACATGACCGCCGTAATCGCAAAGGGCCTCGACGCCGGCTATGACACCGTTATCGTCCTTGCCGGCCTGACCAACAAGCTGCGCCACCAGACCCAGCTCAGATTGTATTCCGACCTTGTGCGACGCAATCCCCTGAACTGGCAAGTTCTCACGTCGAACGAGGTGGACAGGGACTTCCGAGCCCCGCCTCAGGGCGGTTTCCTGTCTCATTCCGACAAGGCGCAGCTTGCCGTGGTGAAGAAGAACGTATCGCCGCTTGGCCAATTGCGAAAGGCGATTAACGAAACGTTGCCGGCCGTCCTGCGACAGCTCCGTGTCCTTGTCATTGACGACGAGTGCGACCAGGCGACCGTAAACTCGGCCCGGGGCGAACTCGATATGACTGCGATCAACGAACGCATTCGCGAGCTCTTGTCTATGCTGCCAGCTGCTACGTACGTGGGGTACACGGCAACTCCGTTCGCGAACGTACTGATCAATCCGTACAGACGTGACACGCTAAAGGAGGATGCGAAAAAGGGACGGCTAGATACTCGAGAGATTGACGACCTTTATCCGCGTGATTTCATAACCGCGCTCCCGAAGCCGGAGAGATACTTCGGCACCGAGCGCCTTTTCGGGAAGACACCAGTCGATCCGGAAGACATACAGCCCGACGAGGAAGGGCTCGACATGATCCGGAACGTGCCCGAAGAAGACGAGGCGGTGCTGCAACCGCGCAGCAGGCAGGAACGCGATGCCTTCCAACCTGCGATGACGCCGAGCCTCGAAGCCGCCATCCTCTACTTCCTCGGATGCTGCGCCGCGCGTCGCGCCCGCGGACAGGACGACCAGCACATGACGATGCTGGTGCATACGTCGGCCTACGTCCGGGCGCACGAGCGGGTTGCAGCCCTCATCGAGGGGTGGGTCGATGTGCATCGGAGAGATCTTGTTGATCCCGCATCCGAAATCGGATCCCGGCTCGGGCAGGTTTGGGGCGAGGAACAGGGCAGGCTGCCGGACGATCTGACGGACGCACCGCCGGTGACCATCGAAGATATCTTCGACCACCTACCGGAGGTGCTCCAATGCATCGAGTTCCCGGTCGAGAACGGTGCGAGCGACGACAGAATTGACTATTCCGGAAAGGCTAGAACCTACATCGTCGTTGGCGGATCCATCCTTGCACGCGGCCTGACCCTTGAAGGCCTTATGGTCAGCTACTTCCTGCGAACCGCAAACCAGTATGACACCCTGCTGCAGATGGGGCGATGGTTCGGCTACCGACGCGGCTACGAGGATCTTCCGAGAATCTGGATGCCGCGTGACCTGAAGCTGCGGTTCCGAGCGCTCGCTGCCGTAGAGCAGGAAATCAGGGATGACATCGAGCAGTATCGACTTCGCGACCTGACGCCGATGGACCTTGCAGTTCGGATCAAGGCAATTCCGGGCATGGCGATCACCGCTGCGAACAAGATGCGGGCGGCCCGGCGCTCTGCCGTCAGCTATTGGGGAACCCATCGCCAGACCTTCCGCTTCGCCCACAGGGACGCACTGCTGCTCGAGAAGAACTGGGGCGCAGGCAGCGAACTCATCAGCCGCATCGAGGCTCTGGGTCTGCGGGATCTGGACGCAAGGGAACGCAGGCTCTGGCGAAACGTCCCGAAGTCGTCGATCCGCAGGTTCCTCGAGTCCTATTCGGTCGAGCCCTCCCACGCCGACCTGCTGCCGGCGATGCTGTTGCCATTCATCGACGAAGCGGACCAGCGCCTTTCGACGTGGAACGTCGGTATCAGCGAATCCGGCCGCGGGCGCGACTCGGAAAGTCCCCTCGGTACGATCGGTTCGGTCAGGACGGTCAATCGCGCGAAGCTGAAGGACGCGAACGGGATCGCCGACATCAAGGCCCTGATGTCCCGGCGCGACGTGCTGTTCGACTGTGGCGAGCAGGTTGGCGGCAACGGCAGCTGGGAGGAGCTGAAGGCGGCAAGACTCGATGCTGTCGGACATGTTCCGCTTCTTCTGCTCTACCCGATCGCGAGGGAGTCGCGGCCGGAGCGCGAGAGCAAGGCAAGGGAGCCGCTTGATGCCGTGCATGACGTGCTCGGTATCGGTATCGTCTTCCCCGGATCGATCACTGAGGGCGGGAACTTCGTGTCGGTCGATCTTCAGCCGCTATCGGCAGAAGAGCTTGCGGCGATCGAAGAGGAGGAGGCCGCACAGGCGGAAGCGGCAGGTGTCTAGACCGGACCACGAGAGACCGTCGCACGGGCGCTGGAACGTCCTGCGTTCGGGGCGCATCGACGGGGACGGGCTCGGAATCCCTTCGATGCCTCTCGCTGCCGCAACGCAGGCAGGCGCTGTCCGGCTGGCCGTTGGCTCTGGCGGAGAGGCGCGATTGCTCGTGCCGCTCACCGCAGGCGAGAAGATTGGTGCCCTCGAGACAGGCGGGTCCCTGCAGATCGGCGTAACGACCCTGATGCATCAGCAGCGCGCAATCCGGTTTCTCGATGTTGTCTGCAAGTCACCGGATCTTGAGTCGGTGTTTGGCGAAGTCGTCGATGACATTGTCCGGCGTCTGGCCGACCACAATGACGGTGTCGAGGCTGTCGCAGGCGCAATCAGCGACTTTCGTGAGCTGCTCGTTCCATCTGCGGAGAAGGACGTGGACAGGTCGCGCGTCGTTGGCCTGGTTGCGGAACTGGTGGTGTTGAACCGGGTTCTGGACATCTCGCCATCGGCCTGGCGCAGCTGGCGCGGTCCGGCCGGAGACCGTCACGACTTCCGGGCTCGTGACATCTCGCTCGAGGTCAAAGCATCGCTCGGTGCAGGCGCCCGCGAGGTCACCATCAACGGCATCGATCAGTTGGAGCCGCCCACCGGAGGGTCGCTGCACCTTGCGCATCTCGTCCTCGAGATGGTCGAGGGCGGCCTTCTAACGGTGGCAGCCCTCGGAGACAGGGCATTGCTGCGAGCTGATGACCCGGCGGGGCTGCGGGCGCTTCTGGCATCTGTCGGCTGCACCGATGTGCGCGACGTTGCATGGAACCGTTTCGCATTCAGGGCCGAGACCGAACGTCTGTACCGCGTCGGCCACAGCTTTCCGCGGATTGCGCCATCTACCTTCGTTGGTGGTCGGATCCCTTCAGGAGTCGTCGACGCGACGTACAGCATTGATCTCAGCCTTGCTTCGGAAGCCGAGTGCCCGCCGGCAGAATTCGTTTCTCTCCTTCAAGAATTGTGCCGATGACCCTGACACCGCTTTCGCTCCATTCCGAACCCTACGGCTCGACCGGGAACATCGGCGAGAACTTCCGCCGTCTGCTTGGTGCGCCCACGCTCGATCCGTTGCAGACGGTCATCAGGGAGGCGGTGCAGAACATTGCCGACGCATCGCGGCCGGGTGTGGGGCCGGAGATCCTGATCAGGCTGCGGTCACTTCCGGATGCCCAGCGGGACATCCTTCGCCGCTTCATCCTCGCCGAGCTCCCGGAAGAACAGGGGTCGTCCGACATGATATCGGCGTTCCTCGAAGCCGAAGCCCCGGTGGTTCTCGAGATCTGCGACTTCGGCACCGTGGGGCTCGGCGGTCCGACGCGGTCGGATCGGATACCGGTGGGAACCGAACAAACCAACTTCATCGACTTCCTGCGCAACATCGGCACCGCTCGGGACACCGATCAGGGCGGCGGCACCTACGGCTTCGGCAAGGTCGCCCTTTATCGCGCGAGTGCCTGCAGCACCATCATCGTGGACACCCTGCCGGACGAAGGCGGGCTCGAGGGGCGGCGGCTGATGACATGCCATGTCGGCCGATCTTTCGAGAAGCCGGAAAATGGGATGCGGCGGCGCTTCACGGGCCGTCACTGGTGGGGTGTGCGAGCTCCGGTAGATGGCGTCGCCGATCCGCTGACGGGGGCTGCCGCCTCGATCTTGGCAGATCAACTCGGTTTGCCGGAGCGTGGTTCCGACCGGACGGGGACATCGATCATGATCCTCGGTTTCGAGCCTGACGAGGACAATCTGACCGCAACGGGGAACCGGATCATCGAGACGCTGCTGTGGAACTTCTGGCCGCGGATGATGCGCGACGCTCCCGCGAAGCACCGTTTCGGTTGCAGGGTGATGGTCGAGGATCGGGAACTGCCCATCCCTGCGCCGGAGGAACTCGCTCCGTTCGATCTGCTGTGCAAGGCCATGAGGGCCGCCAGGGCGCGCGCGGGACATGATTTGCGTCCGATCGAGTCCCAGAGGCCCCAGAAGTTCCTCGGCACCCTCGCGATCGAAAAGGGCCTGCGGTCGCCGAGGCGTCACCTGACTGAGGATGAGGACGTCCGGCTGGTGCCTGAGCAGCTGCACCACATCGCGCTCATGCGACCTGTCGAGCTAGTCGTGAAGTATCTTGAGGGCAACCCGCACCCCGACGCGCGGCTGGAGTGGGCCGGCGTGTTCATTGCAGGCGACGAACCCGAAGTGGAGCAGGCTTTCGCGGATTCGGAACCCCCCGCGCATGAAGACTGGATCCCCGACAACCTGCCGCGGGGAAACCAGAAGCGCTACGTCAACATCGCCCTCAGACGCTTGCGCGAGATCGCAGCCGAGATGGGCATGGAGCCGATCGTACGGATGCCGGGGGACGGGGCAGGCCCTCCGCTAGCCCGACTCGCCGGGCGCCTGGGCGCGGTGCTCGAGAATGTCGGCGGTGATGGCGCAGGGCGCCGGCGCGGTTCCGGTGGTTCCGGAGGCGTGCGTCCTCCGCGAGCACGGGCGAGCCGCCCCGTGTTCCAGCGTCTCGAAGCGGACGAGACCGGACGGATCGCGGTCTTCGTGACGGAGGTAACGCAGGACGCGCGCCGGAGTGGAGCGAAGCTGGTTGCCTCGGCCTCGGTCGCCATCGAGGGTTCGGCACTCGGAGGAGCCGACGACACCATCGGCACGCCTGACGTCCTCGCAGTCAAGTGGCTCGACGGCGATGTGGGAACCGAAGGCAAAGAAATTGACCTGGACGGCCGCGAAGGCCGGTTAGAGATTCTTGTCCGGGTTCCGGACGACTGTGCGGTTACTGCCGACGCGGATGTCCTGTCGGAGGCCGCGACATGAACCGACGGGTCGCCTTTCCGTTCCTCACGCTTTCCGACACGGCCGTGGAAACCTCGGCATGGGAGGTTTCGCTTGACGGGGTCGAATGGTCCATGGCTGGCGAGTTCCTTCCTAACTGGGACAGTGCCAGCGACATCCGCCTGCGCAGGGCAATGCGTCTGAACCCCGAACTGGCGGCTTCCGATCTTGGCATTCCCGTCGATCAACTCGCGGTCGCGGCCTCGGTGAGGATCGGCACTGGTCAGGGGCGGCTGCCGCGCCTAATCCTGTCACGGACCCGCCGGGAATTGCGTGCAGAGAATCCCTCATGGGAGTTCGAGCAGACCATCGAAGGCCACCATCTTTCGATGCTTCTCGACCTTCAGACGGAGATCCTGCTGGTGAGTCCACCCGCAGTATCTTCCCCGCTATCACCCATCCATCCTGCCGATCGGCTATGGTCCGAGAACACCAGGACCAGGCTCGAGGGCGAGGAGCCGCGTTTCCCTATCGAGACGGTGGACCTCGCACAGATGCTCGGCGAGGGCATTGCGGGCGCCGCTCCGTGGCACCTGCACTGGTCGCCCCGGGATTGGGGGCGCGACTTCCATGGGGCCGTCCGCCTCTATCTGAACGAGCAGGCAGGCGAGATCCTCCAGAGGATCGAGGGCGAGGATCACGCGACGATCCAGTTCCTGCTTGGCGATATCATGAGCCAGATCTGCGAACGTTTCCTCGCCGACCCCGAAGCCGAGACTTTGATGGAGGCGGCCGAGCCCGGTTCGCTCGGCGCTCAGGCCGCGACGTGGCTGCGCAAGGCATGGCCAGGCAAGGACGCATCCTTCATCCGCTCCGTCGTCGAGAGCCGTCCGGGCGTCTTCCGCTCCACGTTGCTCGCCCTCGCCGAGCCGGGAGGCTCCGAATGACAACGCTGCTTCCCAGACTTCCCGGTCCGGCCTGCGATGAAATCGTCCTCAGGTTCCTTGCGGAAAGCCCGTCCCGGTGGACCGGGTTTCGTCCCGACGACCCTCCTGACCAGGTGCGCTTTGCCGCGACCGGAGGGACGCCCGTCACCGCCGCTTCACTTTCATCCCTGAGACGGGACCTTGTCGCCATAGCGCAGAGGAACAGCTTCGGACGGGAGGGTGCCCGCCCGTCGCACGCCTTGTTCGATGCCGAGACGGCCGCATGGCTTGCACAATCGGATCTCTTCGCGACCGGCGAGGCGCTCAGGGATGACGTCTGGGCCTTCATCGCAGCCGTTCTGGCCCCCGACATCGTGCACTGGCGCTTCGGCAGCTCGGCAGAGCGTTACGCCGGAGGCGTCCGCAACACATTCCAGAGGCTCTGGATGCGTGGCCGCGCACTTGATCGCGGCGCGAATCACCCCGAGCGATGGCGGCTGCTCGAGGAGCTGACCGAGGATGCCCTCGTGCAGATCACCGAGCGGCCGAGCATCGGGGGCGACCGCGTCCTTGCCCTTGCGGTCGCCGAGGCCTGGCATCGGGCGGCGCGGCACCATGGCAAGTCGGCCATGGAAGAAATCATGCGCCGCGCGATCCTCCGCATCCGTGTCCGCAACGAGATCAGGTCGCTGGCAGACCTGCCTGCAACCGACCTTGCCAGCTTCCTCGATGGGGTGTTCGGTGTGCCTGCTCAGTCCGCGCCCGCTCATGGCGGACAGTCGGAAGCACCGCACCCTCGTGACGCGGCGGGGAGGACGAAATTGGCAGATGACGAACAGGTAGCGGCGCTCGAGGCAGAGCTTCCGAGGCCGGGAATGTCCCTGGCGAATGCGGCCCAGAGGGTGAGGCAAGCGGCCGGAAGGCGCGGTTGGCTTTCCCCGAAGTCGCAATCCGCACTGGATAACCTTCATGCGGGTCGAGCTTCACTCGACCGGGGCGAACGGAATGCACTGGACTATCTGCTCGGCAGGCTCTCGGACGCGGGCGTGCTGACGGAGGACATCTCGCAGCTGCGATCCGCACTGTCAGAGGACGCCACCGCAACTGGTTTACCGGACACCGACCCCGAAAGACCGCGCAGGAGAAGCTGGGCAATCTGGCGGGCGAGATAGGGCGGAACGGCGTTTCCGACCTGCACGTACTGCTCTGTCCGGTTGCCGAGGAACAGGTAGTCGTCCGGGAAGGTCTGGAGGCGCGCCGCCTCGCGCACTGTCAGGCTCCGGCACTGAAACGGATCGGGGTGGATGAAGTAATGACCGTCCTTCGAGATGTGGCTCGTGACCGTCGTGGATGGTTCCTGGGCCAATTGGACTCGGAAGCGGTCGTTGAAGACGCCGCTGTGCCAGTTGCGGTGGTCGGGGGATAGAGACAGCGGAAAGTCCGCCGCCTTGGGGCTATAACCGCGTACCGCGCCGAAGACGGCAGCGAACAGATAGCGCCCGAGGTCTGAGGGCATGTGCCCCCGCGTCTCGTGCTGGGCGATGCCACGCAATGCCGGGCGCTCCAGCCAGGCAAGGAGCTCGTCATTCGATGTACCATAGTCCTCGGGGCGCCGTGCCGACCGACGCAGTGCCAGCCGTCCATTCTTCAGGCCCGTGGCAACGTCGGAGAAGGCCTCGCGCAGCGGCCCGTCCTCCCTGCCGCGGTGGATGCCTGCCAGCATTCGGGCGGCCTCGACGACCTCGCGGCGCCAGGCCGCCGGGTCGTCGCGACCGCGGCTCAGGCCGCTGCGCAGCTCCGGCATCATGCCGATGGCGTCATCAACGGTCCGTGTCACCCAGGAAACCGGTATGCTCGTCCCTGTCGCCCTTTCTGCGAGATCGGATCGGATGCCCACGATGATCACGCGGTGACGCCGCTGTGGAACCCCAAATCCCTCGGCGCGGACAATGAAATCGGAGGGCTTCGCTGCCGCCTGCAGGCTGGCCCTGCCGTTCGCCACCCGGATCGCCCGCAGCTCGTAGAGGTGGCCCCGGCCGGTGCCCAGCGAGGCGAGGTCGTCCATCAGCATCTCGAAGACGAGGCGGCTTTCGACCGTCGAGGACAGCATGCCCTTGACATTCTCCATGACGAAGGCAGCGGGACGCAGCCGGTCGAGCACGCGGATGTATTCGCGGAAGAGGTAGTGCCGCTCGTCCTGCTCGGGGACATACCCGATCTTTCCCTTCGCCCGCGCGCGCCCGACAAGCGAGTAGGCTTGGCAGGGCGGGCCGCCGATCAGGATGGTGTCGTCATACTTCGCCTTCAGTTCTTCAATTCCGGCATTGGTCACAGTTGCCGCGGCCTCGGTTCCGAGCTCAAGTGCACGCGCTTCTTCGACGGCAATCTGCCACGCAGACGCATCGACTTCTGACCAGTCCGGTTCGGGAACGTGCCCCGCATGGAAATCAATGAATTGTTTGGGCAAGGCGCCATGACGCGCCCGGTACTCGCGCAGGAACGCACGCAGCGTCAGCGTCCGGTGAGCCGAGGCCTCCTTCTCAACCGATATGCCGATCCGGAATGGCGAGTGGCCGTCCTCGACAAGGGACGCGAACCCCTCGCCAAGTCCGCCTGGACCGGCAAACAGATCGACGATGCCGAAAGTGGATGGCAATTCAGGCTCCTGACGAATTTCTTTCAGCCGGTGTATACTAGGTTCAGGAACGAAGACCAGGAAGAACGTGACAGATATTGTGGATCAGCAGACCCGCTCCCGCATGATGGCAGGGATCAAGGGAAAGAACACGAGGCCTGAGCTGTCGCTTCGGCGGGCGCTGCACGCACGCGGTTTCCGCTACCGCCTACACTCGAGCAAAGTCCATGGACGGCCAGACCTCGTCCTTCCAAAGCACCACGCAGTGGTCTTTGTGCACGGCTGCTTCTGGCATCGGCATGAGGGATGCCGCTACGCCACCACTCCCGCTACGCGCGCGGAGTTCTGGCAGGCAAAGTTCGGGGCGAACGTTGCTCGGGACAGCGCCGTTCGCGGAGCGCTGCTTGCGACGGGTTGGCGCGTGGCGACGATCTGGGAGTGTGCCTTGCGAAAACCCGAACAGGTCTCCGTAGCCACCGACCGTCTTTCAGCATGGCTGCTGACTGAAGCTAACACGCTCGAGCTCGGCGAACGCGAGGTTTCTGCACCCACAAGAGAAGGCCAGGATGTCAGCTCTTCCAGCTGATTGATTCAGCGCGGCAAGGCTATGATGCACCTGTTGAATGTTCGATCCGAGTTCCTTCTCACGAACGCCACTGGCGTCGGAGTGTTCAGGTGGGGCGTCGAAAAAACAACTATATTTCTGATAGTTACAAGTTATTCACCAAATCCGCGCAGTCATAAGGTCCGGAGAATGTCGGTCCTGAGAGACCGCTTCCGGGCCTTCTGGCACCAAGGGCAGTGTTCAGCCCCTCCCGCATAACCCTCGAAAACAACGGAAAAATCCGACCGCAGCCGGATCGGGAGAACGCTTTCGCTGTGGCAAGTGGCGGAGTGGAAGGGATTCGAACCCTCGAGACGGTCTCCCGTCTGCACCCTTAGCAGGGGTGTGCCTTCGACCACTCGGCCACCACTCCGCCTGCGGCTCTATCAGGTCACTGGCGAGGAAAACAAGGTGAAAACGCTGCGGCAGGCCGTTTTCATCGGATGCGGATAGCAGGGCTCCATCGCGCACGGAGGCGCGGGTAGGGCGCCCATGTCTGGCAAGAATAGGTCAACCTCCGTTCCCGGCCTGTTCCCAGGGGCCCGACATGATTGACTACACCCCTGCGCGCATCCGGATGCGAGTTCGGCGGTTTCGGCAGCACCAACCAATGCGGGCCGACTGCGCCTTATCGCCTGCCGATGGAGAAGATGGCGCGACGCGGCGCTTGACCGTGCCCCCTTCGCGGCGGCCGGATGTGGCTCATGGCTGAGGGTTCGTCGCGTCTTGCGAAACGGTGGCGGTGAAGCGACGGGACTGTGTTTGGCGCGGAATATATACGCGAAAATTTGGACCTGGAACTCAACTAATGGTTGTAACCGCGATGCTCCCCCTCTAAGGTGATCGTGCAAGCAGCGCTGGCTGCCGGTCCTGGCACTCACCCAGCCACCACCCACCCACGCTCCCTGAGCATGAGACCGGCAGTCAGCCCTGCTTGCCACGGTGCCCCCGCCGCACTTTCTGTCCCGGCTGACGGGCCATGAATGTTGCGGCATGCGGCCGCTGTCGACCGGCCGGGCACGGGAGCCTGCGGAACGTCGGGCATTCAGGATGCGAGGTCGGGGGCACTCTGCGAGGTGGCGCAGAGCATTGCGCAGGGCTGTCAGGCCGCCAATCCGTGCCTCCGGCGCATGGGCCCGGAGGTGCGGTTCGGCGCGGGGCAGGTCGGGCGTGCCATCCGGCCCGATCCTCCCCGCGATTTCGTCGGGCGAGAGCTCCGCCGACTTGCCGGGTGCGAACGGCAAGCGCAGCGCAGGCCCCCGGCGCCCGATGTGGTCGCGAAAGCGCTCGGGATCGCCTTTGCCACTGCGGGTGGCGTCTTCGCGCGCCCGCTCTCATCGTCCGAGGGCGTTCCGGCGCGCTCTGACGGCCCTTGCGCGCCGCGAAACCGGCGCGCTTCGTGCGCGATCCCCTTGCAAGCCCGGTCCGGTTTCAAGATAAGAGGCGCGACCAGAGGGAGAATGCCCATGCGTGCGCGCATCTACCAGCCTTCCCGCAACGCGATGCAGTCGGGGACGGCGAAGACCCGCAACTGGATTCTCGATTTCGCACCGGCCGAGGCGCGCGAGGTCGATCCGCTGATGGGCTGGACCGGCTCGGGCGATACCCAGGCCCAGGTGCGGCTGCGGTTCGAGACCCGCGAGGAGGCAGAGGACTACGCCCGCGCGCACGGGATCGACTACACCCTGGCCGAGCCGCACAAGCGCAAGGCGAACATCCGCGCCCGCGGCTACGGAGAGAACTTCGCCACCGACCGGCGCGGCCCCTGGACCCATTGAGGCCCGGGCGAAAGCGCCGATGTGACAGTGGGGGCGCATGGCGGCGGCGCCCCTTTTCCTGTGTGTATCGAAAGGCGATGCCATGACCCGTTTTCCTGCCGCCGCGGCGCTTCTGTGGATCATCGCCGCGCCCGTTTCGGCCGCGCCCGCCACCGCCGAGGGGGCGGCCGGGATCGAGGCGGCGCTCAGGGCCTATCTGGGCCAGACGCCCGGCGTCCTGACGGTGATGCCGGAGGGCGACAGCTATTCGGTCACGCTTGACCCCGCCCCGTGGATCGCACTCGCCGAAGGCAAAGCCGCGGCCGAGATCTCGCCTCTGCATATCTCGCTTGCCGACCACGGCGATGGCACCTGGGCGGTGACGGCCGACGAGCCGATTTCGGTCAGGATCAACCGACCGGGGCCGCTTTCGCTCGATCTGACGGTGGCGGCCTTCCGGATGGACTGCCGTTTCGACACGGCCCTGATGGCCTGCCGGAACGCCACCACGACGGCGCGCGGGCTCGCGCTGACCCAGATCATGTCGGGGCCTGACGGGACGATCACGGACGTGACCTACCGGGTCGCCCGGATCGAGGCCGAGGCGACGGCTGTCGCCGCCCTGTCAGGCGGCGGGGTCGACACGTCGATGCGCTATACGGCCACCGACGTTGCCGAAGCCATCCGCGTGACGCCCGCAGCGGGAGGGGAGGGGATGCCGATGGATCTCGACATCGCAATGGCCTCCTACGATGTCACGGCCGAGGCGAGCGGCATGCAGGCCGCAGGACTCCATGCGCTTCTTGCGTGGGCTGTCGCGCATCCCTCGGAAGCCGCCGTGAACGCCGACCCCGAGGGGCTGAAGGTGGCGATCCGGGGGGCGCTGCCGCTCTGGTCCGCCCTCTCCGGCACCGGTGAGGCGAAGGCGATCTCGGTCGCCACGCCCTTCGGCTCCGGTTCGGCCGAAAGCATGACGTTCGGCATCGACATGAGCGGCATCGTCGCCGATGGCCGTTTCCGCGAAAGCCTGGCGGTCAAGGGCCTGAAGCTGCCGACGGAGATCATGCCCGCCTGGGTGCCGCCGCTTCTGCCGTCGGAAGCCTCGATTGATGTCGCCGTCTCCGGCTTCGATCTTGCCGCGCCGGCCGCGCTGTTCATTGACGCGCTCGCGCCCGGTTTCCAGCCCGACGAGGCCTTCGACGCCCGGATGCTCGCTGCGCTCCTGCCCGAAGGCAAGGTAACCGTCACTCTGGCGCCGCAGGGCGTCGTGACACCGAGCTATACGCTCGACTACGAAGGCGGCATAGATGCCGGGCCGGGCCGGATGCCGGAGGGCAGGATGACCGTGGCCGCGACCGGGATCGACGCCGCGCTCGACGCGCTGAGCTCCGCGCCCGAGGACGTTCGCTCGGGCGCCGTGCCGGGGGTGATGATGCTGCGGGGCCTTGCGAAGCCCGCCGGCGTCGGCCGCTTCGTCTGGGACATCGAGATGACACCGGACGGCAAGGTCACGGTGAATGGCATGGACATGTCGGCGCTCGCCGCGATGCAGTGAGCGGCCGGGAAGGAAGACGAGGATGACCGCCACCGAGATCACCCGCGGCGACCCGCTGTCGCCCGACCTCGCGCTGCTGCACGCGCGCCACGCCGCCGACATGCACGCCGAGACCCCGCCCGAGAGCATCCACATGCTGCCGCCCGACGAACTCGCCCGGCCCGGCATCGACTTCTTCGTGCTGCGCGAGGATGGCCGGCCGGTCGGCATGGGTGCGCTGAAAAAAACCGGAGCGGGCCATGCCGAGATCAAGTCGATGCACGTGCTGGTCGAGGCGCGGGGGCGGGGACTGTCGCGGCTCATGCTCGACCACCTGATCGCCCATGCGCGCGCGCTCGGCTGCGGGCGGGTCAGCCTCGAGACCGGCGCCGAGGCGATCTTTGCCCCGGCCCGCGCGCTCTATGCCCGCGCCGGCTTCGTCGAATGCGGGCCGTTCGAGGGCTACCGCGAGGATCCCAACAGCGTCTTCATGACGCTCGGCCTTGCCTGAAGGGCCGGGCAGCCGCTAAAGGGGGCGGAGCGGTCCCGTAGCTCAGCTGGATAGAGCAGCTGCCTTCTAAGCAGCGGGTCGGGGGTTCGAGTCCTCCCGGGATCGCCAATCATGAAAAGCGGGCGCCCGACGTCGGGCCGTCGTCGCCCCGCGCGGCTGGTATCGTCCGGCGGCCCGGTTCCGGCCGACACGGAAACTGCCCGCGCTTTGCCGAGCCCCGCGCCGCGCGGGGGCCGGTCCGCGGGGCGATTCGCCCGAGTCGTGTTGACGGGTCTTGTCGAAGCGGCTCGTCGATCGTGGCTGGATGGTGTCAGCATTGTGGCAACAATTGGGCGGCCGAGAGGAGGATTCTCCAGCGCCCACGAGGTAATCGGGCGAGGGTCAAATGATTGTGCACGATTGGCGCGGGGGACTAGTCTAACTAGACAGGTTTGTCGGCGGGGCCAAATGACGGATAATGAACTCATAAAGGTTACCGATTGTTTTTAAGGGGTTAGCGAGTGAGTTCGGTGCGTAAGAGTGCAAGGGTATTTCCCGATCTGGTCCCGTCCGACGTCGAACGCCGGGCGGGACCGAAGACCCGGGTTGCCGTCATGGACGACCTGGACCTGCTACCGGCGCTTGCGTTCGTGATCTGTGCCGCGGCGTCGGTTCTCTTTCTCTCGATCGCCGGATAGACGCGCGGAACGCGCCACCCTTCCCCGTCGATCCCTGGCTGTTCCCGTTGCCCGGATTTGATGCTTCACTCGCCGCCGACAGGCGCGGAGCGAAGGATGGGCCGGATGGAACTGGACAGGCCGAAGCTGCTTCTCAGATCGCTTTTCGATCGTGCCGTGGCGGTCGCCGACCCCATGCGCGTGATCGCGCCCCATCTGCCGGAACGGCCGAGGGGGCGGGTCGTCGTCGTGGGCGCGGGCAAGGCTTCGGCCCGGATGGCCGAAGCCGTGGAGGCCGCCTGGGGTCCCTGCGAGGGGATTGTCATCACCCGCTATGGCTATGCCCGGCCGTGTCGCGGCATCGAGATCGTCGAGGCCGCCCATCCGGTGCCTGACGCGGCCGGGCTGGCGGCGACCCGGCGGATGCTGGCGCTGCTTGAGGGCCTTGGGGCGGGCGATTTCGTGCTGGCGCTGATCTCGGGCGGGGCCTCGGCGCTTCTGGTGGCGCCGGTCGGGGGCGTGACCCTGGCCGAGAAACAGGCGGTCAACGCCGCCCTTCTCGCCTCGGGCGCGCCGATCCAGGCAATGAACACGGTCAGGAAACACCTCAGCCGGGTGAAGGGCGGGCAGCTCGCCACCGCCGCCCATCCGGCACGGATGCTGGCGCTGCTGATCTCGGACGTGCCGGGTGACGATCCCGGCATCATCGGGTCCGGCCCCACGGTGGGCGATGCCTCCACGCCAGCCGATGCGCGGGCGATCCTGGCGCGCTGGGGCGTGGCGGTGCCGGAAAGCGTTTCGGCCGCGCTGATGCGGCCGTCGGGGGTCGTGGCAGCGGGCGACGCGCGGCTTTCCCGCGTCGAAAACCGGGTGATCGCCGCCCCCACCCAATCGCTTGCCGCAGCGGCCGTCCTGGCGCGGGAGGCGGGGTGCGCAGTGGAAATCCTCGGCGACCGGATCGAGGGTGAGGCGCGCGAGGTCGCCGAGGCCCATGCCGCGCTTGCGAGGCAATGGCAGGAGCGAAAGGCGCCGGGGCCTCTGGTGCTTCTGTCGGGTGGCGAACTGACAGTGACGCGGCGGGGCAACGGCGTCGGCGGCCCGAACGCGGAATATGCCCTGGCTCTGGCCCTCGCGCTGGAAGGCGCGCCGGGCATCCATGCGATTGCCTGTGACACCGACGGCGTCGACGGCGCGGCCGAGGTCGCGGGGGCGCTGATCGGGCCCGCGACGCTTGCCGTCGCCCGGAGCGCGGGGCGCGACCCCGCCGGGGCGTTGGCCGCGAACGATGCGCACGGCTTCTTCGCCGCGGCGGACGGGCAGGTGGTCACCGGGCCCACGCTGACGAATGTCAACGATTTCCGCGCGATCCTGATCCTCTGACGCTATCCGCGGGCCAGAAGCGTCTCGATCTCTGCCAGCGTCGGCATCGATGCCGACGCCCCGGCCCGGGTGACCGAAATCGCCGCCGCCGCGCAGCCGAAGCGCACCGCGTCGAGGGGCGCCATGCCGCGGGCAAGTGCCGCGGCGAAGCTGCCGTTGAACGCATCGCCCGCGCCGGTCGTCTCCACCACCGGGCCGGCATCGAAGGCCGGCACCAGCACGCTTTCCGCCCCGTCGTGATAGAGCGCCCCTTTTTTGCCGAGGGTCAGGATCACCGCTCCGGCCCCCGCGGCCCTCAGTGCAGCGGCGGCCGCGCGGGCCTCTTCCAGGTCCGTCACGGAAAGGCCGGTGAGCAGCCCGGCCTCGGATTCGTTCGGGGTGACATAGTCGCACAGCGCGAGCATCCCCTCGGGCAGGCGCGCTGCCGGGGCAGGGTTGAGGATCGTCCTGACACCCCTCGCGCGGGCGATCCGGAGCGCTCGCATGGCGGCGTCGAGCGGCTGTTCGAGTTGCGTCACGAAGACCGACGCGCCGGCGATGAGTGCTTCGCGTTCCGCGATGTCGGCGGCCGAGATGCGCCCCGCCGCGCCCGGCGCGATGATGATGGCATTGTCGCCTGTCGCCGCCTCGACGAAGATCGAGGCGGCGCCGGTGTGGCTCTCGGCGTCTTCGGTCACGTCAGGCGTCACCCCCGCCGCCGCCCAGGTCGCCCGCGCCATCTCGGCGAAGGCGTCGCGGCCGAGGCGGGTGACGAAATGCACCTCGGCGCCCGCCTTCGCCGCGGCGACGGCCTGGTTGGAGCCCTTGCCGCCCGGCCCGAGCGCGAAGCCGAGGCCCGGCAGCGTCTCGCCCATGCGCGGCTGGCGGACCGCGCGGAAGGTCAGGTCGGCCATGAAGACGCCGAGGATCACGATGCGGTTCACGGCCTACTCCGTCGGCGAACTCGGTGCGCCGCCCTCGAACCGGTTCGGGCGGCTGTAGTTGCTGGGCGCCTCCTGCATCTCCAGATGCAGCTGTTCGCCGCGGTAGGGATGGGCGCGGGCAAGATCCTCGTCGAACTCGATGCCGAGGCCGGGCCCGGTGGGCACGATCACATGGCCGTCCTCCCAGCGGATCGAGTTGCGGATGAGGCGCAGGTGGAAGGCGCCGCCCGTCTCGATCGTCTCGACCATCAGGAGGTTGGGGATGGAGGCGCCGAGATGGATGTTCGCCGCCCATTCGACGGGGCCCGCGTAGAGGTGCGGCGCGAGCTGCGCGGTGAAGACCTCGGCGATGGCGGCGATCTTCCTGCCCTCCCAGATGCCACCGGCGCGGCCGAGCGCGGGTTGCAGGATACGCGCGCCGCCGGTGCGCAGGACCGTGGCGAATTCGGCCTTGGTGGTGAACCGCTCGCCCGTTGCGACCGGAATGCTCACCGCCTTCTGCACCTCGGCGAAGTCGAGAAGGTTGTCGGGCGGGATCGGTTCTTCGTACCAGAGCGGCCCCCAGGGCTCGATCGCCTGGGCGAGCCGCACTGCGCCCGCCACGTTGAACTGGCCATGCGTGCCGAAGAGAAGGTCCGCCCGGTCGCCCACCGCTTCGCGGATCGCCTTGCAGAAGGCGGCGGAGCGGGCGATGTCGGAGGCGCTCGGGTCATGCCCGCCACGGATCGTGTAGGGACCGGCGGGGTCGAACTTCACAGCGGTGAAGCCCATGCCCACGAACCGCGCCGCGGCTTCCGCCGCCATGTCGGGGTTGACCCAGAACTCCGCGCTTTCCTTGCCCGGTTCCGGATAGAGGTAGGTATAGGAGCGCAGCCGCTCGTTCATCATCCCGCCGAGGAGCGCCCAGACCGGCCGTCCCCGCGCCTTGCCGAGGATGTCCCAGCAGGCGATCTCGAGCCCCGAGAAGGCGCCCATGACGGTCGGGTCGGGACGCTGGGTGAAGCCCGCGGAATAGGCGCGGCGGAACATCAGTTCGACGTTCTCCGGACTGGTCCCCGCCATGTGGCGGCCGAAGACGTCCTCGATCACTGCGGCCATCGCCTTCGGCCCCACGGTGGAGGCATAGCATTCGCCGTAGCCCGTGATCCCGTCGTCGGTGGTGAGCTTGACGAAGGTCCAGTAGCGTCCGCCCCAGCCGGGGGCGGGGGGCGCGACGGTGAAGATTTCCAGATCCCTGAGCCGCATGGTCCCTCCCCGATCGGCGCGGGCCTCTGCCCCCGGCCCCTCCGAGAGTATTTCCGCGGCGCTGAAAGGGGAAGGCGGTTCGGAAACCGGATCACCGCGGCCGGCGGCGAACCGGCGCGGCGAGAAACGCGACGCTCGCTGCCATCAGAAGACCCGAAAGTAGGAAGGGCGCCCCCGGCAGGTAGTGGCTCGCCCCCGGACGGGTGAAGGCCCAGAAGACCGAGGTCATCACCATCGGCGCCAGTCCCATGCCCACCGCCTGGATCGAGGTGAGCACGCCCTGCAACTCGCCCTGCTGGTCGTCCGGCGTGGCGTTTGACATCAGCCCCGAAAGCGCCGGCCCGGCGATGCCGGCGATCGAGGCCACCGGCGTGAAGGCGAGCGCCCAGAAGCCCGAGGTGACGACGCCGTAGAAGCCGAAGGTGACGGTTTCCAGCGCCATGCCATAGCCCGCGGTCCGGCGTTCGCCGAAGCGCCGGGTGGCGGGAGCGACGAGAAAGCCCTGCACCACGACCATGCAGACGCCGAAAGCGGCAAGCGAGATGCCGTTCCACCAGGCGTCCCAGCCGAAGCGCTCGGTGCCGTAGAAGGCCCAGACCGAGGGGTAGGACTGGAAGGCCAGCGTGTAGAGGAACATGATCGCCAGCAGCCGCCCCAGGCCGGGCAGGTGGCCGATGGCGCGGAACGAGGCGAAGGGGTTGGCGCGCGCGAGGCTGAACGGGCGGCGCCGGTCGGTGCCGAGGCTTTCCGGCAAGACGTAGAGGCCGAAGCCCGCGTTGAGCGCAGCCACCGCTGCGGCGACCCAGAAGGGCCCGCGGGTGCCCCATTCGGCAGCGATGCCGCCGATCAGCGGCCCCGCGACGAAGCCGAGTCCGAAGGCCGCGCCGATGAAGCCGAAGTTCCGCGCCCGTTCCTGCGGCGGCGATATGTCGGCGACATAGGCGCTGGCCGTCGCATAGGTTGCGGCCGCGGCGCCGGCCATGAGGCGGCCCAGAAGCAGCAGCCACACCGTCTGGGCAACGGCCATGATCACGTAGTCGACCGCCATCGCCGCGAGCGCGATCAGCATGACCGGCCGCCGCCCGTAGCGGTCGGACAGGTTGCCGACGACGGGGCCACAAAGGAACTGCATCGCCGCGAACGAGGTGGCCAGCAGCCCGCCCCAGAGTGAGGCCGACGCGAGGTCGGCCCCCGTCACCTCGCGCATGAGGTCGGGCATGACCGGGAAGATGATGCCGATCCCGATGGAGTCGATCATCACCGTCACGAGGATGAAGAGGAGTGCGAGGCGGTTCTGCATGGGAGTCCCGGCTGGCACGGAAGGGTCCGCCGGGCGCGGCACAGTATCCGGCTGGAACGGCGAAGGGAAGGGGGGCCGCCCTGCGGGATCACCTCCCGCCGGCACCGGATGCCGTGGCTGGAGCCGTGGCGGGAAGGAACCCCGCCACGTCAGTCGTGCCCGATCGCGGCGAGGAAGCCGCGCAGAAGCCCGGCGTATTCCGCGGGCTTTTCCACCGGCGGGACGTGGCCCGCCCCGCGGATCAGTTCGAACCGCGCGCCCTTGATGAGGTCGGCCGTTTCGCGCACGAGGTCGGGCGGCGTCGATCCGTCCTCGGCCCCCGCGATCACCAGCGTGGGCAGCGTGAGCCCCGAGGTCGGCGCGTAGAAATCCGTCCCCGAGATCGCCGCCATCGCGCCGAGATAGCCCACCACCGGCTGGCGGACCAGCATGTTGCGCCAGCCCTGGATCTGGGGGCCTTCGCGGAAGGCTCGGGAAAACCAGCGCTGCATCGTCGCGTCCGCTACCGCCTCGATCCCTCCCGCGCGCACCGTGGCGATCCGCTCGGCCCAGATGCCGGGCGTGGCGATCTTGGTGGCAGTGTTCGACAGCACCATCGCGCGGACAAGATCGAGCCGCTTGACCGCGAGGCCCTGCGCGATCATCCCTCCGATGGAGAGGCCGACGAAGACGCAATCCCTGACGCCGAGCGTGTCGAGCATCCGCTCGGCATCGCGCACCAGCGCCCCCATCGCGTAGGGGCCGGGCGGGCAGGACGAAAGTCCGTGGCCGCGCTTGTCGTAGCGGATCAGGCGGAGGGTCTTCGGCAAGAGCGGCACGACCCTGTCCCACAGCCGGAAATCGGTGCCGAGCGCATTGGCGAAGACCACCGGCCGCCCGGCCGGGTCGCCGTCTTCGCGCCAGTGGATGTGGATGTCGCCGAGATCGAGGATTTGCATGGGGCCTCCGTTCCCGGCAGTCTGCGGCGGGGCGGGCCCATCCGGCAAGGGCCCGGCAAGCACGCTCCCGCCGCTTGACCGCGGACCGGGCTTTGGCTAGGCGGGCGGGAACCATCCACAGCATCCAGGGAGCCGCCCGTGGCCAATCCTTCCCTCCTCATCCTCGCCGGCGACGGCATCGGCCCGGAAGTCATGGCCGAGGTGAAGAAGATCATCGCCTGGCTGGGCGAAAAGCGCGGGCTGGCCTTCGACGTGAGCGAGGATCTCGTCGGCGGCTGCGCCTATGACAAGTACGGCACGCCGCTTGCGGACACCACGATGGCCAAGGCGCAGGCTGCCGATGCGGTGCTTCTTGGGGCCGTGGGCGGGCCGAAATACGACAAGCTCGACTTCTCGGTGAAGCCCGAGCGCGGCCTCCTCCGCCTGCGCAAGGAGATGGACCTCTTCGCCAACCTCCGCCCCGCCCAGTGCTTCGACGCGCTGGCCGACTTCTCCTCGCTGAAGAAGGAGGTGGTCGCTGGCCTCGACATCATGATCGTGCGCGAACTGACCTCGGGCGTCTATTTCGGCGAACCCCGCGGCATCTTCACCGAAGGCAACGAGCGGGTCGGCATCAACACCCAGCGCTATACCGAATCGGAGATCGCCCGAGTGGCGCGCTCGGCCTTCGAACTGGCGCGGCGGCGGTCGAACAAGGTCTGCTCGATGGAGAAGGCCAACGTCATGGAATCGGGCATCCTCTGGCGCGAGGTGGTGCAGGAGGTGCACGACAAGGAATACAAGGATGTCGCGCTGTCGCACATGTATGCCGACGCAGGCGCGATGCAGCTTACCCGGTGGCCCAAGCAGTTCGACGTGATCGTCACCGACAACCTCTTCGGCGATCTTCTGTCGGACCTCGCCGCGATGCTGACCGGCTCGCTCGGGATGCTGCCGTCCGCCTCGCTCGGCGCGCCGATGGCGAACGGCCGCCCGAAGGCGCTCTACGAGCCCGTCCACGGCTCGGCCCCCGACATCGCAGGCCAGGGCAAGGCCAACCCGATCGCCTGCATCCTGTCCTTCGCGATGGCGCTGAGGTATTCCTTCGATCAGGGCGCGGAGGCCGAGCGGCTGGAGAAAGCCGTCGAGAAGGTGCTGGCCGACGGCAAGCGCACCGCCGACCTGATGGGCCCTGAAGGCGGCAAGCCGGTTTCGACCGCCGGGATGGGCGACGCGATCGTGGCCGCCCTCGACGCCTCGCTCTGACCGCCGCCCCCGCCAGGGCCGCGTCCTATGCGGCCTCGGGCCATTCGGCTTCGGGCGGCGGCACGTCCATCGCGGCGATCTCGCCATAGTGCAGGATGCGCTCGGCATGGCGCGCCATGCGTTCGAGGCTGCGAATGGCGTCGGTCTGGGCGAAGACGGCCACGGTGCTGGCAAGTCCGGCATCCTCGCGCAGGAGCGCGGCACGGCGCAGCCGCAGGGCGCGCGCGCCGATGAGCCGGGCGATCCGGTTCATCCGCCGGTGCTGGCCCTCGGCGGAGGGCGCGGCAGCGGCGTGGCGCAGCGCCATGCCGAAGACCGCCGCCGCCCGTCCCAGTTCCGGATCGGAGGTCAGGAGCGCGATCCGCCCATCCTGCCGGGTGCGGTGCCAGAGCCGGTTGAGGTGGTCGATCCGGTGGAGAAGCGCGGTGCGCCGGGCGAGCGGCGCGGCCTGCCCCTCCGGCACGGCGATGCGGGTGACATAGGTGCCGAGGTCTTCGAGCGCCGGTCGCATCAGCGGCGCGAGTTCCGCCAGGCCCGCGTCGGTGCCGCCGGGTGCAAGCCGGGCGCCGAGGGCGGCGAAAAGCGCGGTCGCATCGGCATCGGACGCGCCCCGCGCCGCGTCGAGTGCGGCCGGTGCGTCGGCGAGCAGGCGGCGGTCGGGGGGTTCCCCCAGGACCGCGCCGCTACCGGGCACGAGCCATTCTATCAGCCGCGCGAAGGTGGCGGTGAAGGGCAGCAGCAGTACCACGCCCATGAGGTTGAAAAGCGTGTGGAACGCCACCAGCGCGGCCGGACCATCCCCGCCCAGCGCCCGGGAAAGCGCCGGCACCGCCGTGGTGACGACGGCGAAGGCCGCCAGTCCGGTCACGACGTTGTAGGCCACATGCGCCATCGCCGTGCGCCGCATGTCGCGCGACCCGCCGAGCGTGGCCAGGACGGACTTGAAGGTGGTGCCGATGTCCATGCCGATCACCATCGCCGCGGCCTGCGGCAGGCCGATCGCGCCCGACCCCAGAAGCACCAGCGTCGCCGCGACGCCCGCGCTCGATGACTGGATCACCACCGTCACGGCAACGCCGAGGAGGAGGAGCCGGAACCGCCCCCAGAGCGTGTCGGCGGTGGGCGCGAAGGAAAGCATCACGTCGTGAAAGCCCGCCGCCCCGTCCTGCATCATGTCGAGCCCGAGGAAGATCAGGCTGAACCCGGCAAGAAGCGACCCCGTCCGCCCCCACGCTCCCCTGCCCATGACCGACAGGAGCCCGGCCGCGAACAGCAGCGGCAGCGCCACCCGCGCAAGATCGAGCTTGAAGCCCAGCAGGACGACCATCCAGCCGGTGATCGTCGTGCCGACGTTCGCGCCGAAGACGACGCCCATCGCCTGCGGAAAGCTGAGAAGCCCGGCGCCGACGAAGCCGATCGTCATCACCAGCGTCGCCGAGGAGGACTGGATCAGCGCCGTCGTCACCGCGCCCGCGACAGCGCCGGTCAGGGGCGAGGTCGTGACGCGGCGGAGCACCGCGCGCGTCTGGCGGCTCGCGATGTCCGCGAGCGCGCCCGTCATCAACTGCATGCCCAGAAGAAACATGCCGGTGCCGCCAAGAAGGGTCAGGATATCGCCGGTCATCGCCCCGCCGTCCACGTTCCGGGCAGAGTTTCGCCGCGCCCGGCCGGACGCGCAATGCCCCGCGTGGGCAGTGGGCCACGGCCGGGGCTTGTGCTCGGCGGCGGCTGCGTCCATTGGTTGCGCAATCACACGGATTGAGCGAGCGGCACATGACGCCCCAGACGGCGCACCACAATTTCCGCGGCGCGATCTTCGCGCTGATGGCGATGGGCATCTTCGCCACCCACGACGCGGTGGTGAAGACCCTTGGCGCCAGCTATTCGCCGTTCCAGATCGTCTTCTTCGGCTCGCTCCTGAGCTTTCCGCCCGTCGCGGTCATCATGCTGAACGACGCGCGCGAAGGCTCGCTCAGGCCGCGGCACCCCGGCTGGATCCTGTTCAGGACCGTGCTCACCGTCGTCACCGGCCTCACGGCCTTCTACGCCTTCTCGGTGCTGCCCCTGGCGCAGGTCTACGTCATCCTCTTCGCCTCGCCGCTGATCATCACCATCCTCGCCATTCCGATCCTCGGCGAAAAGGTCCGTGCCCGGCGCTGGGCGGCGGTGCTCGTCGGCCTTGTCGGGGTGATCATCGTGCTCAGGCCGGGGCAGGCGGACCTCTCCTGGGGCCACGGCGCGGCGCTGACGGCGGCCATCTGTGGCGCCACCGCCTCGGTCATCGTGCGCAAGATCGGCGCGGACGAACGGTCGGTCGTGCTTCTCCTCTATCCGATGGTCGGCAACTTCATCGCCACCGGCCTCGCGCTGCCCTTCGTCTACAGGCCGATGGACCTGGCCGACCTCGGGCTGATGGCGGTGATCGCGGCCTTCGGGCTGACCGCCTCCTTCCTCGTGATCCTTGCCTACCGGGCGGGAGAGGCGGCGATCGTGGCGCCGATGCAGTATTCCCAGATCCTCTGGGCCACCGCCTACGGGTATCTGCTGTTTGACGAGGGACTCGATGGCGCGACCGCTCTTGGCGCCACGGTCATCATCGCCTCGGGTCTCTACATCGTCTTCCGCGAAACCCGCACCGGCGCCTCGGCCCACCGCCCGGTGACCGAGGCGCGGGGCCGGACCGAAACCGCCACCACGCCCAAGTCGAGCGTGCTGCAACGGCTGTTCAGCGGGCGCGGCAACAGGGTTTCGTGAGAGAGCAGCCTCTGCCCTCTTGCCAAAGGCCCGCGGAATCGGTAACCCCGGCCGGCAACGGTCGGAGCGTAGCGCAGCCTGGTAGCGCACCTGCTTCGGGAGCAGGGGGTCGGAGGTTCGAATCCTCTCGCTCCGACCAGTTTCCCGCATGATGACAGGCACTCACGCACCCCATGCGGGTGTCGCATCGTGCTTTGACCCATGCGGCAAGCCGTCAGCAAGCAATAACGCGACTCGCTCAGCAAAACACCCTCGCCGATGAGGGCGAGGGTGCCGATGTCCGCTCCCGATCGCGCTCGCGCCGGAACGTTTCCATTCGCGCCCCCGGGAGGAGCGGCTCATGCTGACGAGCCCAACTGGAGAAACGGGCACGGTTTCACGCCAAACGGGCCCGCCCGATCCCATGACCGCATGGGAACTTCCGGAGTGCGGGCGGCGATGACAGTTGGCCCGGAGGTCCGGACCCCGGACCGCCCGGCGCGTCGGTATCGTCCGGCGGTGGTCTTCTGTCAGGCGCGGTCAATACCACATGTCGGGCATCGCCGTCTTGCGGTGCGCGATGAAATCCACAAGCGCCTCGTCGACCGCCTCATCGAGGGGCGGGGCCTGATACTGGGCCAGCAGGGTCTTCCAGCGGGCATTCGCCCGCTGCGCGGAATCGAGGCCGCCCTGCTCGCTCCAGGTCTCGAAGGGCTGATCGTCGTTCAGGGCGCTGTCCCAATAGGCGGTTTCGTAGTGGCGAAGGGTGTGCTGGGTGGAAAACAGGTGCTGCCCCGGCCCAAGCTCGGCCAGCGCGTCGAAGCCGAGCGCGTCGTCGTCCACCGCCATGCCGTCGAGATAGGCATGCAGCGCGCCGCACATGTCGGTGTCCATCACCAGCTTCTCGTAGGACATCGACAGGAGCCCGTCGAGGAAGCCGGCCGAATGCAGCACATAGTTCGCGCCGCCCTGCACGGCCGACATCATCGACATCATGCTTTGCTGCATCGCCTGCCCGTCGGGCAGCTTGGAGGTGCTGAAGTTGCCGGCACAGCGCAAGGGCAGGTTCAGCCGCCGCGCGAGCTGCCCCATGACCAGCGAGCCGATCGCCGGCTCCGGCGTGCCGAAGGTGGGCGAGCCGGAGCGCAGCGACATCGACGAGAAGAAGCTTGCCAGCACCGCCGGCGACCCGGGCCGGACGAGTTGCGTCAGCGCGCAGGAGGCCATGCTTTCGGCCAGTCCCTGTGCCACCATGCCGGCGGTGGTCAGGGGCGCCACCGCCCCGCCCAGGAGGAACGGCAGATGGATCGACCCCTGGTTGGCGGCCGCATAGGTGCGGATGCCCGCCGTCGTGACCCCGTCCAGCACCAAGGGCGAGGTGGTGTTGAAATTGCCCATGACGACGCAGTGCCGGTCGACGAAATCGGCGCCGAACAGGATGCGGCACATCTCGACGCTGTCGGCCGCCCGTTCCGCCGCGGTGATCGAGCCGAGGAACGCCCGGTCAGAATAGCGGATATGGGCATAGACCATGTCGAGGTGACGCTTGTTCACCGGCACGTCGGTCGGCTCGCACACCGTGCCGCCGGAATGGTGCAGCCACGGCGAGGACTGGCTGAGCTTCACGAAGTTGCGGAAGTCCTCGATCGTGCCGTAGCGGCGGCCGCGGTCCAGATCCATCACGAAGGGGCTGCCGTAGGACGGCGCGAAAACCACATTCCTGCCGCCGATCACCACGTTGTTTGCCGGGTTGCGGGCGTGCTGGGTAAACTCGGCCGGCGCGGTCTTCAGGATTTCGCGCAGCATGCCGGGTTCGAACTTCAGCCGCCAGACATCGGCGGAAATCTCGGTCACCCCGGCGCCTGCCTGGCGGTAGAGCCGCATCGCCTCGGCGTCCTCGCGCAACTCGATGCCGATTTCGGCGAGGATGCGCTCGGCGGTCGCCTCGATCCGGGCCAGGCTGTCGTCCGAGAGGATGTCGTAGGTGGGGATGTTGCGGACGATATATGGCCGGTGCACGACATTGCCCTGGGACCGCGCGTCGCGCCGCTGGTTGCGGCCGCCGCGCTGGCGCTTGGTGTCCTGCCCCGCAAATTCGCCGTCCGCCATCGTCGACTCCTTCGATAAATCGGCAACAAGCTAGACCGCTTCGATTCGCCTGTAACGCTGGAAAAGTTTGATGGATTTGATAAATGAGATTCATGGAAACGCTGCGCAGCCTCCTGCCGCCCATCAACAGCCTCGTGGTCTTCGAATCTGCCGGCCGGCTGTCGAGCTTCACCGCCGCCGCGCGCGAGTTGAACATGACGCAGGCCGCGGTGTCCTATGCGATCGGCCGGCTTGAAGATCATCTCGGCACCGCGCTCTTCCTGCGGGAATATCGCCGCGTCCGTCTCAGCGAAGCGGGCCGGCATTTCCACACCGATGTCTCGATCGGGCTCCAGCATATCCAGCGTTCGGTGCAGGATCTGCGTGCCGTCGCCACTGGCAGCCATGTGACGCTCTCCTGCTCCACCGCGTTCGCGGCGTTCTGGATGGTGCCGCGGATGGCGAAGTTCCGGGAGGAGTTGCCGCAGGTCGACCTGCGGATCCAGACCGCCGACCGCGATCTCGATCTCGTGGGCGAAGGCATCCCGCTTGGCATCCGGGGCGGTGTTCCGGGCGACTGGCCGCACTACCACGCCGAGGCCCTCGCGCCCGAGGAAATCTATCCCGTCTGCGGGGCCGGATACCTGTCGCGCGTGACCGAGCCCCCGCATGCCGCAGACCTGCTGGCGCATCGGCTGATCCACCTCGAGGAGCCGTTCCGTTCCGCCGCGACATGGGTGGACTGGTTTGCATCGGCAGGCATCGACGGCAGGCGCGTTCCGAAGGGGCTTCAGATCAACGACTACGTCCTGGTCGTGCAATCCGTCATCGAAGGCCAGGGTGTCGCGCTTGGCTGGCGGCACCTGACCGAAGGGCTGGTCGAGAAGGGCGTGCTGGTGCGGCTGACCGACCATTCGCTCGTGACCGGCATGAACTTCCATGTCGTCTGGCCGAAGGATGTGCCGCTGTCGGGCGCGGCACAGGAGGTGCGCGACTGGCTTCTCGATCAGCGCCATGCCGCGCCGGGGCGTGGCTGAAACCCCCGGTCGGGTTCCGAAGGGGCATCCCGTCGCCGGGGTGCCAGGGTCAGACGGGCCGAGGCCGGGCCCGTGTCATTTCGCGGCCGAGATGACGTTGATGTCGGTCTTCACCACCTCGAAGAACTTCGCCGCCGCCGGGTTGGCGGCCAGGAAGTCGTTGCGCGCGATCATCCGCAGGTTGTCGACCGCGAAGCCCAGGTTCTTGCCGTCGAACTCGGTATTGCCGGTGCCGCCGTCGGGCAGCGACCGGTTCGAGTGTCGGACGCGTTCGCCGCGCTTCCTGGACTGGGTCAGGCAGCCCAGCGGGCGACCGGATCGCCCAGCGCCTCGCGCCGGACGGTTACGCCAAGCCCCGGGGCCTTCGGCGCCAGCACCCCGCCGGCGGTGACGGGCGCGTCGAAATCGGCGGTGACCAGCGTGACCATGTCGCGGCAATCGAGGATGCAGCGCAGGTTGCGTTACGGCACGGTGGCGCCCAGATGCACGATCCCGGCGAAGGCGATCGCCGAACCCACGGTGTCCTGCACGCTGATCGTCAGCCCGGCCGCCGGCAGATGTCGCGGTGGCGGCGGCCGCGGGTCAGCCCGCCGGCCTTCGACACCTTGAGCCCGATCCCGTCGGCGATGTCCTCGGCGACGATGCGGGAAATGTCGCCGTCCAGTTCGGCCAGCTCGTCCATGATGATCGGGACGGGGCAGCGCTTCCGCAGCGAGGCGGTTTCACGCCACGTCGCGCAGGGCGCTTCCAACACGAAATCGAGGCCGACGGGCAGAAGCCGCAGCATCCTGAGCGCGGTTTCCGGCAGCATTCCGCCATTGGCATCGACCAGGAAGAACTCGCCCGGCCGCCGGTCGGCAAGGCAGGCGCCGATGCGTTCGGCATCCAGCGCCGGACCGCCTTCACTGTCGAGCACGCCGATCTTCACCGAATGGCCCTTGTAGCCCATCTGGCGATGCCGCGCGACGCGGGAGCGCATCTCTTCCGGCGGACCGGCGTAGATCGAGGAAATCGTCGGCATCCTGACCCCGGTGGAGCCCCCCAGCAACTCGCAGACCGGCAGGTTCACCGACTTGCCGAAGATGTCCCAGCAGGCGATGTCGAAGACGGTCTTGGCATGGTGGTGGCCGACCAGCGCCTCGTCCATCGCGTCGTTGATCCGGTCGGCCTGGCGCGGATCGCGGCCGAGAAGATGCGGCGCGATCTCCTCGATTCCGGCACGGGTGCCGCGTGCGTGGGCGGCGATGTAGGTCGCCCCGAACGGTGTCGACTCACCCCAGCCCTCGATGCCGGTATCGGTCTCGATCCGCACGATGGACGCGTCGAAGCTGCGGTATTCGCGCCCGCCCGACAGCAGGTAGACCCCGCCCGAATAGGGCAGTTCGACCTGGAAAAGCTCGATTCCGGCGATCTTCATGCCTGCACCTGCGGCGGGATCAGCACCAGTTTGCCGGTGTGCTTCTTCGACAGGAAATCGCGCTGCGCCCGGGCGATCTCGGCCAGCGGATAGGTCTTGGCCACCACCGGCCGGATTTCGCCGGCCTCGATATAGCGGATCAGGTTCTCGAACACCTCGTCTTCCTGGAAGGTGCAGCCGTGAAGCGTCAGATCCTTCAGGTAGACCGTGCGCAGGTCCAGCTCGCAGATCGGCCCGGCAATGGCGCCCGCCACCGCATAGCGCCCGCCCGGCCGCAGCACGTCCAGAAGCGCCGGGAAGCCCGGCCCGCCGACCATGTCGATCACCACATCCACCGAATTGCGGCCCAGCGCCGCGACCAGATCGGCATCGCGGTCGACGGTCCGGTCGGCGCCCAGCGCGCGCACTTCCCCGGCCTTGGCTGCCGCGCAGATCGCGATCACCTCGGCGCCGCGGCGCTTGGCCAGTTGCACCGCGGCCGAGCCGACCCCGCCCGAGGCCCCCGTCACCAGCACCCGCTCGGCGCCGACGCCGGCCCGGTGCAGCATGTTCTCCGCCGTCGAATAGGCGCAGGGGATCGAGGCAAGCTCCGCGTCCGACCAGTTGCAGCGCACCTCATAGGTCTCGCGCGCGGGCGCCACGGTGAACTGGGCGAAACAGCCGTCGATCTCGCTGCCGAAGGTCCAGCATTCATAGGGACGGAACCCGACATAGGACCGCAGCATGTTGCGCACCAACACCCTTTGCCCGATCCGCGCCGGATCGACGCCCTCGCCCACCGCGACGATATGGCCGCAGGCATCGGCGCCCTGGATGCGGGGAAATTGCATCGGCACGCCGGACCACGAGGCATCGTCCTGATCGACCTGCGCACTGCCCGCGTCCTCGGTCGCGACCTCCACCTTCTTCGAATACCAGCCGATCCTCGTGTTGATGTCGGTGTTGTTCACCGCCGAGGCGGCGACGCGGATCAACACCTCGCCGGGCTTCGGCTGCGGCACGGGCACGTCGGTGCGCCAGGCCAGCTTGTCCATGTCGCCGTGGCCTGTCAGCAGGACAGCGCTCATCGTCTTGGGGATCATCGTCGGTCCTGTCAGGGTCCCGGGCCTTGCGCCCGTCCCGGACTTTCGGCGCAAGCCACGGCGCCGATCAAGCGAACAAGTTGCCGCCCGGTGTTGAGTTCAACTCAACGCTCCCTGCGACAGCAACCAGTCGCGGAAGATCGTGGCCTCGCGGCTGAGGGGGCGGCGGTCGCTCCAGGTCATGTAGATCGCCAGCGGGTCGGCCACTTCGGCCGCGGTCACCTGGCGCAATTCGCCCGACGCCATCAGGGGCCGCACGAGGCTGCTCCAGCCGAGCGCCACTCCCTGCCCGTCCCGCGCGGCTTGCAGCGCGATCACGTAGCTGTTGAACCGCCGCAGGTTCAACCGCCGGAACGAGGTGCCGGTCTCTTGCAGGAACCGTGCCCAGGTCATCCAGATCCAGTCCGCCCCCTCGACCGACAGCAACGGTGCCTCGGCCAGGTCCGCCAGGGTGTTGATCGGGTGGCTGTCCAGGAAACCCGGACTCGCCACCGCCAGCACCTGTTCGTCCTGGACCTTCATCGCCTGCTCGCCCGGCCAGTTGCCGTCGCCGTAGCGCAGCCTGAGGTCGATGTCGGGCGGCGCCGTGTCGTGCCGCCGCTCCGAGATGACATGCTCCACCACGATGTCCTGATGCGCCGCCCAGAACGCGCCCAGCCGTGGCATCAGCCACAACTGCATCGTGGCCATCGTCGACAGGATCGACACATGCGCCGGCTCGCCGGCGGCGCGGACCTGCTGCAACGTCCCGGAAATCCGCCCGAAGGCGTCGTGCAGGGTGTTCGCCACCACCTCGCCCTCGGTCGTCAGCGACACGCCGTTGTGGTGCCGCCGGATCAGCGGCCGGCCCAGCCCGGCCTCCAGATGCCTGATCTGTCGGGACACCGCTCCCGGCGTGACGTTCAGCTCCTCCGCCGCCCGCGTCACGTTCAGGTGCCGCGCGACCGCTTCGAAGGCGGCGGGTGCATTGAGGGAGGGCAGGCTGTAGTGGCGGTTGACCATGCCGGTGACCCTAGCAGGGGCGGATCAGGGATGGAAAGGCGGGCGATGGTCGTCGATTTCCGCCACCGCGCCGGCGGCAAACGGGCCGCCGTCCCGCCGCCGAAGGGCATCAGCCTATGTTCAGCCGCTCGACGCACCAGGCCCAGACGGCGTCGGAGGCCGCCCCCGGGGCGCTGCCGCGTCTACGCACGATCCAGTAGCCGGGTTCGACGCGCAGCACCCGCTCCATCACCTGCACCAGACGGCCGTCCGCCAGTTCCGCCGCGACGAAGGCTCGGGCGGCCACCACGACCCCCTGTCCGGCGATGGCGGCGTCAAGCGCAAGCGTGGTCAGGTTGAACTGCGGGCCGGGCAGGGAATCCCGCGTGTCCAGAAACCGCGGCCAATGGTCCTGACAATGATGAAGCAGCGGCAGGGCGCGGACATGCGTGTCGTCGAGAGGCAGCGACAGGCCCTCGACCAACCGGGGACTCGCCACCGCGATGATCTCCTGCGCGATCAGCAGCCGCGCCTCGAGGGCGGGTGAAATCGGCGGGCTGGCAAGCCCGATGGCGATGTCGACCTCATCGCGGTCGAAGTCCGGCAGATCCTCGTCGGCGATGGTGCGAAGCTCCACGCCCGGCAGGGCATCGCGCAGCTCGGTCAGGCGCGGGATCAGGATGCGCGTGGCGACGGTGGGGGTCGCGCTGATCGTCACGCGACCGGGCTTCAGGGCAAGCCGTCCGGTCGCCTCCCCCAGCGTGTCGAAGGCGCGGCTGACGTCGACATGATAGGCGGAGCCTTGCGGGGTCAGCGCCAGTCCACGCGCGAGCCGGTGGAACCGCGGCACGCCAAGGTGATCTTCCAGCGCCCGCACCTGCTGTGCTACGGCACCCTGGGTGACGCCCAGCTCGTCCGCGGCGGCCCGGAAACTCAACCGGCGGCCCGAAACCTCGAAGGCGCGCAGGGAATTCAGGGGGGCAGTTTGCGGCGCGGGGTGATCATCATTGGCCTGCAGGTTTCCTACACCCTGACAGGTTTTCTTTTGGCGCGAAAGGGCGGGCGATTCGGCGCATTCTGCCGCGCAGAAAACGAAAAGGCTCTACTATGTTCCGTGCCTATGCCGCGCTTGTCCTTGTCGGTCTGATCTGGGGATCGAACTTCATCTACATGAAGATGGCGACGGAGGTGATCTCGCCCATGCAGGTCGTGTTCCTGCGCGTGGTGGCGGGTTTCCTGCCGCTGGCGCTTGCCGCATGGGCGTCAGGCGCCGTGAACCGCGGGCAACTGCGCTACTTTCCGCATTTCGCGGTGATGTCGGTGCTGGCGACCTCGTTCTACTATTACGGCTTCGTCGCCGGCACGGCGCTTCTGCCCTCCAGCGTGGCGGGGCTTCTGGGTGGGGCGATCCCGATCGTGACCTTCGCGACCTCCTACCTCGTGCTGAGGTCCGAGCGGCCTTCCGCCTTGACGGCCGCCGGCGTGGTCACCGGGTTCGCAGGCATCCTCCTGACCGCCCGTCCCTGGGGTGGCGGCGAAGGCATCGCCACCGCGGGCGTCCTGTGGGTGATGGCGGGAACGGTCAGCGTCGGCGTGTCCTTCGTCTATGCGCGGCGATACCTTGCGCCCCTCGGCCTGTCGCCGCTTGCACTGGCGACATGGCAGATCGGTCTGGCGTTGCCGACGCTCGCGGTTCTGACCGACTACCACGGCATGTCGGCCATCGTCGAAAACCGCCACGCCCTTCTCGGCCTCGTTGTGGGGCTGGGCCTCCTGGGCACGGGACTGGCCTATCTGATCTACTATTACATGGTGGAACGGCTGGGCGCTGTCGGGGCCTCGGGTGCCACCTATCTGCCGTCTGTCGTCGCGGTCGCGATCGGCGCTGCCGTGGGAGAGACGGTCACCGGCGTCGAGCTTGCGGCCCTTGGCCTGATCCTCGGCGGTGTCGCGCTGATCCAGCTCGGGTCCAGAGGTGCGGCGAAGCGCAGAACCGCGTAGCGCGGCCGCCGGCGTCTTCGGCCGGCGGCCGCCTGTCGGGTTACTCGTAGCCACCCTTGCCCGCGGGCCGGACGACCAGCACCGTGACAAGTGCGAAGACGACCCCGGCCACAAGGGCGGTGGGTAGCGACGCGGTCAAGTATTCGTAGGGCGAGCGGCTGGCGTAGGTGATCGGGTTCAGCAGGTAGAGATAGGTCAGAACCCCGGCGATCATGGCGAGGATCGACGCCGGGTTGAACCCGCCCCAGAACCGGTAGGGGCTGCCCGTTCCGCCCTCGAACAGCCCTCTGACCGAGATGCGGCCGCGGCGCAAGAGGTAGTAGTCGGCGATCTGGATGCCGCAGAGTGGCGCGAAGCCGAGGCCGATGAAGGCGAGGAAGGTGCCGAAGTTGGCGAAGAACAGTTCGGGGATGAAGAGCCCCACGAGGCCGACCGGCGCGATCGAGATCAGCAGAAGCGTCGGCCAGTGCAGGTGCTGGAACGCAGGGAAGTGCCTGAGCCCGATCGACGAGGAATAGACCCCCGCCACCGCGGTACCGAGGTTCGCTGCCGCCACGAAGAGAAGCGCGATCACCCCGTAGACCGGCCCGCCCACCGTGCGCATCCATTCCGCCGGGTCCGAGACCTGGAGGACGAGGATTCCGGCGATGCCGATCGCGGAGAGGAGCGGCACCGGCAGGCCCATGCCGATCATGATCGGCGCTGCCGCCTTGCGCCCCGATGGCGCCATCCGCACCATCGCCCCGATATAAGGCCACCACGACAGAAGCGAGACGATGCCGATCTCCACCCCCGTGGTGTAGTTCCAGCGCGCATCGGTCGAGGCATAGGCCGGCACCGCGGCCTGAAGGTCGTCCCAGCGCTGGGTCAGCAGGATGTAGAGCATCCATAACCCGACGAAGACGTGCGCGACCAGGATCTTCGCCACCCGGTCCACCCCCGCGGAACCTTTCAGAAGGAACAGGAACACCAGGGCGGCGGCGAGCAGGACGGTGGCCTGCACCAGGTAGCCGTGGCTGTCCTCGCCGATCCAGCCGAGCGCCAGCAGCAGTTGCCGTGTGGATTTGGCGAAGAAGATCAGAAGAAGCGAGTTCCAGCCGACGATAGAGACGAACTGCATCGCCGCCGGGATCACCCAGCCGCGCGAGCCGAACTGCGGCTTCGACGAGGCGATGGAATCGACGCCGAAGCGGATGGCGACGGGAACTGCCGCGAGTGCCACGATCAGCATGCCGATCATGCTGCCGGCGAGCAGGGTGAAGAAGCCCTCGTCGAAGTTGAGGTAGTATCCGACATATTCGCCGATGATGTAGCACCAGGTCGCTGCGGCGGCGGTCGCGAGCGAGATGCCGAGCTGCCACGGCCCCCAGGTGCGTTCGCCCGGCAGAAGCGGCCAGGCGCTCTTGTCGGCCTCGATCAGGACGGCTTCGGTGGTGTCGCTCATCGCCCTATCTCCCGATCAGCAGGGCGATGACGGGCAGGACGATTCCCAGCCCGATCAGCGCCAGCCAGGCGAGGCCGTCGTAATCCTGTCCCTGATTCTGCGGCTCTTCCAGAAGCCGGAGGCGGCGCTCCAGCTCCGGGTGCAGCTTCTCCTGTGCCATTTAGTTCCTCCCGTTGGTGTCCCGTTGATCGTTGCCCCCGGATCACATGCACCCCCGGGGGAAGGTGCCTATCCCTTCGGGCGGGTGCCCTTCGGGTCATACCAGGGGCCAGGCTGAAGCCGGGCGGGGTAGCGTTTCCAGGCGATCTCGACCTCCCAGGTTCCCGTGGCCAGCCAGTCGGCGGTCACGCCGCCGGGGCAGGAGACATAGCCCATGCCGAGCGAGGCGCCGATCCTGTGGCCATAGGCGCCGGTGGTGACGGAGCCGACGATCTCTCCATCCCGCACGAGCGGCTCGTTGTGGTAGAGATGCGGCGGGATGCCTTCCGCCTCGACCCTGACCTGGACCATCCGGCGTTCGACCGGGCCGGCATTGCGCTGGGCGAGGAGCGCGTCGCGGCCGATGAACCCGCCCGGCTTGTCGAAGGCGACGGCAAAGCCGAGCCCGGCCTGAAGCGGCGTATCTTCCTCGCCGATGTCGTGGCCCCAGTGGCGGTAGCCCTTTTCCATCCGCAAGCTGTTGATGGCGAAGAAGCCGCCCATCTTCAGCCCGAGGCCGGCACCGGCCTCGACGATCTTTTCGAAGACGTGGCCGGCGAATTCGGTGGGCATGTAAAGCTCCCACCCCAGCTCGCCGACGAAGGTCAGGCGGCTGGCGCGAACCCGGGCATAGCCGAGGTCGATCTCGCGCGAGGTGCCGAAGGGAAAGGCTTCGTTGCCGAAATCGTCGGGCGACAGGCGCCCCAGCAGCTCGCGCGACTTCGGGCCCATCAGCGCCAGCATCGGCGTGGCCGAGGTGATGTCGTGGACGAAGACACGGGCGCCCTCGGGCAGGTGGCGCTTCAGCCAGGCCATGTCGCGGCGCTGCGACACCGCGATGGTCACCACCATGAACTCGGTTTCCGAAAGCCGGGTGACGGTCACGTCGGCCTCGATGCCGCCCTGGTCGTTCAGCCACTGGGTATAGACCACGCGCCCCGGCGCCACGTCGATGTCGTTGGCGCAAAGGCGGTTCAGGCAGGCGCAGGCGTCCGGCCCCGCCACCAGATACTTGATGAAGCAGGAATGGTCGAAGAGCGTGACGTTTTCCGCCGTGTTGCGGCATTCCGCACCCACGCTGTCGAACCAGGTGGCACGTCCGTAGGAATAGCCCACGTCCGGCGTGGTGCCCGGCGCGCCGAAGAAGCCGGGGCGTTCCCAGCCCGCCGCCTCGGTCATCCAGGCGCCCATCGCCGCCAGCCGGTCGTGGAACGGGCTGCGGCGGATGCCGCGCGCGGTCTCGAACTGCTTCGAGGGCCAGTGCATGTCGAAGAGCGCGCCCAGCGTCTCGGTGGTGCGGTCCTCCAGATACTTGCGGTTGCCCATGAAGCTCTGCGTCCGGCGAACATCGACGTCCATCAGTTCGACCGGCGGGCGGCGGTCGCGGATCCAGTCGGCCATCGCCTTGCCAACCCCGCCCGAGGACAGGATGCCGACGGAGTTGAACCCGGTCGCGCAGAAGAGGCCCGGCAGCTCGGGCGTCTCGCCCAGCAGATAGCGGTCGTCGGGGGTGAAGCTTTCCGGCCCGTTGAAGAAGAGCTGGATGCCGGTCCGCTCCAGCACCGGCACCCGGCGGGTGGCGGCTTCCAGATGCGGGGCGATGTGGTCGATGTCCTCGGGCAGCGTGCCGAAGGCGAAATCCTCGGGGATGCCCCTCTGCCCCCAGGGTTTGGCGTTCGGCTCGAAGAAGCCGACCAGGAGCTTGCCGGCATCCTCCTTGTAGTAGGTCCACTCGTCGCCGAGGAACAGCACCGGCAGGTCGCGGGGCAGGTCGGGGATGCCTTCGGTCACGCAGTAGAAATGCTCGGCCGCGTGCAAGGGCAGCACCACGCCCGCCTCCGCCGCGAGGTCGCGCGACCACATGCCGCCGCAGATCACCACCGTCTCCGCCCGGATCGGTCCCTTGTCGGTCATCACCCCGGCGGCCTTGCCGTTCTCGACCAGGATCTTCGTGACGCCGGTGTTCTCCAGCACCCTTGCCCCGCGCATCCGCGCGCCCTTGGCATAGGCCTGCGTCACGTCGGCCGGGTTGACCTGCCCGTCATGCGGGAACCAGAAGCCGCCGACGATGCCGTCGGTATTGATCGGCGACCAGCGCTCCTTGATCTGGTCCGGGGTCACCGGCTCCACCGGCAGGCCGAAGTTGCGGCCCATCGAGGCGCCGCGCGCCAGTTCCTCGTAGCGCGCCGGCGTCTTTGCCACCCGCAGCGAGCCGTTGCGCTTGTAGCCGGTCGCCTGTCCGGTTTCCGCCTCCAGCGACCCGAACAGCTCGCCGGTATATTTCGCCAGTTCCGTCATCCGCCGCGTGGCGCGCAACTGGGTGACAAGTCCCGCCGCATGCCAGGTGGTGCCGGAGGTCAACTGCCTGCGCTCGCACAGCACCACGTCGGTGATGCCGATCCTCGTCAGGTGGTAGGCGACGGAACAGCCCGCCACGCCGCCGCCCACGATCACCACATCTGCCCGGTTGGGAACAACCGCCATCGCCGATTCCTCTCGCGTTGCTTATCGCGTTCCGGGATAGCTCTCTTCGCGGGCATATGGGAACCACCAAAAATCCTGTTTCTCGGCGGCGGGGTCGATCATCACGAACTTGGTGTTCTGGAACTGGTTCAGCCCCTCGGGGCCGAGCTGCCGGCCGTTGCCCGAAAGCTTGCGCCCGCCGAACGGCAGCGCGTCGTTGTCCAGAAGCGGCGCGTTGATCCAGAGGATGCCCGACTGGATTTCGCGCACCGCCCGGAAGGTCTCGGTCGTGTCGCAGGTGTAAAGGTTCGCGCCCAGCCCGAAGTCCGAGCGGTTGGCCAGTTCCACCGCCTCGTCGAAGCTCTTCACCCTGCAGATCGGCGCGACGGGGCCGAAGCTTTCTTCCTGAAGGATGGTCATGTCGGGCGTGACCCCGGTCAGCACCGTCGGCTCGACATACCAGCCCTTGTTGAGGTTTGCCGGCCGCCCGCCGCCGGTGGCGACGCTCGCGCCCTGTTTGCGGGCATTGGCGATCAGCGCCTCGAACCGGTCGCGCTGGCGGCGGGTGGCCATCGGCCCCATGTCGACCTCTTCAAGGCCGTTGCCCACGCGCAGCTTCCTGGCCTCGGCCACCAGCCGTTCGACGAACTGGTCGTGGATCGCCTCGTGCACATAGAACCGTTCGGCCGAGGTGCAGACCTGCCCGCAGTTGAGATAGGCGGCGAAGGCCGCGCCCCGCGCGGCCATCTCGAGAGGGGCGGAGGGCATGACGATGAACGGGTCGTTGCCGGAGGCCTCGATCAGGCAGGGCTTGAAGGTCTCCGCACAGGTCCGCGCCACCGCCTGGCCCACGGGGACCGAGCCGGTGTAGGCTACGCCATGTGTCTTGCGGCTGGCGATCAGCCGCTGGGCGACGCGCGGACCCCCGGTCAGGCATTGCATCAGCCCCTGCGGCAGGCCGTTGAACAGCTCCATAAACTTCAGCGTGGTGATCGAGGTCTGCTCGTGCGGCTTGACGATCACCGCATTCCCGGCGGCCAGCGCGGCGGCCGCTTCCCAGCACAGAAGCACCAGCGGATAGTTGAAGGGCAGGATGATGACGACGGTGCCCAGGGGCTCCTTCACGGCGAAATGGAACTGGCCGGGAACCGTGGTGCCGGCGATGCGCCCCGCCTCGTGGCGGGCGATCTCGGCGTAGTAGTCCATCGCGGTGGCGCACCACGACACTTCGTCGAGCGATTCCTTGTAGGGCTTGCCTTCCTCCCGCGTGAGGTATTCGGCATAGAGCGCCTTGTCGCGCCGCATCACCGCGGCGATCTCGTGCATGACGACGGCGCGCGAGCGCATGTCGATGGCGTTCCAGCGCCTGCCCGCGACCAGCGCCGCCTCGATCGCACCGTCCACTTCGCCATCTGTCGCGTCGGCGATTTCGGCGATTCGCTCCTCGGTCGCCGGGTCGATCACGTCGAGCCGGCTGGCCGAGCCGCTGGCGACGAAGGTTCCGTCGATGAAAAGCTTGCCCGAAAGCCTGCTGAAGGTTTCTATGGCGCTCATGGCTGGCCCTCCCGACATGTTTGTGTTTGATTCTTATGCAATCATGTCATGAAATACTTTACAGTCAAGCCTGAACTGCCAGTGGTCCGCATTGACGACCGGCGAGGCGTTGCGCATATCGTGTTCGAATCCGGAAGCGCCACGCAGCCGATCATACGGGAGAACGACGATCATGGGGCGGAAACCCGCCGCGAACGAGTACCAGCCGGCCGCGCCGGTCCCGGCCGGTCTCGACATCGGCGCCCGCCTGCGCGCGGTGCGCGAGCGTGCCGGCCTGTCGCAGCGGGAGCTTGCGAAACGGGCGGGTGTCACCAATTCCACGATCTCGCTCATCGAGCAGGAGACACATTCGCCCTCGCTCGCCTCGCTGCACCGGATCCTGTCGGCGGTGCCGATCTCGATGGCGGAATTCTTCACGCTGCCGTCTTCGCAGCGCAACGTCATGTTCTTCGACCGCAACGATCTTGCCGTGGTCGCGCGCGGCGAGGCCGACCTGCGCGTTCTTGCCGCCGAACGCCGCGACAAGGCGCTTCAGATGTTCATCGAGCGCTATCAGCCCGGTGCCGGCACCGGCGAGGAGCCGATTTCCCATGATGGCGAGACCGCGGCTGTCGTCCTGGCCGGCACAATCGAGGTCACCGTCGGGTCAGAGACCCGAGTGCTGCGCCGGGGCGGCGGCTACCAGTTGATCGGACGGCAGCCCTACACGTTGCGCAACATCGGCAGGACCGTCGCCGTGGTCGCCTGCGCCTGCACCCCGCCGATGCTGTAGGGCAATCCGCCGGAGCGGCGCCGGGCCCGCACGCCGGGCCAACCGGGCCTCAGGCCGCGACGGGCTTCAGCCGTCCGGCCGCCGCGACCACCAGCGGATCAAGCCCCGTGCCCCCCTCGGCCACATAGGTCAGGAACTGCGCCCGCATCCGCGGCTCCCAGAAGTCGGTCAGGTGCGCGGCCACCCGTTCGGCCACGTCGGCGCCGGGCTGGCTCTTGAAGAAGGCGGCGATCTGGTTGGCCATGTGGACCATCTTCTCAGGCGACATGGGAAGCTCCGGTTCTGATGCGTTGGGCATGGGAATAGATGTCGACGCCGCCGGCACGGGCGAAGGCGGCCAGCGTGACGCCCGCCTCCTCGGCCTGCCTGAGCGCGAGCGCGGTGGGCGCCGAGACGGCGACGATGACGGGGCAGCGCGCGATGGCGCATTTCTGCACAAGCTCGACGGACAGGCGCGATGTCATCACCACCGCGCCCGCGCCCATGTCGGCGCCCGCCCGTGCCATCGCCCCGATCAGCTTGTCGAGCGCGTTGTGGCGGCCGACATCCTCGCGCACCGCGACAAGCCCTGCGCCGGGCAGCAGGAAGCCGGCGGCATGGACGGCGCGCGTCTGGTCATGGAGCGGCTGGCTGGCGCGCAGCGCCTCGCCGGCGCTGGCGATTTCGGCCGCCGTCAGGTCCGAAAGTCCCGTCGTCACGCGGGGCAGGGGGCGCAGCGCCTGGTCGAGACTGTCGATGCCGCAAAGCCCGCAGCCGACCGGACCGGCCATCGCCCGCCGCCGCCGGGCCAGCGCCTCGCCCCGGTCGGCCGCAAGCCACATCCGTGCCTCGATCCCCGGCCCGTGCTCGACGACCTCGATCTCGCGGATTTCGCCGGCGTGCTTGACGATGCCTTCCGACAACGCGAAGCCCACGGCGAAGTCCTCTATGTCGGCCGGTGTCGCCATCATGACGGCCTGTGTCGTGCCGTCGAAGACGAAGGCCACCGGCACCTCCTCCGGCAGCGTCCGCGTCACGGTGCGCGCCCCATCCGGATGGATGGAGACGCCTTTTGCGCTGAACGTGGGCGAAAACGCCATCGCTACTCCGCCGCAGGCAGGATGCGGCGTGCGCGTTCGGCCTGCGCCGCGTAGTCCTCCTGCCAGTCGGAGGGCCCGTTCGACAGCCCCACCTGCACCGCCGTCACCTTGTATTCCGGACAGTTCGTCGCCCAGTCGGAGAAGTCGGTGGTGACGACGTTGGCCTGCGTGTCGGGGTGGTGGAAGGTGGTGTAGACCACGCCGGGGGCGACCCGGTCCGTCACCTTGGCGCGAAGCGTCGTCTCGCCCGAACGCGAGGCGAGGCGGACCCAGTCGCCGTCCTTGATGCCGCGGTTCTCGGCGTCGTGGGGATGAATCTCCAGCAGATCCTGATCGTGCCACACGGTGTTCGCCGTGCGCCGGGTCTGCGCGCCGACGTTGTACTGGCTGAGAATCCGGCCCGTGGTCAGCAGGAGCGGGAAGCGCGGCCCGGCCTTCTCGTCGGTGGCGAGGTATTCGGTCACGATGAACCGGCCCTTGCCGCGCACGAAGCTGTCGACGTGCATCATCGGCGTGCCTTCGGGCGCGGCCTCGTTGCATGGCCACTGGACCGAGCCCAGGCGCTCGATCAGGTCGAAGCTGACGCCCGCGAAGGACGGCGTCGTCGCGGCGATCTCGTCCATGATCTGCGAGGGATCGGTGTAGGTCCAGTTGGCTCCCAGGGCGTTGGCGAGGATTTGCGTCACCTCCCAGTCCTCATAGCCGTTCTTCGGTGCCATGACCTTGCGCACCATGTTGATGCGCCGTTCGGCGTTGGTGAAGGTGCCGTTCTTCTCCAGGAACGACGAGCCCGGCAGGAAGACATGGGCGTAGTTCGCGGTCTCGTTCAGGAACAGGTCGTGGACGATCACGCAGTCCATCGCCGCAAGGCCGGCCGCGACATGGTGGGTGTCGGGATCGGACTGCAGGATGTCCTCGCCCTGGCAGTAGAGTCCCTTGAAGCTGCCGTCGACCGCGGCGTCGAGCATGTTGTTGATCCTCAGCCCCGGCTCGGGATCGATCGCCACGCCCCAGGCCTTCTCGAAGATCGCCCGCACCTCGGGGTTCTTGACATGGCGGTAGCCCGGCAGCTCGTGCGGGAACGAGCCCATGTCGCATGACCCCTGCACGTTGTTCTGGCCCCTGAGCGGGTTCACGCCGACGCCCTCGCGACCGATGTTGCCGGTCAGCATGGCAATGTTGGCGATGCCCATCACGGCGGTGGAGCCCTGGCTGTGTTCCGTCACGCCGAGCCCGTAGTAGATCGAGCCGTTGCCGCCGGTGGCAAAGGTCCGCGCCGCCGCCCGCAGTTCCGCCGCGGGCACGCCGGTGACCGCCTCGGTGGCTTCCGGGCTGTGGCGCGGGTCGCGAATGAAGTCGGCATAGATGAGGTATTCGTTCCAGTCGCAGCGCTCGCGGATGAAGGCCTCATTCGCGAGCCCCTCGGTCACGATCACATGCGCCAGCGCCGAGACGACGGCCACGTTTGTGCCGGGGCGCAGTTGCAGGTGATGCGCGGCGCGGACATGGGCCGACTTCACGAGGTCGATCCGGCGGGGGTCGACGACGATGAGCCTGGCGCCCTGACGTAGCCGCTTCTTCAGGCGCGAGGCGAAGACGGGGTGGCCGTCGGTCGGGTTCGCGCCGATGAGGATGACGACATCGGTATATTCGACGGAATCGAAATCCTGCGTGCCCGCCGAGGTGCCGAAGGTCTGGCCGAGGCCATAGCCCGTCGGCGAATGGCAGACGCGCGCGCAGGTGTCGGTGTTGTTGTTGCCGAAGACCGCGCGGGCGAGTTTCTGGACCAGGAAGGTCTCCTCGTTGGTGCAGCGCGACGAGGTGATGACGCCAACCGATTTGCGGCCGTATTTCGCCTGGATCGCCTTGAGCCGGCCCGCGGCGAAGCCGATCGCCTCGTCCCAGCCCACCTCGCGCCAGGGCTCGTCGATCCGGTCGCGGATCATCGGACTCAGGATGCGGTCCTGGTGCGTGGCGTAACCCCAGGCAAAGCGGCCCTTCACGCAGGAATGGCCGTGGTTGGCCTTGCCGTCCTTGTGCGGCACCATGCGGACGAGCTCATCGCCGCGCAGTTCGGCCTTGAACGAGCAGCCCACGCCGCAATAGGCGCAGGTGGTGATGACGGACCGTTCGGGCAGGCCCATTTCGGCCACGGATTTCTCCTGCAGGCTGCCGGTCGGGCAGACCTGGACGCAGGCGCCGCACGACACGCAGTCGGAGGAAAGATAGTTGTCGAGGCTGGTGCCCGCCGACATCCGGCTGTCGAAGCCGCGCCCCTCGATCGTCAGTGCGAAGGTGCCCTGCACGTCGTCGCAGGCGCGCACGCAGAGCGAGCAGACGATGCACTTCGCTGGGTCATAGGTGAAATAGGGGTTGCTGTCGTCGACCGGGCGCCAGTCGGGGTTCTGCGTCCCGTCAGGAAGGCGCCGGTGGACATGGTCGGCAGCCGGCTCGTAGCGCATCTCGCGCAGGCCGACGCGTGCGGCCATCTTCTGCAACTCGCTGTCGCCGTTGGCGGCATCGGTCAGCCCGATCGCCGGGTGGTCGGAGGCATAAAGCTCCATCACGCCCTTGCGCAGGCGCTTCACCCTGTCGGACTGGGTGTGCACGACCATGCCCGGCGCGACCGGCGTGGTGCAGGAGGCAGGCGTGCCACGGCGGCCCTCGATCTCCACCAGGCAGAGCCGGCAGGATCCGAAGGCATCGAGGCTGTCGGTCGCGCAGAGCTTCGGCACCTCGATGCCGGCCTCGGCTGCCGCGCGCATGACCGACGTGCCCTCGGGCACCGTCACCTCGAACCCGTCGATGGAAAGCGTGACCGGCGCGCCCTGACGTGCGGGCGTACCCATGTCGGCGTCGTTCCAGGGGATGATGAAGTCCTTCATTCCGCGGCCTCCTTCCGGCGTGCGAAATCGTCCGGGAAATGTCTGAGCGCCGACATCACCGGGAATGGGGTGAAACCGCCGAGCGCGCAGAGCGATCCGTCGCGCATCGTATCACAAAGATCGGTCAGAAGCACGGCAGCGGCCGGATCGCCCGCGGCGATGCGGTCGATCGTCTCGACTCCCCGGACCGAACCGATGCGGCAGGGGGTGCACTTGCCGCAGCTTTCCACGGCGCAGAACTCCATCGCGAAGCGCGCCATCTTCAGCATGTCGACCGTGTCGTCGAAGACGACGATGCCGGCGTGGCCGATCAGCCCGCCCTTCTGATCGAACTCCTCGTAGCCGAAGGGCGTGTCGAACTGCGACACCGGGATATAGGCGCCAAGCGGGCCGCCGACCTGCACCGCCTTGACCGGTCGGCCGGAGGCGGTGCCGCCGCCGATCCCGTTCACCAGCTCGCCCAAGGGCATGCCGAACGCGGTCTCGAAGAGGCCGCCGTGCTTGACGTTGCCGGCGATCTGGATCGGCATCGTGCCCTTCGACCGGCCGATGCCGAAATCGGCGTAGAACGCCGCCCCCCTCTCGAGGATCACCGGCACGGTGGCGAGGCTGAGCACGTTGTTGACGACCGTGGGCCGGCCGAAGAGCCCCTCGAGCGCCGGCAAGGGCGGCTTCGCCCGGACGATCCCGCGCTTGCCCTCGAGCGAGTTGAGAAGCGATGTCTCCTCGCCGCAGACATAGGCGCCGGCGCCGGTGCGCACCTCCATGTCGAAGGCGCGGCCCGACCCCAGGACGGAGGCGCCGAGCAGACCGGCGATGCGGGCGAGGCGGATCGCCTCCTCCATCACCTCGATCGCATCGGGGTATTCCGAACGGATGTAGACATACCCCTTCGTCGCCCCGGTGCTGATCCCGGCGATCGCCATGCCCTCGATCAGGGTGAAGGGGTCGCCCTCCATGATCATCCGGTCGGCGAAGGTGCCGCTGTCGCCCTCGTCGGCGTTGCAGACGATGTATTTCTGCCCGGCCTTCGCCTCTGCCACCGTCTTCCACTTGATGCCGGTGGGGAAGCCCGCGCCGCCGCGGCCACGCAGGCCCGAGGCGGTGACCTCGGCCACGATCTCGCCCGGTGCCATGCCGAGCGCGCGGCGCAGACCCTTGAGGCCGCCGTGCGCCTCGTAGTCCGCAAGGCTCAGCGGGTCGATCAGTCCGCATCGCGCGAAGGTGAGCCGGGTCTGGCGGGCGAAGAAGGGAATGTCCTCGACCGCGCCGAGGCTTTCAAGCCGGCCGTCGAGAAGGGCGGGCACGTCGGCCGCCGTCACCGGCCCGAAGGCGCGGCGCCGGCCGCCGTCCTCGATCTCCACCAGCGGCTCCAGCCAGATCATGCCGCGGGTTCCGTTGCGCACAATCTCGGCCTGAAGACCGCGCGCCTTCGCCTCTGCCGCGACCGCCGCGGCCACCTCGTCGGCGCCAAGCGCCTTGGCCGCCGCGTCGCGCGGAATGTAGATCCTCATGCGCCCGCCTCCGCGAGAATTGCGTCGAGCCGCGCCGCGTTCAGCCGGCCAATGACCTTTCCGTCCACCATCGCGGCCGGTCCGCAGGCGCAAAGGCCAAGGCAATAGACCGCCTCTACCGTCACCGCGCCGTTCGCCGCGGTCCCACCCCAGTCCAGCCCGAGCTTCGCCAGCACCCGTTCGCCCATCTCGGCGCCGCCGACCGATTGGCAGGCCTCGGCCCGGCAAAGCTTGATGACATGCCGCCCTGCGGGCCGTTCGCGGAAGTCGTGGTAGAAGCTCACAACCCCGTGAACCTCGGCCTTCGTGAGGTTCAGCGCGTCGGCGATCAGGGGAATCGCCGCCTCGGGGATGTGCCCGTAGACGTCCTGAATCGCATGGAGAATCGGCAAGAGCGGCCCTTCGCCGCCCGAAAGGTCGGAAATGATCGCTGAAAGGTCCCTTTCGGGGGCCTCTGCGGTATTCAGTGGCATGGTTGGCCTCCCGCTGGTCCGGCGCGATGAGTGCGTCAGTTTCGATAGGCAATCAATAACTGAATTTCGTTGTTTGATAGAGAATATCTATCAATTTTGCAGCCGCGGCGCGACCGCGGCCATAACCCGGCGTTAATGGTTAATCGCTAGAACAGGACGTGAACAAACCGAAAGGATTCCGTCATGCGCGAAGCCATTTCCCTCGCCGGCCTGTTCCTCCTGCTCGCCTTCGCCGGGATGGAGCCGGGCCATGCCCACGCCGCCAAGACCTGCAAGGCCGGTGCCGTCGCCGAATTCTTCTCGACCGCCTGCTGACGCCGCCCGGCGGGCGGGCTAAAGTCGCCCGAGCAGCTGCTTCGTCGGCCAGGCATCGGCCGGCAGGCCAAGACGCGCCTGTTCGCGCTGCACCGCCTCCCGCGTCTTCTCGCCGAGAATGCCGTCGATGGCACCGACATCGTAGCCCTTCGCGGCGAGCTTCTTCTGCAGCAGCGTCATCTCTTTCGCCGAAAGGCCGGGTTCCGGCGCGCCTGCGTCATAGACCGGCGCTCCTTCGAGGCGGGTCGCGAAGTAGGCGGCCGTCGTCACATAGACGAAGCTCTTGTTCCATTCGAAATAGACTCGGAAGTTCGGATAGGCGAGGAAGGCGGGCCCCTTGCGCCCCATCGGCAGGAGCACCGCCGCCGAAAGCCCGCGTGAGAGCGGACCCGCCCGGCCCCGCACCCCCGCCGCCTCCCATTCCGCCACCGGGCGCGGATGGTTGAGCCCGGTCCGTGACCAGTCGAGACCCTCCGGCACGGTGATCTCCTGCAGCCAGGGCTCGCCCTTCCGCCAGCCGAGACCGTTGAGCATCTTTGCCGCGCTCATCAGCGCATCCGCCGCCGAGGTCTTGAGCCGGACATGGCCGTCGCCGTCGCCATCGACCCCGTTCCTGAGGATGTCGGCAGGCAGCATCTGCACCTGCCCGATCTCGCCCGCCCAGGCGCCCCGCGTCCGCGCCGGGTCGAAATCGCCGCGCGCGTAAAGCTCCATCGCCGCGAAGACCTGCGGCCGGAACAGGTCCGGCCGGCGGCAGTCGTGCGCCAGGGTGACCAGCGCGTCGCGGGTGTTGAAATCGCCCTGCACCGCGCCGAAGTCGGTCTCGAAGGCCCAGAAGGCGAGAAGGACGCCGGGGGAAATGCCGTATTCGCGCCCGATCCGCTGGAACACCCCGGCATGTTTCTTCGCCATCGCCTGCCCCGTCTTCAGCCGCCCGGCGCTGATGAGAGAGCGCGAGAACTCCACGAAATCCTTGCGGAAGACGCCCTGCGCCCGGTCGGCTTTCAGCACCCGCCCGTCCTGCCGCGCCCCCGCGAGGAACCCCTGCGCGACCGCGTCGGCAATGCCGCGCGCGCGCGCCTCGTCGCTCAGCCCGGCGACGAAGGCGCCGAAGTCGCCGCCGCAGGCCCGGGCCGGGGCCGGCAGGGTGGCGAGGGAAAGCGCAAGGAGAGCGAGGCAGAAGCGGGGCGTGGCACTGGGCATGGGAACCTCCGGTCAGGGTGCCCCGACACTAGCGTTCCCGCGCGCGGGGACAACAGTGGTCATGGCTCGCCCGCCGACCCCGGCCCGCCCCATTGTCGCGGGTGGGTGCAGAATGGCCCCGTGACGATGCGCATTTGCCTCTCTGTCGCACCAACCGACGTCCCTTGCTTGATTTTTTCCGGGGCTGGCACATGCTTGATCCGGGGAAGAGGTGTGTGATGACGGATTTTCTGCCGAAGGACGTGCAGGAGGGGCTCGATGCCGCGCGCAAGCGCGACCTGAAGCGGCGCTCGCGGCTCAGGGTGCTGGCCGGGGAGGAGGTCTATCCGATCCTGCGGTTCTGGGGCACGGGCTTTTCGCTCGACGCCGATCAGGTGCAGCATATCCGTGGCCTCGTCGATATCTACGACGGGACGCGCCACCTCTACCAGTCGCTGATCATTGCCTCCGCCGTCGAGGCGGGAGAGCTGATCTGCACGATGAAGCGTTCGACCGCGGCGCACGACGCGCCACCCCTCGACTACGTCCGCGACGAGGACGCACCCGTGGGCTATCTGCCGCGGGCGTGACTCTTCATTGCAGGTCTGCGAAGGCCGCCTGAAGCCGCTCCACCGCCTCGGCGACGTGTGCCCGCGGCGTCGCGAGGTTGAACCGTAGGAAGCCTTCGCCGCCCTTGCCGAAGGTCGGCCCGTGGTTGGCGGCGATCCGCGCCCCCTTCTCGACGCGGGCGGTGAACTCGGCCGCGCTCATCCCGGTGCCGCTGAAGTCGACCCAGGCGAGGTAGGTCGCCTCGAGCCACATCGAGGCCAGGCCGGGGATCGCCGCGATGCCGGTGTCGAACACCCGCCGGTTGCCGTCGAGATAGGCCATCAGCGCATCGACCCAGGCCGCGCCCTCGGGCGAGTAGGCCGCCGTCACCATGTGCATCCCGAAACTGTTGGGCGAGATGCCGAGCGCCGCCACCCGCGCGGCGAAGCGGGCACGGAGCCGTTCGTCGGCGATGATCACGTTGCCGATATGGGCCCCGGCGATGTTGAAGGTCTTGGTTGCGGCCGACATGGTGACCAGCCTGTCGGAAATGTCGGGCGCGGCGAGCGCCATGACCTGATGGCGCTGGCCGGCAAAGACGAGATCGTGGTGAATCTCGTCGGAGACGAGGATCAGGTCGTGGCGCCGGGCAAAATCGGCGATGCCGCGAAGTTCCTCGGCGGTCCAGACCCGGCCGCCGGGATTGTGCGGCGAACAGAGGATCATCATCTTCTCGCCCCCGGTCATCATCGCGTCCCATGCCGCGAAGTCGGGGACATAGCGTCCACCGTCATTGACCAGCGAGCACTCGACGACGCGCCGTCCGGCCGCCTTGGTGACGCGCGCGAAGGCATGGTAGACCGGGGTCATCAGCACCACCCCGTCCCCCGCTTCCGTGAAGGCGTCGACGCAGAGCGCCGCGCCGTTGACGAGCCCGTGGGTGGTGAAGATCCATTCCGGCTCGACCTGCCAGCCGTGGCGGTGCGCCATCCACCAGCGGATCGCGTCGAGATAGGTGCGATCGTCGCCGAAATAGCCGTAGATCCCGTGCGCGGTCATCGCCTCCAGCGCCTTCTGCACGCTTGCGGGCGGCAGGAAGTCCATGTCGGCCACCCACATCGCGATGCCGTCCTTCGGGCTCACGCCATAGAGCGGTTCCATCATGTCCCATTTCGAGGAATGGGTGCCGGCGCGGTCGATGATCTTGTCGAAACTCATGGGCTCTCCCTCAGCTTGTCCGACACTGTCCCGACCTCTTGTCCCGCGCAAGGGGATCGGGCAGAATCGCGTCGTCATTCCGGATCGGTATCTTCGTTCCGTATGTTTCGATTTAAGTGGAACATGGTTCCTGTATTTACATTTTCTAGACTACATTTGCCTATTAAGCACTATATAATAGGAACATTATCCTGATGCGTCTCGACCGGCCGGCGCCATTGCATGCTCTGGCCCCTTCGCCTAAATCGGCGCCATGACGCTGAGACCGATCCTGATCCATCCCGACCCGCGGCTGAAGAAGCGCGCCGAGCCGGTGACGCAGGTTACCGCCGAGTTGCGCGCGGCGGCCGACGACATGCTGAAGACCATGTATGACGCGCCGGGGATCGGGCTTGCCGGGCCCCAGATCGGGCTCATGTCGCGGATCATCGTCATGGACTGCGTGAAGGACAAGGAGGCCGCACCCCGGCCGATGGTGCTTCTGAACCCCGAGGTCACCTGGGCCTCGGAGGAGCAGAACACCTACGAGGAGGGCTGCCTGTCGATCCCCGACCAGTATGCCGAGGTGACGCGGCCGGCCGAGGTGGTGGTGCGCTGGATGGACATCGACGGCGCCACCCGGGAAGAGCAATTCGCCGGTCTCTGGGCGACCTGCGTGCAGCACGAGATCGACCATCTGAACGGGCGGCTTTTCATCGATTACCTCACGCCGCTGAAGCGCCAGCTCATCACCCGCAAGATGGAAAAGCTGAAGCGCGAGCGGGCGCGGCTGTGACGGCCCGCTCCTTCGTCCCCTGGCCCGACAGGCGGCTCTGCACCCCGGCCGGGCCGGTGGCTGCGATCACCGAGACCGTCCGCATGATCTGGGACGACATGGTCGAGACGATGGATGCGATGCCGGGCTACGGCCTTGCTGCGCCGCAGATCGGCATCATGCTGCGGCTTGCGGTGGTGGATTGTTCCGACCGGCGCGGCCAGGCGGTCAGGATGGCCAACCCCGAGGTGCTTCACGCCTCGGTGCAGCTGCGCCGGCACGAGGAGGCGAGCCCGAACCTGCCCGGCGTTTCCGCCATTATCGAGCGGCCGCGGGCGGTGACGGTGCGGTTCCTGAACGAGGCGGGCGAGATCGAGGAGCGCGATTTCGTCGGCCTCTGGGCGACCAGCGTGCAGCATCAGATCGACCATCTGAACGGAAGGATGTTCATCGACCACCTGTCGGCCCTGCGGCGGAAGATGCTGGTCGCGAGGTCCGAAAAGCTGAGGAAGCGCGGGTAGCGACCGGGGGCTTCGCGCCCCCGGACCCCCGCGGGATATTTGGGCAACGAAGAAGGGGCGGGGAATGCGCGTGGTCTTCATGGGAACGCCCGGGTTCGCCGTGCCCGCGCTGGAGGCGGTCGCGCAGGCGCACGAGATCGTCTGCGTCTATACCCAGCCGCCGCGTCCCGCCGGGCGGGGCCGGAAGGACCGGCCGTCGCCGGTGCAGGCGCGCGCCGAGGCGCTGGGCCTGCCGGTCCGTCACCCGGCCAGCCTGAGGGAGGCCGGGGCGCAGGCGGAGTTCGCCGCGCTGGGGGCGGACGTGGCGGTCGTCGTGGCCTATGGGCTGATCCTGCCGCAGGCGGTTCTGGACGCGCCGGCGAAGGGCTGTCTCAACATCCACGCCTCGCTGCTGCCGCGCTGGCGGGGGGCGGCGCCGATCCACCGCGCGATCATGGCCGGCGACGCCGCGACCGGCGTCTCGATCATGCGGATGGAGGCTGGGCTCGACACCGGGCCGGTGCTCCTGTGCCACCGGACGCCGATCGGGGCCGGGGAGACCACGGCCGAGTTGCACGACCGGCTGGCGGCGATGGGGGCGGCGGCCATCGTCGAGGCGCTGGCGCGGCTCGACACGCTCGTTGCCGTCCCGCAGGCGGAGGCGGGCGTGACCTATGCCGCCAAGATCGACAAGGCCGAGGCGCGGGTCGACTGGACCCGCCCGGCGGCCGAGGTGGACCGGCTGATCCGCGGGCTGTCGCCCTTTCCCGGCGCCTTCGTGCAGGTCGGGGGCGAGCGGGTCAAGCTTCTGCGGTCGCGCCTCGCGCCCGGGCAGGGCCTGCCGGGCGAGGTGATCGAAGGCTTCACCATCGCCTGCGGCACCGGCGCGGTGGAGATCACCGAGGCGCAGCGCGAGGGCAGGCGGCCGATGCCGGCGTCCGAAGCGCTGCGCGGGCTGGCGCTGCCGCCCCGGCTCGGCTGAGTGTTCCCAAACGCCGGGCGGGCCCCCATATTCGGGACGACGCAACCCCGGGGAGCCCGCGCATGGCTGTTCTCGCCCTCATCATCATCGGCGCAGCGGCGGGGCTTATCGCCACGCGGCTGATGAGCCTTCAGACCGACCTCGTCACCACCATCGCCATCGGCGTGCTCGGCGCGCTCGTGGGCGGCTTCGTGTTGCGCCTTCTTCTCGCGGTCACGGGCTTCGCGGCGGGCTTCCTGGGCGCGATCCTCGGCGCGATGGCGCTCATCTGGCTGTGGGACACCTACGGGCCGCGCGGGCGCCGCTAGCTAGAGCGTGTCTGAGTTAGATTGAAGCGTATCCTGCATGTCGGAGGCAGTTTTGGCATTCGGCGGGAGTGAAGGCGTCGAGCAGGGTTCCGACCCTTCGCCATGAGGCTTCGATGGTGCGCTCGTCTGCCTTTCGGAAC
>JAUQYA010000163.1 GCA_030837785.1 Albidovulum sp.
GCGCCCCCACCCTTGTGCCACATCGTGACGCGCCCGGTGTTGTTCCGGCCGCCGGTCTTGATCAGCCCCTCGGTGAGGGCCTTGACCGGGCGACCTTTCCAAAGCTCCGAACGGTCGATCAGAACCAGCCCACGCTGGCCCGGCGTCGTCGGCTTGTACGACTTGAGTGCCATGCTCTCTGTCTTCCGTAGCTCTGGACCTGTCGGTCCGTTGGTTGCAGGGCCCCGGAGGTCCCCGAGTTATAGGGCCCCGAAGGTCCCCGGCTTCAGTAAAATGTCACGGCCCCGGAGACCGGGGCCGCAAGATTCGGCGCCTTCTATCAGAGCCCGGAGGACACGTCGATAGTGTTCCCCTCCTCCAGCGTGACATAGGCCTTCTTCACGTCGCTGCGCTCGCCGGGGCGGCCGCGGAACTTCTTCGCCTTGCCCTTGGTGATGGTGGTGTTGACCGCCTTCACCTTCACGCCGAAGACGGCCTCGACCGCTTCCTTGATCTGCGGCTTGGTGGCCGACTTCGCCACCTGGAAGACCACCGCGCCGGCTTCCGAGGCCATCGTCGCCTTCTCGGTGATCACCGGCTTGACGATGACGTCGTAGTGTTCGGGTTTCACGCTCATTTCAGGTCCCCTTTGCCGAGACGGGCCTCCAGGGCTTCGACACCCGCCTTCGTGATCACCAGCGTGTCACGCTTGAGGATGTCATAGACGTTCGCGCCCATCGAGGGCAGCACGTCGATGCCTTCGATGTTGGCGGCCGCGCGGACGAAGTTCTCGTTCACGTCGGCGCCGTCGATGATCAGGACGCGCTTCCAGCCAAGCTCCTTCGCCGCCTTGGCGAGGGTCTTGGTCTTGGCTTCGCCCAGGTCGAGACTGTCGAGGATCACCAGCTGCCCCGCGCCGGCCTTGGCCGACAGCGCATGCCTGAGACCGAGCGCCCGGAACTTCTTGGGCAGGTCGTGGGCGTGGCTGCGCGGGGTCGGGCCCTTGTAGGTGCCGCCGTGGCGGAAGATCGGCGCCTTGCGGGAGCCGTGGCGAGCGCCGCCGGTGCCCTTCTGGCGGTAGATCTTCTTCGTCGAATAGCTCACGTCCGACTTGCCCAGAACCGAGTGGGTGCCGGCCTGCGCCTTGGCGCGCTGCCAGCGGACCACGCGATGCAGGATGTCGGCGCGCGGCTCGAGGCCGAACAGGGCTTCGTCGAGGTCGATCGACCCGGCCTTGCCGCCGTCAAGCTTGATCACATCGAGTTTCATGCTTGCTCTCCTTCGGGCGCGGCGGCTGCTTCAGCCACGGCCTTGGCGGCCGACTTCAGCCCGGCGGGACGGACGGCGTTCTCGGGCAGCGGCTTTTTCACCGCGTCCTTGATCGTCACCCAGCCGCCCTTCGAGCCCGGAACCGAACCCTTGACCATGATCAGGCCACGGTCGCTGTCGGTGCGGACGACCTGCAGGTTCTGCGTGGTCACGCGCACGGCGCCGAGGTGGCCGGCCATCTTCTTGCCCTTGAACACCTTGCCGGGGTCCTGGCACTGGCCGGTGGAACCGTGCGAGCGGTGGCTGATCGACACGCCGTGCGAGGCCCGCAGGCCGCCGAAGTTGTGCCGCTTCATGACACCGGCAAAGCCCTTGCCGATCGAGGTGCCGGCGATGTCGACGAACTGGCCCGCGAAATAATGGTCCGCGGTCAGCTCCTCGCCGACACCGATCAGGTTGTCGGGGCTCACCCGGAACTCGGCGATCTTGCGCTTGGGCTCCACCTTCGCCTTGGCAAAGTGGCCGCGCATCGCCGCCGTGGTCCGCTTGGCCTTGGCCGCACCTGCGCCGAGCTGGACGGCGGTATAGCCGTCCTTCTCGACCGTGCGCTGCGCCACGACCTGGCAGCCGTCAAGTTGCAGGACCGTCACCGGAACCTGCCGGCCGTCCTCGAGGAAGAGCCGGGTCATGCCCAGCTTCTTTGCGATCACTCCAGAGCGCAACATTGCCAGTGCCCTCCTCAGACCTTGATCTCGACGTCGACGCCGGCGGCGAGGTCGAGCTTCATCAGCGCGTCCACCGTCTGGGGCGTCGGATCGACGATGTCGAGAAGCCGCTTGTGAGTGCGGATTTCCCACTGGTCGCGCGACTTCTTGTCGATGTGCGGACCACGCAGAACCGTGAACTTCTCGATCTTGTTCGGCAGCGGGATCGGCCCGCGGACCTGGGCGCCCGTGCGCTTGGCCGTATTGACGATTTCCTGCGTGCTGGCGTCGAGCACGCGGTAATCGAAGGCCTTGAGCCGGATGCGGATATTCTGACCAGTCATTTGTCTCGCCTCTTGCGGGGCATTCAGTTGAGAGGCAGGCGGGGCCTCATGCCCCGCCTGCGTCGAACCCTATGGCTTACTTCAGGATTTTCGACACCACGCCGGCGCCGACGGTGCGGCCGCCTTCGCGGATGGCGAAGCGGAGCTTCTCCTCCAGCGCGATCGGCGCGATCAGCTCGACCTCGAACTTCAGGTTGTCGCCCGGCATCACCATCT
>JAUQYA010000024.1 GCA_030837785.1 Albidovulum sp.
GCTGATCCAGGAGGACTATGCCAAGATCGGCGTCAAGGCCGAGATCGTCAGCTACGAATGGGGCGAATACCTCAAGAAGTCGATGGAACCGGCCCGTGACGGCGCGGTGATCCTCGGCTGGACCGGCGACAACGGCGACCCGGACAACTTCATGGGGGTGCTGCTGTCCTGCGCCTCGGCGGGCGAGGGCGGTGCCAACCGCGCCTTCTGGTGCAATGAGGACTTCTCGGCGCTTCTGTCCAAGGCCAAGCAGGTCTCGGACCCGGCCGAGCGCACCAAGCTCTATGAAGAGGCCCAGGTGATCTTCAAGGACCAGGCGCCCTGGCTGACCATCGCGCATTCGACGCAATACGTGCCGATGGCCAAGAACGTCGAGGGCTTCGTGATGAGCCCGCTCGGCGATTTCACCTTTGAGACCGTCGACCTGACCGAGTAAGGTCCGGCGGAAAGCACCGGCGCGCGGGGGAAGGATGCTTTCCCCGCGCGCCTTCTTCGGGAACGCGCATGATCCGGTTCATCCTCGGCAAGCTTCTCTACCTCGTCCCGACCTTCCTCGGGATCACCCTCATCGCCTTCGGCTTCGTCCGGGTGCTGCCGGGAGACCCGGTCCTTCTGATGGCGGGCGAGCGCGGGCTGACGCCCGAACGCCATGCCGAGCTTTCGGCGCAGCTCGGCTTCGACAAGCCGGTCTGGATGCAGTATCTCGATTTCCTCAACCGGCTTCTGCACGGCGATCTCGGCATCTCGCTTGTCACCAAGAAGCCGGTGCTGACCGAGTTCCTGGCGCTTTTCCCGGCGACGGTGGAGCTTGGCCTTTGCGCCATCGTCATCGCCACGCTGATCGGCGTGCCAGTGGGGGTGATCGCCGCGATCAAGCGCGGCTCGTGGTTCGACCAGGTGTCGATGACGACGGCACTCGTCGGCTTTTCGATGCCGATCTTCTGGTGGGGGCTGCTGCTGATCATCTTTTTCTCGGGCATCCTGCAATGGACGCCGGTGTCGGGACGGATCAGCCTGATGTATTTCTTCCCGCCGGTCACCGGCTTCATGCTGATCGACAGCCTGCTGTCCGGGCAGGAGGGCGCCTTCACCTCGGCGCTCAGCCACCTGATCCTGCCCTCCGTCGTGCTGGCGACGATCCCCTTGGCGGTGATCGCGCGGCAGACCCGCTCGGCGATGCTCGAGGTGATGGGCGAGGATTACGTGCGCACCGCGCGGGCCAAGGGGATGCCGCCACGGCGCGTCGTCGGCGTCCATGCGCTGAGGAACGCGATGATCCCGGTCGTCACCACCATCGGCCTCCAGATCGGCGTGCTGATGGCCGGGGCGATCCTGACCGAGACGATCTTCTCCTGGCCGGGCATCGGCAAGTGGATGATCGATTCGATCTCGCGCCGCGACTATCCGGTGGTGCAGTCCGGGCTCCTGCTGATCGCGGTTCTCGTGATGGTGGTGAACCTGATCGTCGACCTGACCTACGGCCTGATCAACCCGAGGATCCGCCACAGATGACCGACACGGCTGTCAGACTTTCGGACGCGGCGATCCGGCGGCGGATGATCGCGGACTTCTGGTTCTACTTCCGCCAGAACCGCGGCGCGGTGGTGGGGCTCTTCGTCTTCCTGATTCTGGTGATCATGGCGGTCTTCGCCGCGGTCCTCGCCCCCCACGATCCCACCCAGCAATACCGCGACGCGCTTCTGGTGCCGCCGGTCTGGCAGGAGGGTGGCAGGGAGGGCTTCCTTCTCGGCACCGACGCGGTGGGGCGCGACATGCTCTCGCGGCTGATCTACGGGGCGCAGTATTCGCTCTTCATCGGCATCGTCGTCGTCTCGATCGCGCTTCTCGGCGGCATCGTCATCGGCCTCGTCGCCGGCTTCTTCGGCGGCTGGATCGATACCGTGATCATGCGGGTGATGGACGTGGTCCTCGCCTTCCCCTCGCTTCTTCTGGCGCTCGTCCTGGTGGCGATCCTCGGCCCCGGCCTGACCAATGCGATGATCGCCATCGCCATCGTCTACCAGCCGCATTTCGCCCGCCTCGCCCGCGCTTCGGTGATGGGCGAGAAGGCGCGCGAATACGTCACCGCCGCCCGCGTCGCCGGGGCAGGGAACCTGCGGCTGATGTTCCGCACCATCCTGCCCAACTGCCTCGCGCCGCTGATCGTGCAGGCGACGCTCTCGTTCTCCTCCGCAGTGCTCGATTCCGCCGCCCTCGGCTTCCTCGGCATGGGGGCGCAGCCTCCTGCCTCGGAATGGGGCACGATGCTGGCCGAGGCGCGCGAGTTCATCCTGCGCGCCTGGTGGGTGGTGACCTTCCCCGGCCTCGCGATCCTGATCTCGGTGCTGGCGATCAACCTGATGGGCGACGGCTTGCGCGATGCGCTCGACCCCAAGCTGAAGCGGAGCTGACATGGGCCTGCTGACCATTCGCAACCTGACGGTGCGCTTCGCCACCGCGACCGGCCCCTTCACCGCCGTGGACGGGATCGACGTCTCGGTGGACGCGCGCGAGGTGCTGGCCATCGTCGGCGAATCCGGCTCCGGCAAGTCGGTGTCGATGCTCGCCGTGATGGGGCTTCTGCCCGACACCGCCACGATCACCGCCGACGAGATGAGCTTCGACGGCCGCAACCTTCTCCGGATGACGCCCGCCGAGCGGCGGCGCCTGATCGGGCGCGAGATCACCATGATCTTCCAGGAGCCGATCGCGTCCCTCAACCCCTCCTTCACCGTGGGATTCCAGATCGAGGAGGTGCTGCGGCTCAACCTCGGGCTCGACCGCAAGGCCGCCCGGGCCCGCGCGGTGGATCTGTTCCAGGCGGTGGGCATCCCCGAGCCCGAGCGCAACCTTGGGAAATACCCGCACCAGATGTCGGGCGGCCAGTGCCAGCGGGTGATGATCGCGATGGCGATCGCCACCAATCCCCGCCTTCTCATCGCCGACGAGCCGACCACGGCGCTCGACGTGACGATCCAGAAGCAGATCCTCGACCTGCTGATGGACCTTCAGGAGCGCCACGGCATGGCGCTGATCCTGATCACCCACGACATGGGCGTGGTGGCCGAGACCGCCGACCGGGTGGTGGTGCAGTACAAGGGCCGCAAGATGGAGGAAAGCGACGTGCTGACGCTCTTCGAGGCGCCGTCGCATCCCTACACGCGGGCGCTTCTGTCGGCGCTTCCGGAACACGCCACTGGCGACCGGCTGCCCACCGTGTCCGACTTCCTCCAGGGGGGGGCGTTCCAATGACAGCGGTCATCGAGGGCCGGAGCCTGACGCAGGACTACCGCATCTCCGGCGGGTTTTTCGGCAAGGCCGGCACGCTTCGTGCGGTGAACGGGGTCAGCTTCACCGTGGAACGCGGCAAGACGCTGGCCATCGTCGGCGAGAGCGGATCGGGCAAGTCGACGCTGGCGCGGATCATCGCGCTGATCGACACCCAGTCGGGGGGCGAGCTGCTGATCGAGGGCGAGGAAGTGAACCTCGGCCGCCGCCGCCCCTCGCCGGAGCTGCGCTCCAAGGTGCAGATGGTGTTCCAGAACCCCTACGGCAGCCTCAACCCGCGCCAGAAGGTCGGCGACGTGCTGATGGAGCCGCTGGTCATCAACACAAGTGTTCCCGCTGCCGAGCGGCGCGACCGGGCCGAGGCGATGCTGGCCAAGGTCGGCCTCGCGCCCGAGCATTTCAACCGCTATCCGCACATGTTCTCCGGCGGCCAGCGCCAGCGCATCGCCATCGCCCGCGCGCTGATGCTGAACCCGGCGATTCTCGTCCTCGACGAGCCGGTCTCGGCGCTCGATCTCTCGGTGCAGGCGCAGGTCCTGAATCTCCTGCGCGACCTCCAGGACGAGTTTGGCCTCACCTATGTCTTCGTCAGCCACGACCTTTCGGTGGTGCGCTACCTCGCCGATGACGTGATGGTGATCTCGAAGGGCGAGGCGGTGGAGCAGGGTCCGCGCGAGGCGGTCTTTGCGGCACCGCAACACCCCTATACCCGCCAGCTCTTTGCCGCGACCCCGGTGACCGATGTCGAGGCGATCCGCGCCCGGGTGGCGCGGCGGCGCGCGGCGCGGCTGACGCGGGCCGGCGGCTGAGGCGGCGCGGGGCTCCATGACCGCTGCCACCGATCCGCCGCCGGCACGGGCGTTTCGCTCCGGTCTGGCCGTCGCCCTGCCGATCGCGCTCGGCTATTTGCCGATCGCGTTTTCCTTCGGCGTCGCCGCCACCCGCGCCGGGCTTTCCGAGGCCGAGGCGGTCATGCTCTCGGTGCTGATCTTCGCCGGCGCGGCGCAGTTCCTGGCGCTGGCGCTGATCACCAGCGGCGCGCCGCTCCTGGTCTCGGCGGTGACGCTGGTGGCGATGAACCTGCGCCATGTGATGTATGGACCTGCGCTTCTGGAACAGGCGGGCGATACGGCGCGGACCCGTCATGCCTGGGCCTGGGCCTGGGGGCTGACCGACGAGGTCTTCGGCGCCGCACTCGGCGCCTTCGCGCGGGGCGACCGGCCCTTCTCCGAAGCCTTCATGGGCGGGCTCGGCCTCGGCGCCTATGCCGCCTGGGTCGGCGGCACCGCGGCCGGCGCCTTCGCCGGCGGCGGCGTGCTGGAGCGCTGGCCGGCGCTGGAGGCGGGGCTGGGCTTCATGCTGCCGGCGTTGTTCCTGGCGCTTCTCCTGTCGATCCTGCGCCGGGCGCAGGTCGGTGCCGCGGTGGTGGCGGTGGCGGTCACGGTCGCCGGGACGCTGGCGCTGTCGCCCTCGGCCGGCATCCTCGGCGGCATCCTGGCCGGTGCGCTCGCGGGCGCCCTCCGCGGCGGGAAGCCGCGGCCATGAACGCCGATCTGGTGATCCTGAGCCTTGCCGTCGGGGCCTTCACCTGGGCCTTCCGCTTCGGGCCGACGCGCCTGCGCCTGCCCGGCGGGAAATCCGACAGCGCCGCCGGCCGCTTCCTCGCCGCCACCGGCCCGGCGGCGATCGCCACGCTCTTCACCGCCTCGATCCTGCCGATGCTCGCCGATCCGGCCGGCGACCGCCTGCCGCTGGCCGCCGGCATCCTCGCGGTGCTGGCCATGTGGGGCTGGCGCCGCTCGGTGCTCGCGGCCACGTTCGCCGGCGCGGCGGGCTACGGGCTCGCCGTGCATTTCATCGGATAGGCGGGGATGCGGGCAACCCCGCATCCCGCCGCCGTCGATCACGCCGAAAGGTCGAAGCGGTCGGCGTTCATCACCTTGACCCAGGCGGCGACGAAGTCACGCGCGAACTTCTCGCGGTTGTCGTCCTGGGCGTAGTGCTCGGCATAGGCGCGCAGCACCGAGTTCGAGCCGAACACCAGGTCGGCCCGCGTGGCCGTCCACTTCGCGGCGCCCGAGGCGCGGTCCTGGATTTCGTAGAGGTTCGCGCCCTTCGGCACCCACTTGTAGGCCATGTCGGTCAGGTTGACGAAGAAGTCGGCCGTCAGCTGCCCCTCGCGGTCGGTGAGGACGCCGTGCTTGGTGCCGCCGTGGTTGGCACCGATCGCGCGCATGCCGCCCACGAGGCAGGTCATCTCGCAGGCGGTGAGGCCCATCAGCTGCGCCCGGTCGAGCATCAGTTCCTCGGCCGAGACGACATAGTCCTGCTTGATCCAGTTGCGGAAGCCATCGGCGAGAGGCTCCAGATGCCGGAACGAATGGGCGTCGGTCTGCGCCTCCGTGGCGTCGCCGCGGCCGGGGGTGAAGGGCACCTCGGCGGCGACGCCCGCGGCCTTCGCGGCCGCTTTGACCCCGACCGAGCCCGCAAGCACGATCACGTCGGCGAGGCTCGCGCCCGCTTCCCGCGCGATCGGTTCCAGCACCGACAGGACGCGCGCGAGGCGCACCGGCTCGTTGCCGTCCCAGTCCTTCTGCGGGGCAAGCCGGATGCGCGCGCCATTGGCGCCGCCGCGGTGGTCCGACTGGCGGTAGGTCCGCGCCGAATCCCAGGCGGTGGCGACCATGTCGGCGACGGTGAGGCCGGAGGCCGCGATCTTCGCCTTCACCGCGCCGATGTCCCAGCCGGTCGGGCCGGCGGGGATCGGGTCCTGCCAGATCAGGTCCTCGGCCGGCACCTCCGGCCCGATGTAGCGCGCCTTCGGCCCCATGTCGCGGTGCAGGAGCTTGAACCAGGCGCGGGCGAAGGTCTCGCTGAAAAGGGCCTGGTCGTCGCGGAAGCGCTCGGCGATCCTGCGGTAGGCCGGATCGAAACGCAGGCCCATGTCGGCATCGGTCATGATCGGCATCCGCCGGATCGTCGGGTCCTCGACGTCGACCGGCTTGTCTTCCTCGGCGATGCCGATCGGTTCCCACTGCCAGGCGCCGGCGGGCGATTTCTGCACCCACCAGTCGTATTTGAAGAGAAGGTCGAAATAGCCGTTGTCCCAGCGCGTCGGATGGGTGGTCCAGGCGCCCTCGACGCCGCTGGTGACGGTGTCGCGGCCCACGCCGCGCGTCGTGTGGTTGATCCAGCCGAGCCCCTGGTCGGCGATGTCGGCGGCTTCGGGCGCGGGCCCGAGATTCGCCGCGCGGCCGTTGCCGTGGGTCTTGCCGACGGTATGTCCGCCCGCGGTCAGCGCCACGGTCTCCTCGTCATCCATGCCCATCCGCGCGAAGGTCTCGCGCATCTGGGCGGCGGTCTTGATCGGGTCGGGCTTGCCGTTCACGCCCTCGGGGTTGACGTAGATCAGGCCCATCTGCACCGCGGCCAGCGGGTTTTCCATCGTCGCGGGGTCGGCGAGGTCGCCGTAGCGGCCGTCCGAGGGTGCAAGCCATTCCTTCTCGGCGCCCCAGTAGACGTCCCGCTCCGGGTGCCAGATGTCCTCGCGGCCGAAGCCGAAGCCGAAGGTCTTCAGCCCCATCGATTCATAGGCGACGTTGCCGGCGAGAACGATCAGGTCGGCCCAGCTGATGCGGTTGCCGTACTTCTTCTTCAGCGGCCACAGAAGCCTGCGTGCCTTGTCGAGGTTGCCGTTGTCCGGCCAGGAGTTCAGGGGCGCAAAGCGCTGGTTGCCGGTGTTGGCGCCGCCGCGTCCGTCCGCCTCGCGGTAGGTGCCCGCGGCGTGCCAGGCGAGGCGGATCATCAGCCCGCCATAGTGGCCCCAGTCGGCCGGCCACCAGTCCTGGCTGTCGGTCATCAGCGCGACCAGATCACGCTTCAGCGCCGCCACGTCGAGCTTCCTGACCTCTTCGCGATAGCTGAAGCCCTTGAGGGGATTGGTCTTTCCATCGTGCTGGTGCAGAATGTCGAGGTTCAGCGCATTCGGCCACCAAGCCATGACGTTGCCGCCCATGCTGGTCAGCGCACCGTGCATCACCGGGCATTTGCCCGAACCCTTGACGTCGTTTCCGTCCATCTTTCCCTCCGATCAGGCTTCGGTATTGCTGAAGGCCGCGGCCCCCCAGACCGGGCGCCGCGGCGCCCGGGCGTCTGTTGATACGGACGGTGGTCTAGCAGAGCCGCGCGATAAATCCCAATTGCATTTCCTGAAGCTGACGATAAGTAACGATTATGAGTATCCTGTCCATGAAACAGTTGCGCTACTTCGATGCGCTGGCCCGCAATGGCCATTTCGGCCGGGCGGCGGCGGAATGCGCGATCTCGCAGCCGGCACTTTCCATGCAGATCAAGGAGATGGAGGCGGCGCTGGCCGCACCGCTGGTGGAGCGCGGCGCGCGGGCGGTGCGATTGACCGCACTGGGCGAGGCCTTCGCCGAACGGGCCCACGACATCCTGCGCGCGGTCGAAGAGCTTGAACACCTGGCGCTGGCCAGAACCGACCCGCTCCTGGGCCGGCTCCGGATCGGGGTGATTCCGACCGTCGCGCCCTATCTGCTGCCCGGGGTCATCACCGCGTTGCAGGAACGATACCCCGGGCTCGACCTGCGCCCGCGCGAGGCGGTGACGCAGAAGCTGATCGAGGACCTCGGCGCGGGCCGGCTCGATACCGCAATCGTGGCGCTGCCGGTGTCCGAGGCCGGCCTGACCGAGATGGCGCTCTTCGAGGAGGAATTCATCCTCGTGCGTCCCGCCTCCGAGGCCGGGAGCCCGGTGCCGAATGCAGAAGGCCTGCGCGCGATGCGGCTTCTGCTGCTGGAGGAGGGGCATTGTTTTCGCGACCAGGCGCTGGCCTTCTGCGCGATCGACAACCGGGCGCCGCGCGATCTGATGGAAGGCAGCTCGCTCTCCACGCTGGTGCAGATGGTGGGGGCGGGGATCGGCGTCACGCTGCTGCCGGAAATGGCGGTTGCGGTGGAAACCCGCTCGGCCTGGGTGGCGCTTCAGCGCTTGCGCGCTCCGCGGCCGAAGCGCACCATCGGCATGGTATGGCGCAGGTCGAGCCCGCTGGCCGACGAGTTGCGCGAGGTGGGCGAGGTGGTGCGCCGGACCGCGCGGCCCTGACGATCGGCTATTCCATCTCGATCGTGCCGGGGGGCTTGGAGGTCACGTCGTAGAAGACCCGGTTGATGCCCTTGACCTCGTTGATGATCCGCGTCGCGGTTTCCGACAGGAACTCGTGGGTGAAGGGGTAGTAGTCGGCGGTCATGCCGTCGACCGATGTCACGGCGCGCAGCGCCAGCGCGTGGTCATAGGTGCGCCCGTCGCCCATCACGCCCACGGTCCTGACCGGCAGGATCGCCGCGAAGGCCTGCCAGATCGCGTCGTAGAGGCCGTGGCGGCGGATCTGGTCGATGTAGACCGCATCGGCCCGGCGCAGGATCTCGAGCTTCTCGCGGGTGATCTCGCCGGGGCAGCGGATGGCGAGGCCGGGGCCGGGGAAGGGGTGGCGGCGGATGAACTGCTCGGGCAGGCCAAGCTCGCGCCCGAGCGCGCGGACCTCGTCCTTGAAGAGCTCGCGCAAAGGCTCGACCAGCTTCATCCCCATCTTCTCCGGTAGGCCGCCGACGTTGTGGTGCGACTTGATCGTGACGGAAGGCCCGCCGGCGAAGCTGACGCTTTCGATCACGTCGGGATAGAGCGTGCCCTGGGCGAGGAACTCGGCGCCGCCGATCTCCTTCGCGTGTTTCTCGAAGGTTTCGATGAACAGTCGCCCGATGGTCTTGCGCTTCGTTTCCGGATCGGAAACGCCTTCCAGCGCGCCGAGGAACAGCGTGCTCTCGTCGGCATGGATCAGCGGCAGGTTGTAGTGCTCGCGGAACATCGAGACGACTTCCTCGGCCTCGTTGAGCCGCATCAGCCCGTGGTCGACGAAGACGCAGGTGAGCCGGTCGCCGATCGCCTCGTGGATCAGGATCGCGGCGACCGAGCTGTCGACCCCGCCGGAGAGCGCGCAGATCACCCGGCCGTCGCCGACCTGATCGCGGACTTTCGCGATCGCGTCCTCGCGGTAGGCGCCCATCGTCCAGTCGCCGGTGAAGCCCGCGGCGCGCACGAAATTCTCGTAGAGTTTCGCGCCCTTCGGCGTGTGGTGCACCTCGGGGTGGAACTGCACGGCGTAGAAGCGGCGCGCCGGATCGGCGGTGATCGCGAAGGGCGCGTTGGGCGAGGTGCCGAAGACCTCGAAGCCGGGTGCCAGTTTCGAGACATGGTCGCCGTGGCTCATCCAGACCTGTTCGCGGCCGCCGTTTCCGTTCTCGGGCTCGAACCAGCCCTGAAGGATCGGCAGGCGCTTGTCGGTCGGGGTGACGAAGGCGCGGCCGAACTCGGCGGTGCCGTGGCCGCGTTCGACCTGGCCGCCGAGACAGTGCATCATCACCTGCTGGCCGTAGCAGATGCCGAGGATCGGCACGCCGAGGTCGAAGACCGACGCGGGAGGCATCGGCGCGCCATCGGCGAAGACCGAGGCCGGGCCGCCCGAGAAGATCACCGCCTGCGGCGCGAACTGCTTCAGGAATGCCTCGTCCACCCGGTTGAAGGGATGGATTTCGCAGTAGACCTTCAGCTCGCGCAGCCGCCGCGCGATGAGCTGCGTGACCTGGGAGCCGAAGTCGATGATCAGAAGGCGCTGATGGGCATGTGTCATGGCCGGGGAATAGGGTTTTGCCCGGCACTGCGCAAGGGCGTTCGGCGGCGGGAGCGTCGTCGTGCCGGGCTTGTGCCGTGCTCGATGGCGGTATATCTTGCCGGTATGAAATAGGGGGTACGACATGGCGGCCGCCACCAGGCGCAAGACCTCGCTCACGCTCGACGCCGAGGCGCTCGATCGCGCGAGGGAATTCGGGATCAACATCTCCGCGGTGGCGGAGGCGGCGCTTCTGAAGGCCGTCGCCGACTCGCGGCGCCGGCAATGGCTCGACGAGAACGCGGAAGCCTTCGCGGCGCAGTCGGACTGGCACGAGCGCAACGGTCACCCGCTGGCCGAGATCATCACCGCGCCGGGAGGGTCTTCGTGGCGCAGATGACGCGCCATGATGTGGCGGAATACAACGGCATCTTCATGGTTGTCGTCGAAAGCGACCTTCTGCCGCCCGATCCTTCCGTCGTCGTCATCCCGCTGCTGTCCGGCTACCCGGCGGTGAGGCATCTGAACCCTGAAATCGTTCATGACGGAAAGCGGATGATCCTTGCAACGCGGCTGATCGCGGCGGTACGGCGGTCGGCCCTGCGGCGTGCCGGAAGTGTCGCGGACCAGGGCGAGTTGATCACGCGGGCGGTGGATGTCCTGATGGCGGGCGTATAGCCCCGACGACAGGCTTCAGACCGCCTTCGCCCCGGCCCTGAGCAGCATGCCGTAAAGGTCGCGCGGATCGTCCGGGTCGGCGATCATGTCCAGGGGCTCGCTGTAGGGCAGGGTCTTCAGCCTTTCGTGGATGTAGCGCAGCGCCGAGAAATCCTCGATCGCGAAGCCGACGCTGTCGAAGAGCGTGATCTGGCGCGCGCCGGTGCGGCCGGCGACAGCGCCGGTGATGACCTGCCAGAGTTCGGTGACCGGGTGGTCGGGGGCAAGCTGCTGGATCTCGCCCTCCACCCGCGTCTGCGGCGGGTATTCGACGAAGATCGAGGAGCGGAGCAGGATGTCGCGGTGCAGTTCGGTCTTGCCGGGGCAGTCGCCGCCGACCGCGTTGATGTGCACGCCGGCGCCGACCATGTTGTCGGTCAGGATGGTCGCATGGTGCTTGTCGGCGGTGCAGGTGGTGATGATCCCGGCGCCCTCGATCGCCTCCTCGGCGCTGCGGCAGCGCGTGAGCGTCAGGCCGGAACTGGCGAGATTTCTTGCGCATTTTGCCGTTGCTACCGGGTCGATGTCGTAAAGCCGCAGATGGGTCACGCCGCAGATCGCCCGGAAGGCCAGCGCCTGGAACTCCGCCTGCGCGCCGTTGCCGATCATCGCCATCGTGGTGGCGCCCTCGGGCGCCAGATGCCGCGCGGCGAGCGCCGACATCGCCGCGGTCCGGAGCGCGGTGAGGATCGTCATTTCCGTCAGCAGGACCGGGTAGCCGGTATCGACCTCGGCCAGGAGCCCGAAGGCGGTGACGGTCTGAAGCCCCGCGCTTGTGTTCTTCGGGTGGCCGTTGACATACTTGAACCCGTACATCTCGCCGTCCGATGTGGGCATCAGTTCGATCACGCCCACCGCGGAATGCGAGGCCACGCGCGGGGTCTTGTCGAAGCTTTCCCAGCGGCGGAAATCGGCTTCGATGCAGCCGGCGAGATCGGTCAGCACGCGCTCGATCCCGAGATGAAGGACGAGCTTCATCATGTTGTCGACGCTGACGAAAGGCACGATGTTGAGGCTCTGCATGGGGGTCATCCGAAGCTGCGGGTGGGCCGGTCGAAGACCTTGCGGCCCATCAGCGAGCCGACGAGATCGACCATGAGGCGCGCGGTCTTGCCGCGTTCGTCGAGGAAGGGATTGAGTTCGACGAGGTCGAGCGAGGTGACAAGGCCCGATTCGTGCAGGTGTTCCATCACCAGATGCGCCTCGCGGAAGGTGGTGCCGCCGGGCACCGTCGTACCGACCGCGGGCGCGATCGCGGGGTCGAGGAAATCGACGTCGAGCGAGACGTGGAGAAAGCCGTTCTCGGCCCGCACCCGGTCGAGGAATTCGCGCAACGGGGCGACGATGCCGCGTTCGTCGAGAACGCGCATGTCGCAGATCGTCATGTCGGTCCTGAGGAGCCCGGCATGTTCGGCCGGGTCGACCGAGCGGATGCCGTAAAGGCAGATGCGGGCCGCGGGGACCGGGGCGGGGAAGGGCGGGAAGGCATCGAAGCCGGGTTCGCCCGCGACATAGGCCACGGGGGTGCCGTGAAGGTTGCCCGACTGGGTGGTCAGGGGCGTATGATAGTCCGAATGCGCGTCGAGCCAGAGAACGAACAGCGGCCGGCCCGCCTCGGCGGCATGGGCGGCCACCCCGGCGACCGAGCCGAGCGACAGCGAATGGTCGCCGCCGAGGAAGACCGGCACGCCCTCGGCCATCGCGGCCCTGGCCGCGGCGGCGAGCGCCCCGGTCCAGGCGACCGTCTCGGCCAGGTGGTGGACGGCCGGGTTAGGGCATGCGGCCGGCCGCTGGGCCGCGGGAGCGATGTCGCCGCGATCGACGACGCGCATCCCCAGCGCCTCGAGGCTTTGGGCAATGCCGGCGACGCGATAGGCGGCCGGCCCCATCAGGCAGCCTTCGCGCCGCTGGCCGCTGTCGATCGGCGCGCCGATCAGGATGCAGGTCTTCGTCATGGGGCGCCTCCGGCGGATTCGGCCGGCCCAGTGTTCCTGCGGATTGCGTCGGAAAGAAGCATGAGTATGATCGGTTCGCAGGTGGTATTGTTCGAAACGACGGGAAACATGAGCGATCTGGATGAAACCGATCAGGCGCTGATCGCGGCGCTCAGGCGCGACGGGCGGGCCTCGTTCTCCGATCTCGCCGCACAGCTCGGGCTTGCGCGGGCGACGGTGACGGCGCGGATGGAGCGGCTGGCGGCGCGCGGCGAGATCCAGGGCTTCACCGTGATCACCCGCGGCGACCTGACGGCGAGCCCGGTTCGCGGGCTGATGATGATCGCCATCGAGGGAAGGGGGACGGAGCGGATCATTGCGCGGCTTTCCGGCCTGCCCGAGGTGACGGCGGTCCATTCGACCAACGGGCGCTGGGATCTCATCGCCGAGATCGGGACGCGGACGCTGGAGGAGCTGGACGCGGTGCTGATGAAGGTGCGCGGCTACGAAGGCGTGCTGGCCAGCGAGACGAGCCTGCTTCTGTCCACCCGCCGCGCCGGCCGGCGCTGAGCCGTTCTTCCCCCGGCTCAGCCGCCGGTCTCAGCCTCCTGCGGGTTCCAGCCGGGTGATGCCGGTGGCGCCCGCCCGCGCCAGCGCGGGGTCAAGCGACATCGGCGCGTATTCACCGCGCCGCCACAGCGCGCTCAGGTCGTCGTAGTGGCGGCTGAGCGGATGGCCCGACTGGCCGGTCGAGATGACGAAGACCGAACTGTCGGGGTCGGCGAAGTCGTAGACGCCGCGATAGCCCGCGCCGTTCACGTTCAGATAGGGCTCGGGCCCGGTGCCAGCCGTCAGGCCGCGGTCGAGCGTGTGGTCGCCGCCGCTGGTGGACTGGCGGATGTTGACGATCCATTTCAGGACCGGCATCCGGCCAAGGACCGGGTGATCCTGCGTCGCCTGGTGCGCGTCGCCCCAGCGCCAGCTTTCGACCTTCGGCCCGTAGCGTTCCGAAAGCTCCAGAAGCGCGTCGTCCAGCGCCATGCGGGCGATGTCGGTGCAGCTTTCGGTCGCGGCCGACTGCATGATGTCGCACCAGCGCGAGGCGCCGTCGATGTCGCGGAAGACCCGCTCGATGAACAGCGGCTCCACATGGGTGAAACTGTCGGCGAGCGGGCCCAGCTCGTCGCGGATCAGACGGTTCTGCAGCGCCCGGACCCAGGCGGAATAGATCAGCGGCTCGGGCAGATGCTCGTTCATGTCGCCGTCCCATTCCGCAAGCACCTCGAGCGCGCGCTGGCGGAGCCGTTCGGGCGTGCCAGCGGGCGCCGCCTCGCCGGTGAACCACAGATCGGCGGCGATCAGCGGCAGGATGGTGCGCGCCGCAGGCGAGACAGTGTCGAGCTGCGCGGCGATGAAGCTTTCGCGGGTATGGACCTCGCGTTCCTGCATCAGCCGGGTCCAGCGCTGCACCCGCTGGGTGTCGCCCCAGGTGAAGCTCACATGGTGCGGGAAGGCGCCGTCGGCGATCTTGTTGTTGGTGTTGCCGACGATCCCGCCTGCCGGGTTCAGGAAGCGGGGATTGTCGGCATAGGGCTGGCGCCCCTGCCAGCGGTTCGCCGGCATCCAGCCGAGCGCCGGCAGCCGGCCCTGGCCGAGCGTCGCCGCGTCGCGCGCGGGAATCGCGCCGAAGGTGGCCATCGCGATCCCGGACTGATCGGCCATCGTGACATTCTGTGCCGGCGCGACGAATCCCTCGCCGGCGGCGATCCCCTCGGCGATGCTGCCCGCCTGCATCAGCCGGATCGCCGCGGTCATCGAGGTATCGGCCGGGTCGAGCGCCGTCCAGCTCAGCGCCGCGACATGGCCGGGCGGGGTGACCGAGCCCACGTCATAGGCGTCTTCCGGCAGGACCGGGCCGTTGTCGGTCCGGCGCAGCGTGACGGTGATGGGCTGGGCGTCCCTCACCTCGATGATCGAGGCGCGGGTCTCGAAGGGCTTCCAGCCGTCGGGGGTGCGGTAGCGTCCGGGGTCGGCGGGGTTGACCTCTTCCATCCGCAGGTCCTGGTCGTCGACCCAGGCCGCGCTGATCCCCCAGCCGAAGCGGCCGTTGCGCCCCGCAAGCACCGCCGGGATGCCGGGGATGGTGGCGCCGATCACCCCGCCCGAGGCCAGTTCCAGCCGCGCCAGATACCAGAGCGAGGGCGCCGAGAAATCCAGGTGCGGGTCGTTGGCCAGAAGCGTCCCCGCCGCCGCCGATCGCGCCGGCGCCGCCGCCCAGGCGTTCGAGGCGCCGGCCGAGGCGAAGCGAGGCAGGGGCCAGAACGGATCGGCGCTCTCCTCCAGGGCGGCGTAGGACCGTCTCACCCCCGGCACCAGCGCCGCATAGGGCGGCAGCGCCGCCACCCCCGGCCCCGGCACGTCGGGCAGCAGGTCGCGCGGCCAGGCCTCCGACAGGACCGACAGCCGCGCGCGCAGCACCTCGGCCTCGGCCTGCGCCGTCGAACGCAGCGCCATGAGCTTCAGGATCGCCACGGAATCGGCCGGCTGCCAGTAGGAGATCTCGTTGCGGAAGAGGAAGAATTCCGGCGCGCCGCGCCCCCTGGACTGGGCGTTGACGACCTCGATCCAGGCATTCACGCCCTTGGCATAGGCCTCGAGCGCGACCCTGGTCCGCTCGTCCTGGGCGGCGACCGAGCGCGTCGCAAGGCCGTAGAGGTCGAGCGTCCGCATCAGTTCGTCGGTCTTCACCGTCTCGAGCCCGAAGACCTCCGACAGCCGGCCCTGCGCGGTGCGCCTGAGCATCACCATCTGCCAGAGCCGGTCCTGCGCATGGGCGAACCCGAGCGCCTCGAAGACGTCCGCGTCGGTCCGGCCGAAGACATGGGGAACGTCGGCGGTGTCGCGGACGATTTCCACCGGGGCCGTGATCCCGCCGATCCGGTAGGTCGCGTTGTAGTCGGGAAGCGAGCGCGCGGCGAAGTAGTAGGCCAGCGCGACCGACGTCACCGCCACCAGCACAAGCGTCGCGAAGATCCTCAGAAGCCAGCGGAACGCCGTAACCATCGTGAAGGCTCGAACCTGGCGGCCGGTGCGCCCATGCCGGCACCGGCCCGCGGGAACCGGTTGACGGCACGGGCAGGGCGGTTAACTAGGGCAGATCGGACCCGGCTGCAACGACAGAGGAGGCGGACATGGCGAAGGTGGCGTTTCTCGG
>JAUQYA010000164.1 GCA_030837785.1 Albidovulum sp.
ATCGTCAAATTCAATGCCATTGTGTCCGCCTGTCGTGTCCCCGGCCCACTGTCGGCCGCTTTTTTCCGCATTGCCCGGATTTTACTGAGTGTTTCAGCCAAGGTCACGCGAAAAACTCCGAAAAGCCACAAAATCTGGGGGTGTCGCGCCGGATATCAGCGGCATTTCGCCTACCTCTCAAGATCGTGTGGTTACCAGTTGTCTTTGAACCATTTCATCGCCCGCCGCAGCGACCGCGCCGGGTATCTTTCGGCCGGAATCTCGAAATCCCACCACTCGTCCTGCGGGTGCGCAGCAAAGAGACACAGGCCCACGGTTGAGGAAAACGCCGCCCCCGTCGCCGCCTGCGGCAGCCCCTGGACGCGCAGCGGCCGACCGAGTCGCACGTTCTGGCCGAGGATTCGCGCCGCCAGCCCGTCGAGGCCGGGGATCTGGCTCGCGCCCCCGGTCAGCACGATCTGCTGGCTCGGCAGCTGGTCGAAGCCGGCGGCATCGAGGATCGCCCGCACCTCCTCGAGGATCTCCTCGACCCGCGGCCGCATGATGCCGATCAGCTCGGTGCGGCTGACCTTGCGGCGGTCCTTCTCCCAGTCGCCGGAATTGGCGCCGATCTCGATCATCTCGCGGTCGTCCATGCCGGTGGCGTGCACGCCACCGTGGATCGTCTTGATCCGCTCGGCGGTGGCCAGGGGCATCTGCAACCCCTTCGAGATGTCCGAGGTGACGTGATCGCCGCCCATCCGCACGCTTTCGGCGAAGATCATGTGCTTCTTGATGAAGATCGAGATGCCGGTGGCGCCGCCGCCCATGTCGATGCAGGCCGCGCCCAGTTCCTGCTCGTCCTCGACGAGGCTCGCAAGCCCCGAGACATAGGCCGACGACGCGAGCCCGGCGATCTCCAGGTCGCAGCGGCGGATGCAGTAGAGCAGGTTCTGCACCGCCGTCGTGTCGATCGTCAGCAGGTGCATGTCCGCCGACAGCCGGTTGCCGACATGGCCGCGCGGATCGCCGAAGCCGGTGCGGTGGTCGATGGCGAAATTCACCGGATGGGCGTGCAGCGCCTCGCGCCCCGGACCGTAGTCGGGTACCTCGCAGGCGGCCAGGACGCGCGCCACGTCCTGCTCGCTCACCTGCCCGTCGTGAAGCTCGATCTCTCCGGCCAGCCCGTAGCTTCGCGGATGCGCGCCCGAGAAACAGGCGATGACGTGATCGACACGGGTCTGCGCCATCTTCTGCGCCGCCTGCACCGCGGTGCGGATCGCCCGCTCGGTCTCGGCCATCGCGTCGACCTCGCCGAAGCGCACCCCGCGCGAGCGGGTGGTGGCCGCGCCGATCACCCGGAACTGCGACTGCCCGGCGAGCGAGCCGAGCCCGTCGTCGCGGCCCTCCTCGGGATTCTCGAACCTGAGCACGAGGCAGGCGATCTTCGACGTGCCGACGTCGAGGACCGCCACCACGCCCCGTTGCAGCGCGGCCCGCCGCATGTTCCGCATCGCCCTCTGGGACTGATAGAGATCGGTCATTGCCCGGACACCTTCGTCTCAACCTCGGTTTCACCCTCGCCCGCCGGCTCCGCGATCCGGACCGTCGGGCGGTTCTCGTTGCGCAGGTCCACGACCGTCAGGTCGCGGCCCAGCATGTCCTCGGCCTGGTCGAGCGCGATCACCCGCTGGATCGCCGCCACCGGGCCGGTCTCGGGCAGGAGAAGGCGCTGGTCGCGGTCGAGGACCACGTCCCAGCGCCGTTCGCCGACCCGGACAAGGCCGCGGACGCGGGCCCGGATCGGCTCCGCGGCCTTCAGGATCGCCAGCGCCTCGGCCACGTTGGTCTCCGCCCCCTCGCCGGCGATCACCGGCAGGTCGGGCCTTGCCACCCGGTCGAGAAGCGTGGCCACCCGGTGCCCGCCGGCATCGAGCATCTCGAGCGCGGTTCCCCGCCGCCACAGCACCGCCGGCACCCGTTCGGTGACGGTCACCTGCAACACGCCGCCCTTGCGGATGCGCAACTCGGCCGAGGCCACGGCGTCGATCTGCGCGATCGTCGCCCTGAGCGCCTCGAGGTCGATGCGGAAGGACGAGGCCGGCAGCGTCACCGGCAGCATCCCCCGGATCGCGTTGGCCACCGGCTCCGACGCGCCGTCGATCGCCATCAGGCCGACCATGAACTCCGGCCGGTTCTCGACGCTCTCGCGCAGATCGGCGAGGCTCTGCTGCAACGCCGCCCGCCGCGCCCCGTCGCCGAGCCATCCCGCCAGGACACCGAGGATCAGCGCCGACGGCAGGCCGAGCCGCACCGCCTTGCGAAAGCCCGGCGTCAACCACAGCCGCTCCACCCGGAACGCGAGCCGCGACGGCGCCGGGTCGCGCCGGCCGCCCGCGTCGGCCTCGCGCCGCATCCCCATCCGGCCGGGCGCCCTCACCGTCCGCATGAGGCGTCCTCCACGATCCAGCGGCAGAGGTCGACGAAGCTCATGCCCCCCGCCGCCGCCTGTTCGGGGGCGAGCGAGGTGGGCGTCATGCCGGGCTGGGTGTTGGTCTCGAGGATGAAAAGCCCCGCAAGCCCCCGGCTGTCGTCCCAGCGGAAGTCGCTGCGGCTGAGCCCGCGGCAGCCGAGCGCGCGGTGGGCGGTGAGCGCATGGTCCATGCAGGCCCGGGCGATCTCGGCCGGAATCTCCGCCGGGCAGACATGGCGGGAGGCGCCGGGGGTGTATTTGGCGTGGTAGTCGTACCAGCCCCGGGTCCGAAGCTCGGTGACGCAGATCGCCCGGTCGCCGAAGACCGCGCAGGTCAGTTCGCGGCCCGGCACATAGGTTTCCACCATCGCCTCGGCCGGCATCCCCGGATCGAGCCTCGGCGGCGCGTTCGCGGCCTCGTGGACGATATAGACGCCGACCGAGGAGCCCTCGTTGTTGGGTTTCACCACATAGGGCGGCGCCATGACATGGCGCGCCTCGATCTCCGCCACCGGGGCGATCAGGCTTTCCACCACCGGCAGGCCGGCGGCGCGGAACACCTCCTTGGCGCGGGTCTTGTCCATCGCCAGCGCCGAGGCGAGCACGCCGGAATGGGTGTAGGGAAGGCCCAGCCATTCGAGCATCCCCTGGACGCAGCCATCCTCGCCCCAGCGGCCGTGCAGCGCGTTGAAGCAGACATCCGGTTTGATCTCGGCAAGGCGCGCGGCAAGGTCGCGGCCGGCGTCCACCTCGACCACCTGGTAACCCGCCTCCCGCAGGGCGTCGGCGCATTCGCGCCCGCTCGACAGGGACACGTCCCGCTCGGCGGAACGTCCTCCCATCAACACCGCCACTTTGGGGGCTGTCCTGCTCGACCTGCCCGCCAATTCCGCCTCGTTCCGGCCCTTTTGCGGGCCGCTCTTCTCGTTGTTACCGCGCGCCTGCCACGGGTGTTCTTTCCCCCACGCGCATGATTTCCCACTCTAGCGTCAAACCGCTGGATTCGAAAACCCTTTTTCTGACCTCCTCGCCAAGGTCCTCCAGATCGGCGGCGGTGGCGCCGCCGGCATTGGTCAGGAAGTTGGGGTGTTTCTCGCTCATGATCGCGCCGCCCAGGCGGTGGCCGCGCAGCCCGGCGTCGTCGATCAGCTTCCAGGCCTTGAGGTCGTGGACATCGTCGGCCCGGCCGGTCGAGGAAAAGCCCGCCGGATTGCGGAAGGTCGACCCCGCGGTGCGGTCCTTCACCGGCTGGGTGGCGTCGCGCTTCGCGAGTTGATCGGCCATCCTGGCCTCCAGCACCGCCGGCTCGCCCGGTTCGCCTTCGAAGACCGCCTCGACGATGACCGTGCCCTCGGGCAGGCGCGAGGAGCGGTAGGCGAACCCGATGTCCTTCCGCCCGAAAACCCGGACGCTGCCGTCGCGCATCACCACCGTCGCCTGGACGAAATGGTCGGCGGTATAGCTGCCGTAGCAGCCGGCATTCATCCTGACCGCGCCGCCAATGGCCCCGGGGATCGTGCGCAAGAAGGTCAGGTCCACCCCCGCCGCCGCCGCCGTCCGCGCGACATGCGCGTCGAGCGCCGCCGCCCCGGCGGTGACGCGGCTGCCCGCGACCGAGATGCCGTTGAACCCCCGCCCCAGCCGGATAACCACGCCCCGGATGCCGCCGTCGCGCACGATGAGGTTGGACCCCACTCCCATCGGGAAGACCGGGACAGAAGGATCGAGCACGCCGAGGAACGCCCGAAGGTCGTCCACATCCGCCGGCTGGAACAGCCAGTCCGCCGGCCCGCCCACCCTGAGCCAGGTGAGGTCGGCGAGCGGCCGATCCGGGGTCAGCGTGCCCCGCACGGAGGGAAGGGTGAGCGTCATGGGGATTGGGTAGAGCGGGCGGGGGCCAGCCGCAAGGGCGAAGGCGGGAAGCACCACCTCAGCGAAGCATTCCGAGGGCGGCGCCCGACCCCGGGTGGGCGAGAAGCGCCCTCCCGGGGGGAGGGTCGGGCGCTGCCCGGCGTTGCCGCCGGGCGGGACAATCCCTTAGGTGGTCACCGCTTAGCGCGGCATCACCATCGCCTTGCAAGGATCGACCCCGGAAAGCAATTGCTGGCGCATCGCGTCAGATTCGGCGATCACCTTGGCCGGGTCGGTGCGCACGCGGCAATCCCCCTGTCGGGACGGATGCCATACGCCTGCCATACGCTCGCGGGACGGATGCTGGCGCCGCCTGGCGGTTCAGGCCCGCCGGAGCCAGCGCCAGAGGTAGACGAGCGGCCAGCGCAGGATCGACGCCCCGGCGGCGAGCACGATCAGCCCGGCCCAGGGGCCGTTCTGGTAGGTCACCCAGCCGAGGATCGGAATGCCCGCGGTGATCAGGACATAGGCCGCGCGCCAGTGGCGGTCGCGCGTCGGCAGCATCGCGACCACCGTCGCGGCGACGGCCCAGAGGCAGGCGGCGAGAAGCGAGCCGCTCATCCCGCCCGGCCCCTTCCGGCGAGGCGTTTCGCGAAATATCCCAAGGGCTTGCGGAACATCGACACGAAGGCCGCCAGCGCCGCGACGCCGATCCAGGGGCTGAGCGAAACCGACAGCCAGACGATGAGGGCGACGGCCGAGAGGGCGAGGAAGAAGCCGAAGACGAATTGCAGCCGCATCGGCAGGAACGCCACGACCGTCGCCGCGACGACCCAGAGGAAGGCAAGGACGAGCGGCGTGCCCATGCCTCAGCCCTTGGCCGCAAGGCGGCCGGGAAGCGCGTTCGCCCAGGCAGAGATCGTGCCCGCGCCGAGGCAGACCACCATGTCCCCGGGCCGCGCCTGTTCCCGCACCAGCCGCGCCAGGTCGTCCTCGCTGAGGATCGCGCGGGCATGGCGGTGGCCGTGGGCGATCAGGCCGGCGACCAGATCGTCGCGCGTGGCGCCGGGGATCGGGTCCTCGCCGGCGGCGTAGACCTCGGCGATGGCGACCACGTCAGCCTCGTTGAAGCAGGTGCAGAAATCCTCGAAAAGACTGGACAGGCGGGTATAGCGGTGCGGCTGGTGGACGGCGATGACGCGGCCCTTCGTGGCCTGCCGCGCCGCTTTCAGGACCGCCGCGATCTCCACCGGGTGGTGGCCGTAATCGTCGATGATCGTGACCCCGCCCAGAACCTCGCCCACCCGGGTGAAGCGCCGGTTGACGCCCGCGAACTGCGCTAAGGCCTCGCGGATCTCGTCCTTCTTCATGCCGAGATGGCGGGCGACGGCGACCGCCGCGAGCGCGTTCGAGACGTTGTGATCGCCCGGCATCGGCAGGGTGCAGCCTTCGATTCTCGAACCTTCGCCTTCGCCCTGAAGCTGGATGTCGAAGTGGGCCTTGCCGTTTTCGAACTTCAGCCCGGTTGCGCGGACATCGGCCTGGGCGTTGAAGCCGAAGGTGATGACGCGGCGGTCGGTGACGCGACCGACCAGCGCCTGCACCTCGGGGTGGTCGGTGCAGCAGACCGCGGCGCCATAGAAGGGGATGTTCGACACGAAGTCGAGAAAGCCCTTCCTGAGGGCTTCGAGCGTTCCCCAGTGCTCCATGTGCTCGGGGTCGATGTTGGTGACGATGGCGATGGTCGCGGGCAGGCGGTTGAACGATCCGTCGGATTCGTCGGCCTCGACCACCATCCACTCTCCCGCGCCGGCCCGCGCGTTGGAGCCGTAGGCGTGGATGATGCCGCCGTTGATCACGGTCGGGTCGAAGCCGCCCTTGTCGAGCAGCGTCGCCACCATCGTCGTGGTCGTGGTCTTGCCATGCGTCCCGGCGACGGCGACGTTGGAGCGCAGCCGCATCAGCTCGGCCAGCATCTCGGCGCGGCGCACCACCGGCAGGCCGCGGCGGCGGGCCTCCTCCAGCTCCGGGTTGCCCTTCTTGATCGCCGAGGAGATCACCACGACGGCGGCGTCGCCGATGTTTTCCGCGCTCTGCCCCTCGAAGAAGGTCGCGCCCAGTCCCACCAGCCGGTCGGTGATCTTCGAGGCCTTCGCATCCGAGCCTTGCACGGCATAGCCGAGCGTCATCAGCACCTCGGCGATGCCCGACATGCCGATGCCGCCGATGCCGACGAAATGGATGGGGCCGAGTTCTCCGGGCAGCTTGGTGGCGGCGTTCATGTCGTCTCTTTCGCGTTCTGGGCCAGCGCCTCGACCATCTGCACGAGGCGGTCGGTGGCATCGGGAACCCCGTGGGCAAGGGCGGCATGGGCCATGCCGATCGCCGCCCCGGGTTGGTCGAGGATCGCCGCGACATGGCCCGAGAGCGTCGCGGGGTCAAGCCGGGATTCGGGGATGAGGATGGCGCCGCCGGCGGCAACGAGGCCGCGGGCGTTGGCGGTCTGGTGGTCGTTCGCGGCGGCGGCGAAGGGCACGAGGATCGCGGGCCGGCCGATCACCGAGATGTCGGCCACCGAGGAGGCGCCGGAGCGGGAGACCACGAGCTGCGCTTCCGACAGCCGCCGCGGGATGTCGTCGAAGAAGGGCCGCACCTCGGCGCGCAGGCCGGCGCCGGCGTAGGCCGCCGTCACCCTCTCGATGTCCTCCGGCCGGGCCTGGTGGGCAACGCGGAGATTGGCGCGCAGGGCCTCGGGCAGCAGCGCCAGCGCCGCCGGCACGACGTCGGAGAGGATGCGCGCGCCCTGGCTGCCGCCGATGACAAGGAGGCTCATCGGATAGTCGCCGGGCGGGATGTAGGGCGCGCCGGCGCGTTCCAGCACGGCGGCGCGCACCGGGTTGCCGGTGTGGTGGCCCTCCACGCCATCCGGCAGGTCCGTCGGCCAGGTGCCGCAGGCGATGGCCTGGACGCGGGGCGCGAAGATCCGGTTCACCCGGCCGAGGACGCCGTTCTGTTCGTGGATCATCCGCGGGATCTTCAGCATCACCGCCGCGCCAAGCGCCGGAATCGACGGGTAGCCGCCGAAACCCACCACCACCGCGGGCCGGTCGCGCCGCATGGCGAGCCAGGCGCCCGCCACGCCGCCGGCGATGCGGAAGGGTGCAAGCGCTTTAGCGGCGATGCCGCCCCGGGCGAAGGTGGCGGAGGCGACCTGTTCGACGGTCACGTCCTCCGGGAAGCCGCCGGTGTAGCGCGCACCGCGCGCATCGGTCGAGAGCGTGACCCGCCAGCCCTTCGCGACCATCGCCTCGGCCAGCGCCTGGGCGGGGAACATGTGCCCGCCGGTGCCGCCGGCGGCGATGAGGAGAAGCGGCGGCGCCATCAGCGGCCCCGCTTCAGAAGCACGTCCTCGATCCGGCCCTGCGGGCGGGCGCGCGTCAGCGCCAGAAGCATCCCCATCGCGATGCCGGAAGCGATCACCGAGGAACCGCCGTAGCTGACGAAGGGAAGCGTCATCCCCTTCGCCGGCAGAAGCCGGACCGCGACCCCCATGTTGATCAGCGCCTGCACGCCGAAGGCCGAGGCAAGCCCGGCGCCGGCGATGCGGATGAACGGATCGCGCTCCTTCAGGAGCCGGAAGAGCGACAGCGCGGTGATCGCGGCGTAGAGAAGGATGATGAGAAGAACGAGGACGAGCCCGTATTCCTCGGCCGCGACCGCGATGATGAAGTCGGTATGCGCGTCGGGAAGCGACCATTTCACCGTGCCCTGGCCGACGCCGACGCCGAAGAAGCCGCCCTCCTGGATCGCGTTCGTGGCATAGCCGATCTGGGTGCGCGGGTCGATCTCGGCCGAAAGGTAACCGTCGATCCGGCGGGCGAAATGCTCCGAGGCGTCATAGGCGAAGAGCCCGCCGGCGACGACGACCCCGCCCACGACCGAGAGAAGCAGGATCGGCGCACCGGCCACGAAATACATCACCCCCCAGGCGAAGAGGACGAGGCAGGCCTGGCCGAAATCGGGCTGGAAGGCGAGAAAGAGCACGATGACGGCGGCCAGCACGAAGCTGTAGAGCCGCCCCGGCGGGCCGTTGATCTCCATCGCCGCCGACATCAGCCAGCCGGCCATGATGACGAAACCGGGCTTGAGGAATTCCGAGGGCTGGAACGAGCCGAAGCCCAGCGAATACCAGCGCACCGCGCCCTTGCCGAAATCGGTGCCGAAGACCGGCAGCAGCATCAGCGCCACGAAGGCGCCGAAAAAGCCGATCACGCCGATCCGGCGCACCGCCTCGGGCGACATCATCGAGATGACCAGCATCACGCCGACCGCCACGCTGCCGAAGACGGTCTGGCGGGTGACGTAGTAATAGGGATCGAGCCCGTTCTTCTCGGCGAGCGGCACCGAGGCCGCGAGTGCCAGCAGAAGGCCGATGCCGAAGAGGACGAGGACGAAGGCGAGCGACCATCGGTCGATCGTCCGCCACCAGCGCGGAAGCACAGGTTCGCCTGCCCGTATGGGCATGGTGCCATAGACCATTTCCGTCATGGATGACTGCCTTCACTGCCTCAGGTCGCCCGTTTGCCGGGTCTGGCCGCGAGTCTAGCGCGGAACCGCCCGCCGCGCCAGAACAGATTGCCGGCCAGGCGCGGTCAGCGGCCGAGCGCCGCCTCGCGCCGGCGCAGGCTTTCGGGCGGCCAGAAAGGCTTGCGGTCGTAGTAGTCCGGCACCGCGGTAACGCCTGCCGGGATCACGTACCAGGGCAGTTTCGTCGAGGTGAAGATATGGATGTCCGGCGGACAGGCGGCAGGGTCTTCGAGCGTGCCGACGCGGAGGAAGGCGATCTTCCGCCCCGCGCCCGCGTGATGCGACCAGAGTGCCACGCAGCAGTCCGGGCAGCGCAGGACGATCTGGCCCTTGCCCGAGGCCGGGGGCGTCGTGATCTCCACCGGGTCGTCGGCCAGGATCTCGATCCGGTCGGTCTCGATCATCGCGTTGAGCGCGTGCGGCCGCCGGTCTCGCGCTGGCACCAGGTGCAGTGGCAGGCGTGGACGAAAAGCGGCCGGTCGATCAGCCGGTAGCGGACGCGGCCGCAGGTGCAATGGCCTTGCATCGGGTCCTCCTCTCCGGGGCGACCGCCTTACGCCGGCAGCATCCAGATGGCGAGGAAGGGCGTCTTCCCGGAGCGCATGGCGTGGGTGATGCCGGGCGGGTTGTAGATCAGCCCGTCGGGGCCGGGGTCGGTCCAGTCCATCCGGGCGTTCCACCATTCGCCCGGCGTCAGGGCAAGATAGACCTCTTCCGGCGGGTGGGAATGGTTCGGGTAGAGGGTGTGGGGCGCCATCAGGGTGACGCCGATCTGGACGTCGTCGCGCCCCTCGATCCCGCCGGGGCCGAACACCATCGCGTTGGCATGGGCGTCACGGAAGACCGGGTCGGTCGCCGAGGCGCGCGGCCGCCATTGCAACCGCGGGGCCAGCACGGCGAAGGCTGCGGCAACGGCGCGGCGAAGCGCCGGCCGGCCGGCGCCCTGGGCCACGGCGAGGGCATCGGGCAGGACCGCGCAGACGGGCTGCGGCAGCGGAGCGGCCGCAGAGGGTGCGCCGGTCAGGTGCCGGCAGCGGTCGAAGACGCGCGAGGCAGCGCTGCGTTCCTCGGACCCTTCGGGGGCACAGGCCATGACCGCCGCCTCGAGGGCGCCGAGAAACTCCGTCACCGCGGGATCGCGTCGGACCTCTGGCTGTTGCATCGTCCCGCTCCTTCCGGCGCGCGCCTCATGCGGCAAGTGCCCGCACCCGGGCCGCGAAATCCTCGCCGCGTTTCTCGAAGTTCGGATACTGGTCGAACGAGGCTGCGGCGGGGGCGAGAAGCACGGTCTCGCCAGGGCAGGCCTCGGCGGCGGCGCGGGTGACCGCGCGCTCCATCGTCTCGCAGATCTCGTGCGGGGTCTCGCCCAGTTCCAGCGCGAAGTCGCGCGCCGAATGGCCGATGAGATAGGCCTTCACCACCGCGCCGAGAAAAGGCTTCAGCGCGGCGATGCCGCCGTCCTTGCCCAGGCCCCCGGCGATCCAGCGGATGCGCGGAAAGGCCTGGAGCGCCTTGGCGGCGCTGTCGACGTTGGTGGCCTTGCTGTCGTTCACGAACCTGACGCCGCCCCGTTCGGCGACAAGCTGGCTGCGGTGGGGAAGCCCTTCGAACGAGTGGAACGCCTGTTCGACGATCTTCGGCGCGACGCCGAGCGCGCGGGTCGCGGCATAGGATGCGCAGGCATTCTGGTGGTTGTGGGCGCCGGGCAGGCCGGTGACCTCGCGCAGGTCGATCGCGGCCACCTGGCGGCCCTTGCGCCATTCGGCCAGAAAGCCCTTGCGGGCGAAGACCGACCAGCCTTCGCCTTCGAGCTTCGAGCCCGAGGAGATGCGGATCACCCGGTCGTCGGCCGGCCCCTCGGCCATCTGGTTGGCGAGAAACCGCCCCTCCACCTCGTCGACACCGATCACCGCCCGGTCGGGGCCGCCCTCGGCGAAGAGCCGGCGCTTGGCGGCGAAATAGCCGCCGAGGCCCGCGTGGCGGTCGAGATGGTCGGGCGAGAGGTTGGTGAAGACGGCGATGTCTGGGGTCAGCGCGCGGGCAAGTTCGGTCTGGTAGGAGCTGAGTTCCAGCACCACCACCTCGCCCGGCTGCGCCGGATCGAGGTCGAGCACGCCGCGGCCGATGTTTCCCGCCATCTGCGCCGGCCGGCCGGCGACCTTGAGAATATGGTGGATCAGCGCCGTGGTGGTGGACTTGCCGTTCGATCCGGTGATGGCGACGACCTTCGGCGTCGCGTCCATCGCGTCCCAGTCGGGCGTGGCGAAGGAGCGGAAGAAGAGGCCGATGTCGTTGTCGATGGGCACGCCCGCCGCGATCGCCCGCGCGACGAGCCGGTTGGGCTCGGGGTAGAGATGCGGGATGCCCGGCGAGACGACGAGGCAGGCTGCGCCCTCCCAGGCGTCGGCGCGGGTGAGGTCGGTCAGCGCGAAGCCGGCGGCCTCGGCCTTTTCGCGGGCCTCGGGCGCATCGTCCCAGAGGCAGGGCACGGCGCCGCCGGCCTGAAGCGCCCGCGCCGTGGCCAGGCCCGATCGGCCGAGCCCGAGCACGGCGACGCGCCTGCCCTCGAATCCCTGAACCGGAATCATGCCGCCCCTCTCCGATTCCCGCCCGGACAATGCCGCGCCGCGCCGCCGCCCGCAAGCGGGGCCGCCCGACCCCGGCCCCCGGCCGCCACATTTGGTGCCGGTTGCCGCCACGTTCATGCTTCATTCGGATGCCAGACTGATCCCCGCGTGAACCCTGGGGAGGCACGATGCCCGGTCTCGTCTGGTCTGGCCTGGTCTGGCGAAGATTGCGCGAGGCGCGGCGGCTCATCCTGTTCGCAACCGGGATGGCCTTCGCCGCCGGCGTCATCGCCTTCCTGCGCCATGATGTCACCGTCCACGGCATGCCGTTGCCGCTGTTCACGGGCCTTCTTTACGCCGGTTTCGTCGGGGCGGCCGCCACGGTGACGGGCGTCGCCCTGCCCGCGCTCGGTCCCTTCGTCGAGGCCACGGCGATCGCCCGCCTTGGCGCCGCGGTCCTCGCCTTCGGCAGCCCCGAGGCCGGGGCGGCGCTGCAGCAGTCGCCCCTTCTCGGCGCCACCGTGGTGGTCGGCGGCGCGGTGGTGATCCGCAGGCTTGCCGCCCTTCCCGCCGCCCGGCGCTGGCCGGCGCTCGCGTTCCTCCCCTCGCGCCGCCCTGCCGCCGCGGCTCAGGCGTCGACGGAGTCTTGCGCCGGCAAGGCTTCGGTCGCCGGGGCCTCGTAGGCGGGGATGCGCACGACGGTGACGCTGCAGGGCGCCTCGGCCACGACCTGGCTCGACACCGAGCCGAGGAAGCGGCGGGTGCTGGAACTGCCGCGGGCCCCCATCAGGATGTGATCGACCTGGTTGTTGACGGCATAGCCGATGATCACGGCCGCCGGATCCGGCCCTTCGAGGATGGCGAAGGTCACCTCCTCGTCGGAAAGCTCGAGACTGGCCGCCCAGGCGCGCAGCGCGACGAGCCGCGCGACATGGAGGTTCACACCCTCGTCGTCAGTGGTCCTGTCGACGCCCAGGCGCGCGGTCTTGATCACGTTGACGCAGGCCACCCGCGCGTCGGCCTGGATGCGGCGGATGCGCTTCACGGCCCGCAGCAGATGCTGGGCGAGCCCCTCCATCTCGGGCGCGAGATCGACCGCGACCAGAAGGATCGGCGCCTTGTCCATCTGCGCCTCGGCATTCGCCGGCGGCGGGCCGAACCCCTTGACCTTCCGCATCCGCCGCCAGCGGCGGAACACCTCGGCCGCGCCGTCCTGCGTCAGCTTCGCGGCCCGGGCGGTCAGCTTCACCTGGGCCGGATGCTGTAGGTCGAAGAGCATCTGCGCGGCCGACTGGAAGCGATCCTTCGGATCGACCTCGAGCGCGCGGAGAATGATTTCCTGGAGCCAGGGCGGCAGGTCGGGGCTGGTCGCGCGCGGCGGGACCGGGTCGCGCCAGAGCCGTTTGCGCACCCCCCTGAGCGTCTGCGGCTCTCCGAACGGCTGGCGGCCGGTCGCGTATTCGTAAAGCATCGCGCCCACCGCGAAGATGTCGCTGCGCAGGTCGTCGCGGACACGCAGGTATTGCTCGGGCGCGATATAGGGGAAGGTTCCCATCGGGATGCGGAATTCCTCGGCCAGAAGGTCGGGAAGATGGTCGTGCCGCGCCAGACCGAAATCGACGAAGACCACCTCGCCGGTGTCGCGCATCAGGAGGTTGGCGGGCTTGAGGTCGAGGTGGATGACGTGCTGCTTGTGCAGCTCGTGCAGCGCCCCGGCGATGCGGATGGCCAGCGCCACGACGGTGTCGGCCGGCGCCGGGGCGGACTTGAACAGCGCCAGGAAGGAGCCGCCCGGGATGCGTTCGGTGACGATGTAGGGCATCGTCGCGAAATCGCCCTCGGCCACGACGCGCGGCACATGCGGGCCGGCGAGGCGGGGCATGATCATCTGCTCGACCTCGAAGCCGACGATCGTCGGGGCATCGTAGCCGTCGAGGATCGTCGGCACCTTCATCACCAGGGGGGTGCGGTGAAGCGGGTGGGTGACGTCCCAGATCGTGGCGAAGCCGCCCTTGTGAAGGCATTCGCCGAGCGTGAACCCGTCGATCTGAAGCCCGGTGTATGGCCGGATGCGCATGGGTCAGCTCCCGTTCAGCAGTCTGAGGGCGAGCGGCTCGGGCAGGCCCGCGGCGCGCAGCTTGGCCGCGGCCGCCGCCCGGTCGTAGGCCGCGCGGTGAAACGTCAGGTCGTTGGTCGCGGTGTCGAGGATCGCATAGGCGGCCTCGGGCACCCCGTCGCGGGGCTGCCCGACAGCGCCGATGACGGCAAGCCAGCGGCGCGAGCGGATCAGCGGCACCGGCCGGCGGGTGGTGATCCGCTGCGACTGGACGCGGTTGGTCATGTCGCAACTGTAGATCGCGGGCACATGGACATGGCCGCAGAGGATGACGCGCGCCTTTGCGGCGGCGAAGCTTGGCCAGGCGGAGCGCTCGCCGGTGATGTAGATCCAGTCCTGGGGATGGTCGGCGCTGGCATGGACGAACTGGATGTCGGCCTCGCAGGCGGTCAGCGGCAGCGCCGCGAGGAATGCCTTCTGCGCCGCCGAAAGCCGCGGCCGGGTCCAGTCGATGGCCGCCCGGGCGATGGCGTTCATCGACCCGTCGGGCTGGTCCACCGCCGCGTCGTGGTTGCCCTTGAGCACGATCGCGCCGGCCGCGGCCAGTTCCTCCACGCGGTCGGTGCACCAGGCCGGATCGGCGCCATAGCCGACGATGTCGCCGAGGACAGCGATCCGGTCAGCCCGGCGCCCGGCGAGATCGCGCAGCACGGCCTCGAGGGCTTCGCGGTTGGCGTGAATGTCGGTCAATAGCGCGTAGCGTGCCACCCATGCCCCTCCCTCCGGGCGCCGGGCCGCACGCGACGCGTCGGCGCGCGGCCTTGCCGTGACCGGCATGGCCACGACCCGTCTCACCGCCACCCCCGCGCGCCGGGGCGGCTGGCGCAGGGCGCCGGGGCGGCTGGCGCAGGCTGGCAGCGGATTCGGCCCGCGTCAACGCAGCTTCAGCGTCGCCAGGCCGATCAGCGCGAGGATGAGCGAGATGATCCAGAAGCGGATCACGACCTGCGGCTCGGCCCAGCCCTTCTTCTCGAAATGGTGGTGGATCGGCCATGGCCGGCGAGACCTGCAGGTCCATTCGTGTGCAGGGCTTCGAGAAGCGAAAAGATCGGCGCGAATGTCACACCGGCAGGCTCTGCCTCGTCATCATGCCGGAACCAACAGAAGGACTCCGACAATGACTGCCAAGCTTGATCTCTACGCGGCCGCACCTTCTTTCATGAAAAACTGGTCACGCGCCTCCGCCATCATTAACTCCGGCATCGAGCCCGGCCTCGCCGAACTCGTGAAGGTCCGCGCTTCGCAGATCAATGGCTGCGCCAACTGCATCGGCATGCACACGGCGGAAGCGCGCGAGCAGGGCGAGACCGAACAGCGGCTGTATCTGCTGTCCTCCTGGCGTGAGGCTCCATGCTATACTGATCGCGAACGCGCCGCCCTCGGCTGGGTCGAGGCGCTGACGCGGCTTTCCGAAGGACATACCCATGAGAGTGCCTATGAGGCGCTGAAGGCGGAGTTCACGGAGGAGGAGCAGGTGAGGCTGACACTTGTGATCAACATCATCAACGGATGGAACCGCCTCGCGGTGGGTTTCGGCATAGTGCTCGATCCGGCAGCCGCGAAGGCGGCGCTCGCGGCCGAGAAGGCATCCGTCCGGACGGCGGCCTGATGACGGACGTCGCCCACGGCGATCCGGCGGCAACCTTCGACCCCCTGCGGCCAAAGCTGATGCGCGTCGCCTATCGCATGCTGGGCTCGGTGGCCGACGCCGAGGACATGGTGCAGGAAGCCTTCATCCGCTGGATGAAGGCCGACCGCGGTGCGGTGCGCGAGCCGGAGGCATTCCTGCGCCGCACCCTCACGCGGCTGTGCCTGGATCAGCTTAAGTCCGCGCGCCGCCAACGCGAAACCTATGTCGGCCCCTGGCTTCCCGATCCGGTTTTCGAGGAGGAGGAACATGAGGATGTAACTCTGCCGCTGATGCTGGCGCTGGAACGGCTGTCACCGCTGGAGCGGGCTGCCTTCCTTCTGCACGACGTTTTCGGACTGGAATTCGAGGAAGTGGCGGCAACCATCCGGCGCGACCCGGCTGCCTGCCGCCAGCTGGCCAGCCGGGCCCGCGACCACATCCGCGAGGCGCGACCGCGATTCCAAGTCGAGAAGCGGCGCGGACTTGAGCTTGCCAAAGCGTTCTTCGCCGCCTCGCGCAGCGGCGACATGAGCGCGCTGGGGTCGATGTTGGCGGCCGATGTCAACATCCACGCGGACGGAGGCGGCAAGCGGCCGGCGGCCCTTACACCGATCTTCGGCTACGACGCCGTCATAAGGATTCACGCCTCTCTTGCGGCAAATTTCCGGAAGCATGCCTCGACACTGATCCGTGCCGGATTCATCAATGGCCTTCCCGGTTTCGTGACGCTGGAGGCTGACGGGGAACTCCAGACTACCGCGCTTGAAATTGTCGACGGCAAGATCGCCGCGATCTATGTGGTGCGGAACCCCGACAAGCTGAGGCATTTGCACTAGAGCGTGTCTGAGTTAGATTGAAGCGTATCCTGCATGTCGGAGGCAGTTTTGGCATTCGGCGGGAGTGAAGGCGTCGAGCAGGGTTCCGACCCTTCGCCATGAGGCTTCGATGGTGCGCTCGTCTGCCTTTCGGAA
>JAUQYA010000165.1 GCA_030837785.1 Albidovulum sp.
TTCCGAAAGGCAGACGAGCGCACCATCGAAGCCTCATGGCGAAGGGTCGGAACCCTGCTCGACGCCTTCACTCCCGCCGAATGCCAAAACTGCCTCCGACATGCAGGATACGCTTCAATCTAACTCAGACACGCTCTAGCGTCCCCGCCAGATCCAGCCGCCGCCGAGGATGCGGCTGCCGCCGGTCTCGTAGAAGACGCAGGCCTGGCCCGGGCTCACGCCGGTTTCGGGGTCGAGCAATTCCACCTCCGCCGCCGTTGCCGAGAGGGGGCGCAGGATCGCCGGCCGCGGCGGCCGGGTGGAGCGGATGCGGACCGAGACATGCCATTCCGGTTGGCTGTCGAAGGGCACGTCGCCGAGCCAGTTGATCTCGCGCACCGGCACGATCCGGGTGGCCAGCGCCGCCTTCGGCCCGACGACGACCCGCCGCGCCTCGGGGTCGAGCTTGACCACGTAGAGCGGCTCGCCCAACCCGCCGATGCCGAGACCCTTGCGCTGGCCGATCGTGTAGTGGATCACTCCCCGGTGCTGCCCGAGGACGTTGCCGTCCATGTCGACGATCTCTCCGGGGTCGGCGGCGCCGGGCCTGAGCTTCTCGATCACGCTGGCGTAGTCGCCGTCCGGCACGAAGCAGATGTCCTGGCTGTCGGGCTTGTCGGCGATCGAAAGCCCGTATTTCGCCGCGAGCGCCCGCGTCTCGGCCTTCGAGGCGAGCCTGCCAAGGGGAAAGCGCAGGTAGGCGAGCTGTTCCGGCGTCGTCGAGAACAGGAAATAGGACTGGTCGCGGGCCGGGTCGGCCGCGCAATGCAGTTCCGGCCCCGCCGGCCCGTCGAGCCGGCGGATGTAGTGCCCCGTCGCCATGCAGTCGGCGTCGAGGTCCTTTGCCGTCGCCAGCAGATCCTTGAACTTCACCCGTTCGTTGCAGCGGATGCAGGGGACCGGCGTCGCGCCTGCCAGATAGGCGTCGGCGAATTCCTCGATCACCGCGTCGCGGAACATGTTCTCGTAGTCGAGCACATAGTGGGGAAATCCCATCGCCTCGGCCACCCGGCGGGCGTCGTGGATGTCCTGGCCCGCACAGCAGGCGCCCTTGCGGGCCAGGGCCGCGCCGTGGTCGTAGAGCTGAAGCGTCACGCCGACGACGTCGTAGCCTTCGTCCTTCAGCATCGCCGCGACGACGGACGAATCCACGCCGCCCGACATCGCCACCACGACGCGGGTTTCCGCCGGCGGCTTCGGCAGGCCAAGAGAGTTCAGTCGGGGTTCGTCAAGCATCGCGCGCGATCCGGGAATCGGGAGGAATATAGGAAAATCCGAAGCACTCGCAAGCCCGCGGTTTCACCCCTCCTTAAGCCTGCGGGGGCACGCTTTTCCCGGGAGAAGACGAAGGGGTGAACCATGTTCTTGAAAAAGATCGATGGTCCGCGGGCAATCACCTTGCCCGACGGCACCATCATGACACGCGCCGACCTGCCGCCGGCCGAAACCCGGCGCTGGGTCGCCAGCCGCAAGGCAAGGGTGGTGAAGGCGGTGGCCCACGGGCTCATGCCGCTGAAGGAGGCACTCGACCGCTATCATCTGTCCGAGGAGGAGTTCGGCCTCTGGCGCGACGCGGTGGCCCGGCATGGCGAAAAGGGCTTGAAAGTGACGGCGATCCAGAAATACCGTCAACCTTGAGTTGAGGTCGCGGATGGTCGCACAGCGGTAACTTGTGATTAACCATTCTGCGCCAGAGTGGGGATGATCGAGGGATTAACGTGGAGCACGCCTGATGAGAATCCTGCTGGTCGAGGACGATCCGACCACGTCCCGCAGCATCGAACTGATGCTGACCCATGCCAACCTGAACGTCTACTGCACCGATCTCGGCGAGGAGGGGATCGATCTCGCCAAGCTCTACGATTACGACCTGATCCTTCTCGACCTCAACCTGCCGGACATGAACGGCCAGGACGTGCTGCGGCAGTTGCGCCTGGCCAAGGTCGACACGCCGATCCTCATCCTGACCGGCGCCGACGACACCGAAAACAAGATCCGCAGCTTCGGCTTCGGCGCGGACGACTACATGACGAAACCCTTCCACCGCGAGGAACTGGTCGCGCGCATCCACGCGATCATCCGCCGCTCGAAAGGCCACTCGCAATCGGTGATCCGCACCGGCAAGATCAGCGTCAACCTCGACGCCAAGACGGTGGACGCGGACGGCACGCCGGTGCACCTGACCGGCAAGGAATACCAGATGCTGGAGCTTCTGTCGCTCCGCAAGGGCACGACGCTGACCAAGGAGATGTTCCTCAACCATCTCTACGGCGGCATGGACGAGCCGGAACTCAAGATCATCGACGTCTTCATCTGCAAGCTCCGCAAGAAGCTTTCCGAGGCGACCGGCGGCGACAATTACATCGAGACGGTCTGGGGCCGCGGCTATGTCCTGCGCGAA
>JAUQYA010000166.1 GCA_030837785.1 Albidovulum sp.
CCGATGGCCTCGCACTGGGAGGAGGCGCACCCGCCCGCCTTCCCCATGGTGGTGAAGAGCTCGAAGAGCCCGGCCTTGTCTTCGTTGACGGTGACGTAGAGGGGGCCGCAGCCGGTCTGCATCTGGTAGGTCCACCCCTTAAGGGCTTTGGGGCGGTCCCGTTTCACGGCCCGCTTGTCCTCCGTGTGGACCACCTTCTCCTTGTCCTCTTTCGCGCCGGTGGAGAGGACCTGCTCGTCGCGGGAGCCGTCGCGGTAGATGGTAACCCCCTTGCACTCCAGCTTGTAGGCCAGGCGGTAGACCTTCTCCACCTCCTCGATGGTGGCGGTGTTGGGAAAGTTGACCGTCTTGGAGACGGCATTGTCGGTGTATTTCTGGAAGGCCGCCTGCATGTCAATGTGGTCTTCCGGCGTGATGTCGTGGGCGGTCACGAAGATCCGGCGGATTTCCTCAGGGATCTCCGGCAGGTCGTGGACGGTCCCATGCTGGGCGATCTTCTGCATCAGCTCTTCGGAGTAGAAGCCCCGGTCCCGGGCCATTTCCTCGAAGATGGGGTTCACCTCCACGAGGATGTTCTTGTCGAGGACCTGGCGCACGTAGGAGACCGCGAAGAGAGGCTCCACGCCGCTGGAGGAGTTGGCGATGATGGAGATGGTGCCGGTGGGGGCGATGGTGGTCACCGTGGCGTTGCGGATTGGGCCCTCGCCCGGCCTGTCGAAGATGGAGCCCACGAAGTTGGGGAACGAACCCCGCACGGCGGCCAGTTCCCTGGAGTAGGCATGCCCCTCGTCATTGATGAAGCGCATCACCTTCTCGCCCAGACTGATGGCCTCCGGCGAGTTGTAGGGGATGCCCAGGAGGATCAGCATGTCGGCCCACCCCATGACGCCGAGGCCGATCTTGCGGTTGGCGCGGGTCATGTCGTTGATCTGGGGGAGGGGGTAGTTGTTCACCTCGATGACGTTGTCCAGGAAGTGGACCCCCAGGCGGATGACCTCCTTGAGGCGCTTCCAGTCCACGTCGCCGTTTTTCACCATCTTCCCCAGGTTGATGGAGCCCAGGTTGCACGACTCGTAGGGGAGGAGCGGCTGCTCGCCGCAGGGGTTGGTGGACTCGATCTCGCCGATGTTGGGGGTCGGGTTGTCCTTGTTGAGCCGGTCCAGGAAGATGATGCCCGGCTCGCCGTTTTTCCAGGCCTGCTTCACGATGCGGCTGAACACCTTGCGAGCGTTAAGGGTCCCGCACGGCTTGCCGTCGCGCGGGTTGCGCAGGTCGTAGTCGGCGTCCCTCTCCACCGCCTCCATGAAGGCCTCGGTGAGCCCCACGGAGATGTTGAAGTTGTTTAGCTGCTTCTGGTCATCCTTGCACATGATGAAGTCCATGATGTCCGGATGGTCCACGCGGAGAATCCCCATGTTGGCGCCGCGCCGGGTCCCCCCCTGCTTGATGGTCTCAGTGGCGGCATCGAAGACCCGCATGAACGAGATGGGGCCGCTGGAGATGCCCGAGGTGGAGCGGACCACGTCGTTGGCCGGCCGCAGCCGCGAGAAGGAGAAACCGGTGCCGCCGCCGGACTTGTGGATGAGGGCCGTGTACTTGACCGCATCGAAGATATCCTCCATGGAGTCGCCCACGGGGAGGACGAAGCAGGCGGAGAGCTGGCCCAGCTCGCGCCCTGCGTTCATGAGGGTGGGGGAGTTGGGGAGGAACTCGAAGGAGGTCATCAGGTCGTAGAACTTCTGGGCAAGGGCCTTGGTGTCGGCCTTCTTGTCGAAATTGCGGTCAGCAATGGCAATGGCCTCGGCAACGCGACGGAACATGTCGGCGGGGGTCTCGAGGACCTTCCCCTCGGTGTCGCGCTTGAGGTAGCGTTTCTCAAGGACGGTACGGGCGTTTTTCGAAAGCCCGGGGATATCGGTGGTCGTCTTCGTTTCTGCCATGGTTTTCTCCTC
>JAUQYA010000167.1 GCA_030837785.1 Albidovulum sp.
CGCGCTTGCCCACATGGACGTCGACAGGATGTTTCATCTCATTCTCCACTGGTCTGTCGCAGGTATTCAAGCACGTTTCGTGCCAACCCCACCCCACATGCCCATTGCCCCCGGACACGCATCAATCGTGGCCATCTCCGCGAGGCATTGGCCATGCTCACAAGGAACACATAAAATTGTGAAACAGTCACCCTATACGAAAATACATGTCCTTCCGCTCGCCCCCGCGATGAGTTGCAAAATGCGATGCAATCTGCAAAGCGCTTTGCCGCGATTCCGTTGCATTCTGCGATTTGCCGGGACGGAATCGACTGGAACCCCGGCTATCGGGCCGCTAGCCTTCCGGCGAAGGAGAACAGGATGCGCGCATTCACGATCGAGCGCTACGGCGAATCGCCGCGCGTGCGGGAACGGCCGGTGCCGGAGCCCGGGCCGGGCCAGTTGCGGGTCAGGATCGCCGCCTGCGGGCTCAATTTCGCCGATCTCCTGATGATCGAGGGCAGATACCAGGAACGGCCGGAACCGCCGGTGACCCTGGGGATGGAGGCGGCGGGCGTGGTGGACGCGCTCGGCCCCGGGGTCGAGGGGCCCCGGCCCGGAACCCGCGTCGCGGTCTTCGCCGGCCAGGGCGGGCTGGCCGACTACGGCTGCTTTCCGGCGGCGGCCTGCCTGCCGATCCCCGAGGCGATGTCCTTTTCCCATGCCGCGGCGTTCCAGGTCGCCTATGGCACCAGCCACGTGGCGCTCGGCCACCGGGCGCGGCTCGCGCCGGGCGAGACGCTTCTCGTCCTCGGCGCGGCGGGGGGCGTCGGGCTGACGGCGGTGGAGATCGGCAGGATCATGGGCGCGCGGGTCATCGCCTGCGCCAGGGGGGCGGACAAGCTCAGGGTGGCGCGCGACGCCGGGGCCGATCACCTGATCGACAGCGAGACGGCGGACATCCGGGCCGAGGTGCGCGCGCTCGGCGGCGCCGACGTCGTCTACGACCCGGTGGGGGGCGCCCAGTTCGACGCGGCGTTCCGGGCGGCCAATCCCGGCGGGCGGATCATTCCCGTCGGCTTCGCCAGCGGCACCGTGCCGCAAATCCCCGCCAACCACCTGCTGGTGAAGAACCTCACGGTGATCGGGCTTTACTGGGGCGGCTATCTCAAGCTCGGCCCGAGGGTTCTTGCCGACAGTCTCGCCACGCTCTTTGCCTGGTATGGCGAGGGGCGGCTTCGCCCGCATGTGTCGCACGAGTTGCCGCTCGACCGCGCGGCCGAGGCGCTGGAGCTACTCCGCAGCCGTCAGTCGACCGGCAAGGTGGTCGTCACGCCCTGACGCGGTCTCGCCGGAGATTGCCCGCAGGCAGCACTGCGCATCGCCGTAGGCACAGCGCAGCTGCATGAGAAGCTTGTCCACCACCTCGCCCCTCTGGACATTCGCCTGATAGAGGCAGATGTCGAGATGGCCGAGGTCGGGCAGTGCGTTGGCGCCTTCGATCGCCACGGCCCCCTGCGGCAGCGCCCCCTCCATCCGCGCCGAGATCGACAGGTCGGCGGTGACGGTCGCCTGGGCCACCTGCTCGGATTCGCCCCCGACCGCCATTTCCCAGCGGATGCCGGCGCCGTTCAGCGCAGCCTGGGCGATGGGGCGGAAGAAGCAGGTCTCGACGAAGGCAAGCCGGAGCGGCCGCTGCTGCCAGGCGATGCCGTCCGGCGCGCCGATCCAGACCAGCTTGCGGGTGGCAAGCCGCTCTCCGCCCTCGCCAGGCGCGGCCTCGGTGGTCAGGATCACGTCGAACTCGCCGCGGGCGAAGCCTTCCTTCAGCTTCGAGGTGAAGCACGAAAACAGGTTGATCCGCACCCGCGGATATTCCGCCGCCATCGTCTTGAGGATCTTCGGAATCTGCGGATAGACGATGTCATGGGGCACGCCCAGCCGGATCTCGCCCTCGAAGGCGGTGTCGGTGAGCCGCGCCAGCGCCTCGTCGTTCAGCTCCAGCATCCTGCGCGCATAGGCCAGAAGCTGCTCGCCCTCGGGCGTGGGCGTCAGCTTGCGCTGCGCCCGGCTGAAGAACTCCAGCCCGAGGCTTTCCTCCAGCCGCTTGATCTGCATCGAGACGGCAGACTGCGTGAGGTTGAGAAGCCCCGCCGCCCGGGTGACGCCGCCGGCATCGGTGACGGCGACGAGCGCGCGCAGCGCGGTTAGGTCCAGGTTCCGGGGCATGTTCACGATCCGTGATGCTTCACACAACATTCATTCGTTTTCAACATTCATCACATCGGCCCATATAGATCAAGCCTTCTGATGGAAGGACAACGATTCATCACGAAAAGAAAGGCATCCCGATGGAACACTCCCTTTTCCGCCCCGCGGGCCGGCACCGCCCGGGCCTCGTCGCGCGGCTTCGCGCCGCCCTCGCGCTCCGCCGCCACCGCGCCCGTCTCGGCGACCTCGGCGATCACCTGCTCGACGACATCGGCCTCAGCCGCCACGAGGCCGAGCGTGAAGCGTCCCGGCCGGTCTGGGACGTGCCGCATAACTGGCGGTCGTGAAAGAACACCGGCGGCGGGTCGGAAAGTCTTGAAATGGCGGCCCGGCTTGCCGATATTTCCCCGGAACGCTCGCCCATCCGGGGCGTCGGGCACAAAACACCAGGGGAGGCTTTGATGGCTGACTACGAAACGATCCGGACGGGCCGCATCGGCACGCGGACGCTTCAGATCGACGAGGGCCTGAGGGCCTACATGAACAAGGTCTACGGGCTGATGTCCGTGGGCATGCTGATCACC
>JAUQYA010000168.1 GCA_030837785.1 Albidovulum sp.
TTCCGAAAGGCAGACGAGCGCACCATCGAAGCCTCATGGCGAAGGGTCGGAACCCTGCTCGACGCCTTCACTCCCGCCGAATGCCAAAACTGCCTCCGACATGCAGGATACGCTTCAATCTAACTCAGACACGCTCTAGCGGGTGCCAGGACGCGCCTGAAGCTCCTTCAGGACAAAGAGCCGGATCGCCGTCGCCAGGCCCGTGCCCACCCCACGACCTGAATCGATCTCGGCCGCGAGCGTGTTGACGGGCCTGTGCCGCGCCTCGGCGATCTGACGGAAGGCGCGCCAGAACTCATCCTCGAGCGAGACGCTGGTGCGGTGGCCGTTCAGGGTGAGCGAGCGCTTGACCGGCCGGCTCACGCGCCGGGCTCCTCGCGGCGGTGGGCGTCGAGCGCGGCGCGCGCCTTTTCGGCCCGCGTCTTCTCCAGTGCCTTCAGCGCTTTGGTCCTGCCGAAGCGGGCGGCGTTCTCGTCCGCGGCGGCGCGCGCCTCGGCCCGCTCTCGCGCCTTGCGCGCGGCACGCAGGTTGACGACCTCGGCCATCAGTCCTCCGGCCCCACCATCAGCTCGGGACGCACGATGCGGTCGAAGGTCTCGCCATCGACGAAGCCAAGCGCGATCGCCTCTTCTCGCAGCGTGGTGCCGTTCTTGTGCGCGGTCTTGGCCACCTTGGTGGCGTTGTCATAGCCGATGGTGGGCGCCAGCGCCGTCACCAGCATCAGGCTTTCCTGCATCAGCTTCTCGATCCGCGCGACGTTGGCCTTGGTCCCCACCACCATGTTGTCGGTGAAGGAAGATGCCGCGTCGCCCAGAAGCTGCATGGACTGGAGCACGTTATAGCTCATCATCGGATTGTAGACGTTCAGCTCGAAATGGCCCTGGCTGCCGGCGAACCCCACCGCCGCGTCATTGCCCATCACATGGGCGCAGACCATCGTCAGCGCCTCGGCCTGGGTCGGATTGACCTTGCCCGGCATGATCGACGAGCCGGGTTCGTTTTCCGGCAGGATCAGCTCGCCCAGACCCGAGCGGGGCCCGGAGCCGAGCAGCCGGAGATCGTTGGCGATCTTGAAGAGGCTCGCCGCGACGGTCTTCAGGGCGCCCGAGAACATCACCATCGCGTCATGCGCGGCGAGCGCTTCGAACTTGTTCGGCGCGGTGACGAACGGAAGCCCGGTGATGTCCGCGATCTTCGCCGCGATCGCCACGTCCCAGCCCTTCTTGGTGTTCAGCCCTGTGCCCACCGCGGTGCCGCCCTGGGCCAGTTCGTAGATCGCCGGCAGGCACATCGCCACCCGGCCGATGCCGTTTTCCACCTGCTTGGCGTAGCCGGAAAATTCCTGGCCCAGGGTCAGGGGCGTCGCGTCCTGGGTATGGGTGCGGCCGATCTTGATGATGTCGCGGAACTCCTCCGCCTTGGCGGCGAGCGCGGCGTGGAGCTTCCGCAGGCCCGGCAGCAGCACGTCGCGCGCCATCATGGCGATGGCGACGTGCATCGCGGTCGGGAAGGTGTCGTTGGACGATTGGCCCATGTTGACGTGGTCGTTGGGGTGGACGGGCTTCTTGCTGCCCATCGTGCCGCCGAGAATCTCGATGGCGCGGTTCGAGATCACCTCGTTCGCGTTCATGTTCGACTGGGTGCCCGACCCGGTCTGCCAGACCACCAGCGGGAAGTTGTCGTCGAAGCGCCCGGCGACGACTTCCGCCGCCGCCTGCACCATCGCCCGGCCGATCGCCGGATCGAGCCGGCCTTCGGCCATGTTGACCTCGGCTGCCGCCTGCTTGATCACGCCGAGCGCGCGGATGATCGCGACGGGCTGGCGTTCCCATCCGATCGGGAAGTTCAGGATCGACCGCTGGGTCTGCGCCCCCCAGTATTTGTCGGCGGGAACCTCCAAGGGGCCGAAGCTGTCGGTCTCGGTGCGGGTCTGGGTCATCGGTAACGTCCGTCCTGGATGGGGTCGCGCCACTGCTATGCGATTCCGCCCGGCGGGCCAAGGACGATGGCGGTAACGGCGGCGCGAAAGCGCCTCTCGCGGATTTGCGCGTCTACTTCCGCCACTTGTCGAGGCGGACGACCTCGGCCTCGGGCCGGTTGCCGTCGGGGCCCTCGGGTTCGTCGTCGTCATCCCCCTCGCCGTCCACCTCGGCGGTCTCGAACCGGAGGCCGAACTCGACCGAGGGGTCGACGAACGTGCGGATCGCGTCGAACGGGACGTAGAGCCGTTCCGGCGAATCGCCGAAGTTCAGGGTTATGGAGAAGCCCGCGCCATCGACCTCGAGATCCTCGTACCAGTGCTGCATCACCACCGTCATTTCCTCGGGGTAGCGCTCGCGCAGCCAGTCGGCGAGCTCCACGCCCGACTGACGGGTGTCGAACGTGATGAAGAAATGGTGCTCGCCCGGCAGGCCCTCGCGCGCCACCTGGCCCAGCACCTCGTGGATCAGTCCGCGCATGGCCCGGTGCATCAGCGTGCCGTAGTCGATGAGCTTGGTCATGCGGTCGGCTCTCCCGGGGCTGCCATGCGGGTCAGCATAGGAGTTTTGAATGTGAAGGAAAGAGGGCAGGCGGAATCGCGCCACGCCGCGTCAACCGATCGCCCCGGCCGCGACGCCGGCAAGCGCCGACAGGACCAGCACCCCGGTCAGCGGCCAGTGCAGGCGCAGGAGCGCAACCGCGCAGAGACCGAGGATGATCAGCGCCCGGAGGTCAAGCGTCACCGGATCGGGCAGCGTCAGCCTGAGCGGCCCCCAGGCGAATTCCCCGAGGCGGGCGAAGAGGACATGGAGCGTGAAGATGGCCGCCAGGTTGCCGATCACGCCGACGACCGAGGCGGTGATCCCGGCCAGCGCCGCCTGAAGCCTTGGCCGGGTGCCGATCCAGCTGATGTAGGGCGCGAAGGCGAAGATCCACAGGAAGCAGGGCACGAAGGTCACCCAAATGCTGAGGCCGGCTGCGGCCAGCGCCAGGCCGGGCCCGCCCCGGATGTCGCCGGCAAGGTAGGCGACGAACTCGGTCACCAGGATCAGCGGACCGGGCGTGGTCTCGGCAAGGCCGAGTGCGTCGATCATCTGCTCGGTGGTCAGCCAGCCATAGTCCTCGGCCACGGTCTGCGTCATGTAGGCGAGAACCGCATAGGCGCCACCGAAGGTGACCAGCGCCAGCTTGGAGAAGAAGAGCCCGACCTGGAGGAGGAAGGCCTGGCCCGTCGCCCACACGACGGCCAGCGGCGCGATCCAGGCGGCGATGCCAATGGCGAGCGTCGGGGCAATGTGGCCGTGCGCGGGCAGGACGGCCGGGCGCGGCGCCGGCCGGTCGAGCCAGAAGGCGCCGGCAAGCGCCGCGAGCGCCACGATCAGCGGGAAGGGCAGGCCGAGGGCAAAAATCGCCAGGAAGGACAGGACGGCGATGATCCGGTGGCGGATGCCCTTCAGCGCCCGCCTTCCCACCCGCAGCAGCGCCTCGACCACGATCACCGTCACGCAGGCCTTGACCCCGAAGAACAGCGCCTGGACGAAGGGTACCTGCCCCCATGCCGCATAGGCGGCGGCCAGTCCCAGGATGACGCCCGCGCCGGGCAGCACGAACAGGAGCCCCGCCAGCAGCCCGCCCATGACGCCCTTGAGCCGCCACCCGGCATAGGTGGCGAGCTGCATCGCCTCGGGTCCCGGCAGCAGCATGCAGAACGACAGCGCCCGCAGGTACTCATCCTCGTCGAGCCAGCGCCGGTCATCGACCAGGTCGCGGTGCATCATGGCGATCTGCGCGGCGGGGCCGCCGAACGACAGAAGCCCGATGCGCCCGAAGGCGCGCCACAGGTCGGGCCAGCCGGTCGCTGGCGGGGCGGCGTCGGCCATCGCGGTCATGCCTGCCGCCCCGCCGGCCAGTCGTGGCCTTCGCCGAACCCGTCGCGCGCCCAGCGGTAAAGCGCATCGTAAAGCGCCATTGCGGCGTCGAGCTGGGCCAGGTCGTCACGAAACTGTCGCGAAAGGCCGACCGACACGGCCAGGAGCCCCGCCGCCTGCGGGGCTAGGTCGTGGCGGTCGGTGTCGGCACCGCGGACGACCACCGCCAGCCGGTCGAGCGCCTCGGAATGAAGCCCGTAGTCGTCGAGGAACGCGTCGAAGCTGCATCTTTCGCCGCGATGGGACAGCGTCGTTCCCTCGATGTCGAAGGGCGTCGCGCCGAACCGCTCGGCGACCGCGGGCACCTCGGCGGGCGCCACGAACAGGAACCGCGCGCCGGGGTCGATGAAGCGGCGGATCAGCCAGGGGCACGCGATCCGGTCGATCTTCGGCCGCTGGCGGGTGACCCAGACCGAGGCCGCCCCGGCCAGCGGCAGAAGCCGGGCGGGCAGGGCGGGCAGGCCGGCCTGAAGCGCGGCGAGCCAGCCGCCCTCAAGCCCCTCGGCGGCAATGCCGAGGGCACGCAACATCGCCGCCGCGCCCTCGGACAGTTTCAGGCCCTTCTGACAGACGACGACCGCCCCCCGCCCGGCAAGCGCCGGGGCGAGCGCGGCCACCGCGTCGTGCGGGCAGCGCCGCGCGCAGGGCAGGAGCCGCGGGTCGGCGGCGAAATCCTCGTCGTCGCGGACGTCGACGATGGCGGGCGCGTCGGGGGTACCGATCAGGCGCGCAAGCTGGTTCGGTGAAATCATGGCATAGCCGGGCATGGGCAACCTCGCATCAGTCGGGATTGCGTCGCTGCGGCCTGGGCCTCACGGGGAGCGCGCGTCTGCCCCATGCGCGCGAGAATCGCACCCCGGCCGAGTCGCGTCAAGCATCAGCCAAGCGGCCTCGCCACCTCGCGCAGGATCTTTTCACGGATGGCGCGGGGGTAATCCTCCAGGCCGCGGGCGGTGATGACGAAGCCGTTCGGGGTGACGACATGGCGGCGGTAGAACTCGGTGATCGGGATCGAGCGCCCCACATCCTCGATGGCGATGGCGTTGATCTCGATTCCCGCCGCGGCGGCGGCGCCCCGTGCCGGGCCAAGGGGCTGGCCAGCGTTCTGCGGCCCGTCGCCGGAAATGTCGATGACCTTGCGGCGGCAGTCGGCGACGGCGCCGAACTGGCGGGCGGAAAAGGCGATGGCCTCGCCCACCGCGGTGTCCGAGCCGGTATAGGCCCGGTCCAGCGTCTGCGACCGGGCGGCGAAGGCGGCGATCTCGGCGGGCGAGAGCATCCGCCGCCACGGGATCGAGAAGGTCTGCTTGCCGGTTCCCGACCACTGGACGACGCCGAGTGCGGCCTGGGCCGCAAGAAGCGCCTCCGCCACCTCGGGGTCTTCGAGCGCAGCCGCGACGCCTTCGGCCTGAAGCCGGTATTCGCCCCGGTCGATGGAGCCCGAGACATCAATGGTGAGAAGGAGCGCGACCTCGCAGGCGGCTGCCCGCGAGGCCCGAAGCGCCAGCAGGACGATCCCTGCCGCGAGTCCCACGGTGCCGCGTCGCATCGCCGGATGATGCCGGTCGGGCGGCTGTGCGGCAAGACCCGCGCGAGGCGGCGGCCCGGCCCGGCGGCCCGATCCGTCTGATGGGGGCCGCCCGCAGAGCCGGCGTCACCTCAGGCTGCGGCGAGCCGTTCGCCCGAAAGGAGGAGCAGGAAGGCGTCCTTCGGCAGCAGCCCCGCCTGTTCGAAGAAAGGAATGAAATCGAAGGCGTTGAAGGCCTCGACGATGCGGCCGCCGGCGATCCGGGCGGCCACCTGGCCGGTCACCGCGATCGGGTCGGTGCCGCAGACCGCGGTGGCGCGCACCGACAACTGCGCCCAGACCCAGTCATCGGTCTCGATGCTGCGGACGATCTCGAAAGATGCGTCGCGGACCATCGCCCTGAGCGCCGGCACGAAGGCACGGAAGTCCTCCGGCCCCACCTGGCCGTCGGCGAGGATTCCGTCCGCGCCGGCGCTTGGCGCGAAGAATTCGTCGATCGCGTCGAGATCGCCTTCCAGCCAGACCCGGCGGTACCATTCACTGAGGATTTCGAGATTGGTCATCCGGCCCTCCGCAATTCCGGTCGCATCGGCGCGATGCTACGGGCGGCTTTGCTGAGAAAGGGTGAATGGCGGCGGGGAAAGTGCAGGCTTCTGTTGCCAGGTGCCTGCGAACCCCGCCAGAACGCTGCTAGGCGCCTGGACTTCATTTTCGGTTACCCGAGCTGCTTACGCAGCCAGAGCCACCGGAGCACGGTTGTCGTTGGCAACTGTACTTTTTGCACCGATAACGGTGGTAGCTCACCGGGACAAAGCAAACCCCTTTAGACGTTCGTCGATCCTGTTTCGGCCCCAGGGCCCCGCAACGCCGGGTGTCTGGTGGAGCCGCCGGGTACCGCCCCCGGGTCCGATCCGCGTATTACGAGCGCGTTTATGTCCATAGTCCGGGTCGCCCCGGACGAGTCCAATATAGGGGCCGGGCCCGGGCGAGACAAGCCGCCCGGCGCGCGGCCGGTTGCGGCGGCCGCGCCGGCGGGGCAGGGTGGGGCGACACTGCGTTCCCGGAGGCCCCATGCAGCTTGATCTTTCCTATGTCCGCGCCCAGTTCCCGGCGTTTTCGGTGCCGGACCTTGCCGACAGGGCGTTTTTCGAGAATGCCGGCGGTTCCTACGCCTGCGCCCCGGTGATCGACCGGCTGACGCGGTTCTACCGCGAACGCAAGGTGCAGCCCTACGCGCCCTACGGGGCGGCGCAGGCCGGCGGCGCCGAGATGGACGAGGCGCGGGCACGGCTTGCGGCGATGATGGGGGTAGCGACGCATGAGCTGAGCTTCGGCCCCTCGACGACGGCGAACACCTATGTCCTTGCCCAGGCGGTCCGCCGCTGGCTCAAGCCCGGCGAGGCGATCGTCGTGACCGACCAGGACCACGAGGCCAATTCCGGACCCTGGCGGCGGCTCGCCGAGGAGGGGGTGGAGGTCCGCGAGTGGAAGATCAACCCGGCCAGCGGGCATCTCGATCCCGCGCGTCTGGCGCCCCTGCTGGCGGACGGCCGGGTGCGCCTGGTCTGCTTCCCGCACTGCTCCAACGTGGTGGCCGAGATCAATCCGGTGGCCGGAATCGTCGCCCTGGCCCATGCGGCGGGGGCCGCGGCCTGCGTCGACGGCGTCAGCTACGCGCCCCACGGGCTGCCGGACGTGGGTGCGCTCGGCGCCGACATCTACCTCTTTTCGGCCTACAAGACCTACGGGCCGCATCAGGGGATCATGGCGATCCGCGAAAGCCTCGGGATGCGGCTGCCGAACCAGGGCCACTGGTTCAACGGCGAGACGCTCTACAAGCGCTTCACGCCGGCGGGCCCCGATCACGCGCAGGTCGCCGCCTCGGCCGGGATCGCGGATTATTTCGACGCCCTCCACGACCACCATTTCGGCGCCGAACCCGACCCGCTGAGGAGGGCGGGCCGGGTGCATGACCTGATGCGCGCGCACGAGATCGCGCTCTGCCAGCCGCTTCTCGACTACCTGAAGGACCGCAACGACCTGAGGCTCGTCGGACCCGCCGAGGCAGAGCGGCGCGCGCCCACGGTCGCGGTGGATCTCGGCCGGCCGGCGGAACCGGTATCGGCCGCGCTCGCGGCCGAAGGGATCAACTGCTGGGCGGGCGATTTCTACGCGGTCAGGCCGCTTTCGGCGATGGGGATCGACCCCAGGCGCGGCGTCCTGCGGCTGTCGATGGTGCACTACACGAGTGCCGCGGACGTGTCGCGGCTGATCTCCGCGCTCGACCGGGTGCTGTGAGCGGCGGACCGGGGGCCCGCCCCCGGACCCCCGGGGTATTTCGGCACCGAAGAAACGGGCAGGGAGGGGCAAGGTGACGCAAGGAACTGCACCTGTCCCGGTCTGGTTCCGCCGCGACCTGTGGCTTTCCGACCATCCGGCGCTGGCGGCCGCCACGGCGACGGGGCGGCCGGTGGTTCCGGTCTTCGTTCATGACGAGACGGCGGAGACGCTCGGGGCCGCGCCGAAATGGCGGCTCGGCGAGGGGCTCGGGGTCTTTGCCGCGGCGCTCGCGGCAGGCGGATCGCGGCTGGTGCTGCGGCGCGCGGCGGCGCGCGGCGTCCTCTTGCAGCTCGTGGCGGAGACCGGCGCCGCCGCGGCGCATTGGAGCCGGGTCTGCGATCCGGCGGGGATCGCGCGTGACACCGCGGTGAAGGCTGCCCTGAAGGCCACGGGGGTGGCGGCGGAGAGCTTTCCCGGTGCCGTGCTCTTCGAACCCTGGACGGTGATGACGGGGAGGGGCCGCCCCTATGCGGTCTTTTCCGCCTTCTGGCGGGCAGTGCGCGATCGCGATCCGGGCGCAGTGCTGGCCGCGCCCCGGTTCCTGTCCGCGCCCGCGGACTGGCCTGCCTCGGACCGGCTGGCCGACTGGCGGATGGCGGCGGTGGTGGCGCGCGGCGCTGCCGTCCTCGCGCGCCATGCGACGGTGGGCGAGGCGGCGGCGCAGGTGCGACTCGACGCCGTCGTCACGGACCGGCTCGCGCGCCACGCGGCGGAGCGCGATTTTCCGGCGCAAAATGCGACATCGGGCCTGTCGGAGCCGCTCGCCCGGGGCGAGATCTCGCCGCGCACGATCCGGACCGCGGCGATGCGGGCGCGCGGGGAGGGCAACCCGGGCGCGGAGAAGTCCTGTCGGAGCTGGCCTGGCGCGACTTCGCCTGGCACCTGATGTTTCATCACCCGCGGCTGGCTGCCGGGAACTGGCGGGAGGGTTGGGATGGCTTCCCCCGGCGCGGCGACAATCCGGACGCCGAGCGCTGGCGCAGGGGGATGACCGGCGAGCCCTTCGCCGATGCGGCGATGCGCGAGATGTATGTGACCGGCCGGATGCACAACCGGGCGCGGATGATCGCGGCCTCCTGCCTGACCAAGCACCTGATGACCGACTGGCGCGTCGGGCTGGCCTGGTTCGCCGACTGCCTGACCGACTGGGGTCCGGCCGCGAACGCGATGGGCTGGCGGTGGGTCGCGGGATCGGGGCCGGATGCGGCTCCCTATTTCCGCATCTTCAACCCCGCCGCCCAGGCCGATAGGTTCGACCCCGGGGGCGGCGCGGGCGCGCCTTCCTCGCCGAGGGGCAGGCCGCGCCGCCCGCCACCGCGCGGGAGTTCTTCGCTGCCGTGCCAAGGGCCTGGGGCCTGTCGCCGGATGCGCCCTATCCCGCGCCGATGGTCGACCTCGCGGCGGCGCGAGCGCGAGCGCTTCGGGCCTGCGCCGGCCGCGACCGTGCAACCGCAGAATGACCCGCTTGCGGCAAGCGCGGTTCGCGCGTTACCGTTCGACGCGGGGAGTATGCCGATGATCCTGCGCTCGACTGATCGCCAGCCGAACCTGCCGCGATATTTCGCACAGGTGTTCCGCATCTCCTCGGGCCTGAAGCATGGCCGGCTCGACTTCGTGCTTGCCGACGGGCGGCGGTTCCGGGCCGAAGGCACGGCGGCGGGCCCGGTGGCCGAGATCCAGGTGGTCGACGACGACATCTTCGCCCGGCTGATCCGCGAGGGCGACCTCGGCTTCAGCGAGGCCTTTCTGGAGGGCGGCTGGACGACGCCGGACCTGCAGGCCTTCATGGACATGATCCACGCCGACAATGAAAGCGTCTACGACGGCTTTCCCGGGATGACGTTCCTGCGCGCCTACGAGCGCCTGCGCCACCTTCTCAGGTCCAACTCGCGCGGGCAGGCCCGGCGCAACATCGCCTATCACTACGACCTTGGCAACGCGTTCTACGCGCTCTGGCTCGACCGCTCCATGACCTATTCCTCGGCGCTCTTTCGCAGCGGGCAGGAAAGCCTCGAGGCGGCGCAGCGGGCCAAGTATGCCTCGCTGGTCGACCGGATGGGGGTCGGCTCCGGTGATCACGTGCTCGAGATCGGCTGCGGCTGGGGCGGGTTCGCCGAATACGCGGCGGGCGAGCGGGGGCTCAGGGTGACGGGCCTCACCATCTCGCAGGCGCAGCTCGACTTTGCCCGGGCGCGCATCCAGAAGGCGGGGCTCGGTGATCTGGTGGACTTCAAGCTCCAGGACTACCGCGACGAGCGGGGGGTCTATGACGGCATCGCCTCCATCGAGATGTTCGAGGCGGTGGGCGAGAAGTACTGGCCGGTCTATTTCGAGACGGTCCGCGAACGGCTGAAACCCGGGCGCAACGCCACGCTGCAGATCATCACGCTGCAGGACAGTCGCTTCGAGATCTACCGCAGAAGCGTGGATTTCATCCAGAAGTACATCTTCCCCGGCGGCATGCTGCCCTCGCCCTCCGCACTCAGGACCGAAATCGCGCGGGCGGGGCTGACCTTCGTAAGCTCGCTCGAATTCGGCGAAAGCTACAGCCAGACCCTCCGTCGCTGGCACGAGACCTTCAACCAGCGCTGGGAGGAGATCGCGCGGATGGGCTTTGATGCAAGATTCCAACGCATGTGGAATTTCTACCTCACCTCTTGCGCGGGGGCGTTCCGCGGCGGAAACTGCGACGTGACACAGATCACGGTAACGAGGCCAGCAGTCTAGTGCCCACAGCCGCCAAGCTTTTCGCCGGGTTCGCCTTTGCGGTCCTCGCCTTCTTCACTGCGGAAGTCTACAAGCCGCACCTGCCGGAGGGCACCCAGTTCGGGTATTTCTCCTTCGTGTCCTCGCTGATCGGGCTTGTCGCGGGATGGCGCGTGATGGGGCCCGAGGCGGGGCGCGGCAACTGGGCGGCGGTCAATTCGGGGGTGAAGACGGCGGCCGTCATGATCGGCCTCGCGCTTCTGATCTTCTCGACCTACGAAATGTTCCTCAGGGCCTTCCGCCCGGAATACAAGGGGCCGATGCAGGCGCTCGTGGCGATCTTCGAGATCGGGGTCGACTACCTCAAGGCGATGGCGGCCTGGGATGTCATCGCGGTGCTGGTGGGCGGGGGCGCGCTGGCCGGTCTCCTGTCGGAATGGGCGGCGCGGCGCTGGAAGTGACGCGGGTGACGGATTTCTTCTTCTACGGGACGCTCTGCCACCCGCCGCTTCTGCGTGTGGTGCTGGGGCGCGATGCCGGGGCCGAACCGGCGCGGCTTGCGGGCCATTCCGTCCACTGGGCAGAGGGCGGGGCCTTTCCGCTGATCGTCGAGGGCGGCGCGGGGGCGGACGGTGTGCTGGTCCGCGGTCTCGGGGCCGAGGATGCGGCACGGCTCGATTTCTACGAGGCGGGATTCGATTTCGCCACCCGCGACGTGCCCCTGACAACCGCGTCCGGCCCCTGCAGGGCGAGGGTCTATTTTCCGGCGTCGGGACGGTGGCTGCCGGCGAAGCCCTGGAGCCTTGCCGACTGGGCGGCGACATGGGGCGATGTGGCGACGGGGGCGGCCGAGGATTTCATGGCGCAGCGCGGCGTCATGCCGGCAACCCGGCTCTGGGCGCGCTACGGCATGATGCTGATGCGGGCCGGCGCGCGGCTTCGGGCCCGTGCCGAGGAGGCGCCGCTGACCCTTCGCCGCCGCGCTGGGCCGGGCGACGTCACGGGGGGGCATGGCCGGCAGGTCTACGCCAACTATTTCGCGGTCGAGGAGTTCGACCTGCGGTTCCGCCACTTCGACGGGGCGATGAGCGGCGAGGTCAACCGCGGCGTCTTCATCGGCGGTGACGCGGTGGTTGTGCTGCCCTACGATCCGGCGCGCGACCGGGTGCTTCTGATCGAACAGTTCCGCATGGGGCCGCACGGGCGGGGCGACAGGCAACCCTGGATCCTGGAGGCGCCGGCGGGGCGGGTCGACGGCGGCGAGACGCCGGAAGACGCGGCGCGGCGCGAGGCCGGGGAGGAGGCGGGGATCACGCTCGGCGCCCTTGTCCCGGCGCTGCACTATTATCCCTCGCCGGGGGCGATGGCGGAATATCTCTACACCTACGTCGGGCTTGCCGACCTGCCGGACGGCTCGGGAGGCACCGGCGGCCTGCATGCCGAGGCCGAGGACATCCGCAGCCACCTCGTGCCCTTTGACCGCCTGATGGCGATGGTCGACTCGGGCGAGGTGAACACCGCGCCGCTGATCCTTCTCGCCTACTGGCTCGCCCGCAACCGGGAGCGGCTGCGCGCCGGCGGGCATGGGCGACCGGGCTCCGGGGACGCCGGGACTTGAGATCGGCCCCGCCGCGCCCTAGGAATGGGCAAGCGACAGGAGCAACGACATGCGGATTTCGAAAGACCTCGCCGCGACCATCGGCAACACGCCGCTGATCCGGCTCAGAGGCCCGAGCGAGCTGACGGGGTGCGAGATTCTCGGCAAGGCGGAGTTTCTCAACCCCGGCCAGTCGGTCAAGGACCGCGCCGCGCTCTATATCATCCGTGACGCCGTGGCGAAGGGGCATCTGAAACCCGGCGGCACGATCGTCGAGGGGACTGCTGGCAACACCGGCATCGGCCTTGCGCTGGTGGGCGCGTCGATGGGGTACCGCACCGTCATCGTCATCCCCGAGACGCAGAGCCAGGAAAAGAAGGACATGCTGCGCCTCGCCGGTGCCGACCTGGTTCAGGTGCCTGCGGCCCCCTATCGAAATCCGAACAATTACGTTCGCTATTCTGGCCGACTGGCCGACAGACTTGCACAAACCGAACCTAATGGCGCGATCTGGGCCAACCAGTTCGACAACGTCGCCAACCGTCGCGCGCATCTGGAGACCACCGGGCCGGAGATCTGGGAGCAGACCGGCGGCAAGGTTGACGGCTTCGTCTGCTCGGTCGGATCCGGGGGCACGCTCGCCGGTGTCGCGCTGGCGCTTCAGCCGAGGGGCGTGAAGATCGGCCTCGCCGATCCCGAGGGTGCCGCGCTTTACAGCTACTACACCACGGGGGAGCTTCACGCCGAGGGATCGTCGATCACCGAGGGCATCGGCCAGGGCCGGATCACCGCCAACCTCGAGGGCATCCGGCCCGACATGGCCTGGCGCATTCCCGACGGCGAGGCCCTGCCGATCGTCTTCGACCTTCTGGCCGGGGAGGGGCTCTGCCTTGGCGGGTCGTCCGGCATCAACGTCGCCGGCGCGATCCGCATGGCGCAGGCGATGGGGCCAGGGCACACGATCGTCACCGTTCTGTGCGACTACGGCACGCGCTACCAGTCGAAGCTCTTCAACCCCGACTTCCTCCGCGCCAAGGGGCTGCCGGTGCCGGACTGGCTCGACCGTGCGCCGCGCGTCCTGCCCGGCGTCTTTGTCGACTGATGCGGGGCCTGCGCTTCCTTCTGGTCATCCTCGGGCTCGCGGTCCTGCCGCTGGCGGCGGGGCTCTGGCTTCCGGGCGCGGCCGTCGCCCAGGACGCCGCCGTCGTCGACTATGCCCAGTGGGAGAAGGACGCGCAGGGCGCCGAGGACGCGCTGGCCGCGGACCGGGTCAGCAGCCAGGCGCTGGAGTCGCTCCGCGAGCGGATCGTCGCCTGGCGCAGCACCTTCGGCACCGCGCAGAACGCGAACGCCGCCCAGATCGAGACGGTGAAGGCGCAGATCGCCGCACTCGGCCCCGCGCCGACCGAGGAAAAGCCCGATGCGCCCGAGATCGCCGACCGGCGCAAGGCGCTGAGCGACCAGCTCTCGAAGCTCCAGGCGCCGGGCCTTGCCGCGGTCGAGGCCTACAGCCGCGCCGATGGCCTGATCCGGCAGATCGACGCCCGGATCCGCGCCCGCCAGGCAAGCGAGCTTCTGCGGCTCTCGCCCACGCCGGCCAACCCGGCGAACTGGCCGGCCGGCGTGGCGGTACTCACCGGCGGCCTGCACACGCTCTGGAAGGAGGCAGACGAGGCCTGGAACAACCCCGCCCGGCGGACCGAGCTGAAGAACAACCTGCCGGTCATCGTGCTGCTTCTCGCCATCGCCGGAATCCTGCTTGTTCGCGGCCCGGATTTCATCGAGCGGCTTTCGGTGCGGCTTCTGACCCGCGCGTCGATCCGCGGCGGCGACATCGTCGCGGCGGTCGTCTCGCTCGGGCAGGTGATCGTGCCGGTGCTCGGGATGGTGCTTCTGGTTGCGGCGATGCTTTCGACCGGCATGACCGGGATGCGGTCGCGGGCGCTGATCGGCGCGCTGCCGCAGGCCGCCCTCTATTTCTTCACGCTGCGCTGGCTCGCCTCATGGCTCTTCCGCTCCGAGGCGGATGGGGGCTCCTTCCTGACCGACCGGCCCGCAGAGGCGCGGTTCCACGTCAACATGATCGCACTGATGGCGGCGCTCGAAGCGTTCCGCCGCGCCTTCATCACCGAGGTCCGGCCGCCGCTGTCGATGGCGGCGCAGGCGGTCTGGGCGGCGCCCTTCGTCTGCATCCTCGCGATTTTCCTGTTCCGGCTCGGGCTTATCCTGCGGCCCGCGCAGCATCCGTCCGAACCCGCCGGGACGGAGTTCCGCGACAAGATGCAGCGGCTCATCGGCACGGCGGTCGTCGCGATTTCGGTCGTGGCGCCGGTGCTCGCACTGGTGGGCTATGTCGCGGCCGCGAATGCGCTGATCTGGCCGACGGTCGCCTCGCTCGGCCTCCTCGGGCTCATCCTTCTCTTGCAGCGGTTCGCGACCGACATCTACCTCGTTGCCACCCGCTCAGGCGAGGAGGGGCGCGAGGCGCTCCTGCCGGTGCTGATCGGATTCGGCCTCGCCATCCTCGCGCTGCCGGCCTTTGCGCTGATCTGGGGCGCGCGCACCGCCGACCTGTCCGAACTCTGGACCCGGTTCAGCGAGGGGCTGACGCTGGGCGAGACCCGGCTTTCGCCAGCCGTCCTGCTGACGTTCCTCCTGATCTTCGCCATCGGCTATGCGCTGACCCGGCTGACGCAGGGAGCGCTGAAGTCGGCGATCCTGCCGCGCACGAAGCTCGACAAGGGCGTGCAGAACGCGCTGATCTCGGGGCTCGGCTATCTTGGCCTGTTCCTTGCCGCGCTCGTCGCGATCACCGGCGCGGGAATCGACCTCTCCGCCCTCGGCTATGTCGTCGGCGCCCTGTCGGTCGGTATCGGTTTCGGCCTTCAGAACATCGTCCAGAACTTCGTCTCGGGCATCATCCTGCTGATCGAGCGGCCGATTTCCGAGGGCGACATGATCGAGGTGAACAACCAGACCGGGATCGTCAAGGGCATCTCGGTCCGCTCCACCTGGATAGAGACCTTCGACCGCACCGACGTTATCGTGCCGAACGCCGATCTCGTCTCGGGCGTGGTGACGAACCTCACGCGGCGCAACCTCACCGGCCGGATCATCGTCCCGATCGGCGTGGCCTACGGCTCCGACAGCCGCAAGGTCGCCGCGATCCTGCTGGAGATCGTCGAGGCCCAGCCGCTTGTCGCTGTCGACCCGGCGCCCTCGGCCCATCTCGTCGGCTTCGGCCCCGACAGCCTGAACTTCGAGATCCGCGCCATCCTGTCGGACGTGAACTTCAAGCTGGTCGCGCAGACCGAGATGCTGCACCAGATCTACGAGCGTTTCGCCGCCGAGGGGATCGAGCTTCCCTTCCCGCAGCGCGACATCTGGCTGCACAACGCCGATGCCGCAGGGCTGATCTCCGTGCGGCCGAAAAAAGTGGTGGTTCCGGCCGCCACGCCCACAGTTGCGCCGCAGCCAAGTCCCCCCGCCACTGGCGAAACCGCGCAGCCAGCTTCGCCGGCGGTGTCTCGGGATGTGCCGGTGGCACCCGATCCCCGGCTCATCCGCAACGACCCGGAGGCCGACGAGGCCGAGGAGGCGGGCGCAGGCGACGAGGCGGAAGGAGAGGGCCGATGACCGTGCTTCTGTTCCGTGACGACGCCTATCGGCGCGAGGCACCGGCCCGGGTCACCGGTCAGACAGACATAGGCGGCATCGTACTCGACCGGAGCATCTTCTATCCGACGGGCGGCGGCCAGCCCGGCGATTCCGGCACCATCGAGTGGGACGGAGGCCGGATCGCGATCGCCACCGCGGTCAAGGGCGAAGGCGGCACCGTCGTGTTCATCCCCGCCGCACCCGCCGCGCTGCCGCCCTCGGGCGCCGCCGTCCTGCAGCACCTTGACTGGGACCGGCGCTATCGCCACATGCGCGTCCACACCGCGCTCCATCTCCTCTCGGTGGTCATCCCGCTGCCAGTGACGGGCGGCCAGATCGGCGAGGGGAAGGGCAGGCTCGATTTCCACATGCCGCATCCGCCCGACGACGTGGCGGCCCTCGAGCAGGCGCTCAACGATCTTGTCGCGCGCGATCTTCCGGTGGGCGAGGACTGGATCAGCGATGCCGAACTTGCGGCGAACCCGGGGCTCGTGAAAACCATGTCGGTGGCGCCGCCGGCGGGGCAGGGCCGGGTGCGGCTTGTCCGGATCGGGCAGGGCGCGGGCCAGGTCGACCTGCAGCCCTGCGGCGGCACCCATGTCGCCCGCACCGGCGAGATCGGCCGCGTGGCGATCGGCAGGATCGAGAACAAGGGCCGGCAGAACCGGCGCGTGAGCATCGTTCTGGCGCAATGACCGTCCCGGCGATTTTTCTTCGCCGCCTCTTGCCTTGACGCCCGGCCCGACGCTAAACAGCGCCCCACGGACAGGTGGCCGAGTGGTCGAAGGCGCACGCCTGGAAAGTGTGTAGGCGGGGAACCGTCTCGAGGGTTCGAATCCCTCTCTGTCCGCCACTTGCCCCTGCGAAAGCGTTCTCCCGATCCGGCTGAGGCCGGATTTTTCTGTTGTTTTCGAGGGTTATGCGACGCGGGCTGTTAACCGGCACCGGCGCCAAGAGGCCCGGAAGTGTTCTCTCCGGGCCGATATTCTCCGGACCTGTTAACCGCGCCATTCCGGTTAATTTCTGCATCTACCTGTAAACCAATGGAAAACTAGGCGGCGTCTTCATACTAGAGCGTGTCTGAGTTAGATTGAAGCGTATCCTGCATGTCGGAGGCAGTTTTGGCATTCGGCGGGAGTGAAGGCGTCGAGCAGGGTTCCGACCCTTCGCCATGAGGCTTCGATGGTGCGCTCGTCTGCCTTTCGGAAC
>JAUQYA010000169.1 GCA_030837785.1 Albidovulum sp.
CAAGGAACTGCCGGCGACGCTGCTGCTCAGGCCCTTCAACTACGACACGCTCGCCACCCGCGCGCATGAGAAGGCGAGCCTCGAGAACATCGCCGAGGCGGCGCCGCCGGCGCTTCTGGTGATCGGGGTGGGGCTTGTCGCGGTGGGGCTTCTCGCCCGCGCCAACCTGTCCCGCCGCCGCGGCGCGGCACGCTGAAGGCCTTGCGCCGCGCCCGCCCGCGGTCTATTTCCCGAACGAAGCCCGACGGCCCGGCTGGCAGGTCCTCTGATCTGCAACCGGAGAGCGTGGGGCGGAAGAGCCGGTCGGACCCTGCGCCTGAGGCCGGCGCGATCCGGCCGCATACCGAACCGGCACCGGAACGGGTGCCCGCCAGGGCCGGCGTAGCACAGCGGTAGTGCAGCGGTTTTGTAAACCGAAGGTCGGGAGTTCGATCCTCTCCGCCGGCACCATCCCTCCCGCGTGAGCGCCAGGGTGGCCTTGCGGTGACGGTGGCCCTTGATGCCCTGGCCGGCCGGCAGGGGCGGGGCAAGGGCGGAGGCGCGCGCGGCCGTCAGCGGGGGTGAAGCCGCGGGTAGGTGGGCGGGAACATCTTCTCCAGCGGGGGTTGCCCGAAGGTTCGCTCGGGGTATCTTTCGAGCAGCCCGTCGAACTGCGCCTGCGCGCGCCGGCGCGCCGCCGCGAGATCGAAGCCCGCGACCGCGCCGTCGCGCATCGACAGCCGGCCATCGACGAACACCGCCCGCGTCACCCGGCCGGTCGCGCCGAAGATCAGCGACTGGATGGGATCGATGGTCGGGGCGAACCGCGGATCGGCGAGATCGAAGATGGCGATGTCGGCCTTGGAGCCCGGTTGCAGACGGCCGAGATCGGGGCGTGCCAGCGCATCCGCGCCGGCAATCGTCGCGGCGTCGAAGATCTCCGAGGTGGCGATGCCCTCGACCCCGCCTTCGGCGATCCGCCCGGCGATCAGGCCGACCGCCATGTTGAGCACCATGTCGGGCGGCGCGGTATCGGTTCCCATCCCGATGCGGATGCCGAGATCGCGGCACTTGCGGAAGGAGCGCAACAGCCCGCCGTCCCGCGCGAAGACCAGCGGGCAATGGGCGATGGTGACGCCGTGTTCGGCATAGAGCGCCAGATCCGCGGGTTCGGCTTCCACCGCGTGCGGCGCGATCAGCCGGTGGTTGAGAAGACCGTGGCGGGCGAGCCATTGCGGCGCGGTGGTGCCGTGCAGCTTCTCGACCGCGCGTCGCTCCATCCTGCCCTGCGCCATGTGAAGGCGGACCGGAAGGCCCATCTCGGCCGAGGCGGACATGGTTCTTTGCAGCAGCGCAAGCGTGCTGGTCTCGACCCGGTCGGGGGCGAGCATCGGCCGGATCAGGCCCTCGTGGCGCCCGGCGATCCGCGCCGAAAAGGCCAGCGCCTCGTCGAGGCCCTGCAATCCGCGCGCCTCGTCGAACACCGGCTCCAGCACGCCCGGCGCCTCGCAGACCATGCCGCCCGAGCGATAGGCGGGGCCGAGATAGACGCGCAGGCCGAGATCGCCCGCCGCCTCTGCCGCGGCCTCGAACTCGGCGACGGTTTCCGCCCATTCACGGTAGAACAGCGAGGCGATCGGCAACGCCGTGGTGATGCCGTTGAGCAGGAGCTGGCTGAAGGCGAACCGCTTCTGGAAGGCCAGCTCGTCGGGCGAATACATCTCGTAGGGGCCGCGATCGACATAGTCGCGCGGCCAGACCCGGCCGGTCGCCCAGCCCGGACCGTAGTCGACCGTCAGGAGCGTGGTATCGAGATCGGAAAGGGCATCGAGATCGACGAAGCCGGGCGAGACCAGCATGTCGCCAAGCTCGATGCGCCGCGCCACCTCGCCGGGAAATCTCGCGCCCACATGGAGGACGTCGGCGCCTTCGATGACGATCTCGCCGTCTTTCAGGAGATGGTGGCGCCCGTCGGCATGGGCGACGATCCAGCGCGCCGAAAGGGCGGTGCGGCCGGCGGGGCGGCAACCCAGGGCGAGGTCCGAGAGGTTCATCGGGATGCCCTTTCCGGCTTGGGCGTCACCTGCGCGGTCTCGTAGTGCAGCAGCGCCTCGGGTTTCTTCAGCTCGAACTGGCGGTCGGAGATGATGTAGTTGTCGGCATGAAGCCGGGCGATCGGCTGGTAGGTCTCGGGGTTGACGTAGCGGCCCTGCGCGTCGAGGCAGCGGTCGTGGACATGCATGTGCACCACCTCGCCGATGATCAGCGCGCGCTGGTGATATTCGATGATGCGCTCCAGCCTGCATTCGAAGCTGCAGGGGCTCTCGGCGATCCGGTCGACGTCGATCTGTGTCGAGGGGACCGGCGTCAGCCCGGCAAAGGCGACCTCGTCGACATCGGGGGCGAAGTTCACACTGCAGACGATCATCGCCTCGGCGATCGACATGTCGACCATGTTGACGACGAATTCGCCGGTGCGGCGGATATTGCCGACCGTGTCCTTCTCCTTGCCGTTGCCGCGGGTCTGGATGCCGAGCACCATGATCGGCGGCTCATGCGAGAAGACGTTGAAGAAACTCATCGGCGCGGCATTGTTGTGGCCTTCCGGCGAGCGCGTGCCGACGAGGGCGACCGGCCGCGGCCCGACGAAATTGGTCAGCAGGCGATATTTGTCCGGGCCGGAGATTGCGGAAAAATCGATATCCATGATCAGTCTTCCAGCCGGCCGGCCACAACCGCGCCGCGACGCACCACGAGACGGCCCGAGGGGCGGCGGCAGAGGGCATCGCCTGCGTTGATCGCCTCGATCATCACGAAATCGGCCCGCGCGCCGGCCTTCAGGCCGTAACCGGCAAGACCGATGGCGCGCGCCGCGGCCCCGGTGGCGCAGCCGAGCGCGCGGCGGAAATCCTCGTCGGTGTTCCAGTCGAAACGGTAGGCGGTGAGGAAGGCGCGCTCCAGCATGTCGCCATTGCCGAGAGGCGACCAGGAATCGCGGATGCCGTCGGAGCCGCAGCACACCGTGACGCCCATCTCGGTCAGCGCCTCGACCGGCGGGACCGCGGTGTCGGCCGGCGCCGAGGTCATCAGCGAGATCCCGAGATCGGCGAGCCGGCGGCCGATCTTCTCGAGCCGCGCGGCTGAAACCATGCCGAGGCAATAGGCGTGCGAGATCATCACCTTGCCGGAAAGGCCCGCGGCATCGGTGTGCTCGGCGATGCGCTCGACCTGCCAGGCGCCAAGCTCGCCCCTGTCGTGGAGATGGATGTCGACGCCCGCCCCCTTCTCGACCGCGAGATCGAAAACGAACTTCAACTGCCCCTCGGGATCGCCGTCGATCCCCGCCGGATCCAGCCCGCCGACGGTCTCGACCCCCATGTCCATCGCGGCCCGGACAAGGTCCGTCGTGCCGGGGCGGCAAAGGAGCCCCTGCTGCGGAAAGGCGACGAATTGCAGGTCGACCCTGTCGCGCCAGGCCTCGCGCAGCCGCATCATCGCCTCGACATGCGCAAGGCCGATGTCGGGGGCAATGTCGATATGCGAGCGCACCGCGGTGGTGCCGTGGCGCAGCATCTGGGACAGGAGGCGCGCCGCGCGTTCCTCGGGCGCGGTCCTGTTGGCGGACAGCACCCTGCGCTCGTTGTCGATATAGTCGCGCAGCCGGGCGGCCCGGTGACCGGGTTGCCAGGCCTCGCCCCAGAGCGTCTTGTCGAGATGGACATGCGGCTCGACGAAGGCAGGCAGGACCAGCCGGCCGCCGCAATCGACCGCGTCGGGGCCGGTCACGTCGGGACCGATCCCGGCGATGGTGCCGCCGGCGCAGCGGATGCCGATTGCGCGCCCGTCGATGTCGCGCAGGTTGGAATAGGTCGTGGTCATGCTCGCCTCTCGATGGTGGAAGGCGCGGCCCGCCGGCCGCGCCCGCGTCTTCAGCCCTTCAGGCGGGTCCAGATGCGGTCGCGCAGCTCGCGCGCCTTCGGGCCGCAATCCTGGGTCGCCACCAGGCGGTCGGAATATTCGGCCGGCATGTTGATCGCCTCCATCCCGCGCCATTGCTCGTTCAGGAATTCATCCGACTTGATGGCATTGGCATAGGCGATCGCGTTGGAGACCGCCGCGGCGTTTTCCGGCGCCATCATCCAGTTGATGAAGATCTTGGCGTTCTCCGGATGCGGGGCGTCGGCGGGGACCGCGAAATTGTCCCGGAACATCGGCGTGCCCTCCTTCGGATAGAGGAAGCGGATCGAGTCGCGCTGGGCGGTGGCGCGCGCCGTGGCGCCGTTCCAGACGTGGTACATCGCCACCTCGCCCGAGGCCAGGCGATCGACCGTGCTGTCGGAGCTG
>JAUQYA010000025.1 GCA_030837785.1 Albidovulum sp.
AGTCCGAGGTCGAGCGCGACACCCTGCCCTTCTGGCCCTATTTCGTGATCAAGGACCTCTTCGCGCTGGGCGTGGTGCTGGTCGTCTTCTTCGCGATCGTCGGCTTCATGCCCAACTACCTCGGCCACCCCGACAACTACACCGAGGCGAACCCGCTGGCGACGCCCGCGCATATCGTGCCGGAATGGTATTTCCTGCCGTTCTACGCGATCCTGCGCGCCTTCACCTCCGACGTCTGGGCGGTGATGCTGGCGAACTGGGTCACCTTCGGCATCGTCGACGCCAAGTTCTTCGGCGTGCTCGCCATGTTCGGGTCGATCGCAGTCCTGGCGATCGTGCCCTGGCTTGATACGTCGAACGTGCGGTCGGGGCAGTACCGGCCGATGTTCCGCTGGTGGTTCTACCTTCTCATCATCGACTTCGTCGTGCTGATGTGGTGCGGTGCCATGCCGGCCGAGCCGCCCTATTCGATCATCTCGCTGATCGGCGCGGCCTACTGGTTCGCCTACTTCCTGATCATCCTGCCGCTTCTGGGCGTGATCGAGAAGCCGACGACGCCCCCGGCGACGATCGAGGACGACTTCAACGCGCATTACGGCGCCAAGGCCCACCCGGCCGAGTAAGCGGAAAGGACCGATCGAGATGCTGAGAAAAATCGCAATCACGGCCGCTTCCGCCCTTGCGCTGTCCGGCGCGGCGATGGCGGCCGGGACGGCCCATATCGAGGACATCGCGTTCTCGTTCGAGGGCCCGTTCGGCACCTATGACGAGCACCAGCTCCAGCGCGGCCTGCAGGTCTACACCGAGGTCTGCATGGCCTGCCACGGGCTGAAATACGTGCCGATCCGGACGCTTGCCGACGAAGGCGGGCCGAACCTGCCGGAAGACCAGGTGCGGGCCTATGCCAAGCAGTTCACCATCGCCGACAAGGAAACCGGCGAGGACCGCGAAGGCAGGGAGACCGACAACTTCCCCGCCAACGTCGATGCCGGCGCGCCGGACCTTTCGCTGATGGCCAAGGCGCGGGCGGGCTTTAACGGGCCCTACGGGCTCGGCATCAACCAGTTCTTCCGCGGCATCGGCGGGCCGGAATACATCCACGCGATCCTGACCGGCTATACCGAGGAGACCAAGGACGAGGCCGGATCGACGTTCTACGAGAACCACGCCTTCTCGACCGGCTGGATCGCCATGCCGCCGCCGCTGATGGATGACCTGATCACCTACCAGGACGGCACGCCGGCCACCGTCGACCAGATGTCGCGCGATGTCAGCGCCTTCCTGATGTGGGCGGCGGAACCGAAGATGATGGAGCGCAAGCGTGCGGGCTTCGTCGCGGTGCTGTTCCTCGGCCTCTTGACGGTACTGCTCTATCTTACCAACAAGCGGCTCTGGGCGCCTCACAAGGGCAAGAAGACGGTCTGAGGCGGGCCACAGCGGCGAAATGACAAACGCGCCCCTCCGGGGGCGCGTTTTTCTTTGCGGGAACCCTTGCGCTTCGGCTTGCCGCGGGACGGCAATGGCCCGCTCCTGGCCCTTCGCGGAGCGCGAAGGGCGTTCGGGCCTGCGATCGCTCCGCCGGAGCGATCGCCAACGACCCTCACCCCTTCATTCCGTCCCAGAAGCTGCGGACCTTGGAGAAGAAGCTGGAGCCTTCGGGATTGTTGTCCTCGGACAGCCGCTCGAACTCCCTGAGAAGCTCGCGCTGGCGCGAGGTGAGGTTGACCGGCGTTTCCACCGCGACCTCGATCAGCATGTCGCCGATCCCGCCGCCCCTCAGCGCCGGCATCCCCTTGCCCCTGAGGCGCATCTGCTTGCCGGTCTGGGTGCCCGCGGGAACCTTCACCCGGCTGCGGCCGCCGTCGATCGTCGGAACCTCGACCTCGCCGCCGGTCGCGGCGGTCGTCATCGCCACCGGCACGCGGCAGAAAAGGCTCACGCCATCGCGCTGAAAGAGCGCGTGCTCGCGCACCTCGATGAAGATGTAGAGATCGCCTGAAGGCCCGCCCCTCAGCCCCGCCTCGCCCTCTCCGGCAAGACGGATGCGGGTGCCCGTCTCCACCCCGGCCGGGATGTTCACGGAAAGCTGCCGCTCCTTCTCGACCCGCCCGGCGCCGTGGCAAGTCTTGCAGGGGTTCTTGATCGTCTGGCCGGCGCCGCCGCAGGTCGGGCAGGTCCGCTCGACCGTGAAAAAGCCCTGGCTGGCGCGAACCTTGCCCATGCCCGAACAGGTCGGACAGGTCTGCGGCTCGGCGCCGCCCTCCGCGCCGGTGCCGCTGCACGACGCGCAGGCCACCGAGGTCGGCACGCTGATCGACTTCTGAACGCCCTTGTAGGCTTCCTCTAGCGTGACGCGGAGATTGTAGCGCAGGTCGGAGCCGCGCTGCGCGCGCGACCGCCCGCCGCCGGCGCCAGCCCGGCCGCCCATGAAATCCCCGAAGAGATCCTCGAAAACATCGGAAAACGCGCTGGCGAAATCGCCTTGCGCCTGACCGCGCGCACCGGCCCAGGGACCGCCGCCACCGCCGCCCATGCCGCCCTCGAAGGCCGCATGGCCGAACCGATCGTAGGCCGCCTTCTTCTGCTCGTCCTTCAGGCAGTCATAGGCCTCGTTCACTTCCTTGAACCTGGCCTCCGACTCGGGGTTGTCCTTGTTGCGGTCGGGGTGAAGCTCCTTGGCCTTGGCACGGTAGGCCTTCTTGATCTCGTCGGCCGATGCCCCGCGTTGAACGCCCAGAACCTCGTAATAGTCGCGTTTCGCCATCTGCTACCCCTGGGGGGAACGCGCAGGCCGGCCCGAGCCCCGAGGGTCAGGCCGGCCTTTTGGTTCCGGTCGCCTTACTTGCGCTTCTTGTCCTCGCCGAGATCCTCGAAGTCCGCGTCCACGATGTCGTCGTCGACGCCACGCGGGCCTTCATCCTCGTCGCCCGCCTGGCCGGCCTTCGCCTGCTCGGCCTTGTAGATCGCCTCGCCAAGCTTCATCGACGCATCGGTCAGGTTCTGGATGCCGCCCTTGATCTTGCCGGCATCCTCGGACTTCAGCGCCTCTTCCAGCGCGCCGACCGCAAGCTCGATCACCTCGACGGTGGAGCCGTCGACCTTGTCGCCGTGCTCCTCCAGCGCCTTCCTGGTGGAATGGATCAGGCTTTCGGCCTGGTTCCGGGCCTCCACCAGTTCCTTGCGCTTCTTGTCGCCTTCGGCATTGGCCTCGGCGTCGCGGATCATCTTCTCGATGTCGTCTTCGCTCAGGCCGCCGGAGGCCTGGATGGTGATCTGCTGCGCCCGGCCGGTGCCCTTGTCCTTGGCCGAAACGCTGACGATCCCGTTGGCGTCGATGTCGAAGGTCACCTCGATCTGCGGCAGGCCGCGCGGCGCGGGCGGGATCTGTTCAAGGTTGAACTGGCCCAGAAGCTTGTTGTCCGCAGCCATCTCGCGCTCGCCCTGGAAGACCCGGATCGTCACCGCGTTCTGGTTGTCCTCGGCGGTCGAGAAGATCTGGCTCTTCTTCGTCGGGATCGTGGTGTTGCGGTCGATCAGGCGCGTGAACACGCCGCCCAGGGTCTCGATCCCCAGCGACAGCGGGGTCACGTCGAGCAGCACCACATCCTTGACGTCGCCCTGGAGGACGCCCGCCTGGATCGCCGCGCCCAGCGCCACCACCTCGTCGGGGTTCACGCCCTTGTGCGGCTCCTTGCCGAAGAAGGCCGTCACCTCCTCGATGACCTTCGGCATCCGCGTCATGCCGCCGACCAGCACCACCTCGTCGATGTCGCCCTTGCTGAGGCCCGCATCCTTGAGCGCCGCAGCGCAGGGTTTCAGCGAGGCCTTGATCAGGTCGCCGACCAGGCTTTCGAGCTTCGCCCGCGTCAGCTTCATCACCAGGTGCAAGGGCGTGCCCGAGTTCCGGTCCATCGAGATGAACGGCTGGTTGATCTCGGTCTGCTGGCTGGACGACAGCTCGATCTTGGCCTTCTCGGCAGCTTCCTTCAGCCGCTGGAGCGCCATCTTGTCGTTCGTCAGATCGACGCCGTGCTCTTTCTTGAATTCCTCGGCGAGGTAGTTGACGATCCGCATGTCGAAGTCCTCGCCGCCGAGGAACGTGTCCCCGTTGGTCGATTTCACCTCGAAGAGGCCGTCGTCGATTTCCAGGATGGTGATGTCGAAGGTGCCGCCGCCAAGGTCGTAGACGGCAATCGTCTTCGATTCCTTCTTGTCGAGCCCGTAGGCGAGCGCGGCAGCCGTCGGTTCGTTGATGATCCGCAGCACCTCAAGGCCGGCGATCTTGCCGGCGTCCTTGGTCGCTTGACGCTGGGCGTCGTTGAAATAGGCGGGCACCGTGATCACCGCCTGCGTCACCTTCTCGCCCAGGTAGGATTCGGCGGTTTCCTTCATCTTCTGAAGGATCACGGCCGAAATCTGCGCCGGCGAATACTTCTCGCCCTTCACCTCGACCCAGGCGTCGCCATTGCCGCCGTTGACGATGGCATAGGGGACGAGCTTCTTGTCCTTCTCGACTTCCGCATCACCCATCCGGCGCCCGATCAGGCGCTTCACCGCGAAAATGGTGTTGGTGGGGTTCGTGACCGCCTGCCGCTTGGCCGGCTGGCCGACGAGACGTTCGCTGTCGGTGAAGCCGACCACGGAGGGCGTCGTGCGCGCGCCTTCCGAGTTCTCGATGACCCGCGGCTGCGCCCCGTCCATGATGGCGACGCAGGAGTTCGTGGTCCCGAGGTCGATACCGATGACTTTAGCCATATGTGTAACCTTTCCTTCGGCGATATGCTGGGGTCAGGTCCGAATGCGGCCCCTGGCCCCGATCCCTTGACGACGGCCGGGTCGCCCG
>JAUQYA010000026.1 GCA_030837785.1 Albidovulum sp.
CTCGCACAGCATGAAATCGACCTCGTCGTCGCCGATGCGGATGAAGTCCTTGATCTCGTTGGTGACGTGGGGGATCACCTGGATGGTCTTGCCGAGGTAGTCGCCGCGGCGCTCCTTCTCCAGCACGTTGGAATAGATCCGCCCCGAGGAGATCGAGTCGGTCTTGCGGGCGTGGACGCCGGTGAAGCGTTCGTAGTGGCCGAGGTCGAGGTCGGTCTCGGCGCCGTCGTCGGTGACGAAGACCTCGCCATGCTCGAAGGGCGACATCGTGCCGGGATCGACGTTCAGGTAGGGGTCGAGCTTCCTGAGCCTTACCGAAAAGCCGCGCGCCTGGAGAAGCGCCCCGAGCGCCGCCGAGGCCAGGCCCTTGCCAAGCGAGGAGACCACGCCACCGGTGATGAAGACATAACGTGCCATGCGGTGGTTCTCCCCGTGAAGGCCTCAGGTTGCTGGGTTTGCCGGCCCTTCGCGGGCACGGCATCACGGGAGGAAACAGCTAACAGATTCGCGGCCCCCCCGCAACCGGACCGCAAAGGGTTGTGGCGCGCCGCGCGGGCGCAGCCAAAGCGTTGTGGTGGGCCCTAGTTGGCGGGGGGCGGCGCCGCGGGCGCGTCGGTGGCGGGCGGCGGCAGGAGGTCGCCCGCGGGTGCGGCGGGTGCGGCGGGTGCTGTGGGCGTCGTGGCGGTGTCGGCCGGCGCCTCGGGCGCGCCCGTCAGGGCGTCGAGCACCGAGGTACCCTTCGATTTCTCGGCGGCGAGGATCGTCAGCGTGATCGAGGTGATGATGAAGGCCGCGGCGAGGATCCAGGTGAGCCTGGTCAGCGCGTTCGCCGCGCCCCGCGCCGAGAAGGCGCCGCCCCCCGACAGGAGCCCGCCGCCTTCCGACCGTTGCAGCAGCACGACGCCGATCATCATCAGCGCGATGATCAGATGGACGGTGAGGACGACGTTTTCCATGCGGGGCCTTTGTCACTTGCCGACGCGCCTATCTAGGGCCATGCCGGCCCTGCCGCAACCCCTGTTCGGGCGCCGTTCGGGCCGGGGGGCGGGGCAGGCGGGTCGCCGCGGCCACCAGCGAAAAACCGGTTTCGCCCGGCGCGGGGCGCGGCTATACGTCCTCCCGTTTGCCGGACAAGGAGCGAGCGGATGGCCAATGTCGTGGTTGTGGGCGCCCAGTGGGGCGACGAGGGCAAGGGCAAGATCGTCGACTGGCTTTCCGAGCGCGCCGACGTCATCGCCCGCTTCCAGGGCGGGCACAACGCGGGCCATACGCTGGTGGTCGGCGGCGAGGTCTACAAGCTCAACGCGCTGCCCTCGGGCGTGGTGCGGGGGGGCAAGCTTTCGGTGATCGGCAACGGCGTCGTGCTCGACCCCTGGCATCTGGTGGCCGAGATCGCCGCGATCCGCGAGAAGGGGGTCGAGATCAGCCCCGAGACGCTGATGATCGCCGAGAACACGCCGCTGATCCTGCCCTACCACGGCGAGCTTGACCGCGCCCGCGAGGCGCAGGCGAGCCTGGCCAAGATCGGCACCACCGGCCGCGGCATCGGCCCGGCCTACGAGGACAAGGTGGGGCGCCGGGTGATCCGGGTGGCCGATCTCGCCGATCCCGCCACGCTGGAGCTGCGCGTCGACCGCGCGCTCGTCCACCACAACGCCCTGCGCGCCGGCCTCGGGCTCGATCCGGTCGACCGCGCCGGGCTTCTGGCAAAGCTCAACGCCATCGCGCCCGAGATCCTGAAATTCGCCGCCCCGGTCTGGAAGGTGCTGAACGAGGCGCGCCGCGCCGGCAAGCGCATCCTTTTCGAGGGCGCGCAGGGCTCGCTGCTCGACATCGATTTCGGCACCTATCCCTTCGTCACCTCGTCGAACGTCATCGCCGGGCAGGCGGCGACCGGCGTCGGGCTTGGTCCGGGCGCCATCGGCTTCGTCCTCGGCATCGTCAAGGCCTATACCACCCGCGTCGGCGAAGGCCCGTTCCCGACCGAGCTGAAGGACGCCGACGGCGAGCGGCTTGGCGAGCGCGGACGCGAGTTCGGCACGGTGACGGGCCGCAAGCGCCGCTGCGGCTGGTTCGACGCGGTGCTGGTGCGCCAGACCTGCGCCATCTCCGGCATCAACGGCATCGCGCTGACCAAGCTCGACGTGCTCGACGGGTTCGAGACGATCCGCATCTGCACCGGCTACGAGCTTGACGGCAGGGTGCTCGACCACCTGCCGACTGCGGCCGACCAGCAGGCGCGCTGCCGGCCGGTCTACGAGGAGGTCGAAGGCTGGAGCGCCTCGACCGAGGGGGCGCGGTCCTGGAACGACCTGCCCGGCGCGGCGGTGAAATACGTCCGCCGGATCGAGGAGCTGATCCAGTGCCCGGTGGCGATGCTGTCGACGAGCCCCGAGCGCGAGGACACGATCCTCGTCACCGATCCCTTCGCGGACTGAGCGCCCGGATGGCCCTGTCCTGGCGCGCCCGCCGCCGGCTCGCGGCGCTGATCCTGACGGTGGGCCTGCCGGCCTGGATCGTCGCGGCGGTCACGCTGACCGGCTGGATCGATGCCCGCTACGGACGGCTGCCGGTGCTGGCGGAACTGGCGGTCTACCTGGCCCTGGGGTTTCTCTGGGCGGTGCCGTTCCGTTTCGTCTTCCGCGGCGTCGGCAAGGCCGATCCGGACGCAGGGGCCCCGGATGCGAGGACTCCGGATGCAAGGACTCCGGATGCAAAGGCGGAGCGGTCCGGGGACCGCTCCGCCTGATACTCGTTATCGCCGGTGCCGGTTCAGCGCGCCGCGCGGCGCGCCTCGGACATGAAACGGGACGATTCGGTGATGGTGAACTGGCCGCGGCTGATCTTCTGAATCTTGCCCTGGCGCAGCAGCATCCCGAACGAACGCAATCCGTCCTCGCGGGTGAATTCGTCCTCCTCGGTATAGCCCGACACCTTCCTGAGGATATGCGGGCGCGAGAAATGCGGCATGCCTTCGACCGTCGCGGTATAGGCGGCGGCGGCCTCGAGAAGCTCGGCGAGATTGGCCGCGCCGAGACGGTCGGCGAATTCGGCGAAGCTCTTCGCCTCCTCGGGCGACAGCGGCTCCTCGTCGGCGAAATCCTCCTCGACCTCGGCGATCGTCAGGGCCGCGGCGCCGATCCGGCGCGGCCGGATCGTGGCGGCGGGCTTCACCGCGTCGTCGTCAAGGTCGACCCGCTGCTCGGAGACGAGAACCAGGGGTGCGGGGCGTTCGCTGATCTCGGGCCGGCGCGTCACCGCCGCGCCCTCGGTGGTGGGGCGGCGCGGGCGGACCGCCTTCGACAGGTCGTCGCGGTAGCGCTCGATGTCCTCGACCGGCGCGGCGCCCTCGTCGGCGGTCACGTCGTGCGACTTGAGCTTGCGGTCGGCCACGGTCGCGGCCACGGCGGCCTTCAGATGGGCGATGGCCGAGAAGCGGCGGCGGCTCTCGACGCCCTCGAGCTTGGATTTCGCCTCCTCCATCAGCCGCTCGACCGAAGCCTCGCCGTCGCCGGCGTGATCCTCGAGGATCGCCCGGCCCTCGTGGGCGTCGCGGCGGGCGTCCCGGGCGATCGCCGACAGTTCGTCCAGAAGCGCGTCCTCCTCCTCCTCGGGCTCGACGCCGGTGGCGTCGATCGCCGCGCCGATCCCGGCGAGGATCGCGGCCTCTTCGGTGTCGGCATCTTCGGCCTCGGCGGCGACCTGGGCGGCGACCTCGGCGGCGGGCGCTTCCTCTGCCGTTTCGGCCAGGTCGTCCTCGAAGGCCGCGCCCTCGCCCTCGTCCTCCGCCCGGTTCAGCGCGGCGAAGATCGCCGCGTGGCTGGCGTCGTCCTCGGCCTCGACGGCCTCCGGCGTGGCGGCCTCGGCCGTGACGACCGGCTCTTCCCCGGCTTCAGCGGGCAGGGCGGCCAGGGCTTCGGCCTCGACGGGTTCGGGGGTGACCTCAGGGGCGGTCTCGGGGGCAGCCTCGGGCGCGGCCTCGGGCGCGGCGCCGCGGCGGATACTGATGACGCGGGCGCGGGCACGCTCGAAGAAGCCCGGACGGCGCTCGGCCGGCATCGTATCGGCCGCGAAGGCCTCTTCTTCCTCTTCTTCCGCAGCGATCTCGCCGGCGTCCGCGTCCTCCGCGACGGCAACGAAATCGTCTTCGCCCTCGGCGTCGAATTCGTCCTCGGGCGCCTCTTCCGCGACCGCTTCCGTCTCGGCGGCAGCCGCGACGACGCGCCAGCCCGACAGGTCGAGCGCGTCGAGCGCCTCGTCCTGCGCCGCCGCCTCGTCCTCGGCCCCGTCATGGGTTTCGGCCTGGACCTCCGGCTCCGCGCCCGCCAGCGTGGCAAGCGAAAGCGCCGCGTAGTCCTCGTCCTCCATCGCCTCGTCGGCCGCGGTCCATTCCGGGGTCCAGTCCTCGGCGGTTTCCAGGGCTGCTTCCACGGCCTCGAACTCGGGCTCGGGCTCGGACTCGGCCTCCGCGGCCGCGGCCGCGGGCTCGTCCTCCTCGGCGATGACGGCAGGGGCTTCGGCGGCCGCTTCCACGATCGCGGCGATGGTCAGTTCCTCGGCGACTTCGCCGGCGACCTCCTCGACCTCTCGTGCCGGCTCGGCGGCGACCGTGGCGACCTCGGCCGGCCGCACCGCGTGCAACTCGTCCAGATCCAGGTCGAAGCCGAAATCGTCGTCAACCGCGGCGATCTCCTCGAGAGGCCCGGTCTCGGGCTCGTCGTCGAATCCGGCCGGTTCGGCGGCGAGGGTTTCCTCTTCCTCCTCGAAGACCGCTGCGGCTTCGGCCCCGGCTTCGGTGGCCGGCGCGGCGGGGGCCGTCTTCGCGGCCTGGGCGGCGGTGATCACGGCGCGGATGCGCGCCAGCTTCGCCGCGACGTCGCTGCTGTCATGATCGGCCACGGGCGCCGGCATCTCGGGGACGGCGAAGGTCATGTCCTCGGCAAAGACGGAATCGGGCCGGTCGGCACCCTCGTCGTCGTCGTTGTCGGCGGCGGCGGCGGACTCGGGTTCGGTCGCGCGCGCCGCCTCCGGTTCGGCGGCGGGCCGGGCAACCGGCTCAGGCGCGGGCTCGGCGGCGGGCACGGCGGCGGGCTCGGCGGCGGCGGTGGCCAGCGCCGCGGCGGAGGTTTCGGTGCGCGGGACGGCAACCGGCGCGGTCACCGGCTCCTCGGCGGCGCGCAGGACGATTCCCTGCTCGCCGACGCGGGCCTCGACCCGGCGCTGGACCTCGCGCTCGGCGATGCGGTGAAGCATCTCGGCGTCCGGCGTCGGCGGGGTTGCCCCGAAATAGCGATCCTCGGCGGCGAGGTCGCGGAAATATTCGGCAATCGCCCTCATCGTGTTGAAGGGGTCGTCGAAACCTTCCAGCGTGCACGAGAACGTGCCGTACGAGACCGTCAGGATCTTGCTGGGACCGATCATCTATCGCTCGCCTTCTGCTCATTACCTGCCGGTTCAGGCTGGACCCGAACTGGCGCGTCAGCGTGGACAAAACCGGGTAAATTGAAGGATTTTTTCTGGCCAATAGTGTGGTATTGCGCCTCAATCGTCATCAATTCTGCCATGATAGCCGAGATTGTCCAATCTTCCCTGCCAGTCACGCTCGTGGGCGCCGGCGCCTTCCGCAAGGATGCGCTCGACGCGGCGCTCAGGCTCGCGCCGCTGCTGGTAGCGGCCGATGGTGGCGCCAATAAGGCGGTCCGGGCCGGCCGCATTCCCGATCACGTGATTGGCGATCTTGATTCGGTCACGGCGGCCACCCGCGCCGCGATCCCGGCCGGGCGCATCCTGCACGTGGCCGAGCAGGAGACCACCGATTTCGAGAAATGCCTGACCCGGATCGAGGCGCCCCATATCCTCGCGCTCGGCTTCGCGGGGCCGCGCGCCGACCACACGCTCGCCGCCTGGAACGCGCTGGTCCGCCATCCGGCGCGGCGCTGCCTGGTGCTGACCGCGAAGGACGTGGCCTTCGCCGCGCCGCGCCGGCTTGCGCTCGACCTCAGGCCGGGCACCCGGGTGTCGCTGTTTCCGATGGCGAGGGTCGCGGGCGAGGCCAGCGGCCTGCGCTGGCCGATCGGCGGGCTCGATTTCCGCCCCGATGGCCGGATCGGCACGTCGAACCTGGCCGAGGGCCCGGTCGAGATGGCGTTCACGGCGCCGGGGATGCTGGTGATCCTGCCGCGCGCGGCGCTCGGCCCGGCCCTCGCCGGGCTCAGGCAGGCGACGGCATGGCCAGCCGCCGGGCCCGGTCGGCCACCCGTTCGCGGTGGATGATGTAGAGCCCCGAGGCGACGATGATCGCGATCCCCGTCAGCGTCAGCGGGTTCGGGAAGTTGCCGAAGACGAGATAGCCGAAAAGCGTGGCGGTGACGATCTCCAGATAGTGAAGCGGCGCGAGCGTCGAGGAGGGGGCGAATTTCAGCGCGTAGGTGATCGCCATGTGGCTGACCGCCGAGGCGAGGCCGACGCAGAAGACCCAGAGCCAGAAGATGCCCTGGGGCAGGACGAAGGTGGTCGAGGGCTCGCCCGCAAGGGTTCCGACCGCAAGGAGGGGGACGCAGACCAGCGCCGAGAGTGCGGCGGTGTGGAACTGCATCGGCACCGGATGGACCCGGCGCGAGAGCGATCGCGTCACGATCACGTAGAAGGCGAAGCAGACCGCCGTCCCGAGCGGAAAGAGCGCGATCGGGCCGAAGGCCGCGAACGAGGGCTGGATCACCAGGAGCGAGCCGATGAAGCCCACCGCGCAGGCGGCGAGCCGCCGCGGCCCGACCGCCTCGCCGAAGGCGAACCGGCCGATGAGGAGGATGACGAAGGGCTCCACGAAGACGATGGCGAGCGCATCGGCGATCGGCATGACCCGGACGGCGGCGACGAAGCAGTAGGTCGAGAGCGCGAGCAGGAGCGCGCGCAGCGTGATCAGCGCCAGCGCCCGCCGGTCGAGCGCGAAGGGCAGGCGCAGCGCCAGGACGAAGGGCAGCATCAGCGCCGCCTGCACGACGCCGCGGCCAAACACGATCACGCCCACCGGCACGCCCTGCGCGGCGAGTTTCGAGGCGACGTCGATCAGCGGCGCCACGATGCAGAAGGCGATCATCAGCGCCACGCCGGGCAGGATGCGGTCGGACTGGGTCATGGGCCAGCGCTAGCCGGGCGCGGCGGCGGCGTCCAGCGCCAAAGCGACGGCCCCTGCCGGTTTCAGCCCGCGCGACGGAGGGTCCGGGAGCCTCCGGCGGGGATATCTGCGCTTGGGGAAAGGGGGAGGGTTCCCGTGACCCTTTCTTTGTTGCGCAAATATCCCCCAGAGGTCCGGGGAGGGTCGGAGCGCGATGAGCAAAGGTCCGGCGGACCTCTGCCGCGCGGACACGCCCGGCCCTTGGCCGGGCCGGGTGGGCCTTCCCGGCGGGTCGCCGCCGCACGGCGGCGAAAGGCGCGCTCAGCAGTTCGGGACGTTGACGGCGAGGCCGCCGAGCGAGGTTTCCTTGTATTTCTCGTGCATGTCATGGCCGGTCTGGCGCATCGTCTCGATGCAGGCATCGAGCGGGACGAAGTGCTTGCCGTCGCCCCTGAGCGCGAGCGAGGCGGCGGAGACGGCCTTGATCGCGCCGAGCGCGTTCCGCTCGATGCAGGGCACCTGGACGAGGCCCTTCACCGGGTCGCAGGTCATGCCGAGGTGATGCTCGAGCGCGATCTCGGCGGCGTTCTCCACCTGCTCGGGCGTGCCGCCGAGGACGGCGCAGAGCCCGGCCGCGGCCATCGCCGCGGCGCTGCCCATCTCGGCCTGGCAGCCACCCTCGGCGCCCGAGATGGAGGCGTTGTGCTTGCACAGCCCGCCGATCGCCGAGGCGGTCAGCAGGAACTCCCCGATCCGCGCCGGCGAGGCGCCGGGGACGTGGTCGAGCCAGTAGCGCAGCACCGCCGGCAGCACGCCGGCCGCGCCGTTGGTCGGCGCGGTGACGACCTGGCCGCCGACCGCGTTCTCCTCGTTCACGGCGAGCGCATAGAGGCTGATCCAGTCGTTGATCGTGTGCGGCGGCACCAGGTTCAGGCCGCGCTCGGCCATGAGCGCCTCATGGATCGCCCTGGCGCGGCGGCGCACCTTCAGCCCGCCGGGCAGGATGCCCTCGCCCTTCAGCCCGCGTTCGATGCAGTCGTTCATCACCTGCCAGAGCCGGGCAATGCCGTCGTCGATCTCGCCGGCGCTGCGGAAGTGGCGTTCGTTGGCGCGCTTCATCTCGGCGATCGACTTGCCGGAGGCGGCGGCCATCGCCAGCATCTCGGCCGCGGTCTCGAACGGATAGGGGACGCCCGAGGGGGCCGCGGCCTTCTTCCCGGCGGCGGCAAGTTCGGCCGCCGTCAGCACGAAGCCGCCGCCGATCGAGTAGTAGGTCTCCTGCAGGATCACGTCGCCCTGTGCGTCGGTCGCCATCAGGATCATGCCGTTGGCGTGGCCGGGCAGCCGCTCGCGGTAGTCGAACACCAGGTCGCTTTCGGGGCGGAAGGCGAGCGTGGGCAGGCCCGGGGGCGTGACGGTGCCGGTCTCGGCGATGGCCGCCAGCGCCGCCTCGGCCTTGTCGTGGTCGTAAGTGTCGGGCAGGAAACCGGCGAGCCCGAGGATCGTCGCGCGGTCGGTGGCGTGGCCCTTGCCGGTGAAGGCGAGCGAGCCATGCAGCGAGGCGCGCAGGCCCCGGGGGTGGAACGGCGAGGCGCGGAGCGTGTCGAGGAAGCGCGCCCCCGCAACCATCGGCCCCATCGTGTGCGACGATGACGGGCCGACACCCACCTTGAACATTTCGAAGACGGAGAGGAACATGGGTTTCCTTTCAGGTCGCGCTGCCCTCGGGCGGGTTCGCGTGGGAGGGTCTGGTGAAGATGGTGTCCCCGAGCCCCTCGGCAAGGGCCACGCGCCGGGCTGCGGGGCGCACCTCCATCGCCGCCGCGACGGCCCTCAGCGCCGGGTGCGCGGAGAGGTCGAACCAGCCGGCGGTGTCGCGGGGGTAGAGCGCGAGCCAGCGCAGGAGCGCGGAGAGGTAGAAGGCGAGGACCGAGGGCGCCTCGGGCCGGCACCAGCCGGGCCGCGCCGCCGCCATGTCGTCGAGAAGCCCGAGGTGGCCGGTGATGCGGGCGCGGGTCTTGCCCGAGAAGGCGGGGATCGTCGCCTCGGTGCCGGCGTAGCGGTCGGGGTAGAACAGCATCCGGGTCTCGGCATGGAGCGTGTTCGAGGTGAAGAAGAGCCATTTCAGGAAATCGCCGCGGGTGGGATCGCCGGGCAGGGGCGCGAGCGCGCCGTGGCGTTCCGCGAGCCAGAGGAGGATCGCGCCGGTCTCGAAGACCGTGCCCTGCGGGGTCTCCAGCGCGGGGATGAGGCCCGCGGGATTGAGCCGCCGGTAGGCCGCGCTTTCCTGCGCGCGGGCGCGCCGGTCGACGAGCGCGGTGCGGTAGGGCACGCCCATCTCCTCGAGCGCGAGGCGCACGATCAGCGAGGCGTTGTCGGGGGCGTAGTGCAGGAGATACATGATGCGCGCTTCCTTGGTTGCATCTTATCGGGCGGGCGCGGGCGGGCCGCCGGGCGGAATACGACGCATCCCGGCGGAAAGCGCGCAACCGGCGCGGGCCGGGAGGGCGAAGGCGGCGGGGCGGCACAGGACCGCGCGCACGCCGGGCCGACAGGGCCGACGTAGCCGAACTTCTGCCGCATTCGCCGGGTAGGGGGCGTGGACGCAACCATTCGGCGAGTGAACCATGTCACACATTCGGCTTGCCGGCCTGTCGACCCTCCTCCTCGCCACCCTGATGCACACGACCCCGCTTGGCGCGGAAAACGTGGTGGACCTGCGGGCGCTCGGGCTTTCCGATCAGTTCCTGCAACAGGCCAGGCGCGGGCAGGCCATGCAGCAAATTCTTCCGCAGTTGCTTCGCCAGCTCTTCACGGCATCGCCGGAGGGCCGGTTGACGGCCGAAGGGGCTGCGGCCTGGAGCGAGGTGGAGGGCGCGCAGATCGTGGCGCAGCTGGTGACACCCTACCTGGGGCTCGACCTCGATGGCGACGGGTTGGTGGCCGTTGCGGAGATCGACCGTGCCCTGCCGGTCCTCGAACCGCTCCCGCAGGCGGAGGCTGCAATGCTGAGAAGCACGGGCGATGGTGATGGCGACGGGCGGATCAGCCCTGCCGAACTCCGGGCCTTCGTCGTGGCGAGAATGCCCGGGGTGCTGGACCAACGGCGTCGCAACATCGACGACCTCCTTGCGATGGACCTCGATCGTGACGGCGCGACGACGGCAGAGGAGGTGGTGCGGGTGATGCGCGCATTCGCCTCGGCCACGGCGGAACGTCCGGACCTGCCGGTCGAGCCGGCCAACGTTGCGCCCGGGCGCGATTGCCGGCCGCCGCTGCCGGGGAAGACTGCGGAGATCCTGCTTGTCTCGGGCTACGAGGGCGCGGCGCTGTCGAACATCGCGGTCGCCGGACCGGATCAGGAGACGACGGCCGCACGGCTGGTGATCGAACCCGGCGAGCGGCCGCTCTACATCGTCGTTTCAGCCTACGAAGCGATGCTCTGGCAGATCGAGGGGGCAACGGAGCGGGTGGAGCGGATCGTCGTCCAGCCGCGCCGCGCCGCTGCCGGCCCCGGAGCGGGGGTTACGGGACTTCCCGAAGAAAGGGTGAGCTTCGTGCCCGCGGGCGCCTGTTTCGAGCCGTTTCACGAGGCGGCGAACGGCATCAAAGCGAACTGGGTGCGGCAGGCGCTGGCGGGGCCGCTCGGACGGGCCGCGGACGGGGTTGTCGCCAGCTATACGCTGGGTTTCACCGCCTTGCCGTCGGGGCGAGACGTGACGCCGCCGCCGGCGCCGAGGCCGGTGCAGAAGGATGCCCTGGGCCGGCCCGTCTTCACAGTGGACATGAACGCGCCGGACGTCCTCATGCGCCGGTTCCATCCGGCAGGACTCTCAACGGTCGATCCGGCCGCGGTGATCGCGCCGGAAAAGGTCTCTGCCTACGACGTGTTGCCGCAGGAAGCCGGGCTCGGCCAACTGCTCGAAACCGGCGCGCTCGTGCCGGCGCGAGAAGACCTCGGCCGGGGCCTTGGCAGGGCCTTCATCATCCGCAAGCCTATCGCGCGGTTCCCGGCCGGGCTGGCGGGGGCGCATTCGGTGACCTTCATCCTTGGCAAGGGCGTGGCGATGCCTGCGGGTGATCCGGGCCATTCGGCAGTGCTCGACGAGGAGACGGGCGCGTGCCTGTCGCGCAATGCGGTGATCTGCCGGCGGTTCGAGTAGCGCCCACCCGGTGGCCTCCCCCGCCCGCCCGCGCGATTCCTGCTCGCCCCGGGACCATATCCTGCGTATAACCGGGGCCAGGACCGCAACGGAGTGAGTCATGGCCGCCGACCTGTCCCCTGTCGAGAAGGCAAAGTTCGTCGCCGCGAAGAAGGCCGTGGAACTCGTCGAGGGCGGCATGCGCGTGGGTCTCGGCACCGGCTCCACCTCGGCCTGGATGGTGCGCATCCTCGGGCAGCGGGTGCGCGAGGAGGGGCTGAAGATCACCGGCGTGCCGACCTCCAGCCGCACCGCGGCGCTGGCGCGGGCGGAGGGGATCGAGGTGGTGACGCTCGACGAGGCGCGCTGGCTTGACCTGACGATCGACGGCACCGACGAATTCGACGGCGAGCTGAACCTGATCAAGGGTGGCGGCGGGGCGCTTCTGCAGGAGAAGATCGTCGCCACCGCGTCGGACCGGATGGTGGTGATCGCCGACGCCGGCAAGGAGGTCGCCCGGCTCGGCGCCTTCCCGCTGCCGATCGAGGTGATCGGTTTCGGCTGGCAGACGACCAAGGCGCTGGTCGAGGAGATGCTGGGCGCGCTCGACGTGCTCGGCCGCGAGGTGGCACTGAGGATGGACGGCGACCGGCCCTACACGACCGACGAGGGCAACCGCATCCTTGACCTGCATCTGGGGCGCATCGGCAACGCGCGGCAACTGGCGCTCGCGCTCAACCAGGTGCCGGGCGTGGTTGAAAACGGGCTCTTCGTGGATATCTGTGACCGGGTGGTGATCGGCTATGGCGACGGACGGGTCGAGATGCGCGACATCGCCTCGGGCGCGGTCGAACACGGGCGGCTCGACCTGGCGGAAACGAAGAACGTGTTCTCCGACCTCGGGCGCTGACCCGGCGGACGGGACGGCGGCCCGGACGGCGGGCGGGGGGGCGCATGGCTTTCGACTATGATCTTTTCGTCATCGGCGGCGGCTCGGGCGGGGTGCGCGCGGCGCGGATCGCTTCGGGCGAGCACGGCGCGAGGGTCGCCCTGGCCGAGGAAGACCGGATGGGCGGCACCTGCGTCATCCGCGGCTGCGTGCCGAAGAAGCTGATGGTCTTTGCCTCGTCCTTCCGCGACGGGATCGCCGAGGCGCGCGCCTATGGCTGGGAAGTGACGGCGCGCGGCTTCGACTGGCCGGCGTTCCGCGCCAAGCTCGACGCCGAACTGGACCGGCTGGAAGCGGCCTACCGGGGCGGGCTCGAAAGGGCCGGCGTCACCGTCTTCGATGCCCGTGCGACACTCGCCGACGCCCACAGCGTGCGGCTGGCCACCGGGCAGACGGTCAGCGCCAAGCATGTCCTGGTCGCCACCGGCGGGCGGCCCTTCGTCCCCGAGGCGGCGGCGCGCGCAGGCGTGCTGACGTCGAACGACATCTTCCGGCTCGATGCGCTGCCCGGCTCGGTGCTGATCGTCGGCGGCGGTTTCATCGCCTGCGAATTCGCCTGCATCCTGAACGGGATGGGCGTGAAGGTGACGCAGCTCTACCGGGGCGAACAGATCCTGCGCGGCTTCGACCGCGAGGCGCGGGACCATGTCGCCGAGCACATGCGCGAGGGTGGAATCGACCTGCGCACGGGCTGCGGCGTGGCGAAGATCGAGGCCGCCCCGGGCGGTACCCGGGTGGTGGCGACGGACGGGCAGGCGGCGGTCTTCGACAAGGTCGTCTACGCGACCGGGCGGGTGCCCAACACCGAGGGCCTCGGGCTTGAGGCCGCCGGCGTGAAGCTCGGCCAGCGCGGCGAGGTCATGGTGGACGAATGGTCGCAGACCGCGGTCCCCTCGGTCTATGCGGTGGGCGACGTGACCGACCGGATCAACCTGACGCCGGTCGCGATCCGCGAGGGTCACGCCTTCGCCGACACGGTCTTCGGCGCGAGACCGGTGAAGGCTGACCACGCGCTGGTGCCCTCGGCCGTCTTCACCCGGCCCGAGTTCGGCACCGTCGGCCTGACCGAGGAGGCGGCGCGCGCGGCCGGGCCGATCGAGGTCTATGCGACCGCGTTCCGGCCGATGCGGTCGGCCTTCGCCGGGCGGCCGGAGCGGGCGCTGATGAAACTCGTCGTCGCGGCGGACACGCGAAAGGTGCTCGGCTGCCACATCGTCGCGCCGGAGGCGGGCGAGATGATCCAGCTCGCCGCCGTCGCGATCCGGATGGGCGCGACCAAGGAGGACTTCGACCGCACCGTCGCCGTCCACCCGGTGATGGCCGAGGAACTGGTGACCTTGCGCAAACCTGTCAGGACGGCTTGAGTTTTCGCCGCGGAACGACCAGTTGGGTGTACAAGTGAAAAAGACGAGCGGAAGGGGAAGTTGATGGCTGGCAGCGGGGGCCCCTGGGGTGGGGGCGGGTCGGACGACGGGGACGACAACGAGCGGCCGGGGGGCCGCGGCGGGCGGCGCCCGGGCGAGGGGCCGCAGATTCCGGATGTCGAGCAGATCGTGCGCAAGGGCGCGGACCAGCTGCGCGTGCTGATGGGCGGACGCGGCGGCGGGCCGCGCGGCCCGGCCGGCGGCGGCGGATCGCAGGGGCCGCAGATCACCCGCGGCACCGTGGGCCTCGGCCTGCTGGCGGCGGCGGGGCTCTGGGCCTTCGCCTCGTTCTATACCGTGAAGCCGGAGGAGCAGTCGGTCGAGCTTTTCCTCGGCGAGTTCTCCTCGATCGGCGAGCCGGGGCTCAACTTCGCGCCCTGGCCGGTGGTCACGGCGAACGTGATCCCGGTCACGCCGGAACGGACCGAGGACATCGGCGTCGGTCGCGGCGGCGCCGACAGCGGGCTGATGCTGACCGGCGACGAGAACATCGTCGACATCGATTTCCAGGTGGTCTGGAACATCTCGGACCCGACGAAATATCTCTTCAACCTGCGCGACCCGGACCTGACGATCAAGGCCGTCGCCGAATCCGCGATGCGCGAGATCATCGCCCAGTCGCAGCTCGCGCCGATCCTCAACCGCGACCGCGGCATCATCGCCGAGCGGCTGAAGGACCTGATCCAGACCACGCTCGACAGCTACGACAGCGGCCTCAATGTGGTGCGGGTGAACTTCGACCGCGCCGATCCGCCGCGCGAGGTGATCGACGCGTTCAAGAACGTGCAGTCGGCCGAACAGCAGCGCGACCGGCTCCAGAAGGAAGCCGACGCCTATGCCAACACCGTGCTCGCGGGCGCGCGCGGCCAGGCCGCGCAGCTTCTCGAGGAGGCGGAGGGCTACCGGGCCCAGGTGGTGAACCTGGCCGAGGGCGAGGCGAGCCGCTTCAGCTCGGTCCTGGCCGAATACCAGAAGGCCCCCGAGGTCACCCGCAAGCGGCTCTACCTCGAGACGATGGAGGAAGTGCTGGGGCAGGTCGACAAGGTGATCCTCGACGACAAGGGCGGGCAGGGCGTGGTGCCCTACCTGCCGCTCAACGAGATTGTCAGGCAACCGGCGACCGGAGGGTCCAACTGATGAACCGCACGGCGCTCATCCTTCCCGTCATCATCATCGCCATTGCCGCGGCGCTGTCGTCGATCTTCATCGTCGACGAACGCGAAAAGGCGCTGGTCCTGCAGTTTGGCCAGATCAAGGCCGTGCGCGAGGAGCCGGGGCTCTACTTCAAGCTGCCGATCATCCAGGAGGTGGTGCGCTATGACGACCGCATCCTCGGGCTCGACGTCGAACCGCTGGAGATCACGCCGCTCGACGACCGGCGGCTGGTGGTCGATGCCTTCGCGCGCTACCGGATCATCGACCTGTCGAGGTTCCGCCAGGCGGTCGGCGCCTCGGGCGTGACGCTGGCCGAACAGCGGATCGACACGATCCTGCGCGCCCAGACGCGCGAGGTTCTGGGCTCGGTCACCTCGTCGGAGATTCTCTCGGCCGATCGCGCGAAGCTCGCCGGCCGCATCCGCGACGCCTCGCGCAACGAGGCCAATTCGCTCGGCGTCGAGATCATCGACGTGCGGCTCAAGCGCACCGACCTGCCCGAGCAGAACCTCGACGCGACCTTCGCGCGGATGCGGGCGGAGCGCGAACGCGAGGCGGCAGACGAGATCGCGCGCGGCAACGAGGCGGCGCAGCGGGTGCGGGCGCAGGCCGACCGCACCAAGGTCGAGCTTGTCTCCGACGCGCAGCGCCAGGGCGACATCATCCGCGGCGAGGCCGATGCCAAGCGCAACGCCGTCTTCGCCGAAGCCTATGGCGCGGACCCGGAGTTCTTCGACTTCTACCGCTCGCTCGCGGCCTATCGCGCCTCGCTCAAGGCCGGCAACTCGACGATGGTGATCGCGCCCGACAGCGAGTTCTTCGACTATCTGAAGTCGACCGAGCCCGCATCGGCCGCTCCGGCCCGGTCGGCCCAGCCGGCCCAGCCCTAGGCGATGGAGGGATTCGCGCTTCTCCTCCTTGCCATCGGGCTGGTCCTGTCGCTGGAGGGGCTGGTGCTTGCGCTGGCCCCGTCGCGGATCGACGAGATCCTCGACCTGATCCGCCGGATGCCGGTGGAAACCCGCCGCAACCTCGGGCTCGGCGCGCTGGCGCTCGGGCTTGCGCTCATTTGGCTTGCGACCGGCCTTCGGGGCTGAGACAATCACGAAGGGTTCCGGCGCCCGCATCGGCGCCGGGACGAGCGGCCGGGGGCGATCACGGCGAGTTGAGGCGGCGAGACCGGCTTTGACTTGTGGGCGGCGACTCCTGCCTCGAGGATGGGCGGGCGGCCGTGGCGGCGCGCCGGCAGGAAGCAGGGAGTTTGGCGTGCAGTCTCAGGCAATCACGATGGAAGCGCCGGCACAGCGGCCGGGCACGGCGCTGACGGGTGCGCTGACGGGGGCGTTCCTGGCGGTGGCGCTCGGGCTTGCGCTGGCGCTCGGGATCGCCGGGGACGCCGGCGCCCGGGCGGCGCCCGACAGCTTCGCCGACCTTGCCCAGCAGGTCAGCCCGGCGGTGGTGAACATCACCACCACGACCACGGTGGCCGCGCCTTCGGACGGCGGGCCGATCGTTCCCGAGGGCTCGCCCTTCGAGGATTTCTTCAACGATTTCGGTGGCCCCCAGGGCCCGCAGCGGTCGAATGCGCTGGGCTCGGGCTTCGTCATCTCGGAAGACGGCTACATCGTCACCAACAACCACGTGATCGAGGGCGCCGACGAGATTTCGGTCGAGTTCTTCTCCGGCGACACGCTCGACGCCAAGCTCGTCGGCACCGACCCGAAGACCGACATCGCGCTTCTCAAGGTGACCAGCGACACGCCCCTGCCCTTCGTCAGCTTCGGCGATTCCGACCTGACGCGGGTGGGCGACTGGGTGCTGGCGGTGGGCAACCCGCTCGGCCAGGGCTTCTCGGTCTCGGCCGGGATCGTCTCTGCCCGCAACCGCGCGCTTTCGGGCACCTATGACGACTTCATCCAGACCGACGCCGCGATCAACCGGGGCAACTCGGGGGGGCCGCTCTTCAACATGGAGGGCGCGGTCGTCGGCGTGAACACCGCGATCCTCAGCCCCAACGGCGGCTCGATCGGGATCGGCTTCTCGATGGCCTCGAACGTCGTCGCCAAGGTGGTGGGCCAGTTGCGGGAATTCGGCGAGACCCGGCGCGGCTGGCTTGGCGTGCGCATCCAGGACGTCACCCCCGACGTGGCCGAGGCGATGGGTCTTGGCGATGCCAAGGGCGCGCTTGTCACCGACGTGCCCGATGGGCCGGCCAAGGACGGCGGCCTCCAGGCCGGCGATGTCATCACCGCCTTCGACGGGGCCGAGGTTTCGGACACCCGCGAGCTTGTCCGCCGCGTCGCCGACACCGACGTCGGCCGCGCCGTCCGCGTCGTGGTGCTGCGCGACGGCAAGAGCCAGACGCTGCTCGTCACCCTCGGCCGGCGCGAGACCGCCGAGGGCGAGGAGGTCGCGGGCGCGCCCGCGCCCGCCGACGAGGCGCCCGCCGCGAAGGAAATCCTCGGCATGACGCTTGGTCTGCTGACCGACGAGACGCGCGGCGAGCTCGGGCTTGATGCCGATGTCCAGGGACTGGTCATCACCGACATCGACCAGGCGGGCGAGGCCTACGGGAAGGGCCTGCGGGCGGGCGACGTGATCACCGAGGCGGGCCAGCAGAAAGTGGCCTCGATCGCCGACCTCGAGACGCGGATCACCGAGGCGAAGGACGCCGGGCGCAAGTCGCTCCTGCTGCTGATCCGCCGCGGCGCCGACCCGCGCTTCGTGGCGCTGTCGGTGGAATAGGGCCGGCCGTCCGGAGTGGGCGCAGCCGCCCCGGCTCAGGCGGTTCGGGCCACGCCGACGACGTAGTTCCTGCCGTCGGCCTTCGCGCAGCGGGGGCAGGTGGTGTAGAAGAAATCGACTTCATCCGCCGTCGCGCCCCGGTCGCGGGCGAGCGTCGCCATCTCGGCGTGCCAGTGCCTCGCGTCGCGATAGGGCCCCTCGAAGACCCGGGTGACGTAATCCCCGGTGAGGCGCGTGGTTTCTTCCTGCGGGACCGGGCGGGAGACGGCGAACAGATGCTCGCTCTGCCAGGGCGAGAGGTCGCGGCTCAGCACGACGAAGTCGTCCGGATCGTCGGCGCCGGCATCCTGGAGGTGCCGGTGCACCCGCACAAAGACATTGCCCATGTTCAGGGGCACATGCATCGCGCTTTTCGTGGTGGCGCGGACGAAGGCCTCGTCCCTGAAATGCAGATCCTGCCCGTCCCACCCTTCGGGATTGAACCGGGGGCAGCAGCCGGTGGTGTTGTCGCTGTCGTCGTAGTGTGGGAGTGCGTTGGTCTGCATGCCGACCTCCCGTTGCCGTCGCGGCGAGACACAGCACCGGTCCGGGAGGCGGACATTGACCCTGCGCAACCGCTGGCGAGGGAATTGCGGCAGCCGGCGGACAGGGAACGCATGCGGAACGCCCGGGGCGGCGGGCAAGTGGGCACGGCACTGGCAAAGGCGCCGGTTTTCGCCTATGTCGGCGCGGGAACGGCTCAGAATCCGGAAAGACGGGAACGATGGCGAAGATCACCTATGTGGAGTTTGGCGGCAGGGAGCATGTCGTGGACGTGGCGCCCGGGCTGACCGTGATGGAAGGCGCGCGCGACAACGGCATTCCGGGCATCGAGGCCGATTGCGGCGGCGCCTGCGCCTGCTCGACCTGCCATGTCTATGTCGATGCCGCCTGGGTCGGGAAACTTCCCAAGAAGGACGCGATGGAGGAGGACATGCTCGATTTCGCCTACGAGCCCGATCCCGCCCGCTCGCGGCTGACCTGCCAGATCAAGGTGACCGAGGCGCTCGACGGGCTCCGGGTCTACATGCCGGAAAAGCAGATCTGACGGCGGGCATCGGCGAAGAGAGGCTGCCGCCTCGCCCGGCCGCCCCCACGGGCGGGCGCACTGTGACGTCACCAGCAGTACTGCGGTCGGAGGCAGCGGCGCCATAAAGCACCCAAACCCAGCGTTGTGCGGCGCCCGCCCGCGGTCGGTCGCCGCCCTTGGTGCCCAAGGGCGAGGGTGCAGAAGGGAGACCTCCGCTTTCGCGGAGGTGACAGGGAGGGAGTGCCGGTGTCACCCTCTCGCCCGGGCGACAAGCCCGGGCGGCGCCCGACCGCACCCCAGGGCGGGCGCATTCCAACGTCACCAGCAGAACTGCCCTCGGGAGAGCGGCACCATAAAGTGCCCCGAACGTCTGGAGTGTGGCGCCCGCCCGCGGTCGGGCACCGTCCCTCGCGCCCAAGGGCGAGGGTGCGAGAGGGGCGGGTTTCCTTCCCTCTGCGCTCTGCCCCGCCGGGGGGGGCGGGCGTCCGGCAGGGAGACCTCCGCTTTCGCGGAGGCGACAGGGCGGTGTCAGCGTCACCCCCCGGCCGGCCGGGTCAGGTGAGCAGGAAGTCCACCGGCTTCACCGGCTCGGGCGGGGTGATCCCGAGGTGGGGCGCCAGCGAGATTTCCACCGTCCGGCACATCGCGTCGAGCGGCAGGCAGTTCGGCGTCGAGCCGAAGGGGTGGCCAAGTTCCTCGGTCACCTCGGCGAGGCCGAAGAAGACATAGGCCACCACCCCGGCGAAGACCGGCGTCAGCCATCCCGCCGTGTCGATGAGGCCGAACGGCACCAGAAGGCAATAGAGCCAGATGGTGCGGAAGATCAGCAGCGAATAGACGTAAGGCAGCGGCGTGTTGGCGAGCCGCTCGCAGCCGGCCTGGGCATAGCTGATCGCGGCGAGCCGCTGGGCCAGCGCCCGCTGGCCGTAGCCGTCAAGCGTGCCCTCGCGCGCCGCCTGCGTCAGTTCGACGCCGATCGCGTCAAGCGCGGTGCAGGGCGGATGCGGGCCTTCCGGCAGGTCCGCCACCCATCCGCTCGCCCGGTCGTCGCTGATCCGGCGCAGGTTGGTGCGGTGCCGGTGCATGAAGGCGAGCGCGAGCCGCAGCACGCGCTGCCGCCGTTCCCGCCCGGTCAGGAACAGGTCGGTCTCGCGCCCGAGCGCCCGCATGTCGGCGATGAGCTGGCCCCAGAGCCGACGCGCCTCCCACCAGCGGTCATAGGCGGCGTTGTTGCGAAAGCCGAGGAACAAGGACAGCGCGATGCCGAAGACGGTGAAGGGGGCGATGTTGGTATGGGTCAGCGGCAGCCAGTAGCGGTCGGCGAGCATGACCAGAAGCGCAAAGCCGCTCACCACCGCGAGCTGCGGCAGGATCTTCAGGATGATCGAGCCGCGCGTCGCCAGCAGCAGCTCCCGGACGCCGGGCTTGTCGCGCAGGATCATGGAAGCGCCCGCCAGCCGATGTCGCGCCGGCAGAAGCCGCCCGGCCAGTCGATCCGGTCAACCATCCGGTAGGCGCGCTCGCGCGCCTCGGCCAGCGTCGTCCCCCGCGCGGTGACGTTCAGCACCCGGCCGCCGGCGGCGATGATCGAGCCGTCGCGCGCGGCGGTGCCGGCGTGGAAGACCATGTGGGCCGAATCCTCGGGCAGTTCCTCCAGCCCGCGGATCTGCGAGCCCTTCGCGTAACTGCCGGGATAGCCGTTCGCGGCCATCACCACCGTCAGCGCGTGGTCGTCGGCCCAGTTGACCCGCTGGCCGGCCAGCCGGCCCTCGGCGCAGGCCTGGATCAGGTCGAAGGCCTGCGCGCCGAGCCGCAGCATCAGCACCTGCGTCTCCGGGTCGCCGAAGCGGACGTTGTATTCGACGAGCCGGGCGCGGCCCTCGCGGATCATCAGCCCGGCGTAGAGCACGCCCTGGAAGGGCGTGCCGCGCCGCGCCATCTCGGCCACGGTGGGCCTGACGATCTCCTCCATCGCCTGCGCCAGCACCGCGTCGGTCAGCACCGGCGCGGGCGAATAGGCGCCCATGCCGCCGGTGTTGGGGCCGGTCTCGCCCTCGCCCACCCGCTTGTGGTCCTGCGCGGTGCCGACCGGCAGCACGTCGCTGCCGTCACAGAGGACGAAGAGCGAGGCTTCCTCGCCTTCCATGAACTCCTCGATCACCACCTCGGCGCCGGCCGCGCCGAGGCTGCCGCCGAACATCTCTGCCAGCGCCGCCAGCGCCTCGGCTTCGGTCGTGGCCACCACAACGCCCTTGCCGGCGGCGAGCCCGTCGGCCTTCACCACGATCGGCGCGCCCTGCGCGCGCACATGGGCTTCGGCCGCCGCCCGGTCGGTGAAGCGGGCATAGCCGGCGGTCGGCGCGCCGCAGGCGTCGCAGATTTCCTTGGTGAAGGCCTTCGATGCCTCGAGCCGCGCCGCCGCCGCCGAGGGGCCGAAGACCGCGACCCCCGCCGCCCTGAGCGCATCCGCCACCCCGGCGGCCAGGGGCGCCTCGGGGCCGACAATGACGAAATCGACGGCGTTCGCCTCGGCGAAGCCGACCACCGCCGCCCCGTCGAGAATGTCGAGGTCGGCGCATTCGGCCAGCATGGCGATGCCGGCGTTGCCGGGCGCGACGATCAGCCGGTCGCATGTGGGGTTCTGCTTGACCGCCCAGGCGAGCGCGTGTTCGCGGCCCCCGCCGCCGAGGATCAGGATGTTCATGGCGCCCCCCGCTTGGCCTTTGCGTCTCCGCGTTCTAAGGTCCGGCCGAAGGGGAGGCAAGCGCATGGGGCCGGAGTTCGGGATCACGGTCGGCCGCGACGCGGTGACGCGGCCTGTGCCCGCAGTCATCAGGGTGACCGAGGGGGCGGGGCTTCTTGCCCTCGGCGCCGGGCTGGGCGGCGCGGGCTGGCCCTGGGCGCTGGGCGGCGTGGCGGCGATCCTTGCGGCCTATGCGCTTTACCGCCGCGGTGGAGGGGGCGCGCCGGGCGCGGATCGGGGAACCTGGCCGGACGACGCCGGCGACACCGGCGGGGACTGAGGATGGAGATGTTCGAGGACCACAGCGGCACGGGGCAGGGGGGCAATGCCCCGGAATACACCGTGTCCGAGCTTTCCGGCGCGGTGAAGCGGGTGATCGAGGGCGAGTTCGGCCGTGTCCGGGTGCGCGGCGAGATCGGCCGGGTCTCGCGGCCCGCCTCGGGGCATCTCTACTTCGACCTCAAGGACGACCGCGCGGTGATCGCCGCGATCGCCTGGAAGGGCCAGGCCGGGCGGCTGTCGGTCAGGCCCGAGGAGGGGATGGAGGTCATCGTCACGGGGCGGCTGACGACCTTCCCCGGCCAGTCGAAATACCAGCTCATCATCGACGACATCGCCCCCGCCGGCATGGGCGCCTTGATGCTGATGCTGGAAAAGCGCCGCGCCGCGCTTGCCGCCGAGGGGCTGTTCGATGCCGCCCGCAAGAAGCCGATCCCGTTCCTGCCGGAGGTGATCGGCGTCGTCACCTCGCCGTCGGGCGCGGTGATCCGCGACATCCTCCATCGCCTGCGGGACCGTTTCCCCCGCCGGGTCCTGGTCTGGCCGGTGGCGGTGCAGGGCGAAAAATGCGCCCCCGAGGTCGCCGCCGCGATCCGCGGCTTCAACGCGCTGCCACCCGGCGGCGCCCTGCCGCGGCCCGACCTGATCATCGTCGCCCGCGGCGGCGGCTCGATCGAGGACCTCTGGGGCTTCAACGAGGAAGCGGTGGTCCGCGCCGCCGCCGAAAGTGCGATCCCGCTGATCTCGGCGGTGGGGCACGAGACCGACACCACGCTGATCGACCACGCCGCCGACCTGCGCGCGCCGACGCCCACCGCCGCGGCGGAAATGGCGGTGCCGGTCAGGATGGAGCTTCTCGCCTGGGCGGGCGAGCAGGGCGCGCGGCTGGTCCGCGCCATGCGCCAGCGGCTCGACCTGCGGGCGCAAAGGCTTTCCGATCTCTCTCGCGCGCTCGGCCGGCCGGAGCGGCTCCTCGATCCCGCGCGCCAGCGGCTCGATCTCTGGTCCGACCGGCTCGGCCCCGGGCTTTCGGCCGCGATCACTCGCAGGCAGGCCGAGTTCAACCGGCTCGGGGGCCGGGTCCACGCGGGGCTGCTCGCGAGCTTCATCGGCAACGAGCGGCGCCATCTCACCGGCTGGGCCGACCGCCTCGCCCCCGCCGTCGCCCGCCTCGCGCGCGACGCGGTGCGCGACAACGCCCGCCGCCGCGCCGATCTCGATGCGCTTTCCCGCCGGCTCGTGCAGGCGGAGGCCGTGCGTCTGGCCACCCTCGCCGACCGGCTCGCCGGCCTCGACCGCACCCGCCAGACGCTCGGCTACACCGAGACGCTGCGGCGCGGCTATGCGGTGGTGCGCGCCGCGGGTGCGGTCGTCACCACGCGGGCCACGGCTGCGGCGCATCCCGCGCTGGAGATCGAGTTCGCCGACGGAAGCCTGGCGGTCGAGACCGGCGGGCCCGGCGGCCCCGCCCCGAAGCCGCGGCGCCCGAAGGCGGAGGGCGGGCCGGACCAGGGCAATCTCTTCTGACTGCGGCGTCTTCTGACTGCGGCGTCTTCGTTGCTGAAATACCCCGGGGGGGGGGGCACGGGGGCGGCGCCCCCGCCCGGCCGGCTCACACGCCGGGGTTCGGCCCGAGGCAGGCCATCGGCTCGGGGCTTTCCTCCACCGCCACCAGCGGCAGGCCGAGAGGATCGCCGCGGAACCGCGCGGTCAGCCCGCCCGGTGCCTTGAAGAAGGTCCAGCACTGCGGGTCCGGGGCATCCTCGTAGACGAAGCAGATGAACCCGTCCGCCTCGTACCACTCGCCCTTGCGGCAATCGTCGCCGAGAAAGGCCCAGATGACCCGGCGCCCCGGCAGATACTGCTCGGCGCCATAGGCGGTGCCGCCGGAATTGTAGTAGAGCGTCCGCCCCACCGTCGCCGCCTCGAATTCGACGGCATCCATCGGCCGGCCGGGCTCGGCCGCGGCGAGCGGTGCGGCGATCACGAGGGCGGGAAGAAGGTGAAGCCAGCGCATCGCGTCTCCCGTCGGTTTGCGGGCGCGAGGATGCCAGAGGGCGGGCGGCTCCGCCAGTGCCCTCCCGCAGTGCCCTGCCGGCGCCTCGCGCTGGCGGCTGATGGTGGCGGCCCGTGGTGGCGGCCCGTGGTGGCAGTTCGTGGTGGCAGTTCGTGGTGGCGCCTCAGGCGGCGCGGCGGAGCTTCGCCAGCCGGTGGTCCATCACCCGGCGCCAGAGCGGCGGCACCAGCGCGATCGTCGCCATCACCGGCAGCGACCAGGGCAGGAGCGGTGCGCGCCCCTCGGGCGACAGGCGCAGTTCCGGCCAGCGCCGCGCGGGATGGGCGTGATGGTCGGCGTGGCGCGGCGCGTTCAGCATCATCAGCCCCGAGAACGGATGCGGCGCGTCCCAGGAATGCCGGGCGCCGGCGGGCTCCAGCGCGCCCGAGGGCAGGGTCCGCCGCAGGAGCCCGTAGTGCTGGACGTAGTCTGCAAGGAGCAACTGCAACTGCGCATGCGCGCAGAGGAGGAGATAGGCGAGGAGGCCGTCAAAGCCGAAGACCGTGAGCATGAGGGCGATGAAACCCGCGGCCCCCGCGACATAGACCGTGTAGGGGTTCATGCCGCGCAGGCCGCCCGCGTGACGTTTCGCGCGCCGGTGTTCTTCCATCTCGTAGCCCGCGACGAAGGCGCCGGGCCAGGCGCGGGCGGCGAAAAGCCAGAATCCCTCGCCCTCGGCGGCGGTGCTCGGGTCGTCGGTGGTGGCCACGAAGCGGTGGTGCACCAGCCGGTGGGCAGAGGTGTGGTGGCCGTAGAGCATCGAGACATAGACCCACATGCCGAGCCGGAACAGCCGGGCATCGGTGCGGTGGATCAGTTCGTGAGCGTTGGAGTTCGACACCTGCCCGAACCAGAGCCCGAAGGCGAGAAACGTCGCCAGCCAGGAGAAGGGCCCGAGCCCGGCCGCGCCAGACAGCGCCCAGACGGCAAAGACCAGAAGGCCGAAGTGGAGGCCGGCGAGGACGACCGAGAGCCGGTCGGCCATCGCCGCGGGCCGCGGCTCCGGCGCCGCGACGCCCTGTCGCTTCAGCACCTCGTCGAGGACATGCAGCACGGCGGTCATCCACAGAAGCGCGATGAGGCTGGAAATCCCGCCGAGGGCGCCGGCCAGAACCAGGAACGGCACCGGCGCGAGCGTGGCCACCAGGAAGGGGCGGAGCGGACGCCAGCGCGCCCATTCGCGGGCGAGCCCGCTGCCGATGCGCGCCCCGATGCGCGCCCCGGTGCGCGCCCCGGTGCGTGCCCCGGTGCGTGCCTCGATTCGGGGCGGGTGCGGGGCGTCGGGCCCCGGCGCCGCGTCGGTCTCGCGCAAGAGCGCCGCCACGGCGCCCGCCTCGGTGCCGGCCTCGGTGCCGGCCGCCTCGTCGCCGGCCGCCACGGGTGCCGCGGGGCGCGGGGTGCGGTCGCCCGAAAGGGCGGTCGGGCGCCGGGGCGCCGGCGGGAGAGGCGATGACGGGGCCGAATCGAGCGCCGATTCGGCCGCGGAGGGGTCGGGGGGCGGCGATACGATGCGCAGGTGCGGCACGGTCCTCGTCGCGTCGGCCGGTGCGGACGCGGTCGCCTCGGGCTCGGGCCGGGATGCCTGGCCACCGTCCAGCGCGGCGAGAACCGCCCGCATCGTGCTGTCGTCTTCCGGCTGCCCGTTCCCGCTCACCCTCGCGCACTCCCGTTTCGACCGACGGATCGAAGCAGAGATTAGGGGATATTCAAGGCAAAATCTTGGCACGGCAACGGGACCGGCCGGGGTCTTCGCGGCAAGGGAGCTTGTCGGGGCGGGATCGGGGCGGACATCGGGAATTGACGGGGCCGGCCCGCCCATGCCCACTTGGCCGACCGGAAGGAGGCTCTGGATGGATGCGATACCGGCTCTGGCGGGGGCTCTGACAGGGGCCCTGGCAGGGGCATTGGCGGCCGCGGGCGCCGCGCTTGCGCTTCTCTACGGCGCGGTCTTCGCGGGCGGGCCGCCCGGGGCTGCGAAAAGCGCGGTGAAGACCGGGTCGGTCGTGGCGCTGGCGCTGGCCGGCGTTGCGGCCGGGGCGCCGGGCCTTGTGGTGGCGGGGCTCGCGCTCGGGGCGGCGGGCGACTTCTTCCTGTCGCGCGCCGGCACGGTGGCCTTCCTTGCCGGCATGGCGGCCTTTGCCGCAGGGCACCTCGCCTATGGCGCGGCATTCCTCAACCCCGGGGTCTCGCCGCCCGCCTTCCCCGCGCTTGCCCTCGCCGCGCTCGGGCTTTCCACCGAGGTCTGGCTCGCGCCGCGCACCGGGGCGTTGCGCTGGCCGGTCCGGGGGTATGTGGCGGTGATCACGCTGATGGCGCTTGCGGCGCTCACGCTGCCCGCACCCCGTTGGCCGGCGCTGCTCGGCGCGCTTCTGTTCCTTCTCTCCGACCTCCTCCTCGCGCTCGAGCTGTTCGTCCTTTCCGGGGGAGGGCCGAAACGCCTTGCCGGGCGCGTGCTCTGGGCCGCCTACTGGTCGGGCCAGGCGCTGATCCTCTGGGGCATGGTGCCGCCCGCCGCCCCCTGACCCTTCCATCGGATGGCCGAAACGACTAGGTGATGGTCAGGCCCATTCTGCCCGGAGCGCCGATGTCGTTTTTCAGGAAACTCAAGGACAGGCTTCTGAAATCCTCCTCGAGGATCGAGGAGGGGCTGGAGGCGATCGTTGCCGAGGGCGCGGAACCAGAGCCAAGGCCGGAGCCCTGGCCCGGGCCCGAGCCCGTGCCGGTGCCGATGCCGGCCGAACCCGCGCCATCGCCCGAGCCCGCGCCGCTGCCGGCGCCCGCGCCGGAACCCGCGCCCGCGCCCCGGCCCGAGATCATCCCCGGCCCGGACGAGCCGCCCGCGCCCCCGACACCCGCGCCCCCGATACCGGCGCCCCCGACACCCGCGCCCCCGGCACCCGCGCCCCCGGCACCCGCGCCCCGGGCACCCGCGCCCGAAATTCCGGCGCCCGCCCCCGAAACGCCGGGGCCCGCGCCGGAGGAAACCCCCGCCGCGCCCGAGGAGCTTCCCGACGAGGCCCCCTACGAGATGCCGGACACCGGGCCGCTGGAAATCCCCGGCGACTACATGGCGGTGTCGGACGCGCCGCTGGCCGAGAAACCCGGCTTCCTCGGCCGGCTCTTCCGCCGCGCCGCGCCGGTGGCCGAGCCGCGCCGCACGCTAGACGACGCGATGCTCGAAAGCCTCGAGGAGCTTCTGATCCAGGCCGACATGGGGGTGGACACCGCGCTTCGGGTTGCGGCCAACCTTGCCGAGGGGCGGATGGGGCGCAAGCTCTCGGTCCGCGAGATCAAGGAGCTGCTCGCGGCAGAGATCGCGCGCATCATGGCGCCGGTGGCGCGGCCGCTGCCGCTTTATGCGACGCGGCCGCAGGTCGTTCTCGTCGTCGGCGTCAACGGCTCGGGCAAGACCACGACGATCGGCAAGCTCGCCAGCCAGTTCCGCGCCGCCGGCAAGAAGGTGGTGATCGCCGCCGGCGACACCTTCCGCGCCGCCGCGGTCGAACAGCTTCAGGTCTGGGGCGAGCGCGCCGGCGTCCCGGTGATGACCGCGCCGGAGGGATCGGACCCCGCAAGCCTCGCCTTCGACGCGATGGCCCGTGCCGAGGCCGAGGGCGCCGACCTTCTTCTGATCGACACCGCCGGTCGGCTCCAGAACCGGCAGGATCTGATGGAGGAACTGGCCAAGATCGTCCGGGTGATCCGCAAGAGGGATGCGAGCGCCCCGCACAACACGCTGCTGGTACTCGACGCCACCACCGGGCAGAACGCGCTGTCGCAGGTCGATATCTTCTGCAAGATCGCCGATGTCTCGGGCCTTGTTATGACCAAGCTCGACGGCACCGCCAAGGGCGGCGTGCTGGTGGCGCTCGCCGACCGCTTCGGCCTGCCGATCCACGCGATCGGCGTCGGCGAGAAGATCGACGACCTCCAGCCCTTCGACCCCGAGGATTTCGCCCGCGCGCTGGTGGGGACGGATGCGGCGGCGTGACGCTTATTCGCCGCTGATCCGTTCGGACATCGGGCGGACGGCCCACAGGATGATGACGGCAATCACCGTGGCCAGGGTGGCGAGCGCGAGGTGGCCGGTGCCGCAGGCGAGCCCGGTCGCGCCGGAAAGCCACATGCCGGCGCCGGTGGTCAGCCCCTGCACCTTGCCGCCGGAGGAGATGATCGAGCCGGCGACGAGGAAGGCCACGCCGGCGGTGACCGCCTCGATCAGGCGCAGCGGATCGGGCTTGGCGTCATCGGCGAGCGCCATCAGTTCCAGCGCGACCAGCGCGAACAGGCAGGCCGCCACGGCGATGAGCATGTGGGTGCGCAGGCCGGCGTTGCGGGCGTTCAGTTCCCGCTCGAAGCCGACGATGCCGCCGGGAACCGTCGCGGCGATCAGGCGGAAGGCCACGATCGACAGCGGCGTCGCGGTGGCCTCGGGCGCGAGTTCGAGCCGGACGGCGGTCAGGAAATCCATGCAGTCTCCCGGGATGCTGGCTGACAACGCGGCCGGCCGTTGCGGGTTCCGGGGGGCCACGGGATGACGGAATGGCTTCTCTCGCTCGAAGGCACCGGCGCCGGGCGGCAGGTGGCGATGGGGCTGGCGCTGATGGCGGCCTTCCTGCACGCGCTCTTCGGTGCGCTGCAGAAGGGGCGGCACGATCCCTGGCTTTCCCGCGCGGCGATCGACGCGGTCTATGCCACCCTCGCCGCGCCCTTCGCGCTGTTCGTCGTGCCCTGGCCCGAGCCGCACATGTGGCCGATCTTCGCCGGTGCCTTCGTGATCCACACCTTCTACAAGGTCGCACAGGCGATGACCTTCCAGCGCGGCGCCTATGGCGTGGTCTACCCGGTGGTGCGCGGCACCGGGCCCTTCTTCGCGGTGATCGGCGCCGGGCTGGTCTTCGGCGAACGGTTCAGCCCCGGCCAGTGGGCGGGCGTGGCGGTGCTGATGGCGGGGATCTTCGGGCTCGCGCTCTACAACCTGCGCACCGTCAGCGTGGACCGCGAGACGATGGTGCCGGCGCTTCTGTGGGCCGTGGTCACCGGCGCCTTCGTGGCGCTCTACACCACCTATGACGCCTATGGCATCCGGGCGACCGCCGATCCCTTCACCTTCCTCGCCTGGTTCTTCCTGATCGACGGGGTCTTCATGCCGGTCTATATGTGGCCGCGCTGGCGGCGGCTGCCGTCGTCGGAGGTGCTGCCGCTTGTCAGGCGCGGGCTGACCGGCGCGGTGGTCGCCTACCTGAGTTTCGGTGCGATCCTTCTGGCGACGCGGATCGGACCGGTGGGCGAGGCGGCGGTGCTCAGGGAAACCTCGGTGGTCTTCGCCGCGCTGATCGCCTGGGCGGTGCTGGGAGAACGGGTGGGGCCGCGGCGGCTCGGGCTGATGGCGATGATCGCGGCGGGCGCGGTGACGGTGAAACTGGCGGGGTGAGGGATGGCGGGCAGGAAAATCAATCCGTGGCTGAAGATCGGGCTGGAGCTTGGCCCGGTGATCGCCTTCTTCGTCGCCTTCTCGCGGCTCAGGGACCAGACCGTGACGGTCGGCGGCACCGACTACGGCGGCTTCATCCTGGCGACGGCGGGCTTCGTGCCGCTGATGATGGTGACGACGCTCATCCTCTGGCGGCTGACCGGGCGGCTGTCGCCGATGCAGATCGCGACGCTGGTGCTGGTCATCGTGTTCGGCGGGCTGTCGGTCTGGTTCAACGACGAGCGCTTCTTCAAGATGAAGCCGACGATGATCTACCTGCTCTTCGCCGGCATCCTCGGCTTCGGGCTGATGAAGGGGAAAAGCTACCTCGCGCTGGTGATGGAGGAGGTCATGCCGCTTGAACACGCGGGCTGGATGATCCTGACGCGCCGTCTTGCCGCCTTCTTCGCCGGACTCGCCGTGCTGAACGAGGTGATCTGGCGGACGATGTCGGATCAGACCTGGGTCAGTTTCAAGACCTTCGGCCTGCCGGCGGCGATCTTCCTTTTCTTCATGGCGCAGGGTGGCGTCTTCAAGAAATACGCCACCGACGGCGACGGCAACCAATAGGCGGGCTCACCCCGCCGCAGACAGAAGCCAGACCGCATAGCCGGCATCGCCGTAAAGCCGCGTGCCCCCGCCCGCGCCGCCAAGCCAGTCCTCCAGCCCCGGATGCCGGCCCGCCGCGATCAGCAGCACCAGCGGGCGGCCAAGCGCGCGGATGCTGTTCAGCGCCGCGCCACGCGCCGCATCCGTCGGCCCGTCGAACAGCGTCATGAGCGCCTGCCGCCGCGCGGTGACGATCGTCGGGTCATAGCCTTTGACATTGGTCAGAAGGTAGTCGTTGCGGAAGGTCATGCCGGGGTGCTTGCGGTCGGGGTCATAGGGCACGTACTGCGCCCTGAGCGTCAGCACCGACATTTCGAACTGCGTGTCATCGGCCAGCAGCACTGCCGTTTCGGGCGTGTTCTGCCGGATCGCAGCGATGGCTCCCGCAAGCGGGTCACCTTCGGTCACGGTCTGGAACAGCCCCTGATAGAGGATGGGCGGGGTATCTTCCTCAAGCATCTCGCGCCGCCCGACGGAATCGGTCGCGCCGTAAAGGCATAGCGCGGCAAGGCCCGCCATTGCCGCCGCCGCCATGCCCGGCCGCCAGCGCCGCGCCATCTCATCCAGCGCCAGCGCAAGGAAGGGCATCAGCACCAGCCCCGAGGCCAGCACGAACTTGTATTCATTTTCCTTGTTCGGAATCTGCGTGAAGATCGCAAGCAGGACGCAGCCCGCGGTCGCCAGCAGCAAGGTTGCCTCAGCGGGGCCGACACGCCGCCTCGGGGCGCCCCGCCAAAGCCAGACGGCAGCAAGACCGGGCAGCGAGCAGGCGAAAAGCACCATCACCGCATGACGCCAGATCAGCCCCGCCCCCGCCGGCCCGACGCCCACCTCGATGAACCGGGGGCCAAGCGGCAAAAGCACGATCCTGGCCGCGACACCCGCCGCAACCGCGCTGCCAATCGCCAGAGCCACGACAAAGCCGGTGTCACGCGGGCGTATGCAGAAAAGCTCGGCGATGATCCGCGCCCCGGCGAAGGCCAGCGCCACCGGCAGGTAAAGCGGGTAATGCAGCGTCGTGAAAAAGACCATCAGCGACAGAAGCATGGCCAGTCGGCTGTCACGGCCTTCGGTCCGCCGTGGCGTGACGATCAGGAACAGAAGCGCGGCCAGCATCGCAAGGCCGACCTGATTGAGGTTCAGCCGCAGGAACTTGATAAGCAGGAAGTCATAGCGCGGATCGCCCGCAAGGTAGGACCAGCGGGCCGCCGGATTGCCAAGCGCAAGTGCCAGATTGGTCGCCGCCACGCCCAGGGGATTGAGCGCGAAAGCAAAGAGAAAGGGCGCGGCGAGCGTTCCGATACGCCCCGCCCCGAGCGCCCGCATCGTCGCCACGGCAAAGCCGCCATAGGCCGCCGCGAGCGTAAGGTTGATCGCCGTGAAGGATTGCAGCGGCGACTGGTCAAGTGTGGTGGACTGGATCAGGAAGAAGATATGGCCGATCCAGGGATATGTCGCGACAAGACCGGCAAGCTGGCGCTCCTCTGGCGCGAAGGCGTTTTCGCGCAGCGCATAGATCATGTCGGTATGAAGCCAGGTGTGGCCCCAATAGGCCTTGTCGTCATGCGTGGCGAAGACCACGGCAAGAAAGACGACGGGCAGGGCGATGGCGGCCGCGATGGCAAGCGCCTCGCGCGGCGATGCGACCGAAAAGCTGCGGCGCGCCCGCCAGAGAAGGAAAAGCGCGGGCAGGTTAAGCGGCAAAAGCGCCGTGACAGCGCTGTCCGACCCCAGCCCGAAGGCGCGCAGCGCCTCATATTCGCCGCTTGCGAGCGGGACTGAGAACACCACCGCGAAGAGAAGCCTGATCCAGCCGCCAAAGCGGTCAAGAAGCGGCGAATAGGCAAGCCACGCGCCGGGCAATACGAAATTCGCGGCGAATGCCACGACCATGAAAGGCGTCACGCCGCCGCCTCACCCTGTCCCGCCGGCCCCGCTGGCCCGCAGGCAGAGTAAGCCAGAGGCGGGCGCCGCAAGTCAACCGTGTGAGCTTTCGGCCCTCAACGCCTGAACAGCAATTCCTGCGCCTTGCGGTCTGTTTGCAGGTCGCCCCGCTGGTCTGCCGCCAGCGCGCGGCCGCGCTGCACGCTGGGGCGGGCGCCGACCTCTTCCAGCCAGCGCCGCAGGTGTGGCGTGTCGTCCAGCGCCTGTTCCTGCCCCTGCCAGCGCGAGGCCCAGCCCCAGATCGCCATGTCGGCGATCGAGAAGAAATCACCCGCGACGAAGCGGTGCCGGGCAAGCTGGTGGTCGAGAATGCCGTAAAGCCGCCCTACCTCGGCCCGGTAGCGGTTCTTGGCATAGGTCGGGTCCTGCGGCGGGTTGAGCGCCGGCGCATATTTCAGGAAATGATGCGCCTGTCCGGCCATCGGGCCGACGCCACCCATCTGCCACATCAGCCACTGATCGACCGACACGCGGTCACGCTCCGTCGCTCCCTAGAGCTTGCCGGTCTTGCGGGCGAGGTATTGCAGGATCGCCCCGGATTCGAAGACCGAAAGCGGCCGGCCGTCGGGGCCATCGGGATCGACGATGGCGGGGATGCGGTTGCTGGGCGCGATTTTCAGGAACCCGGGGCCGGACTGGTCGCCGGCGCCGATGCCGACGAGGTGCAGCCCGTAAGGCAGCCCCATCTCCTCGATCGCGATGGAGATTCCCCGGCCGTTCGGCGTCGGTCAGTCGTAAAGCGCGATCGGGCGGGTCATCTGCGCGTCTCTCCATTCACGGGCGATGTCCTTGGCGGCGCGCAATCATGCGTCGGCGCCCGATCCGGCCCGCGCCGCCTTCAGCCCGGAAGGTCAGGCATCTGCTGCGCCAAGAGATGGTGGCGCGCCGACCAGTAGCAGGCCTCGGTCGTGGGTCTCGCGCAGGGGACGGGACGGCCGTCCACCCGAACCCGCCAGGTCGCCGCGTCGAGCGCCTCGATCGGCCAGCGATCGGTGCCGATGGCGACCTCGCCCTGCGGCACGGGCGCGGGCCCGACCGTGGCGCAGGCGGACAGCAGGACGGCGGCAAGGATCGGGTGGCGCATGGCTGATCTCCGGCTCAGGGGGCCAAGTTCAGCGCGAATCCGGGCCGGCGGCAAGCCCCCCGGGGCTCCGCTTGCGCGGGGGCGACGGAAGAAAGCCACGCGCCGCCGTCTCGCCCGCCGTCTCGCCCGCCGGTCGCGCCGATGCGCGGTTGACCCTGCGGCCGGATCGCGCTATCGGGGCCGCGTGGTGCTTTGTTACCGGATTGCGGGCCACGTAAAACAAGCCGCTAAAGAGGTCGGAGGCTCGCCGCGCCCCCACCCCTTCCGGTGGGGGCTTTTTGTTCCGGAGGGCAGGATGGACGACTGGAAGACCGCAACCAGGCTGGTGCACGCAGGCACGCGGCGGAGCCAGTATGGCGAAATGTCCGAGGCGATCTTCCTGACCCAGGGCTTCGTCTACGACAGCGCCGAACAGGCCGAGGCGCGGTTCATCGAGGCGGGGCCGGACGAGTTCATCTATGCCCGCTACGGCAACCCGACGGTGCGGATGTTCGAGGACCGG
>JAUQYA010000027.1 GCA_030837785.1 Albidovulum sp.
CAGCACCTCGGAAAAGGTGGTGCCGGACTGGGCGAGGATTTCCAGGAGCTTGATCTGGTCGCCGGTGGTCAGCGCGTCGTTCTCGACGAAGATGCGTTCGACGCGGGCGTTGAAGGCGTTGGCGTCGGGCAGCGAGAGGAAGAGCAGCACCGCGGCCAGCGCGAGGATGGCGACGATCGCCGCGATGCCCCAGAGGACGACGCGGTTGCCGGCGCGCAGCGCCTCGGCGGCTTGGCTGGTCGGTTCGGCCACGTTCCTGATCCCGGCGGTCTCAGCCCTTGGGAACAATGGAGACAATGGCAAGAAGCGTCCAGCCCTTCTCTGCCAGCCGCGGTGCGAGGGCCGCGGCGGCCGCCGCCTCCGAGGCGCAGGCCTCGTCAGGCAGGCTGATGGTGCCGAAATCGAGCTTCAGCGGGTTGTCGCGCTTGGCCTTGTATTGCACTTGGCAGGCGGCATCGGCCGCGCCGGCGGCGAGGCAGGCGGCAAGGGCAAGGAGGGGAAGGATGCGGCGCTTGGTCATGGCGCCACCCTGCGCCGCCGCGGTCGGGCTAGGCAATAACAATGTGGTGCCGCCGACGCCGTTATCGGCTAGCGCGCGGGCGTTATTGCCTGTCTCACGGGGGGTGCCGCAGGTTCGGGCGATGAGACATGCGGGCGCCGCTCCGGCCCGCCCTGCCACCCGAAAAGGAGAGCTGAAATGTTCCGCCACCTGACCAGCCGCCTCACCACGGGCCTCGCCGCCGCCGCGCTGGCACTGACCACCGCGCTTCCCACCCCCGCCGCCGCCATGAGCGACAAGGACCGCCAGTTGCTGACGCTTCTCCTCGGCGCGGCCGTGGTGGGCGCGATCATCCACGACGCCAACAAGGACAAGAAGAAATCCGTGCCGCCCGTGGCACGCTACGATGACCGCTACCGCTTCGGCGACGACCACGACTGGCGTCATGACCGGAACCGCTGGCGCCACCGGACCGTCCCTGCGGAATGCGTCTTCTCGCTCCGCGGAACGCGCGGCCCGCGCGATGTCGTCTCGGCCCGCTGTCTGAGCGAGGCCGGGATGCGGCGCGACCTTCCGGCCGAATGCGCCTTCGACATCGACGCCGGCTGGGGCAGCCGCACGGTCTATGGCACCCGCTGCCTGCGCGAGAACGGCTACCGCATCGCCGAGGCACGCTGAAGGTTTCGAGCAGACGGCGAAGGGGGCATAGGCCCCCCGGGCCGCGCCTCGGGGCGGATGCGGGCGCATCCGCCCCCTTTTCCTTGCGGCAACCCGCGCCGGCGGCTTGCGCGGGCCACGGTTTTGCGCAAGGTGGCGGCATGTCCGGTTGCCCCGATCTTTCCTTTGAAAAGGCCGCCTTCGCCCGTGGAATCCTGCGCGTGGCGGGGGTGGACGAGGCCGGCCGGGGGCCGCTCTGCGGCCCGGTCGTCGCGGCCGCGGTGCGGCTCGATCCGGCGGCGGTTCCGGGCGGGCTGAACGATTCCAAGAAGCTGAGCGCGGCGCGGCGCGAGGCGCTGTTCGCGGCGATCATGGCCGCAGCGGACGTCAGCATCGCCGAGGCGAGCGCGGCCGAGATCGACGTGCTCAACATCCTCGAGGCGAGCCATCTGGCGATGTGCCGCGCCATCGCCGGGCTCGGCGAGGCACCCGACCATGTGCTGATCGACGGCAACCGCATCCCGCGCGGCCTTGCGATCAGCGCCGAGGCGATCGTCAAGGGCGACGCGCGCTGCGCCTCGATCGCCGCGGCCTCGATCGTCGCCAAGGTGTGGCGCGACCGCATCATGGTGGATTTGGCGCAACAGCACCCCGGCTACGGCTGGGAACACAATGCCGGATACCCGACGAAAGACCATCTCGTCGCGCTCAGAAATCTCGGGCCGACCCCACACCATAGGCGTTCGTTTCGGCCGGTGCACAACATCTTGTGCCAAGAGGAATCTGTAAGTTCTTGATTCAAAAAAGAATTTGACGGCGAATCGGCGCTGACTCATCTTGGTGCCAACCACACGGCAGCAATCGCCGGGGATGAGGCAGCGATGACCAAGACCACGACGAAGGAGGCTGCGGCGCTTCCGCTCAACCAGATCATTGCCGGCGACTGCATCGAGGTGATGCGGTCCCTGCCGGAGGCAGGCGTCGACCTGATCTTCGCCGACCCGCCCTACAACCTCCAGCTTCGCGGCGATCTGCACCGGCCCGACAACTCCCGCGTCGATGCGGTGGATGACCACTGGGACCAGTTTTCGTCGTTCGCGGCCTACGATGCCTTCACCCGCGACTGGCTGGCGGCGGCGCGGCGGCTCTTGAAGCCGAACGGCGCGATCTGGGTGATCGGCTCCTACCACAACGTCTTCCGCATGGGGGCGGAGTTGCAAAACCAGGGCTACTGGATTCTCAACGACGTGGTCTGGCGCAAGTCGAACCCGATGCCCAACTTCCGCGGCAAGCGGCTGACCAACGCGCACGAGACGCTGATCTGGGCGTCGAAGTCGGAGGGCGGCCGGTATACCTTCAACTACGAGGCGCTGAAGGCCCTCAACGAGGGCGTGCAGATGCGGTCGGACTGGGTCATTCCGCTCTGCACGGGGGCCGAGCGGCTGAAGGACGACGCGGGCGAGAAGGCGCATCCGACCCAGAAGCCCGAGGCGCTTTTGCACCGCATCCTCGTCGGCACGACGAATGCAGGCGACGTCGTGCTCGATCCGTTCTTCGGAACCGGCACGACCGGCGCAGTGGCCAAGATGCTTGGCCGCGACTTCATCGGGATCGAGCGGGAGGACGCCTACCGGGAGGCCGCCCGGCGGCGGATCGAGAAGGTGCGCCGGTTCGACCGTGCGGCGCTGGAGACCAGCGTTTCGAAACGCGCCGAGCCGCGCGTGCCCTTCGGGCAGGTGGTGGAGCGGGGGATGCTCCGCCCGGGCGAGGAGCTTTATTCGATCGGCAACCGCTTCACGGCCAAGGTCCGGGCCGACGGCACGCTGATCGGCAATGACGTCAAGGGCTCGATCCACCAGGTCGGCGCGCATCTGGAAGGTGCGCCCTCCTGCAACGGCTGGACCTACTGGCACTTCAGGCGCGACGGCAAGCTGGTGCCGATCGACATCCTGCGCCAGCAGATCCGCGCCGAGATGGAGGACGGCCGTCCCCACTGATTTCACGGTTACCGCCGGTGCCTGTGGCCAGAACCACGGCACGAACTGTCCCCGCCGGATTGCACCCCCGGCGGGGATTTTTTATCGGCCGCGCCGGGCGGCGCGACGTCCTTGGTGGCGACCGCCCCTGGCGGTCGTGTGCCTCCGGCGGGATATTTCGGGCAACGAAGAAGTCCGGGGGGGAAGAAGCGCGGCGCTCAGCCTGCGCCCCCCGGTATCGGCAGGGTGCCGCGGTTGGGTCTGGCCGGCCGGGGATGCCCGGGCCGTGCTGCTTGCGCCACGTCGGCCCCCCCGCGATTCAATCATCCGCGAAAGCGGCCGACGCGAGGTCATGGGCCTTGCGCATCACCGTGGGCAGGCTTGCCGGACGGAAGGCGGCACAGGGCAGGAAGTCGCCCCGGCCGGGCGTGGTGTCGAGCGGAAGGCGCGCGGCCATGACCGAGAGCCTGAGGTGGAAATGGGTGAAGGTATGGCGGACCTCGCCGGGGATCGGCTGCCACGATCCCGGCGCCGGAGGCCTGGAAACAGGCTCTGTTTCGGCCCAATCGCTGCCCGGCCAGCCGAGCATTCCGCCAAGCAGCCCGCGGTCCGGCCGCCGTTCGAGAAGGACCGCGCCGTCCGTGCGCAGGCCCACGAAGGCGATCCCGCGCCTTGTGGGCTTTTCCGGCTTCGGCGCCTTCAGCGGCAGGTTGGCGGCGATGCCGGCGGCTTGGGCGGCGCAGGCGGGCCGCAGGGGGCAGAGCCCGCAGGCGGGGTTGCGGGGCGTGCAGATCGTCGCGCCGAGATCCATCATCGCCTGCGCGAAATCGCCGGGCCGTGCGTCTGGCGTGAGACCTGCGGCCAGCGCTGCAAGCTGGGGCCTGGCCGCGGGCAGCGGCGTCTCGACGGCAAAGACCCGCGCGACGACACGCTCGACATTGCCGTCGACCACCGTCGCGGGTTCGTCGAAGGCGATGGCGGCGATTGCCGCGGCGGTATAGGGGCCGATGCCGGGCAGGAGGAGGAGTGCGTCGCGGGTTTCGGGAAAGCGTCCGCCGCGAGCGGCAACGGCGCGGGCGCATTTCAGGAGGTTCCTTGCCCGGGCGTAGTAGCCGAGCCCCGCCCATTCCGCCATCACCTCGCCGTCCTCCGCCGCCGCGAGCGCCGCGACGTCGGGCCAGCGCTCGGTGAAGCGGCGGAAGGGGTCGCGCACGGCTGCCACCGTCGTCTGCTGGAGCATCACCTCCGACAGCCAGACGCGGTAGGGGTCGGACCGTTCGCCCGCCTTGCGTTCCGCGGGCCCGACCCGCCAGGGCATGACGCGGGCGTGGCGGTCGTACCAGGCGAGAAGCGCCCCGGCGATCGTCGCGTCACACAATCTTTATGCCTCCGTCAGCCGCAATCCGGTGGGCAAGCCCGTGCCCTTCGCCTAATGTAGCGGATGCGACCGGAAAGGACAGCGATGCGCGAAAGGGACGCCGAGCCGAGACGGAGGAGACGGGGCTTCGAGCCCGCCGCGGGTCTTCTGAAGGACCGCATCCGCGCGGTGGGCGAATCGCGCGGCTTCGCGGTTTCGCGCCTCTTGACCCATTGGACCGAGGTGGTGGGCGCGGAGATCGCCGCGATCGCGCTGCCGGTGAAGATCGGCTACGGCCGCGAGGGGCTTGGCGCGACGCTGACGCTCCTGACAACGGGTGCAGCCGCGCCGATCGTGCAGATGCAGCTGCCGAGGATTCGCGAGCGCGTGAACGCCTGCTACGGCTACAACGCGATTTTCCGGGTGGCGGTGACGCAGACCGCGTCCACCGGATTTGCCGAGGGGCAGGTGGCCTTCGCGCCGGCCCCGAAGCCTGCGCCGCGCGCCGCCGATCCCGCCATCCGGCGCGAGGCCACCGCGCTGTCGGGAGAGGTGCAGGACCCTGCTCTTCGCGCGGCGCTTGAAGCTTTGGGCGAAAAAGTGTTGTCTCGCCCCGGACAGAAGAGAGGCTGATCCCATGTCGAAGACCCCTATCCTTGCCGGTGTGCTGGCGGTTGCCGTCGCCGGCGGCGCGTTCTGGATGACGCGCGACGCCGCGCCCCTGCCGCCCGTGCTTTCCACCGCTGCCGAGGCGCAGGAGGCAACCGTGTCATCCGAGGCGGCGGCCGTGCCCGACATGATCCTCGGCAAGCTCGACGCGCCGGTCGAGGTGATCGAATACGCCTCGTTCACCTGTCCGCACTGCGCGAATTTCCATGACACCGTCCTCGGCCAGTTGAAGAAGAACTACATCGACACCGGCAAGGTGAAGTTCGTCTATCGCGAGGTCTACTTCGACAAATACGGCCTCTGGGCCGCGATGGTGGCGCGCTGTGCCGGGCCGGAGAAGTATTTCCCGGTCTCGGACATGATCTATGACACCCAGACGGCGTGGATCGGCAACGGCGAGGAGGCGACGATCGCCGAGAACCTGCGCAAGATCGGGCTCAAGGCCGGGATGTCGAAAGAGGCGCTCGACGCCTGCCTGAACGACAACGCGAAGGCCAAGGCGATGGTCGCGGCCTATCAGGCCAACGCCACCAAGGACAACATTTCGGGCACGCCGAGCTTCATCATCAACGGCGAGAAGTTCTCGGGCGAGATGGCCTACGAGGAATTCGCCAAGATCCTCGAAGCAAAGCTGGCGAACTGACGTCATGACGCCGCTGTCCGGGCTGAAGGTCGTCGAGCTTGCCCGCATCCTGGCCGGCCCTTGGGCCGGGCAGACGCTGGCCGATCTGGGCGCCGAGGTGATCAAGGTGGAGGCGCCCGAGGGCGACGACACCCGCCGCTGGGGCCCGCCCTTCATCGAGCGGGAGGGCGATCGGTCGGCCGCCTATTTCCACGCCTGTAACCGGGGCAAGAAATCGGTGACGGCGGATTTCCGCAGTCCGGAGGGGCAGGACTTCGTCCGCAACCTGGTGAAGGATGCCGATGTCCTGATCGAGAACTTCAAGGTCGGCGGGCTGGCGAAATACCGGCTGGACTACGACAGCCTTCGCAAGATCAACCCGCGGCTCGTCTACTGCTCGATCACCGGCTTCGGCCAGGACGGGCCCTATGCCCACCGGGCGGGCTACGACTACATCATCCAGGGCATGTCGGGGCTGATGAGCGTGACCGGGGAGCCCGATGGCCAGCCGCAGAAGGTGGGCGTGGCGGTGACCGACGTGTTCACCGGCGTCTATGCCACGACCGCGATCCTGGCCGCGATCCATCAGCGGGGGCGAACGGGCGAGGGGCAGCACATCGACATGGCGCTCTTCGACGTGGCGACCTCGATCATGGCCAACCAGGCGATGAACTACCTTGCCTCGGGCAATGCGCCGATGCGGATGGGCAATGCGCATCCCAACATCGTGCCCTATTCGGTCTTCGACTGCGCCGACGGCTGGATCATCATCGCCACCGGCAATGACGGGCAATACCGGCGGCTCTGCGGCATCCTCGGGCTCGAGGCGCTGGCCGAGGCGCCGGAGTATCTCACCAATGCCGACCGCATCGCCAACCGGGCGGCGCTGACCGCGCGGATCACCGAGCGCACCCGGACCTTCAGCAAGGCCGACCTGCTGGCGGCCTGCGAGCGCGACGGCGTGCCGGCCGGGCCGATCAACGACATGGGCGAGGTCTTCGCCGATCCGCAGATCGTCGCGCGGGGGATGCGCATCGCGCCGGGGGGCGTGCCGGGCGTGCGTTCGCCCTTCACCTTCTCGGGCGCCGCGCTTGCGCTCGACCGGCCTTCGCCGAAACTTGGCGAGCACAACGGGGGCTGACCGCGGTCAGAGGCCGAGTGCCGCCAGCGCGGCGTCAAGCGGGGCCCAATCGTCAAGCTCCAGCCGCACCGGCACGGTCAGCACCTTGGGGCGGAACTCCCGACCGAGGCGGACGGCGTCCTTCTCGGTGGTGACAAGCTGGGCGCCGAGGGCCGCCGCGTCGATCTCGAGCCGGTGGAGAAGCGCGGGCGTCAGCGGCTGGTGATCGTCAAGGGCGACGGTGCGGCGCACATCGGCGCCAAGCGCGCGCAGGGTGGCGAAGAACTTTTCGGGATGGCCGATCCCGGCGAAGGCGAGCACCGGAAGGTGCTGCCAGTCCATGCCGGTAGGCAAGGGGCGGAGAGCACCGGTCAGCTGCGGAACGGTCAGCGCGCCGGCCCAGGTGCGGGCGAAATCCGCCTGCGCCTCGGCCGGGCCGATCGACAGCACGAAATCGGCCCGCGCCAGCCCGGCGGCAACCGGTTCCCGCAGCGGCCCGGCCGGAAGGCAGAGGCCATTGCCGAAGCCGCGCGCCGCATCGACCACGACCAGCGAGAGGTCCTTGAAAAGCGCGGGATTCTGGAAGCCGTCGTCCATCAGGATCACCCGCGCCCCGGCGGCGATGGCCGCCATCGCCCCGGCGGCACGGTCGCGGGCGACCCAGGTCCGGGTGAAGCCCGCGAGCAGCAGCGGCTCGTCGCCCACCTCGGCGGCCGAATGGCGGCGTTCGTCCACCCTGACCGGGCCGGCAAGCCGTCCGCCATGTCCGCGGCTGACGACATGCGCCTCGACGCCCCGCGCGGCAAGGTGCTGGGCCAGCGCGATCACCGTGGGAGTCTTGCCGGTGCCGCCGGCGTTGAGGTTGCCGATGCAGATCACCGGCACGCCCGGCCTGAGGCCCGGCCCCGATGCAACGCGGCGGGCCGTTGCGCGGGCATAGGCCCGCCCGAGCGGCGCCAGAAGCCCTGCGGGCCAGGCGGGGCGGTCGGGCGGGCTGTACCAGAACGCCGGTGCCTGCATCCCGATCATGCCGCCGCCTCGCCCCGCCGGGCGTCCAGTGCCGCCAGAACCGCCCCGGCGACACGGTCGGTCACCTCTGCTCCGCCCGAGGATGCCGCCCAGGCGTTGTGCGCCAGAAGCGCCGCCCGGTCGGGCGCGATCAGTTCGGTGACCGCCTCTGCCAGCGCCTCCGGGCCGGCGACGAGCCGGGCCGCGCGTGCCTCGGCGAGAAGCGCATAGGCTTCGGGATAGGGGCCGGGATGGGGCCCGTGCAGGATCGCCGAGCCGAGCGCCGCGGGTTCGAACGGATTGCGCCCGGTGCCGCCAGAGACCAGCGTGCCGCCCATGAAGGTGACGGGTGCGAGCCGATACCAGAGGCCAAGCTCGGACTCCGCATCGGCAAGGAACACCTGCACCTCGGGGTCCGGCTCCTCCTCGTGCGAGCGGCGGGCGATGATCCAGCCTTCCTTGCCGATCCGCTCGGCCAGCGCGTCCGCCCGCGCCGTATCGGCAGGCACGAGGATGAGCAGCATCCGGTGCGCAAGGCCCATCGCGCGGGCATGGGCCGCGATGACGGCCTCTTCCTCGGCCTCGGGGCAGGCGACGGCAAGCCAGACCGGCCGCGTTGCCAGAAGTGCGGCCAGCGACGCGCGCTCGGCCTCGTTCCCGGGCAGCGGGTCGCTCGTCTCCTCGATGCGGCCGGCGATCTCGACCGGCAGTTGCCGCCCGCCAAGCGCCCGCAGCCGGCCGGCAGTGTCGGGATCCTGCGCGAGAACGCGGGCGAACCTGCCGAGAAGCGACCCGGCCAGCGCGCGCCGCCATCTCAGCGCCCGTTCGTCGGCCGCGGTCATGCGGATGTCGGCCAAAACCAGCGGGACGGCGCGGTCATGCGCCCCGGCCAGAAGCGCGGGCGGCAGCGACGCCCCCGCAAAAAGCGCCAGGTCGGGGCGCCAGTGGTCCAGGAAGGCGGCGATGGCAGGGGTGCGTTCGGGGGGCTGGCGGTCGGCGGCGGTGGCCGCCGGAAATCCCCTGGCATCGGGGGCCGACGGCCCCTCGGCGGTGACGAGAAACGACAGGCCCGGACGCAGTTCGGCAAGCCGCCGCGCCAGTTGCGCCAGCCGCTTGCGCCCCGATCCGGCACCGATGTGCATCCAGACGAGCGTGCCTGCCGGCCGTTCGCCGCGCACCGGCTCCGGCTCGCTTCCGCGGCGTCCCGCGGCGAGCAGATAGAGCGCAAGGGCAAGCGAACGGGCCATCGTCCTCAGCCGCTCAGCCGCCGAGTTCCTCGGTCGGGGCGGCCTCGGACGACTCGTCGCGGAGGGGGTGGATGTGGGCGATGAAATAGCGCGTGTGCGCGTCGTCCACGGTGCGCTGCGCCTCTGCCTTCCAGGCTGCGTAGGCCGAGGCATAGTCGGGGAAGACCCCGACGACATGGATCGCTGAGGGATCCCTGAAGATCGTCTTGTCCGGGTTCACAAGTTCGCCGCCAAAGACGAGGTGAAGGCGCTGGGTCACGTGGGGCTCCCGCATTTCGCGTCCGATGCGGCGACAACCTATGCCATGCCACCGGGCGTCTCAAGGCGCGCCTGTGCGATGCCCGGTTGATCTGCGTCATCGCATCGGGGCTGTGCTGTCCTGACAGTTCTCGAACGGACCCGGACCACGGACCCTCGTCATGAAGGCAAGGATGGCGACATCGATGGCTGTGCCCGCAAGGCTCTGGACAGGAATGGCGATCGCTGCGATGGCGGGCGCGCTGGTGCTCCGGCTCTACGGGCTCGATCTCCGGTCCATCAGTCACCCCGAGGTCTACGTGCCCGGCATCCCGCTGCCGCTGGAACACTCGGTGCCGCCGCCTCGGCTGACCTGGGCCGATACGCTCTGGATGCACTACCATGACGAACCGCATCCGATGGGCTGGTATCTGGCGATGCTCGCCTGGACCGGGCTTGCCGGGGTTTCCGAATGGGCGCTGCGCCTTCCCGGCGCGGTGATCGGCGCGGCCTCGGTCTGGCTGGCCTTCCTTCTCGGGCGGCTTGTCTTCGGCGGCGCGGCCGGGGCGCTCGCCGCCGTACTTCTGGCGCTGCACGGATTTCACCTGTTCTGGAGCCAGATGGCGCGGATGTATGTCCCCGGCGCGTTCCTGGGGCTTCTGTCCACGCTCCTGCTTCTTGCCTTCGTCTATGACGGGCGCCGCCGCGCGCTGACCGGGGCGGGCTATGTCCTGAGCGTCGCCGCGACCGCGACCTGCATCGAATTCGTCTGGCCGCTTCTGGGCATCCAGATCGTCTGGGCCACGCTGGTGCTCCCAGCACGGGGCGATTTCCGCTGGTCGGACGTGCTCCGCGCGCGGATGGCGGGGGTGCATCCGGCGATCCGGTTGCAGATGCTGGCGGTGATGGTCTCGGCGCCGGAACTTCTCCATTCGGTCTACCGGGCGCGGGCCGGCGCGGTGGAGCAGACCGGCCTTGCCTTCCTGCGCGAATACCTGTCGTTCGGCTTCCTTTTCGTCACCGACCCCGCCGCGATCCCTCCGATGGCGCTATCAGCACCGCTCGCCACCCTGCTTCTGGTCGGCTCGCTCGCTCTCGTTGCCGGCGGTCTCAAGACGCCGGCGCCGGCACCCCGCCCGGCACCGGCGGGGGGGGGCGCTTCCCGCCCGGCTGCCCGTCGCCGTGGCGGCTGCGACTGCGGCCTTCATGGTCTGGCTCGCGCTGATCGCGCTGCACCGGAACACGGCGCTTCTGGTCGTGGCGACCGGCTCCATCCTCGCGCTCTGGCTGCCCGCGCTCACCCGCGCAGCGGGCCATGTGCTTTCCCGTTCGGTCGCGTTGACACGCTGGCGCGAGGCCACCGCCGGGCCGCGCCTGCTGGTCGTGCTGGTGGGCGTCGCGGCACCGCTGATCCTTTTCGTCCTGTCGGCGAAGGTCGAGATTCTCGCAAGCCGGGCCTTCCTCGTCTTCGTGCCGGCACTTCTGGTTCTCGTTGCCGGGGCGGTCACGGCGATCCCGCGTTCATGGCCGCGTCATGTTGTTGCGGCGGCGCTGATCGGCCTTTTCGCGGCGAGCGTGCCCTGGTCCTTCGCCAGGCCCGGAAGCCCCCGCGACTACAAGGCCCTCGTGGCGGGGATGCAGGCTCGCTACAGCCCTGACGACCTGGTCTTCGTGCTCGACAAGCGGTGGGAAGAGGCGCCGCTGTTCTACTATCTGCCCGATGCCCGCTACGTCTTCGCCGACTATGCCGCGGCGTTGCGGCAGGCGCCTGCGGCGCGCGTCTGGCTGTTCACCTGGCCGTGGGAGGACATGCCCGCCATCAGCGACGAACGCCGCGAGGCGCTGGCGGGCTATGTCCGGGTGGACCAGGTGGAAGCCCTGCGCGCCTCGGCGGAGCTTTTCGTTCCGCCGGAAAATCCCTAGACCAGCGCGGCGCAGATCGTCTGCCACAGCGATTCCGGTGCGGCGATGATCCCTTGCGCCCTGGGTTCGGCGGCGTTGTAGGTGATGGCATGGCCCATGCGGTCGGTCACCCGCGCCCCGGCCTGGCGGGCGATCAGGTCGCCGGCGGCGATGTCCCATTCCCAGGTCGGGCGGAGCGACAGCATGGCGTCGAACCGCCCTTCGGCGACAAGGCAGAGCCGCCAGGCGAGCGAGGCGCGGAATTCGCGCCGGAAGGGCGGCGGGGCGCCCGCCTTCCAGTGTTCGGGCTGAAGGTTCGGGCGCGAGGCGAGAAGCGTGGCGCTTGCCGCTTCGATGCGGTCCGAGATGCGGATCGGGCGGCCGTTCAGCGTGGCCTCGCCGGTCTCGGTGGCGGCGTAGAGCGCATCCTTCGCCGGCAGGTAGACGACGGCCGCGATGATCCGCCCCGCCTCGGCGACGGCCAGCGAATGGGCGAAGCTGACGTCGCCCTCGATGAAGGCGCGGGTGCCGTCGATCGGGTCGATGATGAAGCTGCGCCCGCGGCCGAGGCGGACGGCATCATCGGGGGTTTCCTCCGACAGCCAGCCGTAGTCGGGCCGGGCCGCGCCAAGATCGGCGTGCAGCATGGCGTTGACGGCAAGGTCGGCCTCGGTCACCGGCCCGGCGCCGCCGGGCTTGTCCCAGATCTCGGGGCGCTTGCGCCAGTAGCGCAGGGCGATCTCGCCGGCCGCCCGTGCCGCCCCGGTCAGAAGCGCGAGGTCGTCATTCGCCGGCAAGGGTCAGGCCCTCGACCAGAAGCGAGGGAACGACATGCGAAAGATGCCCCCGCGCGTCGTTCGCCGGCGTGATCCGCATCAGCATGTCGCGCAGGTTGCCCGCCAGCGTGCATTCGTTCACCGGATGGGAGATCCGGCCGTTCTCGACCCAGAAGCCAGAGGCGCCGCGGGAATAGTCGCCGGTCGTCGGGTTGATCGACGAGCCGATCATCGCGGTGACGAGAAGCCCGGTTCCCATCTCCTCCAGAAGCTGCTCAGGGCTTCGGTCGCCCTGGGTCAGCGCGACGTTGGAGATCGAGGGGGAGGGCGGCGAGGAGGGGCCACGCGTCGCCGAGGCGGTGGATTTCAGCCCGAGCTTGCGAGCCGTGCCGAGATCGAGCGTCCAGCTTTTCAGCACGCCGTCGCGGACGATGTCGCGCGGCGCGGTCGCCAGCCCCTCGGCATCGAAGGGGCGGGAGGAGGAGATGCGCGGGCGGTGCGGGTTCTCGAAG
>JAUQYA010000028.1 GCA_030837785.1 Albidovulum sp.
CGCCTCGGCGCCCGAAATGATTTCGATGAGTTCCTTGGTGATCGCGGCCTGGCGCGAGCGGTTGTAGACGATCGTCAGCCTGTCGATCATGTCGCCCGCGTTGCGCGTCGCGTTGTCCATCGCGCTCATCCGCGCGCCCTGCTCGGACGCGCCGTTTTCCAGAAGCGCCGTGAAGACCTGGGTGGCCACCCCGCGCGGCAGGAGGTCGGCGAGGATGCCTTCCTCCGAAGGTTCGTAGTCATACAGCGACGAGGCACCCTCGGCCCTGGCGTCGAATTTCGCCGGGATGACCTGCTGTTCGGTCGGAATCTGGCTGATTACCGACTGGAAGCGGTTGAAGAAGATCGTGGCGACGTCGAATTCGCCCGCGTCGAAGCGCTTGATGATGTCGCGCGCGATGCCCTGGGCGTTGTCGTAGCCGAGCTTCTTCACCTCGGAGAGGTCGACATGGCCGACGAAGTGCTTGGCGAAGTCGCGCTTGAGCTGTTCACGCCCCTTCTTGCCGACGGTCAGGATCTTGACCGTCTTGCCCATCCGCAGAAGCTCGCCCGCCCGCGCCCGCGCAAGCCGCACGATGGTGGAGTTGAAACCGCCGCACAGGCCGCGTTCGGCCGTCATCACCACCAGAAGGTGGGTCTGGTCCGACCCGGTCCCCGAGAGGAGCCGGGGCGCGCTGTCGGACCCGCCGACCGAGGCGGCGAGACCGGCCATGACCGCGTTCATCCGCTCCGCATAGGGGCGGGCGGCGACGGCGGCCTCCTGGGCGCGGCGAAGCTTGGCCGCCGCGACCATCTGCATGGCCTTGGTGATCTTCCGCGTCGACTTGACGCTGGCGATCCTGTTCTTCAGGTCCTTAAGGCTGGGCATGTCCCTGTCCCCTTCCCCCGCTTACGCGAAGGTCTTGGCGAATTCCGCGATCGCAGCCCTGAGCCTGTCCTCGGCCTCGCCCTTGATCTTGGGGTCGTCCTTGGTCAGCCAGTCGAGGATGTCCTTGCGGTTCGTGCGCAGGTGCTTGAGCAGCCCCGCCTCGAACCTGCCGACGTCCCTGACCGCGATGTTGTCGAGGAAGCCCTTGGTGCCGGCGAAGATGACGCAGACGATTTCCGCGTTGGTCAGCGGCGAATACTGCGGCTGCTTCATCAGCTCGGTGAGGCGCGCGCCGCGGTTGAGAAGCCGCTGGGTCGCCGCGTCGAGGTCGGAGCCGAACTGCGCGAAGGCCGCCATCTCGCGGTATTGCGCCAGTTCCAGCTTCACCGGGCCGGCGACCGACTTCATCGCGTTGGTCTGCGCCGAGGAGCCGACGCGGCTGACCGACAGGCCGGTGTTCACCGCCGGGCGGATGCCCTGGTAGAACAGCTCGGTCTCGAGGAATATCTGGCCGTCGGTGATCGAGATCACGTTGGTCGGGATGTAGGCCGACACGTCGCCCGCCTGGGTCTCGATGATCGGCAGCGCCGTCAGCGAGCCCGCGCCATTGTCCTTGTTCAGCTTCGCCGAACGCTCCAGCAGGCGCGAATGCAGGTAGAAGACGTCGCCCGGATAGGCTTCGCGCCCGGGCGGACGGCGGAGCAGCAGCGACATCTGCCGGTAGGCGACGGCCTGCTTCGACAGGTCGTCGTAGATCATCAGCGCGTGGCGGCCGTTGTCGCGGAAATACTCGCCCATCGCGGTGGCCGAATAGGGCGCGAGGAACTGCATCGGCGCCGGGTCGGACGCGGTCGCTGCGACGACGATCGAATAGGCGAGCGCGCCGGTCTCTTCCAGCTTCTTCACCAGCTGCGCCACGGTCGAACGCTTCTGGCCGATGGCGACGTAGACGCAGTAGAGCTTCTTGCTCTCGTCCGAACCGGCGGCCTCGTTGTAGGACTTCTGGTTCAGGATCGTGTCGAGCGCGAGGGCGGTCTTGCCGGTCTGGCGGTCGCCGATGATCAGCTCGCGCTGGCCGCGGCCGATCGGGATCATCGCGTCCACAGACTTCAGGCCGGTGGCCATCGGTTCGTGCACCGACTTGCGCGGGATGATGCCCGGGGCCTTGATGTCGGCCACGGCGCGCTTCTTGGCGTTGATCGGGCCCTTGCCGTCGATCGGGTTGCCAAGGCCGTCGACCACCCGCCCCAGAAGCTCATCGCCCACCGGCACGTCGACGATGGACTTGGTGCGCTTGACGGTGTCGCCTTCCTTGATGTCCTGGTCGGAGCCGAAGATCACGATGCCGACGTTGTCGACCTCGAGGTTCAGCGCCATGCCGCGGATGCC
>JAUQYA010000029.1 GCA_030837785.1 Albidovulum sp.
GTCCAGTCGGGATTGTCCTTCAGGCTGGCCTGCAGGCTCGCGCTCATCACGCTGGCGATGGCGATGCCGTTGACCCGGATCCGCTCCGGCGCCAGCGTCACCGCCAGGGCCCGCGTCGCCTGGTCGAGCGCGGCGCCGGCAACCGAATAGGCCAGAAGCGGCGGCTGGGCCAGCCGCGCGGCCAGCGTCGAGACATTGATGATCGCCCCCACCGGCCCTTCGGTCTGCGCATCGCGCTCGGCCTGGGCGATCATCCGCTTCGCCGCCATCTGGCTCAGCTTCAGGGCCGGCAGGAGGTTCTGCCGCAGCATCGCCTCGATCGAGGGGTCGTCGGGGTTGAGCGGGTCTTCCGTGACCGCCACCGCGCGCTGCGCGTTGACGAGGATGTCGATCCGCTCGAACGCGTCGACGGTGGCCGAAAGCAGGTTGGCGAGCGTCAGCTTCTGGCTGAGGTCGCCGGCGAAATAGCGCGCCGGGCCGTCCTCGCCCGCCACGTCGCTGACCTCTTCGGCCAGCTTCGCCTCGTCGCCGTCGGCGAACATGACGCGGGCGCCGCGCTCGACGAAATGGCGGGCGATGGCCAGGCCGATGCCCTTGGCCGCCCCGGTGACGATGGCGCTCTTGCCGGCGATGGACAGCGACATGGCGTCTTCCCTTCTGATTCTGGTGGCCGAGGTTAGTGGAAATCAGCCGCGGGGGCGAGGCGCGGTCCTGACCGCGGGCAGCGGCCGAGCCACGGGCCGGGCGGCGAGGAAAAGCTTGAAGGCGCCGTCGCCGCCGATCGCCGTCACCTCGCGGAAATGCTGCGCCAGGACGGGTTCATAGGGAAGGTGCCGGTTGGCGACCATCCAGAGCCGCCCGGCCGGCGCCAGCATCGCGGCGGCCGCCGCGATGAAAGCCGCGCCAAGGGACGGGTCAGCGGCGCGGCCGCTGTGGAAGGGCGGGTTCATCACCACCGCGTCGAAGGGCGCCTCCGGCCGGAACCGGATGGCGTCGGCCCAGTGGAAGCGCACCCGCGGATCGGTGACATTGCGCCGGGCGCAGGCGAGGGACGCGTGGTCGGCCTCGACCAGATGCAGTTCGCCGACGCCACTCCGCCCCAGCACCTGCGCCCCGAGCCAGCCCCAGCCGGCCCCGAGGTCGGCCACCAGCGCGGGCAGGCGGGCGGGCAGCGCCGCGGCCAGGAGCGCCGAGCCGGGATCGACCTTCTCGGCCGAAAAGACTCCCGGCCGGGTCACGAAGCCGGGCGCCGGGTGCAGATCCGCCGCGCGCCAGCCGGCAAGGTCCGCACCCGCGGCGAAACGGAAGATCTTGCCGTGCGCCTTGGCCAGCGGCGCCGAGACCGCGGTGCGGGCGCGCAGGTCCTTCAGCATCGCGTCGATCCCGTCGGTCTTCTGCCCGTCGACCCAGACCGGCCCGCCGGGGCGCACCCTTGCCGCCACCTCCGCCACCGCATCGTGCGCCGCGGCCCGCGACCGGGGCAGGAAGACCACTGCCGCGGCGAAATCGCCGGTGGCCCCGGCGAGGTCGGGCACCACCGCCCAGCCCTCTGCGGCAAGCGCATCATGGTCGGGGCGGAACCCCTGCACCACCACCGTGCGCACCTTCGGCAGGTCCGCAAGCCCGGCCCGCGCCCCGACCGCGAGAACCCGGCCCTCCGCCGGCAGCGCATCGGCACCCGAAAGCGCCAGGGCAAGTCTCGAGGATGCCATCGGATGCCGGGGCCCGGCCCCTATTCCTTTTCCATCGTGCACTGCAAGGGGTGCTGGTGGCGGCGCGAGAAGTCCATCACCTGCGCCACCTTGGTCTCGGCCACCTCATGCGAAAAGACCCCGACCACGGCGAGCCCCTTCTTGTGCACCGTCAGCATGATCTCGAACGCCTGCGCATGGCTCATGCCGAAGAACCGTTCGAGCACATGGACCACGAATTCCATCGGCGTGTAGTCGTCATTCAGGAGCAACACCTTGTAGAGCGGCGGCCGCTGCGTCTTCGGACGCGTCTTGGTGATGACCGACGTCTCGTGGTCGTGGCCCTCCTTCCGGTCCGACAGTGTCACGCGGCTGAGCGCCAAGGGCTCCCTCCCGGGGGATTCGCTTGCATGGGGTTTCCCCACCAATATAGCCGAGGAACGGCCTGAGAAAAGGCCCCGGGGGCCTGCCTGCCACGATGCCCGCCTTCGCGGACAGGACAGCCGTGCCCCGGGGACGTTCAGGATGCCACGCCTCCACCCGCCCCGCCCGACCGCGCCCGGGCGACCGGCCCGGGCGCCGCCGTTCGTGCCAAGCACCGTGCCGGAAAGGCCGTCGATTGATCCGGCCCGCGCGGCGCGGCACACTGCACTGCGGGAGGGATCCATGCCCGCACTCGCCGCCATCGCCTTCGACGCCGACGACACGCTCTGGCACAACGAGCGGTTCTTCCGTCTGACCCAGGACCGGCTGGCCGGACTGCTGGCCGATTTCGCCCCGCGCGATGAACTCGATGAACGCCTGCTTGCCGCCGAGCGGCGCAACCTCGGCCACTACGGCTTCGGCATCAAGGGCTTCATGCTGTCGATGATCGAGACCGCGCTCGATGTCACCCGGGATCGCGTGCCTGCCCGCGTCATCCGCGAGATCGTCGCCGCCGGCCGGGAGATGCTGTCGCACCCGATCGAACTCATGCCCCACGCGCTCGAGGCGGTGGAGCGGATCGCCTCCAGCCACCCCGTGCTTCTCATCACCAAGGGCGACCTCATCGACCAGGAACGCAAGCTCGCCCAATCCGGCCTCGGCGATCTTTTCGCGGGCGTCGAGATCGTCTCGGCCAAGACCGCGCCCGTCTATGCCGGCATCTTTGCCCGCCGCGGCATCGCCCCCGGCGCGGCCCTGATGGCGGGCAATTCGCTGCGGTCGGACGTCCTGCCGGTGCTGGAGATCGGCGGCTGGGGCGTCCATGTGCCGCACGACCTGACCTGGGCGATCGAGCATGACGCGCCGCCCGAAGGCAACGCGCGGTTTTGCAGCCTGCCGGATCTTGGCGCTCTCCCCGACCTCGTGGCGCGGATCGAGGGCGCGGGATAGGCGTATCTTGTATCCGCCTCCCGCGACGGCGCAAGATGTGCGGCCCACCGCCCGAAAACCTGCCGGTCCTTCTCAGCAACACCGACAAACACCTTGAAATTCTGGTGTTTTCGCCACGATTCGCCTGTGCTATCGTCGCGCAAATCACCAAGCTCCGGCAAAAAGATCGGGGCGCGAGGCAGACAGTAGGTGAGACAGGTGTTCGCTTGTCCCGGGCAGTGCGTATCCCGCACTCTGACGATCATGGCTTTCGCGCTGGCATTTCTGCTGGCCCCGCTCGCGGCATTGGCCGCGCCCTATGCGGATTACGTCATCGACGTCCGCACCGGCGAGGTGCTGCACCAGGAGAACGCCAATACCCGGCTGCACCCGGCCTCGCTCACCAAGATGATGACGCTCTACATCGCCTTCGAGGCGATCGAGCGCGGCGAGATCTCGCTCGACAGCAGGGTCACGATCTCGAAACACGCAGCCTCGATGCCGCCCTCCAAGCTCGGCCTCAAGCCCGGCCAGACGATCGCGCTGCGCTACCTGATCCGCGCCGCGGCGATCAAGTCGGCGAACGATGCCGCCACCGCGATCGGCGAGGCCATCGAGGGGTCGGAACCGGCCTTCGCCAAGCGGATGAACCGCACCGCAAAGGCGCTTGGCATGACGCGGACGAGCTTCGCCAATGCCAACGGCCTGACCGCCAAGGGCCATCTGTCGACCGCCCATGACATGACCGTGCTCGGGCGGCATCTCTTCTACGACTATCCGCAGTATTACAACATCTTCTCCCGCACCTCGGCCGATGCGGGGGTGGCGCAGGTGGCCTCCACCAACCGCCGCTTCCTTTCGGCCTACGAGGGCGCCGACGGGATCAAGACCGGCTACACCACGGCGGCGGGCTTCAACCTCGTGGCCTCGGCCCATCGCGGCAACAAGCACATCATCGCCACCGTCTTCGGCGGCAAGTCCACCGCCGACCGCAACGCGCGGGCGGCCCAGCTTCTCGACATGGGCTTCGGCAAGGCGCCGAACCGCGTCGCGGTGCAGAAACCCGCCCGCCCCGCCTATGCCGGCACCGATTATGCCGACGCCGGCGAGGCGGCGGTGAGCGAGCCCGAGACCGACGAGACGGCCGAGGCCATCGCCCGGGCGGTGACGACCGCGCCCGATGCCGTGGCCGCCGGCAAGACGATCCGCCTCAACGTCGCCGTGGCGCAAAGCCCGCGGCCGCGCAGCCGGCCGCTGCCCGGCGCGGTCGCGCCTGAAGATGCCCCGGCCGAGGAGCTTCTCCTCGCCATGCAGGACGACATCACCGCCGCCCTCGCCGAGGCGCAGTCGCTGTCGCTCGACGATGCCGGCGCCGAGGCCGCGCCCGACGGCACTGAGGCCGGCGAAGACGGTGGCGAGGCTGCCGTGGCCGAGGCGGCGACCGTGCCCGTGGCCGTGGCGGACGCCCTGCCGGCCGCGACCGCGCCCGTCGAGATTGGGGAACCCGCCGGCCCGGCCTTCGCCCAGGTGACTGCGCCCCAGCCCGAAACCGCGCTGGCCCTGGCCGGTCCGGCAACCGCAGCCGCAGCCGCGGCCCCGCTGGCGCTCGCCTCCGCGATCGCGCCCGCAGTCTCGGTCGTGCCCGCTGCGGCGCCGCGCCCGGCGGACGCCCCCGCAACCGCTACCGCAACCGCGACCGAAGCACCCGCCGCGGCGGTGGAGGTGGCGTCGGTGCAGCCTGCGGCCCCGCTCCTCACCCCGATCCCCGAGACGGTGCCGGAGCTTGAGGCTGCCGATCTCACCGATGCCAGCAACACCGCCGAAACCGCCGAAACCTCGGCCGTCCAGCTTGCCGCCGCCGACACGCCCGAGCCGAAGGCGCGGCCGGAACAGATCGTGCTGGCCACCTACACCCCGGCCGAACCCGCGCCCGAAGAGCTTGAGGTGGTCACCCGCGTCTCCACCTCGGGCGGGCGGCAATGGGCGATCAACGTCGGCCACTTCGGCTCGCGCTACGATGCCGAACGCCAGCTTCTCCAGACCGCGCTGGTCGAAATGTCGACGCTCGACGAGGCGCTGCGCAAGGTCGTGTCGCGCCGCGGCGGATATGACGCCAACTTCGTCGGCATGACCGAGGACATGGCGACGCTGGCCTGCCGCCGGCTCCAGGCCCGGCAGACCGAATGCAGCGTCGTCGGCCCTTGAGTCGTCGCCCCTGAGTCGTCGCCCCTGGGTCGTCGGTCCCTGAGTCGTCGGGCCCCCAAGTCGCCTCACGGCTTCGGCCGGTCGTCCCACTGCTTGCTGAGGATGCGGTTCGCATCGCCCTCGGGGTCGTCGTACTGGCGGTGCTTCAGCGACCAGAGGAAGGCGGCAAGCCCGAGCCCGCCGAGCGCGAGCGACACCGGGATGAGGTAAAGCAGGATGCCCATCGGCCTGGCCCCTATTTCAGCCGCAGCGCGTTCAGCGACACGGTGATCGACGATGTCGACATCGCCAGGGCCGCGATCAGCGGCGTGGCGAGGCCGACAAGCGCCACCGGTACCGCGACGACGTTGTAGGCGAGCGACAGCGCGAAGTTCTGCTTGATCCGCCGCCGGGTGGTCACGGCGATCCTGACCGCGTCCGACAGGGGCGCGAGATCCTGGCCCAGCAGCACGATGTCCGAGGCGGTGCGCGCGGCGTCAAGCGCCGAGGCGGGCGAGATCGACACATGCGCGCCGGCAAGCGCTGCGGTGTCGTTGAGCCCGTCGCCCACCATCAGCACCCGGTGGCCCTCGGCCGTCAGCGCGGCGATCCGCGCGGCCTTCTCCTCGGGCCGCATTGCCGCGTGCCATTCCGGGATGCCAAGCGTTCCGGCCAGCGCCGCGACCGGCACCTCGGCATCGCCCGACAGCAGGATCACCCGCTTGCCCGCGGCCAGAAGTCCGCTCACCGCCTGATGCGCGCCTGGGCGCGGGCGGTCGGCGAAGGCGAACTCCACCGGCGCCCCCTGCCCCGTCGAGAGCCAGGTGGCGGTCCGCTCGCCCGGCTCCACCCCCAGCCATCCGGCGCGGCCGAGCCGCACCAGACGGCCCTGCCAGCGCCCCTCGACGCCGAAGCCCGGAACCTCGCGGATCTCCTCGACCGGCGCAGGGCGGATGCCCTCGGCGCCGAGCCGCGCCGCCAGCGACCGGCTCAGCGGATGGGCCGAGGCGCCGGCGAGCGCCGCGACCAGTTCCAGCTCCGCGCGCGGACGGTCCATCAGGCCGATCGGCTCGGGCTCTCCCATCGTCAGGGTGCCGGTCTTGTCGAAGACCACCGTATCGACCTCGGCCAGCCGTTCCAGCGCGGTGCCATCCTTGATCAGGAACCCCTTGCGGAAGAGCTTGCCCGAGGCCGAGGTGACCACCGCCGGCACCGCCAGCGCCAGCGCGCAGGGGCAGGTGATGATCAGCACCGCCGCCGCGACGTTGACCGAAAGGCGCAGGTCGCGGGTCAGGTAGAACCATGTCGTGAACGAGGCCAGCGCCAGAAGATGCACCGACGGCGAATAGGCCCGCGCCATCCGGTCGGCGAGCGAGGTGTAGCGGGTCCGCGCCGTCTCGGCGACCGCCACCAGATCGGCCATGCGATGGAGCGAGGAGTCCTTCCCCGCCGCGGTGACGCGGAGCGTCAGCGGCCCGGTCAGGTTCACCTCGCCCGCGCTGACCACGCTGCCCGGCCCCGCCGCCACCGGCAGCGTCTCGCCGGTCAGGAGCGAGCGGTCGATCTCGGAGGCGCCCGCGGTCACGATCCCGTCCACCGGCATCCGCCCGCCGGGGCGCACCCGCACCAGGTCGCCGGGCCGAAGCTCGGCGATCGGCACCGCCTTCTCTTCGCCGCCCTCGAGCCTCGTCGCCCGCGGCACCTCGAGCGCGGCAAGCTCCTCGGCCGCGGACCGCGCGGCGGCGCGCGAGCGGTAGTCGAGATAGCGCCCGGCGAGGAGGAAGAAGCAGAGCGACACCGCCGCGTCGAAATAGGCGTGCTCTCCGCCCTTGAAGGTCTCGAAGAGCGAGATCGCCGAGGCGAGGATCAGCGCGAGCGAGATCGGCACATCCATGCCGAGCCGCCTTGCCTTCAGCGAGGCGAAGGCCGAGGCGAAGAACGGCTGGCCGGCGAACGCGAGCGTCGGCAGCGCGATCGCCGCCGAAATCCAGTGGAACATGTCCCGCGTCGCGGCCTCTGCCCCCGACCAGACCGCCACCGACAGGAGCATGATGTTCATCATCGCGAAGCCGGCGACGCCCACCCGCATCAGGAGGTCGCGGCTGCGCCGGTCGATCCCGGTCGCCGACAGAAGGCCGGGGTCAAGCTCGTGCGCGGGATAACCGATGGCGTCGAGCCGGGCGACGAGCTGGTCGGCCGTCACCTCCGGCGCCGCCACGACCGAGACCCGCTTCAGCGTCAGGTTGACCCGTGCCGAGGCCACCCCCGGCACCGCCGACAGCGCCCGCTCCACGTCCGAGATGCAGACGGCACAATGGGCGGTGGGCAGCGACAGGATCAGGCCCGCATCCCGCCCGGCCCCGCCTGCGCGCGCGGCGATGTCCTCGGCCGAGGGCGCCGCGACGCAGGCGGGGCAGGCCGAGATCGGGGGGGCAGCCACCGACATGCGTCATCCCTTCACGAAAAGGTCGAGCCGCTGGTGATAGCGCGTGCCATCCTTGGCAAAGGCTTCCATCAGGATCATCCACTTGCCCGGCGCCAGCGCCTCCTCGGCGACATAGTCCGCCCCGTTCCAGACGAAGTCGGGGCGGCGGTCGTCGGCGGCCTCGGTGGTGCGCCCGACGGTCGCGGACAGCCGCTCCACCTGCACCGGCCGCCCGTCGCGGTCGCGGAAGCGAAGCACCAGCGCGCCGCCCTCGTAGGCATGGCTCAGCGTCCAGCCGAGCGCCACCTGCGCCTGCCGTTCGGCATCGAAGACCTGGCTCGCGACATAGGAATTCGGCACCTCGAGACCGGGGAAGGTGCTGATCGCCTTCACCGCCATCAGGACGTTGACGCCGATGATCACGCCGAAGGCGGCGGCGGCGATCACGAAGACCTTGCGGCCGGTCAGGGGCGCCATCTCAGTTGCCTTTTCCGTGAAAGACGGTGCCGCGGCTCACCTGCTCGACGTTGGTCCTGTCCTCGATGATCAGGTCGATATCGGTCCGCTCCTCGGTCGCGGCCGGGCTTCCGGCCGGCGCGGTGAGATAGACCCGCTGCATCCGCGTCTCGTCCGCCGGCACCTCCACCTCCGCCGTGTCGGCCCCCTCGAGCGTCAGCTCGATCGGGTTGTCCGGCGGCAAGGATATCGTGAAGGGCAGCGTTTCACCATGTTTGTTCCTCAGCCGCACCTCGTAGGTGTTGCGGATCGCGCCATCGGCCAGCGTGACATAGAGCGGATTGCGGATCGGCGTCACATCGACGCCGATCGGCGAGCGCAGGAAGAGCGCGACGAGCATCCCCACCCCGATCGAGGACCAGAGCACCATGTAGAGGATCGTCCGCGGCCGGAAGATGTGCTTCCAGACGTTCTTCGGGTGGCCGCCCGCACGTTCGGCCGCCTCGTCCTTCAGCGCCATGTAACCGATCAGGCCGCGCGGACGTCCGATCCTGTCCATCACTTCGTCGCAGGCGTCGATGCAGAGCGCGCAGGTGATGCATTCGAGCTGCTGGCCGTTGCGGATGTCGATCCCCATCGGGCAGACGTTGACGCAGGCCATGCAGTCGATGCAGTCGCCCTGCGAAGGGTCAAGCTCGCCTTTCTTCAGCTTGCCGCGCGGCTCGCCGCGCCATTCGCGGTAGGCGACGACAAGCGTGTCCTCGTCGATCATCGCCGCCTGGATGCGCGGCCAGGGGCAGGCGTAGATGCAGATCTGCTCGCGCGCGAATCCGCCGAAGAAGAAGGTCGTCGCGGTCAGGATCGCCATCGTCAGGTAGGCGATCGGATGCGCCTGCCCGGCCAGGAGATCGCGCAGGAGCGTCGGCGCGTCGGTGAAGTAGAAGATCCAGGCGCCCCCCGTGGCCAGCCCGATCAGCAGCCAGAGCAGCCACTTGGTGAGTCTCAGGCGCGCCTTGCGGAAATCCCATTTCTGGTTCCACAGCCGGACGCGGGCGTTGCGGTCGCCCTCGACCCAGCGTTCCACGAGGATGTAGAGGTCGGTCCACACCGTCTGCGGGCAGGCATAGCCGCACCACACCCGGCCGAGCGCCGAGGTGAAGAGGAAAAGCCCCAGCCCCGCCATGATCAAGAGGCCGGCGATGAAGTAGAACTCATGCGGCCAGATCTCGATCATGAAGAAATAGAAGCGGCGATGGGCAAGATCGACGAGAACCGCCTGGTCGGGAAGGTTCGGCCCCCGGTCCCAGCGAATCCAGGGCGTCAGGTAGTAGATGCCGAGGGTGACCGCCATGATCACCCATTTCAGGGTGCGAAACTGTCCCTTCACCCGGCGCGGAAACACGGGTTCGCGTGCGGCATACAGCGCCGGAGGCGTCTCGGTGGCGTTCATAGTCCGAATCCTGGGTGTGTCTCTGTTCGCGCAGCCCTGCTACCGGCCAAGGCGGTTCTTGGCCTTGATACAGGTCAAAACGCCTGACGGGAATGCGGCGAATCTGCCGCAGGGGCGGCGGCGACAACCCGCCGGCGCAAGGCCCGCGGCCGCGCCCCTGGCAATAGCTGCCCTTCCTGCCGGCATTGCCGCACCACGCGGCGGCGGCAGGGCCGCAGAACGCGGTGGAAAATGGTCGCTATCGGGTAGAAAGGGGAAAAGGCATCGGCGCCCCCAGGAAACGCGCGAACAGGACGGGGCGCCGATGCTCCGGTGCCGGGTTTGCGCCCGACACTGTTTCGACTCTTGTGTCTCGCGGGGCCGCTGTCCTTGATCTGAGTCAAATCGGCGAAATCTTTTGCGCCGGGCCGCCAGTCGGGCTGCCAGTCGGGCTGCCAGTCGGGCCACGCGTCTGACGGCGCGCCCAGGCGATGAAGGCGCGCACCGCCGGCCGCTGGACTCCGGGCCTGGTCACAAGGAAATAGCCGTCGTTCTCGCCGATCTGGAACAGTGGAATCAGGCGGCCGGCGGCGATGTCGGCGGTGACGAAGACGCGCGCCGTGAACGCCACCCCCTGCCCGTCGCGCACGGCATCGGCCATCAGGTTTCCCGGAAGCGACGTCATGCCGGCGGTTGCGCGGGAAATGCCGAAGCGCTCCAGAAGCTCGGTCGCCTCGTTGGTGCCAAGCTCCTGCATCCACGGCAGGTCGGCGACATCGGCAATCGAATCGATCCGCCTGTCGCCGATCAACGCCGGGGACGCGACGACCACGATCGGCGAGGGCACCAGAAGCTCGGCGTCGAGGCCCGGCCATTCGCCGCTACCATAGCGGATGGCGAGATCGGCATCCCCCGGCCCGATCCGCCGCGGTTCGCTTAACGCTTCGATGACGAGGTCGATGTCGGGATGGCGGGCGCGGAAATCGGCCAGCCGCGGCATCAGCCAGCCGGCCGCGAAGGACGGCGTGGTCGTGACCTTGAGCGGCCGCCCCGCAGTCTCGCCGCCCAGTTCCTCGATGACGCGCGCGATCTCGCCGAAGCCCGCGTCAAGTGCCGCCGCCAGCCGCCTGCCTTCGGCGGTCAGGACAAGGCCCCGCGGCGTGCGGTCGACAAGGGGCACCGACAGTCGGGCCTCAAGGGCGCGGATCTGCTGGCTGATGGCCGCGTGCGAGACGTTCAGCCGCCGGCCCGCGGCCGTGACGCTGCCGGTCTCGGCGAAGACCGAGAAGGCGCGCAGCGCGCTGAGCGAGGGCAGGGTCAACCACGGGATCATGTAAGCACACCTTACATGACCGAATTGTTCCTGAGTCGCAATCCGGTCGTGCAGCGCTCATCCTGCGACCAGGAAGTCCCCTTACGGAGAGACAGGCGATGTTACAGATTCTCGGAGTGTCGTTTCACTGTGCGACCTATACCGACCGGCCGTGGTGGCATCACCGGCGCCGGGAAGCAGGGCCCGAAGCACGGCCCGTGGCGGCGGAGCGGGAACTGCGCCTGCCGCGCCTTCGCTTCATCGTTTCCGGCGCGCCGGCATAAGCGAACCCCCGGCGCCGTCCGGGCGCCGGGGGCTTCGGCCCTTGTGATCGGTTACTCGCCGCCGCCGCGGCTGTGGACCCAGGAGGCCACCGCGCGGATGTCGGCCTCGCTGAGGCGGCCGGTCCAGGACGGCATCACGCCGAACCGGGCGTTCGTCACCGTATCGGTCAGCGTCGCCTGGTCGCCGCCGTAAAGCCAGATCGCGTCGGTGAGGTTCGGCGCGCCCTGGGCGCGGTCGCCGGTGCCGTCCTCCATGTGGCAGGCCGCGCAGTTGTCGGTGAAGACCACCGCGCCCTCGCCCGCCAGCGCCGCGTCGTGCTGCTGGCCCGAAATCTGCAGGATATATTGCACGACCTGGTCGATCTGCGCCGGCTCCAGAAGCCCGTCGGCGCCGAACTTCGGCATCTCCGAATAGCGGGCGTCGGAATCGGTGGTGTTGCGGATGCCGTGGGTGACGGTGGTGTGGATGTCCTCGATCGTGCCGCCCCAGAGCCAGTCGTTGTCGAGCAGGTTGGGATAGCCCTTCGCCCCCGCCGCGCCCGATCCGTGGCATTGCGCGCACCAGGTGCGGAACACCGCGCCGCCGGCGTTCTGGGTGTAGTTGGCCAGGTCCGGGTCCGCGGCGATCGCGGTCAGGTCGGTGGCGACGAGCTTGGCTTCCACCGGCGCGTTGGCCTCCTCGTAGCGCTTGATCTCGGTGGCCACGTCGGCGCGGGTGTCCTGCCCCAGGAGGCCCTGGGTCGCACCGTGGACGAGGGGCCAGGCCGGATAGGCGATCGTGTAGGCGATGCCCCAGATGATCGTCAGGTAGAAGGTCCAGAGCCACCAGCGCGGCAGCGGGTTGTTGAACTCGCGGATGCCGTCCCACTCGTGGCCGGTGGTATCGGGATCAGCCTTCGTCTGTATCGGTCTCTTGCTCATTTCGAGGCCTCCTGCGGACGGGCTGCG
>JAUQYA010000030.1 GCA_030837785.1 Albidovulum sp.
GGGTGAAGCGGCTCAGCGCCGAGATCGCGAAGCGCGGATTCTGCGACAGGAACCGTTCGGGCGGGGCCTCGCGGTTGGTGAAGTTGCACCGCCCGCCGCCCGAGATGCGGATCTTCTCGCCCGGCCGCGCGGCATGGTCGAGGACGACGACACGCCGCCCGCGCCGCCCGGCCTCGATGGCGCACATCATGCCGGCCGCGCCGGCCCCGAGGATCAGGACATCGGTGGTTTCCATGCCCTCTCCTAGGCTGGCCGGAGCGCGGAAACAACGGCGTGAGTCGGGTGATTTGATCTTGCAGCCCGCCCCTGCCTTCGCTATGAACCCCGCCAGTTGGGGCGTCGCCAAGTGGTAAGGCAGCGGTTTTTGGTACCGCCATACCTAGGTTCGAATCCTAGCGCCCCAGCCACCACCCGGAAGAACAAGCAGGATCAGCGTCGTGGGGGCTTCCCCCTGCTCCAAATGCCCCAACCGATGCCCCACCTGCTTTCTCGGCTTCATCGACATCACCTCGATCCGCCTCTGGCTCCGCCATTTGTCAACATGACCTAAACAGGATCACAAAGCCCATGACACACCGTCGATTTCTTACGATTGCTGCGGTTGTGGTAGCGTCACTTCTTGCTCTAAGAGAGGCGAGAGCCGAGCAGTATTGGGTAGACGGATACTGTGTGGAGTTTGACGGTGGTCACCTGAACGTAACTGGGATAGAGTCTTTATCACCAAGCATTCAGCCAACATTTCACATTCCATACCTAAGTTCGTCCGAGGGTGTATCTAAAATCGCAAAAGATATATCTGTGCAGTTCAGTTTCTCAGACAGTGGCCGGAAAGAGCGAATATCTAGGTCTGAAAGCTCTAGATATAGATTTTCAAAGAGATTCTCTGCATGCTTTGAGGAAGTGACTAGCTTTGGCCTGCGCGCCTGGCGCCATGCGCCTGATCCGAAATGTACCATTATAGAAGGTGACACAGTCTATGACGCTGAAAACAAGGCAACAAAATACGGTGCCATATTTGTTAGGTGCGGAGGTAACCCTGCTGTCAAGACTTGCCTGATGCGCGACGTTTACGAAAATGGCGGTTGGTCGGAGATATTCATACCCAAAGAGTTAATAAAAGAATGGCGGGAGGTCGGCGACGTCGTGGAAGACTACTTTATGTCTAACATTAAACTCTGTGGAGAGCAGTGATGAGCTTGAGTAATGTTGATGACAGAATCACTGATGATGGGCAAATACGGCTCTCGGATACGGAATATAGTTTTCTAAACGACCTTGTGCATGTCATCGGGCGCGAGCATTGCAATTCGCGGTCTAGTTTGCGACTGAGCCATCGTCCCACTCCGTCACCAGGGCACCGCTGCAATCTGGAGTTCGCGGCTGAACTCCCATCTCGTCATGAAGGGTGCAGAGTGATATTCTCTCGCGTTTATTTGCCGCTATGGTGCAGCTGCGGGTGGCGGGTCATGGCGGTCAGGATGGCAAATGCCGTGCTGTGGGCCCTGCCGCTATTGCTTGCAGCCTTTGCGGCACGCGCGGAAAACATCTGCCATCGTGGCGGCGGGAACGATGTATCGATTATTCTGCAATACTCCGAAGACATCAGACCGATCCGGCTGACGATCGACCGACGCTATTTCGATCAGCGATTCATACCACAAGATGACTCGGTGGTGCGCGCAAAGGTCCTCGACCTGCAGGCCACTGATTTCGCGCCTTGGCCCGAAGGGCTGCGCGCGCATATGTCAGAGGGATCCTATCTGTCGTTGCTGATCGCCACTGCGCACGATCTGGAGCTTGTGGCACAGCGGCTTACGAGCATGACGCTTGGCTACCGCTTAACCGATACAGTGCAATGGCACGATACCGACGGCCCCTTTGGACTCAAGCGGCTCGGTGCGCCGCCGCCCTCCGATCCGTTGACGGGCGGGCTCTTTGGCATGGACGATGTCTATATCGCCCGCGATAAGCAAGGTGCGGTGACTGATGTGATCCGCTGCAAGCGTCCAGGCGATACGCCATTCCAAACATGTAAGCATCTGGTCGAAGCCGGCGTAGCAGACCTGAAATTGCTCTACGCACTGGATTACCTGCCGGACTGGCACCGCTTGTCGCGCGAGGCCCGGGCTTTCTTTTCCTGCATTCGAGACAACTGATCGGGGAACATTATGGCATCACTGCTGGATAGCGAGAAACTTGGCATTCTGGGCGAGCATGTCGCGGCGGGCGACCGGATCGGCTATTATAGCCAGTTGGCCGAATGGGGCTATGCCTATGCCGAGTTGGCGTTGGCGGTGGTTGAATCGTCGACCGTGACAGGGCGCACGGCAAATGCCTATTTCCTCGATCAGGCGGCTGACGAGGGCGTGGCGGTCTCGAAAAACGACATGTCGCGCATCAGCTTGGCGCTCATGTCGAACGGCTGTTCGGCGACCTGCCGGCGCATTGCACGCTGGTCACGGTGATCGACGGCCACCCGGCCACGCTCGCCTGGCTGGGTTCGGTCCGTGGGCATCGGACGGTGCCGCTGGGCGTCGAGCATTTCGGGCAGACCGGCACGATCGGCGACCTCTATCGCCATTTCGGCATTGACGCAGGGGGCATCGTCGCCCGCGCCAGGGGGCTGACGCCGGGCGCCCGATAGGGGCTCGCGACGCTTCGCCTGCTTGCCCTGCTTCAGGATCACCATGGTCGTGGTCTCGGTCACCGCCGGGACGGATTGCAGCACGTCACGGATGAAGGTGCCGAGCGCGTCGATGTCGCGCACCCAGATGCGCAGGACATAGTCGATTTCGCCGGTGACCAGGAGGCATTCGGTGATTTCGGGATGTTTCGAGATCGCGCCCAGAAACTGCTCGGTCCCCTCGATTCCGTGCCGCGCCAGCCGGACCGCGACCAGGACGCTGACGTTCAGGCCGAGGGCGACGGGGTCGATCTGCGCGGCATAGCCGCGGATCACTCCGGCGTCCTGCATCCGTTTCACCCGCCGTCCGCAGGGCGTTGCGGAAAGCCCGACCTGCTCGGCCAGATCCAGCATCGAGATGCGACCATCGCGGCGCAGGACGTCAAGGATGCGATGATCGATCGAGTCGAGGTCGAGCACGAGGGGTTCTCCGCAAGGCGCCGGATCCGCTGGAAAAACAGTCGCCTATTCCGCCGCGAGCGCCTGGCGCAGGTCCGAGAGGATGTCGTCGGCGCCTTCAAGACCGACGGACAGGCGCAGCATTTCGTCGAGAACCCCCACCTGATGGGCGCGGGGCCGCCCGCTGTCGCCGCGGCTGAGGCTGGCGGGGTGGGTCATCAGCGAATGGGTGTCCCCCAGGCTGACCGCCCGGCAGATCAGGCCCAGCCGGTCCATCGCCCGGCGCGCGGCGTCGAACCCGCCGTGCAGCCCGAAAGACACCACCCCGCCGCCGCCGCGCATCTGCCGCCGCGCCAGATCGTGGTGCGGATGCGACGCCAGGAACGGATATTTCACCCAGGCGACTGCGGGATGGCTTTCCAGCATTTCAGCCACCCGCAGGGCGGTGGCCCCATGCCGTTCCATCCGCAGCGTCAGTGTCTGGAGCGACCGCATGACCAGGGCCGCCGCCGCGGGGCCGAGTGTCGCGCCGGTGATGTGGTTGAACGCCCCCCGGCGCAAGTGCTCGATGGTGGCGGCATCGGCAATCACCGCCCCCGCCAGCACGTCGCCGTGGCCGTTGATGTATTTTGTGAGCGAATGCACCACCACATCCGCGCCGAGCGTCAGCGGCTGGCACAGCACCGGGGTGGCAAAGGTGGAATCGACGATCACCCGTATCCCCGCCCGCCGCGCCCGTTCGGCGACGGCGGGAATGTCGATCACCTCCAGCAGCGGGTTCACCGGCGTCTCGAAGTAGATCGCCCTGGTCTTCGGGGTGATCAGGGCGGCAAGCGCGTCGGGGTCGGTCAGGTCGGCGGCGATGGTGGTGATGCCGAACCGGGCCAGTTCGCCCATCAGCTTGCCGGTGCAGACATAGAGCGTGCGGTGATGGATGATCTCGTCGCCCGCCGACAGCAGCCCCATGATCGTGGTGCCGATCGCCGCCATGCCCGAAGCGGTGACCAGGCAGGCCTCGCCACGCTCCAGATTGGCCAGCTTGCGTTCCAGAAGATCGGTCGTCGGATTGAAGGGCCGCGCGTAAAGGACGCCCTCGCCCGAGGAATTTCCGAACGCCTCGATGTCGCCGAACGAATAGGTGACGTTCATGAACACCGGCGGCACCACCGACCCGTGATAGTCGGAAGGGTCGTGGCCGTGGTGGATGGCCCGGGTTTCGAAGGCAAGATATTCGTCGGAAATGTGCATGATCGGGTTCGCGTCAGTGGTTCAGGATCTGGCCGAGGAAAAGTCTGGTCCGTTCGTGCCGGGGGCTGCGGAAGAACTGTTCGGGCGGCGCCTCCTCGATGATCTGGCCGGAATCCATGAAGATCACCCGATCCGCCACTGCGCGGGCAAAACTCATCTCATGGGTGACGCAGACCATGGTCATGCCGTCCTTCGCCAGGCTCGTCATCGTATCGAGCACTTCCGAGACCATTTCGGGGTCGAGCGCCGAGGTGGGTTCGTCGAACAGCATCACCGCGGGCTGCATGCACAGCGATCGCGCGATGGCCACCCGCTGCTGCTGGCCGCCCGACAGCTGGACGGGGTATTTCCCCGCCTGTTCGGGAATGCGGACCCGTTCCAGATATTCCATGGCGGTCTTGCGCGCCGCGGCTTCGGTCTGGCCCTTGATCCACATCGGGCCGACCATGCAGTTCATCAGCACCGTCATGTGCGGAAACAGGTTGAAGTGCTGGAACACCATCCCGACATTCGCGCGCACCTGCGCCAGGTTGCGCATCCTGGAATGCAGCCGGATCCCGGTCACGACGATCTCGCCGCTCTGATGCGCCTCCAGCCGGTTGAAGCAGCGGATCAGCGTTGACTTGCCCGACCCCGAGGGGCCGCACAGGACGATCCTTTCCCCTTTCGAGACGGTCAGGCTGATGCCCTTCAGCGCCTGGAACCCGCCATACCATTTGCAGACATCGGTGGCCTCGATGATCTTTTCGGCTGTCATCTGACCTTGCTCCGGGCGAAGTGTCGTTCGATCCGGGCCTGGATCAGCTCCAGCACGATCGACATGGCCCAGTAGAGCATCGCCGCCGTGATCAGCATTTCCATGTGCTGGAAGGTCTTCTGCCCCAGGGTGCGGGCGAGGAACATCAGCTCCCACACGCCGATGACGGAAACGAGCGAGCTGTCCTTCAGCATCGAGATGAACTGGTTTCCGGTGGGCGGGATGATGACGGGCAGGGCCTGCGGCAGGATGATCTTGCGCATCGTCAGCCCGAAACCGAACCCGATCGATCGTGCGGCCTCCCACTGGCCACGGTCGATGCTCTGGATGCCGGCGCGGAAGATTTCCGTCATGTAGGCGCCGTAGCAGAGCGACAGCGCGATGATCCCGGCCGGGACCGCGTCGATGATGAAACCCAGTTGCGGCAGGCCGAGATAGATCAGATAGACCTGCATCAAGAGCGGCAGTCCCCGGAAGAACGATGTGTAGAAGCTGGCGATGGCATAGGCGAAGCCGTTGTTCGACAGTTTGGCCACCGCGCCGAGAATGGCGATGCCGGTCGCGATCAGGATCGAGGCGGCCGAGATATAGACCGTGGTCAGCAACCCCTGCATCACCAGGAACGGCAACTTTTCGCGAATGAAGGGCAGGCTCAGGTCGAAGGTCTGGAAGAAGGCCAGAAACAGCGCCAGCAGCTCCAGCCAGACGACGCCGATCTGTGCCCGCAGCGGCAGGAAGGCGATGACGATGACGTTCAGGCAGAGCAGCACCGCGATGGTGAAGGCAACGGCAAGACGGCCGCCGAACCCGCTTTCCGACGGCTCGCCGATCACCGGGCGCATCATCTCGCCCAGGGCGGTGCCGGACAGGTCGAGGGACAGGAACAGCAGGAAGACGGCAAGAAACAGAACGGCGACGAACCAGGGCTTGTGGACAAGCACATCGGATTCGACGGTATCGGAATACAACATCCCGCCCCTCCAGGTTTTCGGTGGCGGCCCCGGCTGTCGGGGCCGCCTGCATCATCCGGTCATTCTGCGGCGGTATAGTCCTGGCCGTACCACTTCAGCGAAAGGGCGCTGAGCGTCCCGTCCGCCTTCATCGCCGCCACCGCCTCGGCGATCTTGTCGTTCAGGTCCTGGTCGCCGTGTTCGATTGCCACCGCCAGGGGTTCGTAGAACACCGGTTCTCCCAGTTGCCGGATCGGGTAACCGGCCTTCGCCGCTTCGAGGATACTGGGCAGGGACGAGACCACGGCATCCAGCCGCACGCCGTCGCCAAGGCGCAGGTCGTCGAAAGCGGTCGAGGAATTGGCATAGGATTTCACCTCACCCGGCTTGAACTGATAGGTGAAGGCCGGGGCGCCGGCGGCATCCAGCGTCAGATCCTGGTTGGCATAGGCCTCGAAGGTGGAGGAGGCGGTGGTGCCGACGGTCTTGCCATCCAGATCCGACAGTTGGGCGGCCTTGCTGTCGCCGTGCACCGCCACGGCGGCGGGGGTATAGTAGTAGACGGCGGGAAAGGCGAAGATCTTGGCCCGTTCGGCGGTGGGCGTCATCGATCCGACATGCATGTCCCAGCGACCTTGCCAGTTGCCTGCGGTGATGATGTCCCAGCCGGGCGTCACGAATTCGACCGACACGCCGAGGCGCTTGCCGATCTCCTTGGCAACATCGACGTCAAAGCCGTCCATCTCGTTGTTCTCGTTCATGAAAGACTGCGGCGCCCAGTTCGCGTCGGTGGCGACTTTCAGCAGCTTCGTCTCCATGACGCGGGCCAGCACCTCGCCGGCATGGCCGGGAAGTGCTGCAAGGCCCATCGCCACGGAAACGGCAAGGGCGGTCAATCGAATGGTGTTCATCGGGCAGATACCTCCGTTGTTGGGCCGATCAGGCGGGGACATTTCCTCGTCCTCTCGCCTCAGTCTGGGATGGCGCGGACCGGATCGTCTTCCTGCGTTTGATAGGAATGATTGCATAAATCTTGCTGTGAAACACAGGAACATCTCGCGGTTCGCCCGACCTCGGCGCGGCTACAGGTCGCCGGTGATCCTGTGCAGCCGCACCGCCAGTTCGGCCGCGAACCGCCGTTCCGGGGTTTCGACGTCGATCCCGAAAAGCTCCCGGATACGTGACAGCCGATAGCGCAGCGTGGTGACATGCAGCCCCATCGCATCGGCACAGGCCTGGCTGCGGCACCCCTCGCGCAGATAGGCGGCAAGCGTCGGCAGGTAGTCGGTCCCGTTGGTACGGTCATGCCCGGCGAGCGCGCCGATACTGTCCTCGACGAAGCGGCGCACGTCACCCGCGTCAAGCGCCGCGACCAGCATGGCCAGCGGGCCGAACTCCTGAACCGCCAGCACGCCGCTCAGGCCGAAGGAGCGCGCGATCCGGATCATGCGGCCGCAGCGGTCCCAGGCGGCGGGATAATCGTCGAGCCGGCCGCAGGGGCCGCTGACGACGATCACCGGCTCTTCGCCGAAGTGGCGCCCAAGCTCCTCGGCGATCCGCCGCGCCAGCCTGGCGGTGCGGTCCGGCTGCGCCGCCGCCTCGGCCGGCAGAAGGCAGACCGCACCGCCGTCGATGGCGATCAATGCGGCCGGTACCGCCCCCTGTTGCATGATCCGCGTCACCGCGCGGACGACATCGGTCGAGACCCCACCCTGACCGGTCGATGTCTGCGGGAAATCCAGCACGATCATCTGCTGCGGGCTGGTCAGCGTCAGCCCCACGCGCTGGGCATGCTGGGTCAGCTCCTCGGCATTGCGCCAGCGCCCTTCGACCAGTTCCATGAACAGGTCCGTCTTGGTCCGGGTTTCGGCGCGGAACCGGATATGGCTGCGCATCATCTGGACGCTGAGCGCGAATTTGGCGCTGTCCAGCATCAGGTGGTCGAGATCGCCGAAGTCGGTCGCGGTCGGGAACACGATCATCGCCCCGACCAGCTGGAGATCGACGAACATCGGCTCGATCCGCGCTGACAGGCGGAACTGCCGGTTGCCGTCGTCCAGCACCAGAGACGCGGCCTCTGCCGCGCGCCGGTCCGCCGCGTCGCGTGCGGCCCTCGTCAGTTGTCGGGCGAAGCGGTTTTGCGCGGCCTCCTGCCAGGCGGCATCGTCAAACCGATCGGGGTCGGGAGAACGCCCGGCGACGATCCGGCTCGTGGTCAGGTCGACCACCACCACCGGATTGGGCAGCAGATCCCCCACCATTGCAGACAGGGAGGATACCGATCCGTCGGCCAGCACATGCTCCAGCAGCGAGGTATGAGTGGTCAGCGCCCGCTTCAGCCGATCCGCCGTGCGACGATGTGCGGCAAGGCGGTGTTCATGTTCCACCGCGATGGTGCCCAGGTGCAGGATTGTCCCCAGAAAATCCAGGGCATCTTCCTCGACATCGGTGACCTGCCGCGAGATCACGCTCAGCACCATCGGACGGCCGAGCGCGTCCTTGCAGTTCATCGGCATCACCAGGACGGTGCGATAGTCGCGGGCTAGCGCATCCTGACGATAGCCGGGGAACTCTGCGGATTCCCGGGCGTCGCGGATGTAGACCGGCTCGTTGCGGCGCAGCGCGACGAGCGCCGGGCTGGTCGCCAGATCCCACTTGTCGGCAAGGTGGCCGCCGATCAGCGCCGGGTCGTGGCGCACGATGACATGGCCAAAGCCCTGCGCCGGGTCGATCGCCATGATCGAGCCGAGCGCCCAGTTGGCATGCCTGCACGCGGCCGCCACGAGATGCTGGAGAATGGTGTCCAGATTGCCGCCGCTGTCGATCTGGCTGGCGATATCGCGCAGCGACAGGAATTTCGACTTCTGATCCACGGCGGCCCTTCTGCTCCGGTTGACCGGGGCATCGAAACCGGCGCCCTGCCACGGATCATAGCCTGCCCGCCGCCGCCGGCAAACCCTGCGCGCCGGCGCGGAGCATCTGCTCCCGCAGGATGGGCCATCGTCGAGATGCCGAGGCCGGGATCGTCGTCCCAGTGGGCATTCCGGGCAGACCCCTTCAGATAGCTGGCCTATTGCAGCGCACCTGCTATGGTCTGTGCAAACCACCCGCCATCCTCACGGCCCCCGCGTGAAACCCGTACATCGCCGGCACCTTCCATCCCTGGGCGCGCTGGCCACCTTCGAGGTGGCGGCGAAGCACCTCAGCTTCACGCTTGCCGCGCGGGAGCTGAACATCACCCAGGGGGCGGTCAGTCAGCAGATACGGCTCCTGGAGCGTGCGCTCGAGACCGAGCTTTTCATCCGCAAGCACAATGCGCTGGACCTGACCTCGGCCGGCAGCGACCTCTTTGCCGCCGTTTCGGCGGGGCTCGACAGGATCAGCGCGGGCGTGGGCCTCTTGCGGCCCGAGGCAAGCCCGCAGACCGTGACGATCTCGGCCACCGATGCGCTGGCAACCTTCTGGCTGAAACCCCTGATCGACAGCTTTCGCGAAACCCATCCCGCCGCCTGCTTCATCGTCCTCGCCTCTGACGAGGATGCCGCGCTGAGCCAGCACGCAGAGGTGGATATCGCCCTCCTTTGCGGGAACGAACGCTTCGACATCGGCGACGAACTGCATCTGATGTATCCCGAGGTCGCGCAGCCCGTCTGTTCCCCGGCCTTCCTGGCGGCGCATGGGCCGTTTCCCGACGCTGAAGGCCTGTTGCGCGTGAACCTCCTCCATCTGCACGAACGGCACTGGGGCGCGGGGGCGATCCAGTGGCATCCGCTGGGGTGGGAGGAATGGTTCAGCGCGCAGGACGTGGCCTATCGCAAGGCCGCGTCCAGCCTTGCCACCAACAAGGTCACGCTCTTGACCGAGGCGGCGGTGGCGGGCGAAGGCGTGATGCTGGGCATCCACAACCTTGTGCGCGGGCATATTCAAAGCGGAGCCCTGGTCTTTGCCCACTCCGCGCAGATCACCTCGGGCCGGTCCAATTTCATGAAGATCAACCCCTTGGCACGGCAACGCCCGCTTGTCGCCGGCTTTGCCGACCACCTGCTCGGGGATTTGCGCGGCCATTAGTCCAGCTAATGCGACAGGCGGGAAAATTCTCGTTTGCGCGCAGCGGTCCCGCTGCCGGATACCGCCGTGGACCGGTGTTCACGGCAAGGAGACAAGATCATGGGTTTCAAGCGCACGATTCAGGCGATCGATACGCATTCCGGCATCCCGATGCGGGTCATCACCGGCGGCGTGCCGCACATTCCGGGCAATACTGTTCTGGAGAAGATGCGCTGGCTTCAGGCGAATGACGACCAGCTTCGCCAGCTTGTCCTGCGCGAACCGCGCGGCTATCCGGCGCATTGCTGCAACCTCCTGGTCCCGCCGTCGCACCCCGAGGCAGACGCCGGCTACATCATCATGGAGCAGGTGGAATACCCCGTGATGTCCGGCGGCAACACGATTTCGGTCGTCACCGTGCTTCTGGAAATGGGCATCCTGCCGATGAAGGAGCCGGTGACGGAGCTGACGCTGGAAGCCCCCGCCGGTCTGATCCGCGTGCGGGCGGAATGCGCGAACAGCAAGGTGAAATCCGTGACCTTCCGCAACGTGCCCGCCTTCGCCGCCCATCTCGATGCCGAGATCGAGGTGCCGCATCTGGGCCGCGTGCGGGTCGATGTCGGCTGGGGCGGGATGTTCTACGTCATCGCCGATGTGCGCCAGTTCAAGGGGCTGGAGCTGAAGCCCGAACATGGGCGAGAGATCGTCCGCATCTCGGCGATGATCCGGCAGGCGGCGGCGGAACAGCTTCCGGTGGCGCATCCCGATTACCCGGGCGTCGGCATCACCATCTCGCAGCTCTCAGGCCCGACCGATGACCCCAGGGCCGACTGGAAGAACGCCGTGACGATGGCGACCGGCCCGCTCTCCTGGGACGATCCGTCCACCTGGACCGGCGCGATCGACCGCTGCCCCTGCGGCACCGGCACCTGCGCCAAGATGGCGGTGCTGCACGCCAAGGGCGAACTGCCGCTCGACCGCGATTTCCGGCATCAGGGTATCCTGGGCACGGTCTTCACCGGGCGGCTGATCGAGGAGGCGCAGATCGGCGACAGGGCTGCCGTGGTGCCGACCATCAGCGGGACCAGCTGTATCTTCGGAATCAACACCCTTGTGCTGGATCACGAGGATCCGCTGCCGAACGGATACACGATGGGTGACATCTGGGCGTGACGGGCTGGCGCGGCAGCGGCCGGCACGCGCGCGGGAGGGGCGCTGCAAGGGCGCGACCCGGCCTCCGCCGGATCGCGCCCTTGCCGGGTTCAGGACTGCCGGCGTCTCAGCCGAGGATTTTCGTCACGGCGTTCCGGGTCGCCGCGACGATCGTGTCGGCCTCGGCGCGGGTGAGGCAGAAGGGGGGCGCAAAGCCGATGATGTCGCCCTGCGGCATCGCGCGGGCAATGACGCCGCTGTCGGCCAGCATCGCCCCGGCGATCTGGATGCCCACCTTGCGCGCGGGGTCGAAGAAGCGCCGCGCGGCGCGGTCCTCGACCAGCTCCACCGCCGCCAGCATCCCCGCGCCGCGAATCTCGCCGACGTTCGGATGATCGCCGAGCGCGTCGCGCATCGCCTGCGTCAGGTAGGCGCCGGTCTCGCCGGCGTTCCGCACCAGCCCGAGATCGTCGAGAAGCTTCAGGTTCGCCACGCCTGCCGCCGCGCCGATCGGATGGGCCGAATAGGTCCAGCCGTGGCCGATCACGCCGTTCTCGTCCGTGCCCCGCTCCAGCACTTTCCAGACCCGGTCCGAGATGATCGAGCCCGACAACGGCGCATAGGCCGAGGTCAGACCCTTGGCGATGGTGATCAGGTCGGCCTCAATGCCATAGTGGTCGGAGCCGAACATCGTGCCGAGCCGTCCGAAACCGGTCACGACCTCGTCGGCGATCAGAAGGATGTCGTGCTTCCTCAGCACCTTCTGGATCGCCTGCCAGTAGCCTGCGGGGGGCGGCACGATGCCGCCGGTGCCCAGCACCGGCTCGCCGATGAAGGCCGCGATCGTGTCGGCGCCCTCACGGTCGATGAGTCGCTCCAGTTCGGCCGCGCAATGGGCGACGAACTCCGCCTCGGTCTGGTTCAGATCCTTGCGGCGATAGTAGTAGGGCGCCTCGGTATGGATCACCTGCGACAGCGGCAGGTCGAACTTCTTGTGGAACAGCTCGAGCCCGGTCAGCGAGCCGGTCATCAGCCCCGACCCGTGGTAGCCGCGCCAGCGCGAGATGATCTTCTTCTTCTCCGGCCGGCCGAGCACGTTGTTGTAGTACCAGACCAGCTTGACGTTGGTCTCGTTCGCGTCCGAGCCACCGAGGCCGAAATAGACCTTCGACATGTTCGCGGGCGCGCGGTCGAGGATCATCTTGGCGAGCGTGATCGAGGCTTCGGTGCCGTGGCCGGCATAGGCGTGGTAATAGGCCAGCTCGCGGGCCTGCGCCGCGATCGCCTCGGCGATCTCCTGCCGGCCATACCCTGCGTTCACGCAATAGAGCCCGGCAAAACCGTCAAGCAGGCGCCGCCCGTCGCGGTCCTCGATATGGACCCCCGAGGCGGTGCGGATCACCCGGTTCGGGCTTTCCCCCCGCGCGTGCTGGGCGAGATGGGTCGAGGGATGGAAGAAGGTCTCCCGGTCCCACTGGTCAAGCTGGTCGTTCCTCAGCATCACGGGTGTCCTTTCTCATTGCCAGTCGCGGCAGACGTATTTGACTTCGGTGAATTCTTCCATGCCAAGCCGCGACCCCTCGCGGCCGAGGCCCGACTGCTTCCAGCCCCCGAAGGGGATCGGTGCGCCGGTGACCTTGGTGCGGTTCACGGCGACCATGCCGTATTGCAACGCCCGCGACAGCCGGTAGATGCGGCGTGGATCCACCGTGTGAAGGTAGGCGACGAGCCCGTATTCGCTGTCGTTGGCGCGGGCAAGCGCCTCCTCCTCGGCGTCGAAGGGCAGGATCGCGGCAACCGGGCCGAAGGTCTCCTCCCGCAGGATCAGGGCGTCCCCGGGCACGTCGGTCAGCACGGTCGGCGCGAAGAAGAGCGGGCCGAGCGGCAGCCGCGCCCCGCCACAGGCAAGCCGCGCCCCCTTCGCCAGCGCGTCGGCGACATGCGCCTCCTGCTTTTGCACCGCCGCCTCATTCATCAGCGGGCCGAGGTCTCGGTCCTCGAGGCCCGGCCCCACGGTCAGCGCCTTGGCCGCCGCGGTGAACTTCCGGCAGAAGGCATCATAGATGGCCCGTTCCACGAAGATGCGGTTGGCGCCGAGGCAGTCCTGCCCCGAGGTGGCGAACTTCGCCTTGATCGTCTCGGCCACCGCCCTGTCGAGGTCGGCGTCGGCGAAGACGAGGACGGGCGCGTGGCCGCCAAGCTCCATCACCAGCCGCTTCACCGTGTCGGCGCACTGCCGGTAGAGAAGGCGGCCGACCTCGGTAGACCCGGTGAAGGACAGGGCGCGCACCCGGTGGTCGCGCGTCCAGGGCTCGACGATCGTGGGGGCGTGGCCGGTCACCACGTTGAACACCCCCGGCGGAAATCCCGCCCGTTCGGCCAGTTCGGCGAGCGCCAGCGCCGAGAACGGCGTTTCGGCGGAGGGATGGCAGAGGACGGTGCAGCCCGCGGCGAGCGCCGCGGCGGCCTTCCGCGTCAGCATCGCGGCGGGAAAGTTCCAGGGCGTGACCAGCGCGGCCACGCCCACCGGTTCGCGCCACAGTTCCATCTCGGCGTCGGCCAGATGGCTGGTGATGCCCTCGATGTTCGGCCGCTTCGCCTCCTCGGCGTAGAACTCGACAAAGGCCGCGGCATAGTCGATCTCGCCCCGCGCCTCCGACAGGGGCTTGCCCTGTTCCAGCACCATGATCCGGGCCAGATCCTCGCGGTTGGCGGTGATCGCCTCATACCAGCGCCCCAGAAGGGCGGAACGCTCCTGCGGCAGGCGGCCGGCCCAGCCCGGGAAGGCGCCCTCGGCCGCGTCCACCGCGCGCGCCGCCTCCTCGCCCGAAAGCGAGGCGACCGCGCCGATCGTGTCGCCCGTCGCCGGATCGGTCACCGGGAAGGTCCGGCCGGAGACCGCCGCCGACCATTTCCCGCCGATGTAGGAAAACCCGCGCACCAGCCGCTTGTCCGCGATCTCCGCCCGTGCCGTGAGCGCCGTCGATCCCATGCCGTTCCTCCGTCCCTGTCCGGGGGATACTGCCCCGGCCGGGCCAGAGGATGTGACCGAATGCGGCGCGCGGCGCAGAGGATTCCTCTGCCGGCAGGTGTGGGCGCAGTCCGGATCAGTCGGGATCGAGCAGCGCCTCGATGGGCGGGGGCGCGGGGCCCTTGACGGGCTTCGTCACGATGTAGGTGAAATAGCGCGACAGCCCGATGCGGGCGTCGAGCATTCCGTCGATCAGCCGCTGATAGGCGTCGATGTCGCGGGTGACGATCTGGAGGAGATAGTCGAACCCGCCGCCGAGCGCCCAGCAGGCCACCACCTCGTCATACCGCCCCATCGCCTCCTCGAAGGCGCGGAAACGGGCGGCGGTGTGGTCGGCAAGCTCGGCGGCGACGAAGACGGTGACGTGGGGGCCGAGCTTCCTCAGCGCGATGTCGGCCCGGTAGCCCTCGATCAGCCCGGCCTTTTCGAGCCTGCGCAGGCGTTCCCAACAGGGCGTGGCGGAAAGGCCGACGCGGTCGGCGAGATCGGTCTTGGAGATCCGGCCCTCGGTCGCGAGAACCCTCAGGATCGCGATGTCGCGCTGGTCGAGTTTCATGGCCTCACACCACCGTCGGCCCCATCGGCGCCCGGGTCAGAAGCTCCGGCCCGCCGGGGCCGAGCAGCGCCGTGTTCGACACGAAGAAATCTCCCCGGCCGGTTTCGGTGAACCAGGAGAGCAGGTGAAAGCACATGCCTTCGCGAATCTCAAGATCGCTGTCGTGGCGAAGCCCGGTGACCGTGTTGCCGCCGGTCCAGGAGGGCGGAACGCCGATGCCGACGAGATAGCCGCAGTGGTGGCGCCGGTAGTGCGGCATGCCGGCCACGTCCACCACCGCCTGCCAGTCGGCATAGACCTCGCGGGCGCGGCGGCCGGGGCGGAGGCCCGCCAGCGCGGCGTCGAAGGCGCGCTTCGCCACTTCGGCCATCGCCGCATCCTCGTCGCGGATATGGCCAAGATGGATCAGCCGGCCCATCGGCGCATGGTAGCGCGAGACACAGCCGGCAAGCTCCAGCATCACCCGGCCGCCGGCGCGGTAGCGGCCGTCGCCCCAGGTCGTGTGCTCCTCGGCGATGCGCTCGCCGGGGCGGATGAAGGGGCCGAAGCCAGGTGGGTTCGATCCGGCCCGGATCATCGCCGCGGTGCATTCGGCGGCCACCTCCGCCTCGCGTGCACCGTCGCCGATCGCGGCCACGGCGGCCAATGTGCCCGCGTCGGAGGCAAGCGCCGCCGCCCGCATCAGCGCCTGTTCCTCGGCCGACTTCACCTGCCGGAGGCCGGCCGTCAGATCGGAAATGTCGGCCCAGTGGTCCGCCCCGAGCGCCAGCGCCAGTTCCTGCCCGCCGGCGAAGGTGAGACCGGAGGACTGCGCCTCCAGCCCGACCCTCGTGCGGGGGCGCGGACGAAGCTCGCGGGCGATGTGACTCGCCGCCGTGACGCTGTCGGAATGGCCCGAGAAGCGGGCGTTGCGGACCTGGGTGGCGACGGTGACCCGTTCCATCGCGCGGGTGACGAGCACCATTTCCCCCGCCGCCGGCACGATCAGGTGATGCGGCGCGAAATAGCCCCAGTGGTCGAGCCCTGTGAGGTAGAAGACGCTTTCGGGGGCCGAGAGGACCGCGACGTCGATCCCCCGCACGGCCATCGCCTCGCGGACAGCGGCGACGCGGCGGGCGAGTTCCCCGTCGGAGAAGGGGTTCCTGAACATCGCTCAGGCCCGGATGATCGTGCCCGCGGACCCGAAGCGGGCGCGGACATGGGTGGCGATGGCGGTGTCCTGCACCCCGGTCCCGGTCAGGTCGCAGATGGTGATGTCGTCAGCCGAGGTCCGGCCGGGCCTGGTGCCGGTGATCACCTCGCCCAGTTCAGCGGGGGCGCCCTTGGTCCACTGGCCTGCTGCCAGCGCCGCGCGCAACTCACCCTGTTTCTCGCACTGGCTCACCCGGTCGCAGACATAGGCGTCGGCGCGGACGAGCGCCGCGGGCTCGATCTCGTTCTTGCCCTCCTGGTCGGAGCCCATCGCGGTGACATGGAGCCCGGGATGCAGCCAGTCGGCCCTCAGGACCGGCGCGCGGGCCGGCGTGGTGGTCACGACAAGCTGGCTTTCCGCCACCAGCGCCGCCGGGTCGGCCACCGCCTCGGCGGCGATGCCGAGTGTCGCGGCGAGGTCGGCGGCGCAGGCGCGGGCCTTTTCGGGATCGCGGCCGTGGACGAGGACGCGGGCGAAGGGGCGAACGAGGTGGGCCGCCTGCATCTGAAGCCGCGCCTGCACCCCGGCGCCGATCACGCCCGCGGTCTCCACCCGCTCGGGCGCGAGATGGCGCGCGGCCACCGCGCCGGCGGCGGCGGTGCGGATGTCGGTCAGATAGCCGTTGTCCAGGAACACCGCCTGCACCAGCCCGGTCCGGGCGGAAAACAGGATCATCAGCCCGTTGAGGCTTGGCAGGCCGAGCCTCGGGTTGTCGAAGAAGCCGGGGGAGACCTTGATCGCGAAGCCGTCGAAGCCGGGGATGTAGGCGGTCTTGACGTCGACCTCGCCATGCGCCTCGGGCAGGTCCATCGACAGGATCGGCGGCATCACCACGCCGCCCTTCGCCAGCGCCGCGAAGGCGCGTTCGATCACGTCGACGACGGTGAGGTCGAGCGCAACCATCGCGCGCAACTGGGCTTCGGTGACGATCTGGATGTCATGCGCCAAAGGTCTTTCCCTTCACGGTCAGGTCGCCGAGCGTCACGTCCCCGCCAGACATGATCCGGGTGAAAACGCTCATGTCGGGGTTGCGGCCGGTGATGATCGTGCCGACCGGCGCCCTCGGCGCGGGGATCTTTCCCGCCAGCACCGCCGCAAGCCCGACCACCGCGGCACCTTCGGCGACGATCCGGTCCTCGAAATAGAGCGCCTGCATGGCGTCGCGGATCTCCTCCTCGCTCACCAGCAGGATGTCGTCGAGAAGGTCGCGGCAGAGCGGGAAGGTGAGCCGGTTGTGCAAGCCGATCCCGCCGCCCAGGCTGTCGGCGAGCGAGGCGACCTCCGGCACCTCCACCGGGCGGCCGGCGCGGACCGACTGATGCATCGCCGCGCCCCGGTCCATCGTGATGCCGATGACCCGGACCCTCGGGTTGATCGCCTTCGCCGCCACCGCCACCCCGGCCGCGAGCCCGCCACCCGAGAGCGGCACCAGCAGCATGTCGAGGTCGGGGCGCGCCTCCAGCATCTCCAGCGCGACGGTGCCCTGGCCGGCGATCACCCTTGCGTCGTCGAAGGGCGGAATCTCGACCAGGCCCTCGGCGCCGCGGAGCCTCAGGCTTTCAGCCATCGCCTCGTCCTGGCTCATGCCGACGATGCACACCTCGGCGCCGAGCGCGCGGATGCCCTCGACCTTGGCCTCGGGCACCAGATGCGACAGGCAGACCACTGCCCGCAGCCCCCTTCGCGCCGCGGCATGGGCGACGGCCCGGCCGTGGTTGCCGGTGGAACAGCAGACGACGCCCGGTGTGCCCTCCGGCAGGGCAAGGACCGCGTTGGCAGCGCCGCGCAGCTTGAAGGCGCCGGTGGGCTGCGCGGTCTCGAGCTTCAGCAGGAATTCCCGCCCCGCCCGCGCGGTCATGAAGGGGGAGGGGACGAAGGCCGTGCCGTCGGCAAGCCCCCTGATCCTGCGGCGCGCGGCAAGGATGTCGGCGAGCGTGACCTCCATTCAGTCGGCCTCCTTCACCGCCGACAGGAACTGCCGGGTGCGGTCGCGCTGCGGGTTGCCGAACAGCGCCTCGGGCGGACCCTGCTCCTCGATCCTTCCGCCGAAGAAGAAGCAGACCCGGTCGGATATGTCGCGGGCGAAGCCCATCTGGTGGGTGACCATCAGCATCGTCAGGTGATGCTCGGCGACGAGCTTGCGGATCACGTTGGTGACCTCGCCGATCACCTCGGGATCAAGCGCCGAGGTCACCTCGTCGAAGAGCATGACCTTGGGGCGCATCGCAAGGGCACGGGCGATCGCCACCCGCTGCTGCTGGCCGCCGGAAAGCCGCGAGGGATGCTGGTCCTTCTTGTCGATCATGCCCACCATCGACAGAAGCTCTTCCGACCGCGCCCGCGCCTCGGCCTTCGACAGGCCGAGCACCTGCACCGGCCCCTCCATGCAGTTCTGAAGCGCGGTCATGTGGGGGAAGAGGTTGAAATGCTGGAAGCACATGCCGATCGAGGAGCGCATTTTCCGCAGGTGCTTCTCGTCGGCCGGAACCAGCCGCCCGCCGCGCTCCATATGCGTCAGCGGCCTGCCGTCGAGATAGATCACCCCGCCGTTGATCGTCTCGAGCGTCATCAGCATCCTGAGCACGGTGGTCTTGCCCGAGCCGGAGGGGCCGATGACCGACACCATCTCGCCCTCGGCGATGTCGAGGTTCAGCCGGTCGAGCACGGTGAGCTTGCCGTAACTCTTGGTCACGTTCATGAACCGCACCATCGGGCGGTCGCCCTCGGGCAGTTCGAGCGCATAGTCGGACATGTCCATGTGTCAAAGCCCCAGCTTGCGGCGCACCCAGCCTTCAAACAGCCGCACGAGGCCGGCCGTTGGCAGCGAGATGGCAAGGAAGATCACGCCGACCAGCGTATAGGGTTCGAGGAACCTGTAGCTTTCCGACCCGATCGCGTTGGCGGCGTGCATGAGTTCGGTGACGCCGATGACCGACAGCATCGGCGTGTCCTTGAAGATGCCGACAAGGTAGTTGCCCATCCCGGCGACCGAGGGCGGCACCGCCTGCGGGATGATGATCCGCAGGTAGGTGTCGCGGGTCGACATGTTGATCGCGCGGCACGCCTCCCACTGGCCGCGCGGCACCGCGTCGATGCCGGCGCGGTAGACCTCGGACAGATAGGCCGAATAGTGCAGGCCGATGGCGATCATCCCCGACACCCAGGGCGACAGGCGGATGCCGAACTGCGGGCCGACGTAGAAGACGAAGAAGATCTGCAGCACCAGCGGCGTGGAACGGATGAATTCGATGGTCTCGCGCACGACGAGCGTCAGCGGCCGCCACGGCGTCCGTTGCGCCAGCGCGAGCACGAGCCCGAGGACGAGCGCGATGGCATAGCCGATCCCCGCCGCGAGCAGCGTGTTGACCGTGGCATGGAGCAGTCGCGGCAGGATTTCCCAGGTGAAGGCCCAGTTCCAGTGGAAGGTCATGCGCGCCCGAGCCTCCGTGCCATGACCCGCTCCAGCCACCGCATGAACGGCGTGACGATGGCGCGCGCGAGCACATAGTAGGCGATCAGCGCGATGCCGAAGGACTGTGCCGACAGGAAGGTCGAGGCGTTGATCTGCTTGGCCTGGAACATCAGGTCGGTGACCGAGATCAGCGAGACGAGCGCGGTTCCCTTCAGAAGCTCGATCAGCAGGTTGCCCCAGGGCGGCAACATCAGTTGCACCGCCTGCGGCAGGATGATGCGGCGCATCCGCCGGGACGGCGACATCGACAGCGCATAGGCGGCTTCCCATTGCCCCTTCGGGACGGACCGGATCGCGCCCCGGACAAGTTCCGCGCCATAGGCGCCGACGTTCAGCCCGACCGAAAGGAATCCGGCCCAGAACTTTTCCAGCGTAATCCCGAAGAGCGGCAGGACGAAGAAGATCCAGTAAAGCTGGACCAGAAGCGATGTGCCGCGGAAGATCTCGATGTAGACGGTCGCCACGCCCCGGACCGCCAGGTGACGGGAAAGCTTTCCCAGACCGGCGGCCAGCGCGACGGAGATCGCCACGACCGAGGCCAGCAGGAACTGCGCGCAGGTAACGAGCGTCCCGCCAAGGATCTGCCCGCCGTAGGTGTGGATGAAATCCCAGATCGGCATGAGCCACCCCCGATGGCGGGAAGGCGGGGAGCGGCCGCGCCGCTCCCCCTGTACGGTGTCAGCGGTTGGCGCAGACCCACTCGGTGGTCACGTCGCCAGGCAGCGAGGCTTCGCCGTAGCCGTATTCGGCCACCGCCGCCATCATCGCCTCCGAGCCGAGATACTCCTTCTGCGCCGCGTTGAAGGCGTCGACGAAATCCTGGTCCTCCTTGCGGAAGCCGATCCCGGCCCAGTTGAACGATTCCTCGGGCATGGCGTTCGGGTCGGTCACCTCGACCGCGCCGCTGGAACTGTCGGCGAGCTGCTTCATGGTGAAATAGGTTCCCGTCCCGGCATCGGCGCGGCCGGCCGTCACCGCGGCGAGAATCTCGGTCGGGCCGGGCACCTGCATGATGCTGGCCTCGGCCACTCCGGCGGCCTTGGCGGCCTCGATGTTGGAATAGCCCGCGCCGGTGACCATGATCGCGCCCTTGTCCTTCACGTCGACATAGGTCTGGATGCCCTTCGGGTTGCCGGCGGCGACGATGAAGGCATCGCCGATCTTGGCGATCGGGTCGGAGAAGGCGATGTTCTCGCAGCGCGAGGCGAGGATGTTCATGCCGCCGGTGATGACGTCGAAGCGTCCGGCCTGAAGCCCCGGGATGAGCCCGCCCCAGTCGGTCTGCACCGGTTCGACGTTGGTGTATCCCATCTTCTCGAGCACGCCGAGCGTATGGGCGTTGACGAAGCCCTTGGGCTCGCCGTTCGGCCCGGGATAGGCGAAGGGAATCTCGTTGGCAAAACCGATGCGGATCGTCTCGCCCGCGGCAATTCGGTCCATCAGCGGCCCCGCGACGGCCGCCACCGCCGTCGTGCCGAGCGCGATGGCGGCTGCGGCGATCATTCTGACTGATTTCTTCATGTCTGGCTCCCGGTTGCTTGCCCCCGGGCCGGGCGGGCCAGGAGCTCTTAAGTTGTGCACATCATTGTCAGTAGTTGATTCATGTCAAGCAAAATTCGTCGCAATTCGGCTATTAATATGGAAGAATGCCTCATGTCAGGTGCTTAGGATAATTCGTTGTGCACAACTAATCAGCCCGGATGAGGGGATGGCCGTTCTGGGGCGACAGGCCGCCCGACGCCTGCCTGTCGCGCGACCGTGTCCGCCGGTATCCCCGCTGCTGCCCGGCGCAAGCGAGAGGAGGGGGCGGAGATGACTTGCGAAACGCCAGCCGCCGGCGGCAGCGCACGCGACCGCTTCGAACGGATGCACGACGAGATCCGCAGGCGCATCTGCCTTCTGGACTACGCGCCCGGCACCCGGCTGTCGGAAGAGACGCTTGCGGCGGAACTGGGAACCAGCCGCACGCCACTTCGCCGCGTTCTCGCCCGGCTGGAAAGCGAAGGCCTGCTGCAGTCGGTCCACGGCGTCGGCACCTTCGTCACCGACATGGACCTGCGGGAACTGGCGCAGACCTTCCGCGTCCGGCTCGAACTTGCGGAGTTGATCGGACGGCTCGACCCGGTCGCGCCGTCGGCGGCGCTGCTTGCCGAGTTCCGCGCGCTTCAGGGCCGGTCGAAGGCATTGCGTGACGATCCCGATCCGCGGCGCTTCGCGCAGATCAACATGGATTTCTTCATCGCGCTGATGCGGCTGACCGCGAACCAGCCGCTTCGCGAGATGAGCGAGCGGCTGTATCTCCGCACCACCCGCATCTGGTTGAAATCGGTCTTTGCCTCGCTGATCGACCTGAGGGACGAAGTGGAGGTTTTCGACCACGAGATCGACGACATCTCCCGCGCCCTCGGAATCGGCGATCTGGAGGCCGCCGCGCTGATCCGGCGCGCGCATATCTCGATGAGCTTCGAGAGGATGCGCAGGGCCGCGGTTGCGACGGGTGCCGCCGTCACACCCTGACCGGATCGGCCTTGGCGATCCGGTCGAGCGCCATCAGCGTGTCGAGAAGCCGCGGCATTTCGGCGAGCGGGATCATGTTCGGCCCGTCGGACGGGGCGCGGTCGGGGTCCTCGTGGGTTTCGATGAAGACGCCGGCGATGCCGAGGCTGACGGCGGCGCGCGCCATCGCCGGGGCGAATTCGCGCTGGCCGCCGGATGATCCGCCCTGGCCGCCCGGCTGCTGCACCGAATGGGTCGCGTCCATGATCACCGGCCAGCCGGTCCTTGCCATGATCGGCAGCGCCCGCATGTCGGCCACCAGCGTGTTGTAGCCGAAGGAGACACCGCGTTCGGTCAGGAGGATGCGGGTGTTGCCGGTGGAGGCGACCTTGGCGGCGACATTTTCCATGTCCCAGGGCGCGAGGAACTGGCCCTTCTTGACGTTCACCGCCGCGCCGGTTTCGCCGGCGGCGAGCAGGAGGTCGGTCTGGCGGCAGAGAAAGGCCGGAATCTGGATCACGTCGACGACGCGGGCGGCCTCGCGCGCCTGGCCGGCGTCGTGGATGTCGGTGAGAACCGGGCAGCCGATCCCCGCCCGCACCGCCTCCAGCACCTTCAGCCCCGCCTCGATTCCGATGCCGCGCCGCCCCGCCAGCGAGGTCCGGTTGGCCTTGTCGTAGCTGGCCTTGAAGACGAAGGCGGCCCCGGCCTTGGCGCAGGCCTCGGCCATGCCGCCCGCGATCATCAGCGCATGGTCCTCGCTTTCGATCTGGCAGGGCCCGGCGATCACCGTCAGCGGCCGGTCGTTGCCGACCCTGAGCGCGCCCACCTCCACGTCCTTCATCGTCGTCATTCCGGCCTCCGTCACGAGGTCGCCTGTTCCCGCAGGATGGATGCGGTCAGCGACAGCATCAGGTAGATGCCACCGAAGATCAGCAAGGCCAAGAGCGTGTTTTCGAACGCGCGCGGATAGGTCGGCTCGTCGGGTGCCACGGGGCTGACGGCGGTTTCCAGATAGCGGACCTGCCGGTTCGCCTCGATCCGCGCGGTTTCGAGCTGCTGGAGCGCCTGGCTGAGCATGAGCTGGCGGTTCTCCAGTTCGGCCTCGGCGATGCGCAGCTGGCCCGAGACCTGCGCCAGCGAGGCGGTGCTGGCGGTGCCCTCCGTAAGCTGCGAGCGCAGGTTGCGGATCAGTTCCTCAAGCCGGGCGATGTCGCCTTTCGCGCCGTCCACGCGCGCCTTGTTCGGGCTGGCGTTGTCAAGAAGTTGCTGCAGTTCCAGCCGCTTCTTCTGCAATTCCACCTCGAAGGTGGCGACCTGGCTCATCACCGCGTTCGATTCCGACATCGGATCCAGCACGCCGAGCCGTTCCTGCAGCGCGAGCACCTTCTGCTGGGCCGCCTCCACCTTCGCCTCGGCATCGGCGAAGCTGTCGCGCGCGCCCTTCATCTGGTCTTCGCGCAGCCGCGCCGAAAGCTGGTCCACCTGTTCCTCGGCATAGCCGATGAGTGCCTCGGCGAAGCTCTGGCTGACCGCCGGATCGGCGGCGATGACCTCCATCTTGATCAGCCCCTCGGTCGGGTCGTAGCCGATCTTGACGTTTCGCTGATAGAGCCGGTAGGCGGCCTCGTTCGAAGCGCCGGGGTCGAGCCGCTGGATCGGGTCGATGAAGGCCTGCGCGTAATGCGCCTTGAAGCCGAGGTCGCGGTCGAGCCGCAGCATCGCGTCGCGCGACTGCAGGTAGCCCTGGACGGCGATCGAATCCTGCGATGTCGCGAACTGCGTGCCGCGGAACATCGAGCCGAGACCGCCCACCTGGGCGTCGGCCTGCTGGATGATGAATTCCGTCTTCGTCGCGAAAAGCGGCGTGGCGACGCGGGTGTAGTACCAGCCGGCGAGAATCGTCGGCAGGAAGACGAAGACGGCAAGACGGGCGAGCAGCATGAGGAAATTGCGCTTGCGCCGGCGGACGATGTCGCGCTGGATGTCCATGATCTCGCGCGCGCGGGCGGCATCGTCGGATGGCTTCGCGGGCAGCCCCGGGGGCGGCACCGTCTGCGGCAGGCGCGGCGCCCCGGCGTTGTCCGCCGGCTTGCGTTCGATCAACTGGAGCGCGGCCGCGGGCCGGAACGGGTCGATTCCCCGGCGCCGCAGCAGGCGGACGGCGTCATGGTCGGAGGTGGCTTCGATCCCGTGCTTCATCGCGACGCGCCGCGCGGCGCGAAGCTGCCGGCCGGTGAGCCCCTCGGCGCGGACCGCCTCAAGCTCTGCGTCCGGCGTCTGCGGCGCGGGGCCCAGCACGTCCTGATCCGCGGTCGGGAAGGGTTCGTTCCCGAAGCCGTCGTCGGGCGCAGCCGGCCTGCCCGAAGGGTTGCCCGGCGTGGGCACGGTGCCGGTGCGGATGCGGAACCTTGCAGCTTTAGGAGGCGTAGTCATACATCCGTTTCGCTTCTTCGAGGGTGTCGAACATGTGCAGTCGGCCGTGGCGGAGGACGGCCGCCGAGCGGCAGAATTTCTCCAGTGTCGCGGGTTGGTGCGAGACAACGATGACGGTCGCGGTCTTCAGCCGGTCACGCAGGATGGAGCCTGCCTTGCGGTTGAACTCGACATCCGTGGTCGAGGGCATCCCCTCGTCGATGAGGTAGATGTCGAACTCCATCGCCAGGAGCAGCGAAAAGGTGAAGCGCGACTTCATGCCCGCGCTGTAGGTGCCGACGGGCATGTCGAAATACTCCGCGATGCCGCAGAGCCAGCGGCTGAACGCCTCGACATAGTCGGGGTCGAGCCCGTAGAGGCGGGCGATGAAGCGGGCGTTCTCGCGCGCCGAATGCTTGGCCACGACGCCGCCCATGAAGCCGAGCGGGAAGGACACCCGGCAGGACTTGCGGATCGTTCCCTCGTCGGGTTTTTCGAGCCCTGCCATCATGTTGACGATCGTCGTCTTGCCGGTGCCGTTGGGCGCGAGAATCCCGAGCGAGCGGCCGAGATCGACGCGAAAGGACGCGCGGTCAAGGATCACCTTGCGCGTCTTGCCCGTCCAGAAGGACTTGCTCACATTCTCGAACTCGAGCATCCGATGGCCCCGGGCCGCCCTGCCTCGCCGTCCGTCATAGGTCCGGCCGATTAATTTTGCCGTTACACCGGTCTTTGGGCGCCATTATGGCGCAAGCCACTGCATCGAGAAAGCCCCGGCGACGGTGTGGCGCGGGTCAGGTGATTTCGACCTTCTCGACCTTGAAGATCTTGCCCGCGGCGAGGGAAATCAGCGCCGCGCCGAAGGAGAACAGCGCCCCCATCTTGGCCGCGTCCTGCACCGGGCCGGCGGGGAAGGCGACGGACGCCACGAAGAGCGCGACGGTGAAGCCGATCGCGGCGACGCAGCCGACGACGACGAGGTCCGCGGTCCGCATGCCGTCGGGCAGGCCGAGTCTGAGGATGTTCGCGGCGAACCAGCCAAAGAGAGAGATGCCCAGCGGCTTGCCGATGACGAGGCCGAAGAGCACGAGCCATGTCGGCGCTCCGATCGCGCTGAACTCGACGCCCGCGTTCAGCAGGCCGAAGAAAAGCAGGACAAATTCCACCGGGTATTTCAGCCTGTGCTCGATCCAGTTCAGAAGGTCGGTCAGGTGTTCCTCGGCTTCGGCGAATATGCCGAAGGCGCGGTCGGCGTGCGGGATCGTGGGCACGATCGGCAAAAGGCCGAGCGCGGGATGGATGCCCGCCTCCTGGAAGCCGAACCAACTGAGGCAGCCAGCCACGAGGTAGGGCCAGAACGACAGCTTCTTGCGCACCCAGGTGGAATTCGGGCGCAACTGGTTGCCGCGGTCGAGCCGCCGCGGCAGCCAGTTGAAGAACGTGAAGGCCGCGACGGCCGCCCCGAGCGACAGGAGAAGCCACTGCGGTGCGAGATCGCCGGTCGGATAGAAGATCGCCAGGATGATGAGGCCGCCCGCGTCGTCTGCGATCGCCAGAAGCAGCAGGAACCGGACCGCCGGGTGGCCCGCGCCGAACACCATCCGGCCGACGAGATAGGAAAACGCGATATCGGTCGCCGTGGGAATCGCCCAGCCGCGATGCACGTCTCCAAGGATGCCGAGCGCGGCGGCGAGCGTCACATAGACGAGGACGGGCCCGAGCATGCCCCCCGCCGTGGCGATGAGCGGCGTGATCGCTTTCGAGCCGCGCAGCGAGCCATGTTCGAGGATCACCGCCTCCCAGACTTCCTTCGCGGCGATGGCGAAGAAGAAGGCCATGAGCACGTCGTTGACGAGAAAATGCAGCGTCAGCGTGCGGGTCGTGCCGCCACCTTCGTGCTCGAGTATGCCGATGAGGAAATTGTCGATCAGCACGGCGTGGACGAGCGCGTGGTAGCTGTCGGGATCGCTGTTCGCCCAGATCAGCGCGATGACAGCGCCGCCGATCAGGAGGAGCGAATAGGTGGTGACGTAGCTCCAGACCCGATACATGCGTGCCCCCCGGCCTGCCCCTCCGGCCTCGATACTGGAAAGCAGGAATCGGGGCAACCGGTCGCGCCACGGCGCCGCGTTGCACGGTCCGGGCGCGCCCCTTAAGTGTGGGCCATGACCGCCGATCCCTCACCCCTCGCCCGCGAGATCGCCGCCTGCCGCCTCTGCGCGGAGGGGTTCGGCGCGACGGCGACCGCCCATGCGCCGCGGCCGGTCGTCTGGTTCCGTCCCGGCGCGCGGGTTCTGATCGCCGGGCAGGCGCCGGGCGCGCGGGTGCACGAGATCGGGCGACCCTTCGCCGATCCGTCGGGTGACCGGCTGCGCGCCTGGCTCGGGATAACGGAGGCGGGGTTCTATGACCTCGACCGTGTGGCCGTGGTGCCGATGGCGTTCTGCTTTCCCGGATATGACGCGAAAGGGTCCGACCTGCCGCCGCCGCGCCGCTGCGCCGAGACCTGGCGCACCCGGGTGATGGAGAGCCTGCCGGGCGTCCAGGTCACCTTCCTGATCGGCGGCCATGCGCAGGCCTGGCACCTGGGCCGCGCGGTTACGAAGGGCGGCGTGACCGCCACCGTCGCCAGCTGGCGCGACCACGCGCCGCGCGCCTTTCCCTTGCCTCACCCGTCCTGGCGCAATACCGCGTGGCTGAGGCGCAATCCCTGGTTCGAGGCGGAGCTTCTGCCGGTGGCGCGGGCGCGGCTCAGGGAGGTGCTGGATGGAAACTGATCTCGACCGGCTGCACCGGGCGATGGAGGCGGCGCCGGAAAGTGACGCCGCGCGGCTCGCCTTCTATGACCGGCTGGCGGACGCGGAACTCTACCTGCTGCTGGCGCGGGAACCGGCGGGCGGCGCGATTGAGCCGGCTCTGTTCGATCTGGAGGAGGGCCGCGTGGCGCTGGCCTTCGACCGAGAGGAGCGGCTGGCGGCCTTCGCCGAAGGCCCGGCACCCTATGCCGCCTTGCCGGGGCGGGTGGTGGCGCGGATGCTCGCGGGCGAGGGGCTGGGGCTCGGCCTTAACCTCGGGGTTGCACCCTCGGCCTTCCTCATGTCGGCCGAGGCTCTCGGCTGGCTGACCGCGACGCTGGGCCACGTGCCCGAGCCGGCCGTGTCGCGCCCGGCGGCCTATCGCCCGCCCGCCAACCTGCCCGGGGCGCTTCTCGCCGCGCTCGACGCCAAGCTGGCGCGGCTTTCCGGGCTGGCCACACGCGCCCATCTCGTCGCCGTGACCTACGACGGCGGCGGGCAGGGGCACCTTCTGGCCATCGAGGGTGCGCGCGAGGGCGCGGAGGCAGCGCTTGCCAAGGCGGTGTCCGAGGCGCTGGTGTTCTCCGGCGTCGAGGCGGGTGCGCTCGACGTCACCTTCCTTGCTGCGGGCGATCCCGCGCTGGCGCGGCTTTGCCGCCACGCGCTGACCTTCGACCTGCCGCTGCCGGAGCCCGAGACGGCGCAGATCCTGTCGCCCGCCGCACCGGGCATGGACCCGGGCCGCCCGCCGAAGCTCCGCTAGTTCAGTAGCCCCGCGCCCGGTCGACGAGGTAAAGGAGCGGCTCGCCCGCCTCGCCGCGACGGATGTTCTCGGCCACGACGGCCGAGGCGGTCAGGGGCCGCGTGCTGGCGGCGATGTGGGGTGTGACGGTGACCCGGGGATGGGTCCAGAACGGATGGCCCTCCGGCAGCGGCTCGTTGCGGAAGACATCGAGCGTGGCATGGCCGAGGTCGCCGCGGTCGAGCGCGGCGAGAAGCGCAGCATCGTCGATCAGCGGCCCGCGGCCGGGGTTCAGGATCACCGCGCCCTTCGGCAGGCGGGCGAGCCTTTCGGCGTTCATCAGGTTCTCGGTCCCGCTGGTGAGCGGCACCAGCAGGATCACGATCTCGGCCCGGGAAAGCACCGCCGCCAGCCCGGCATCGCCTGAATGGCAGTCGATGCCGGGGATGTCCTTCGGCGTGCGGCTCCAGCCCATGACGGGGAAGTTGAGCGCCGCGAGCGCCTCGCCTGCGGCACGGCCGAGCGCGCCGAGGCCAAGGACCGCCACCGGCCGCTCGCGCGCGATCGGCGGCGTGATCTCGTTCCGCCAGATGCCGTCCTGACTGAGGATGTGCAGGTCCATCCCGAGATGGTGGCGCAGGGTGTGGCCGACGACCCATTCGACCATGCTTTCCGTCATCGCCGGATCGACCATGCGGGCGAGCGGCTGGGTCAGCGTCGTGTTGCCCACGATCCGCTCCACCCCCGCCCAGAGGTTCAGCACCGCCTTGCAGTTCACATAAGGCGAGAAATCCTGAATCTTGCCGCCCGGCGCGAAGACGATGTAGTCCACCGCCGCCGGATCGGGCGCGGTCAGGAGGATTTCGGCCCGCACGCCGGCGTCGGCAAGCGCCCGTGGCAGGTGGTCGTGGTATTCCCGCCAGGCGGCGGGGCCGGCGGCGAAATGGACGGTGACGGACATCGGCGACATCAGGACGTTACCTCGGGCGGTGGATATGGGCGCTCTGCACCAGCCCGAAGGCGGCGAGCAGGATGATCATGGCTGTCCCGCCGTAGGACACAAGGGGCAAGGGCGCGCCCACCACCGGCATCAGTCCCGTCACCATTCCCATGTTGACGGTGAAGAACAGGAAGAACGTGCCCGCGATGCCGAAGATGAGAAGCGCCGAAAACCGGTCGCGGTTGGCCAGCGCCGAGATGATGCAGAAGACGAGGATGAGAAGGTAAAGGATCAGAAGCGAGACGGCGCCGACGAAGCCGAACTCCTCGGCCAGCGTGGTGAAGATGAAGTCGGTGTGCTTTTCGGGCAGGAAGTTCAGCCGCGACTGCGTGCCCTGCATGAACCCCTTGCCCGCCCAGCCGCCCGAGCCGAG
>JAUQYA010000031.1 GCA_030837785.1 Albidovulum sp.
CCCGCATTTTTCCCTTTCCCTCCGCCGCGCGCCGCGTATAGTCGCGCCCCATGACACGGAGCCAGCATATCGCCCTGACCGCCCGCGCTTCCCGCGCGGCGTCGCTTCGTGGCCTCCTTCTCCTCCTTAGCCGCCTCTGAGCGTGCCCCCGGGCGCGACCGCTCAGAGGTGACCATCGCGCCGGGACAGCTAGGGACCAAAGAGAGATGAGACAATGACCGACAAACGACCCGACAACCGCGTGCTGATCTTCGACACCACGCTCAGGGATGGCGAACAGTCGCCCGGCGCGACCATGACCCACGACGAAAAGCTCGAGATCGCCGAGCTTCTCGACGAAATGGGCGTCGACATCATCGAGGCGGGCTTCCCGATCGCCTCGGACGGCGACTTCGAGGCGGTGAGCGACATCGCCCGGCAGGCGAAGAACGCCGTGATCTGCGGCCTTGCGCGCGCCCAGTTCAAGGACATCGACCGTTGCTGGGAAGCGGTGCGCCACGCGAAGCGGCCGCGCATCCACACCTTCATCGGGACCTCGCCGCTGCACCGGGCGATCCCGAACCTGACGATGGACGAGATGGCCGCGCGGATTCACGAGACCGTCAGCCATGCCCGCAACCTCTGCGACAACGTGCAGTGGTCACCGATGGATGCGACACGCACCGAGCATGACTATCTCTGCCGGGTGGTGGAAATCGCCATCGGGGCCGGCGCCACCACGATCAACATCCCCGATACCGTCGGCTACACCGCGCCGCGCGAATCGGCCGACCTGATCCGGATGCTGAAGGAACGGGTGCCCGGCGCCGACGAGATCGTCTTTGCCACCCATTGCCACAACGACCTTGGCATGGCCACGGCCAACGCGCTCGCGGCCGTCGAGGCGGGGGCGCGGCAGATCGAATGCACGATCAACGGGCTTGGCGAACGCGCCGGCAACACCGCGCTGGAAGAGGTGGTGATGGCGCTCAAGGTGCGCCACGACATCCTGCCCTATTCGACCGGCATCGACACGACGAGGATCATGAACATCTCGCGCCGGGTCGCAGCCGTCTCGGGCTTTCCGGTGCAATACAACAAGGCGATCGTCGGCAAGAACGCCTTCGCCCACGAAAGCGGCATCCACCAGGACGGGATGCTGAAGAACGCCCAGACCTTCGAGATCATGCGCCCCGAGGACATCGGCCTTTCGGCCTCCAACCTGGTGATGGGCAAGCATTCCGGCCGCGCGGCGCTGCGCGACAAGCTGCGCCAGCTCGGCTACGAACTGGCGGACAACCAGCTCAACGACGTCTTCGTGCGGTTCAAGGCGCTCGCCGACCGCAAGAAGGAGGTCTATGACGACGACCTTGTCGCGCTGATGACCGATTCCACGTCTGCCGAGGGGCAGATGCAGGTGAAGTTCCTGCGCGTCATCTGCGGCACCGAGGCGCCGCAGTCGGCCGACCTGATCCTGACCATCAACGGGGTCGACCACCAGGTGACGGCGCAGGGCGACGGGCCGGTGGATGCCACGTTCAACGCGGTCAAGAAGCTCTTCCCGCACAGCGCGCGGCTCGCGCTCTATCAGGTCCATGCGGTGACCGAAGGGACCGACGCCCAGGCCACCGTTTCGGTGCGACTCGAGGAAGGCGGCAAGATCGTCACCGGCCAGTCATCGGACACCGACACGGTCGTGGCCAGCGCGAAAGCCTATGTCAACGCGCTGAACAACCTCGTGGTGCGGCGCGAGAAGACCAAGCCAGCCGACGAGCTGAAGTCGGTTTCGTGAAATCTCGGGCGCCCTGAGGGACTCGGGGCGTCTGGAAATGTTCGATTTTTCTCCAGTAGCGGAAACTCGCGATGGCATGTCCCGCGCCCCCTTCCGCCGCCCCGCCCCACCGCCTATAAGAAACCCCGGCCTGCGGCGACCGAGTCGCGGGCCGGAATTTCTTTGGGGAAGCGGGAAGAGATCATGGCAAGCTGGGGCGGCCTTTTTTCGTCGGACATGGCGATCGACCTCGGAACGGCGAACACGCTCGTCTACGTCCGTGGCAAGGGGATAGTGCTGAACGAGCCTTCGGTGGTCGCCTACCACGTCAAGGACGGCAAGAAGCAGGTGCTTGCGGTCGGCGAGGACGCCAAGCTGATGCTCGGCCGCACCCCCGGCTCGATCGAGGCGATCCGGCCGATGCGCGAAGGCGTCATCGCCGACTTCGACACCGCCGAGGAGATGATCAAGCATTTCATCCGCAAGGTGGCCAAGCGCGCGACCTTCTCGAAGCCGAAGATCATCGTCTGCGTGCCGCACGGCGCGACCCCGGTGGAAAAGCGCGCCATCCGCCAGTCGGTCCTCTCGGCCGGGGCCCGGCGGGCGGGGCTGATCGCCGAACCGATCGCGGCGGCGATCGGCGCGGGGATGCCGATCACCGATCCCACCGGCAGCATGGTCGTGGACATCGGCGGCGGCACCACCGAGGTCGCCGTCCTGTCGCTCGGCGACATCGTCTATGCCCGCTCGGTGCGCGTCGGCGGCGACCGCATGGACGAGTCGATCGTCAACTATCTCCGCCGCCAGCAGAACCTGCTGATCGGGGAATCGACCGCCGAGCGGATCAAGACCTCGATCGGCACCGCGCGGATGCCCGACGACGGGCGCGGGGCGTCGATGCAGATCCGCGGCCGCGACCTTCTCAACGGCGTGCCGAAGGAGATCGAGATCAACCAGGCCCAGGTGGCCGAGGCGCTGGCCGAACCGGTCCAGCAGATCTGCGAGGCGGTGATGACCGCACTCGAGACGACGCCGCCCGACCTTGCCGCCGACATCGTCGACCGCGGCGTCATGCTCACCGGCGGCGGCGCGCTTCTGGGCGAACTGGACCTCGCGCTCCGCGAGCAGACCGGGCTTTCGATCTCCATTGCCGATCAGTCGCTGAATTGTGTTGCCCTCGGCACGGGCAAGGCGCTGGAATATGAAAAACAGCTCCGTCACGTCATAGATTACGACAGCTGACGCCGACGCCCCTTCACGGGGCCCGGCGCCGACCACGAGGCCGCCCTTGGCGAGAGACCGCAACGCCGACGCCGATTTCAAGGGCCCGGTGCGCCGCATCCTGATCGCGGTGCTCGTCTTCATGCTGGCCGCGATCTTCCTGATCTGGCGCATCGACAGCCCGCGGGTGGAGCGGTTCCGCGCCGCCTTCATCGACAAGATCGTGCCGAACATGGACTGGGCGATGGCGCCGGTGACGAAACTCGTCGACATGGTCGAGGGCTTCCAGTCCTACGCCCGCATCTACGAGCAGAACCAGGAGCTTCGGCGTGAACTTCAGCAGATGAAGGCGTGGAAGGAAGCGGCCGTCCAGCTCGAACAGCAGAATGCCAAGCTTCTGGCGCAGAACCAGGTGCGGCTCGACCCCAAGCTCACCTCGGTCTCGGGCGTGGTGATGGCGGATTCGGGCTCGCCCTTCCGGCAATCGGTGCTGATCAACGTCGGCGCCCGGGACGGGATCGTGGACGGCTGGGCGACGATGGACGGGCTCGGCCTCGTCGGCCGGATCTCGGGCGTCGGCCAGACCACCAGCCGGGTGATCCTGCTCACCGATGCGTCAAGCCGCATCCCGGTGACGATCCAGCCCTCGGGGCAGAAGGCCATGCTTGTCGGCGACAACAGCGCCGCGCCGCCGGTGGAATTCGTCGAGGCGCCCGAACAGGTGCGCCCCGGCGACCGGGTGATTTCCTCGGGCGATGGCGGCGTGTTCCCCGCGGGACTTCTCGTCGGACAGGTGGAGCTTGGCACCGACCAGAGGCTCCGCGTGCGCCTTGCGGCAGACTACGAACGGCTGAGCTTCCTGCGCGTCCTCAGAAGCCATCCGGCCGAACAGATCACCGAGGCAGGCGGGCTCATTCCGCCCCCGACCGCCCCGGCGCCGGCCGAGGAAACGCCCCAGACGGTGCCGGCGGAGATGCCGGCGACCGATCCGGAGGCCGGCGATGGTTGATCCGGTCGCCGCCCACCGGCTTGCCTACCGGCTGCTCTTCGCGGCGCTGGCGGCGCTGATCCTCTTCGTGCGCATCCTGCCGCTCGGGGCCGTGCCCGCGCGGGTGCCGGGGCCCGACCTCATACTCTGCGGCGCGATCGCCTGGGTGCTGCGCCGCCCCGACTATGCGCCCGCCGTTCTCATCGCCGCGGTGTTGCTGGTCGAGGACGTGCTGTCGATGCGCCCGCCGGGGCTCTGGCCGCTTCTGGTGCTTCTCGGCACCGAGTTCCTACGTTCGCGCGAGGCGACGCTGCGCGACCTGCCGTTTGCGCTCGAATGGCTGGTCGCGGGTGCGCTGGCGGTGGCGCTGACGGTGATCCAGCGCCTCGTGCTCGCGGTCTTTCTCGTGCCGCAGGTTCCCGTCGGCATGGCGGCGCTGCAGACCGTGTCGACGGTTCTCGCCTATCCGGCGGTGGTCCTTCTCACCCGCTTCGTCTTCGGGCTGCGCAAGGCCGCCCCGGGCCGGATCGACGCGTTCGGGCGGCGGATATGAGACGCTCGCCGCGCGACACCCAGGAAAGCTTCCGCACCATCAGCCGGCGCGGGCTGCTCCTTGCCGGGCTCCAGGGGGTCTTCGCCACCACGCTTGCGTTCCGGATGCGGTACCTGCAGCTCGACCAGGCCGACGAGTTCCGGCTTCTGGCCGAGGAGAATTCGATCAAGATCCGCCTGATCCCGCCCGCGCGCGGGCTGATCCAGGACCGCAACGGCGCCGTCGTCGCCGGCAACGAACAGAACTACCGGATCACCATCACGCCCGAAGATGCCGGCGACACCGACGACGTGCTGGGCCGCCTTGTCCGGCTTGTGCCGCTTTCCGGCGAGGATCTGGAGGCGACACGCAAGGAAATCGCCCGCCGCGCGCCCACCCTGCCGATCACCGTCGCCGACCGGCTGAGCTGGGACGAGTTCAGCCGCGTCGCGGTGAACGCCCCCGTCCTTCCCGGTGTCACGACCGAGGTCGGGCTCAGCCGGGCCTATCCGCTCGGTCCCGATTTCGCGCATGTCCTGGGTTACGTCGGCCCGGTCAGCGACTATGACCTGTCGAAGATCGAGGATCCCGATCCGCTCTTGCAGATTCCGCGGTTCCAGATCGGCAAGCTCGGAGTGGAAGCCAAGCTCGAGGACGTCCTGCGCGGCAAGGCCGGAACCCGGCGGATCGAAGTGAACTCGACCGGCCGGGTCATGCGCGAACTGGACCGGCGCGACGGCGACCCCGGCGCGAACGTGCGGCTGACGATCGACCACCGGTTGCAGAACTACGTGCAGGCGCGTCTCGGCGACGAAAGCGCCGCGGCCGTGGTGATCGACGTGACCACGGGCGACATCCTTGCGATCAACTCCGCGCCGAGCTTCGACCCGAACCTCTTTGTCCGCGGCATCTCGGCCGAGGACTACCGGATGCTGACCGAAAACGACCACCGTCCGCTTGCCGACAAGTCGGTGCAAGGCGCCTACCCGCCCGGATCGACCTTCAAGCTCGTCACCGCGCTCGCGGCCCTTGACGCGGGCGTGATCTCGCCTTCCGAGACGGTCTGGTGCCCCGGCTACACCGAGCTTGGCAACCGCCGCTTCCACTGCTGGAAGCGCGGCGGCCACGGCCATGTCGGCATGACCCAGAGCCTCGAGCAGTCCTGCGACGTCTACTACTACGAGGTTGCCCAGCGCACCGGCATCGACAGGCTTTCCGCGATGGCGCGGCGGCTTGGCATCGGCGTGCGGTTCGACCTGCCGATGTCGGCCATCTCGGAGGGGCTCGCGCCCGACAAGGAGTGGAAGTCGCGCAAGTACGGCACCGAATGGCTGATCGGCGACACGCTGAACGCCGGCATCGGCCAGGGCTTCGTGCTGGCCTCGCCGCTTCAGCTTGCGGTGATGACGGCACGGGTGGCGACGGGCCGGGCGGTGGTGCCGCGGCTGTTGCGCGCCATCGGGACGCAGGAACTGCCGGTGGAGGCCCCGGCGGATCTCGGAGTTGACCCGGCTTTCCTCGCCGTGGTCCGCCGGGGTATGTTCGATGTGTCCAATTCGCGGCGCGGCACGGCCTACGGCTCGCGCATCGTCGACGATGCGATGCGCATGGCCGGCAAGACCGGAACGAGCCAGGTCCGCAACATCACCGCCGCGGAACGCGCCCGCGGCGTCGTGTCGAACGACGATCTGCCGTGGGAGCGGCGCGACCACGCGCTCTTCGTCTGCTTTGCGCCCTATGACGCGCCGCGCTATGCGGTCTCGCTCGTCGTCGAGCACGGCGGCGGCGGTTCGGCCGCGGCCGCGCCGATCGCGCGCGACATCATCCTGCAGGCGCTGATGGGCGGCTTCCCGCCGCTCAGCGCCTATCCGGAAAGCCAGCGCACCCGCATCCAGTCCGAGCGCGAGAAGCTCCAAGTGCTCGAGCCGCCGCCGACCGACGGAGGGAAATCGCGGGCATGAGCTATCTCGAATACAACGTCAAGACGGTGCCATCGGGCCTGAGGAAGGTGCTCTACGTCAACTGGGCGCTCGTCGTGCTTCTCGCCGCGACGGCGTCGATCGGCTTTCTCATGCTCTATTCGGTCGCGGGCGGGCGGCTCGACGTCTGGGCCGAGCCGCAGATGAAGCGCTTCGCCGTCGGCATGGTGGGGATGCTCGTGATCGGTTTCGTGCCGATCTGGTTCTGGCGCAACGTCTCGGCGGTGGCCTATCTCGCGGCCGTCCTGCTGCTGGTCGCGGTGGAGCTTTTCGGCGACATCGGCAAGGGCGCGCAACGCTGGCTCGATCTCGGGCCGATCCGGCTCCAGCCGTCGGAACTGACGAAGGTCGCGCTGGTGATGTTCCTCGCGGCCTATTACGACTGGCTCGACATCCGCAAGGTCTCGCGGCCGCTCTGGGTGCTGATCCCGGTCGTCATCATCCTGGTGCCGACGTTCCTCGTACTGAAGCAGCCCGACCTCGGCACCGCGATCATGCTGCTTGCGGGAGGCGGCTTCGTGATGTTCGTGGCGGGGGTGAGCTTCTGGTATTTCGGCACCGTCGTGGCGCTTGTGGTGGCGCTGGTGTTCGCGGTCTTCGAAAGCCGCGGAACCGAATGGCAGCTCATCAAGGACTACCAGTTCAGGCGGATCGACACGTTCCTCGACCCCGGCTCCGATCCGCTCGGCGCGGGCTACAACATCACCCAGGCGCAGATCGCGCTCGGCTCGGGCGGCTGGGCGGGCAAGGGGTTCATGCAGGGCACGCAGTCGCGGCTGAACTTCCTGCCCGAAAAGCACACCGACTTC
>JAUQYA010000032.1 GCA_030837785.1 Albidovulum sp.
CCCCCCCCCCCCCCCCCGCGGGTCGCCCCGGCATCTGCCGGGGCGAAACCGGTCAGGGAATGATCCTTGTGTACTTGGTGCCTTCGAGCGTGGCGCCGACGATCAGCCCCGACTGGCCGAAGACCAGCGCCACGACCGGCGCGAGCGTCGTCGTGGTGTCGGCGGCGAGCGATCCGCCTTGGTCGGGGACCGCGTATTTCGCGTCCGCCCCGACCGCCCAGCCATCGGCCGACCGGAAGTTGGCCAGCGCCTGCTGGGTCATGAAGAAGAGCGCATGGGCATATTGCTGCGCCCCGATCTGCAAGCCCCAGCTTGCCTGCGCCGCCGAATAGTAATCCACCGTCACGTCGTTGATCCGCAAGGCGCCGCGCCCGTAGGCGCCGCCGAAGAAGAACCCGGCCTCGGTCATCAGCGGCATGTAGAGCACGCCGGCGGCCTTCTGCATCAGGTCCACGGTGCCGGGGTAGCGCGAGGTCAGGAAATCGCGCGTGGCGTCGACCCGCGCGTCGATCCGCGCCGCGCCGTTGCTGCCGATGCCGTTGCCGCAGGCCGCAAGGCCGGCAAGCGCGCCTCCCGAAAGGATCAGGCTGCGGCGGGAAAGTCCGTTCATGTTGCTGCTCCGCTCTCGAACTGCGTCCGGCCTCACCCGGGCCGGTTCGCCACCATCTATAGGGCAGAACGCCACCCATGTCATCAGGTGTTGTGGTCGGGCGGCCCTTCTAGGCGCCCCGGCGCCCAAGCATGCGAGCCGCATCGGGGGCGAAGTAGGTCAGCACGCCGTCGCAGCCGGCGCGGCGGAACGCCATCAGGCTTTCGAGGATCACCTCCTCCTTCACCCAGCCGTTCAGCACCGCGCCCTTCAGCATCGCGTATTCGCCGGAAACCTGGTAGGCGAAGGTCGGCACGCCGAATTCCGCCTTCACCGCGGCACAGATGTCGAGATAGGGCATCCCCGGCTTGACCATCACCATGTCGGCGCCCTCGGCAAGGTCGCGCGCGACCAGGCGGAGCGCCTCGTCGCGGTTCGCCGGGTTCATCTGGTAGGTCTTCTTGTCGCCTTTCAGCGCGCCCGAGGCCCCCACCGCGTCGCGGAAGGGCCCGTAGAAGGCCGAGGCATATTTCGCCGCATAGGAGAGGATCGCCACGTCCCTGTGCCCGGCCGCCTCGAGCGCGGACCGCATCGCGCCGATGCGCCCGTCCATCATGTCGGAGGGTCCGAGGATGTCGGCCCCGGCCTCGGCCTGGGCGAGCGCCATCCGGACCAGCGCCTCGACCGTCTCGTCGTTGAGGATCACGCCGTCGCGCACCAGCCCGTCATGGCCGAGCGCGTTGTAGGGATCGAGCGCCACGTCGGTCATCACCGCGACCTCGGGCACGGCGGCCTTGATCGCGCGGAGCGCGCGGTTGGTCAGGTTCTCGGGGTTCCACGCCTCCTCGCAGGCTTCGGTCCTGAGCGCCGGATCGGTGTAGGGAAAGAGGCAGATCGCCGGAATCCCGAGACCGGCGGCCTCTTCGGCCGCGCGCACCGTGCCCTCCACCGTGCGCCGCACCACGCCGGGCATCGAGGGCACTTCCACGTCCGCGCCGGCCACGTCGGTGACGAAGACCGGCCAGATCAGATCCTTCACACCCAGCCGGTTCTCCTGCGCGAGATCGCGCAGCGCGGCGGTCCGGCGCAGGCGGCGGAAGCGCTGGCCGGGGAAGGGGGCATGGATCGGGGTCATGTCGAGCCTCTGGTTTCCTCTCGGCCAAGCGGTTACACGGTTCAGGGCGCACTTCTCAAGTGTGGAAACCGTCGCAGGCCGCCCGAGCATCGCGGCCGGACGGGCGACCCCGGGGGCAGGACTTGGACTGGACGAAACTCATTTTCGACCTGATCGACCTCAGGTCCTTCTCCAACCTGTGGTACTGGATCGCGCTCGCCGTCACCTGGTCGTCGGCCTCGCACTGGGTGCTCGGCATTCCCTACGACATGGTGCTGCGGGCCCGGCGCGCCGGCGGCCAGGCCGAGGCCGACCTCGAGACGATCACGCGGATCAACGTCGGGCGGATCCTCTACATCGTGCGCGAGGCGGGCGCGATCCTTCTGGCCATGCTCGCCTTCGCGCTGACCACGCTCGCGCTTCTCGGCTTCGTCTACCGGGTGGAGTTCGCCCAGGCGGTCTTCCTGATCGCCGCGCCGCTCTCGGGCGTCGGGCTCCTGAGCGTGGCCACCGCGCGCCGGATCGATGCCGAGGGCGATCACGGCGAGGCGCTGCGCCGGCGTCTTGCCCTTCACCGGGTGACGGTGCAGGTCATCGGCATGGTGTCGATCTTCGTCACCGCCTTCTGGGGGATGCTGCAGAACTTCAATCTCTCGATCCTGCCCGGTTGACAGCGCCGCCGGGAAGGCTAGGTGAGGCCCATGACCGCCCCCGCCCACATCACCCTGTCCGGTGCCCCCGAGGGCTTCGACGCGCGTCTTCTCGCCCGCGAACTGGCGAAGGGCGCGCCGGTCGTCCATGTCGCGCGGGACGACAAGCGGATGGAGGCGATGCGTGCGGCGCTGGAGTTTTTCGCGCCGGATGCGCTGGTCCTGACCTTTCCCGCCTGGGACTGCCTGCCCTATGACCGGGTCTCGCCCAATGCCGATGTCTCGGCCACCCGGATGGCGACGCTCGCGGCGCTGGCCCACGGCCTGCCGCAGCCCTTCGTGCTCCTGACCACGCTCAACGCCGCGACCCAGCGGCTGCCTGCCCGCGAGGTGCTGCGCGGCGCGGCCTTCACCGCCCGAGTCGGCCACCGGCTGGACGAGACGGCGCTCAGGGCCTTCCTGGTGCGGATGGGCTTCACCCAGAGCCCGACGGTGACCGAGCCGGGCGACTATGCCGTGCGCGGCGGCATCATCGACATCTATCCGCCGGGCCCGACTGAAGGTGGCGGCGGGCCGGTGCGGCTCGACCTTTTCGGCGATGTGCTCGACGGTGCGCGCCGCTTCGACCCGGCGACGCAGCGCACCACCGAGAAGCTCGCGAAGGTGGAGCTTGCGCCAGTGTCCGAGGTGATCCTCGACGAGGCGGCAATCACCCGCTTCCGCCAGACCTACCGGATCGAGTTCGGCGCGGCCGGCACCGACGATCCGCTCTACGAGGCGGTGAGCGCGGGGCGCAAGCATGCGGGCATGGAGCACTGGCTGCCGTTCTTCCACGAACGGCTGGAGACGCTTTTCGACTACCTGCCCGATGCCTCGGTGATGCTCGACGACCAGATCACCCCGGCCCGGCTTTCCCGCTGGGAGGGGATCGAGGACCAGTACGACACGCGCCGCGAGGCGATGAAGCGAAAGGACCGGCTGGATTCGGTCTACAAGCCCTGTCCGCCGGGGCTCCTCTATCTCGACGATGCCGGCTGGGAGGCGGCGGTGGCGGGGCACCGGGTGATCCGGCTCGTCGCCCTGCCGCAGGCGACCGGGCCAGGGGTGCTCGATGCCGGGGGGCGCATCGGGCGCAACTTCTCGGCCGAACGCCAGCTTGAAAACATCAACCTTTTCAGCGCCCTTTCCGATCATGTGAATGCGCGCCGCGCGGACGGGCAGGTGGTGGTCGCCTCCTATTCCGAGGGCGCGCGCGAGCGCCTCAGGGGGCTGCTGGAGGACGAGGATCTGCACGGCGCGAGGCCCGTGCGCGACATCCGCGAGGTGCCCGAGGGCCGGGGCGGGGTGTTCCTCGCCGTCTGGGCGCTCGAACACGGGTTCGACGGCCAGGGGCTCACCGTCATCTCCGAACAGGATGTGCTCGGCGAGCGGCTGATCCGGGGGGCGAAGAAACGCCGGAAGGCCGAGAACTTCCTGACCGAGGCGCAGTCGCTGTCGCCCGGCGATCTCGTCGTCCATGTCGATCACGGGGTGGGGCGCTACACCGGGCTCGAGACGATCACCGCGCTCGGCGCGCCGCACGACTGCGTGGCGCTGGAATATGCCGGCGGCGACCGGCTTTATCTGCCTGTCGAGAACATCGAGCTGCTCAGCCGCTACGGCCACGAGGAGGGGCTGCTCGACAAGCTCGGCGGCGGCGCCTGGCAGGCGAAGAAGGCGCGGCTCAAGGAACGTATCCGGATCATGGCCGAACGGCTGATGCGGGTCGCGGCCGAACGGCTCCTGCGCAGGGCGCCGATCCTTCAGTCGCCGCACCACGAATACGACGCCTTCGCCGCCCGCTTCCCCTATCAGGAGACCGACGATCAGATGTCGGCGATCGACGAGGTGGTGGACGACCTCGCCGAAGGCCGGCCGATGGACCGGCTGATCGTCGGCGACGTCGGCTTCGGCAAGACCGAGGTGGCGATGCGGGCGGCCTTCGTTGCGGCGCAGTCAGGGGTGCAGGTCGCGGTGATCGCGCCGACCACGCTTCTGGCCCGCCAGCATTTCAAGACCTTCTCCGAACGCTTCCGCGGCACCGCGATCAGCGTACGGCCCTTGTCGCGCTTCGTCTCGGCGCGCGACGCACAAGCGACGCGCGAGGGGCTGGCCGAGGGCACGGTGGACATCGTCATCGGCACCCATGCGGTGCTGGCGAAGGCCGTGAAGTTTCACAACCTCGGCCTGGTTGTCATTGACGAGGAACAGCATTTCGGCGTCGGCCACAAGGAGCGGCTGAAGGAGATGCGGTCGGAAATCCATGTCCTGACGCTGACCGCGACGCCGATCCCGCGGACGCTGCAACTGTCGCTCACCGGCGTGCGCGATCTCAGCATCATCGGCACGCCGCCCGTCGACCGGCTGGCGATCCGCACCTATGTCTCCGAGTTCGACAGCGTGACGATCCGCGAGGCGCTCCTGCGCGAACGCTACCGCGGCGGGCAGTCGTTCTACGTCGTCCCCCGCATCAAGGACCTGCCCGAGATCGAAGACTTCCTGAAGACCCATGTGCCGGAGGTCAGCTATGTGATCGCGCATGGCCAGATGGCGGCGGGAGAGCTCGACGAGAGGATGAACGCCTTCTACGACGGCAAGTATGACGTGCTGCTGGCCACGACGATCGTTGAAAGCGGCCTCGACATTCCCACCGCCAACACCATGATTGTCCACCGGGCGGACATGTTCGGCCTCGCGCAGCTCTACCAGATCAGGGGCCGCGTCGGCCGGGCGAAGCTTCGCGCCTATTGCTACCTGACGACCAAGCCGCGGATGCCGCTGACACCGGCGGCGCAGAAGCGGCTGAGGCTCCTGGGCTCGCTCGACAGCCTCGGCGCGGGCTTCTCGCTCGCCTCGCAGGACCTCGACCTGAGGGGCGCCGGCAACATCCTCGGCGAGGAACAGTCGGGACATATCAACGAGGTAGGCTACGAACTTTACCAGCAGATGCTGGAGGAGACGATCAGCCGGATCAGGGCGGGCGACCTCGAGGCGCCGGCGGGCGAGGACGGCCAGTGGTCGCCGCAGATCAACCTCGGCGTGCCGGTGATGATCCCCGAGCCTTACGTGCCCGACCTCGACGTCCGGCTCGGGCTCTATCGCCGGCTCTCCTCGCTGACCACCAAGGTGGAGCTGGAGGGCTTCGCTGCCGAGCTGATCGACCGTTTCGGCCCGGTGCCGAAGGAGGTCAATACGCTGCTGCTGGTCATGCGGATCAAGGCGATGTGCCGGCGCGCCTGCATCGGCCGGCTGGATGCGGGGCCGAAGGGGGCGACGATCCAGTTCCACGCCGACAAGTTCCCCAATCCCAAGGGCTTGGTGGAGTTTCTTCAGGCGCAGCAGGGGGCGGCGCGGATCAGGGACAACAAGGTCATCCTCCAGCGCGACTGGGCGCGCGACGGCGAGAGGATCAAGGGCGCCTTCGCCATCGCCAGGGAACTGGCCGAGAAGGCCGGGGCGCCGAAGGTGCAGGCCTGAGGCTCAGAACAACCGCTCGCTCCGCCGCATCAGCCAGAACGAGATCAGCGAACAGACCGCCGCGCCGATGATCGCCGGAAGTGCTGTGCCGTCGAAGGCCAGCCCCACCGGCGCCGCGATCAGCGCGGCCGCCACCGTGGAGATGGCGGTAATGACCGAGGTCGCCATGCCCGCGACATGGCCGAGCTTCTGCATGGCGAGCGCGTTGAGGTTGCCGAAGGTCAGCCCGGCGATGAAGAAGACGCTCGTCGCCCAGACGTAGAACACCACGAAGGACGCGGCGCCACTGAGGAAGCCGGAGCCGATCAGCGCCAGCGCCAGGAGCGACAGCACCCCCTCGCCGGCATAGGCGAGGGTCGCCATCCGCCGCATCCCCACCCGCATGACGAGCCGCGAGTTGATGAAGGACGCGCTTGCCGAAACCGCGGCGATGCCCGCGAACCACAAGGGAAAGCTCTGCGCCATCCCGTAGGTCTCGTCGAAGATCGGCTGGATGGTGGAGAGGAGCGAGAACATCTGCCCGAAGCCGAGCGACATGACGACGATGTAGATCCGGACGTCGGCGCCGGCCACCACTTCTCGGAACGCTGACCAGAGGTTGCCGGCGGTGAGCGGCCGCCGGTCCTCGGGCGCCAGCGTCTCGGCCTGCCGCAACATCAGCCAGGAGAGCGAGACGAAGGCGAATAGGACATAGGCGAGGAAGATCGCGCGCCAGCCGAAGGCGCCGATGATCGCCGCGCCGATCAGCGGAGCCAGGGCCGGGACGACCATGAAGACCATCATCACGAAGGACATGATCCGCGCCATCTCGCGCCCGGCATAGAGGTCGCGCACCAGCGCCATGCCCGCGACCCGCGGCGCCGAGGCGCCGACACCCTGGAGGAGGCGCGCCAGAAGCAGGAATTCGAGCTGGCGCGCGTAGAGCGCCAGCACCGATCCCGCGACATAGAGCACCGAGCCCCCGGCGACCGTGACCTTGCGGCCGACGGCGTCGGAAATCGGCCCGACGAAGAGGGTGCCGACGCCCATGCCGAGCACGAAGGCGGAAAGGACGAGTTGGGCGTTGTTGACCGCCTCGGGCGACAGTTCCGCGGCGATGGTCGGCAGCGCCGGCAGCATGGCGTCGATGGAAAAGGCGACGGTGGCGAAGAGGAGCGCGAGCATCCCGGTGAATTCGCCGGCCGGCAGGCGTCGGACGGGCGTCCATCGGGCATCAAACATTGGCGCTGTCCTTCAGCTTTCCGGCGATGTCCTCGATGATGCGACCCCACACCTCGGCGGGCTGCGCGCCCTGCACCACATGCCGATTGGCGATGATGAAGGTCGGCACCGCGTTCACCCCGCGTTCGCGCGCATGCGCCTCGCGGGCGCGAATCTCCGCCACGTCGCCATCGCTGGCCAGAAGCCGGCGGATCATCTCGCGGTCGAGCCCGACTTCGCCGGCGACCGCCGCCAGCACCTCTGCCTCGCCCACGTCGCGCCCATCGCGCCAGTAGGCACGGAACAACGCCGACACCATCGCCGTCTGCCGCCCCTCGAGCCCCGCCCAGTGGATCAGCCGGTGCGCGTCGAGCGTGTTGGGCGAGCGTTCGATCCGCCCGAGGTTCAGTTCCACCCCCGCGGCCTTCGCATGTTCGATCAGCGGCTGGTGGGCGCGCGCGACGCCTTCCGGCCCGCCGAACTTCGCCTCCATGTAGGCGCGCCGGTCCAGCCCCTCCCTGGGCATTGCGGGGTCAAGCTGGAAAGGGTGCCATTCGATCGCGAAGGGATGGTCGGGATGGGCCTCGAGCGCGCGGTCGAGGAAGGCCTTGCCGACATAGCACCACGGGCAGACGATATCGGAAAGGATGTCGAGCCGGATCATTGGGTTGCCTTCCATTCTTCGCGCAGCGCGCGGCGGTTGACCTTGCCGTTTGGGGTGAGTGGGATCGCCCCGCGGCGCAGGTAGAGGCGGGGCTGCTTGTAACGGGCAAGCCGGGCCTCGGCATGGGCGGCGAGAGCGGCCTCGGCCGCCTCGCCCACGTAGAAGAGCGCGATGACGGTGGTGTCGGCCTTGACCGGCAATTCCACCGCCGCGCTTGCCGTCACGCCCGGGCAGGCGGCCATCGCCGCCTCGATCTCGGCCGGCGAGACGCGAAAGCCGCCGGCGTTCAGCATGTCGTCGGCGCGCCCGAGGCTGGTGATCGCGCCGTCCTCCGCCATCACCACCATGTCGCCAGTCTGGAACCAATCGCCGGCCACGGGCCGGATCGTTTCGCCTTCGCAAGTGCCAAGGAACAGGCCGGGGTCGCTGCGATGCACCGCAAGGATGCCGGCTTCTCCCCGTGGCACCGGTGCGCCATCGGGACCAAGGACCGCCACGCACCGGCCCGGCTGCGGATAGCCGGTGGCGCCGTCAGGAGCGGGCCGGGCCGGCGAGGAGGAGAGGAAGGTCGAGCACTCCGACAGGCCCATCGCCTCGTGGATGTCGGTTCCCGTCGCCTCGCGCCAGCGCTGGCGGATCGCCGGCGGCAGCTTTTCCCCGGCCGAAAGCCCATGCCGGAGTCGGGGCAGGGAGAGCGTCGACGAGTGCTCGAGGATATGGCGGTAAACGCCGGGAACGGCAGCGAAAATCGTGGCGTCGAAGCGGCGCGCCAGAAGCGGGAGCTGATCGGCCGCGACGCCGTCGGCGGCGACGATCGCGGTTGCCCCGGCGGCCCAGGGGTCGAAGAGCCCCGCGCCCAGCGTATAGGTCCAGTTGAGCGCGCCCGCGTGCATCAGCCGGTCCTCCGGCCCGATGCCGAGCCAGCCGTCGCGCATCATCCGCCGCGCCCAGACCGCGCGGTGGGCGTGCGCCACGGCGCGCGGGCTGCCCGAGGTGCCCGAGGTGAAGACGATGTAGCCGAGCCGGTCGGGATCGCCCATCGCCCAGTCCGCTTCGGCCAGCCCCTCGAAGCCACGCAGATCGCTCTCCGCCAGCACCGGGCAATGATCGGTGTCGGGCAGTGCCACGCCCGGACCCGCGACGACGAGCGCGGGGCGGATCACCCCGCAGAGCTTCGTCACCTCGCCGGCGGTCAGCCCCGCGGCGGTCGGCACCGGCACGAAGCCGCCGGTCACCGCGCCGAGAAAGGCGAGCGGGAAGCCGGTGCCGTTGCCGAGGCGCAGAAGGACGCGGTCGCCGGGTTCGAGGCCGCGCGCCCTTAGCCCCGTCGCCACGCCGCGGACCGCAGCCGAAAGGCGCCCGTAGCTCCAGCGTTCCGCGCCGGAGGGCCGCACGACCTGAAGCGCGATGTGATCGGGCCGTGCCTCGGCCGCCGCAAGCACATGGCGGGCAAGGTTGAAGGGCGCGGGGCAGCGCCCGGCGGGCGCGGGATCGGTCACGGACAACATGGGTTCTGGCTACGCCTCCCACCCCGCCGTTGCAAGGCGACCCGGAATGGCGTTAATGCACCGGAGCCTTTGCAGGACCGAACAGATGAGTGACATTGATCCCATCGGCATGATCCGCATCGCACGCGCGAACGGCGGCGCCGAGGAGCCGGGCGAACCGCTGGACCTCGGGCGCCGGGTGCGCGAGCTGAGGAAGGCGCGCGGCTGGACGCTGGAGCAGGCGGCGCGGGAGGCGAAGCTCGCGCGCTCGACGCTCTCCAAGATCGAGAACGGCCAGATGTCGCCCACCTACGAGGCGCTGAAGAAGCTGGCCGAGGGGCTTTCGATCTCTGTCCCGCAGCTCTTCACGCCGCCCTCGCGCCCCCAGGTGTCGGCCCGGATGGCGGTGACCACGGCCAACGAGGGACAGGCGCAGGCAACGGTGACCTATGAGCACCGGCTTCTGGCGGGCAACCTGAAGGGCAAGCAGATGCTGCCCTACACCGCCCGCATCCGTGCCCGCCGGCTCGAGGAATTCGGCGGCTGGGTGCGCCACGACGGCGAGGAGTTCCTTTATGTGCTCACCGGCGTCGTCAGGCTTTTTACCGAGTTCTACGAGCCGGTGGAGCTGCGCCGCGGCGACAGCGCCTATTACGACGCGACGATGGGGCACAACGTGATTTCCCTGAGCCCCGAGGATGCGACGATCCTCTGGGTCACCAGTCTGACGTGAGGAGCGAGTGATGCGGGTGAGGACACGGCCGATCGAGGGGCAGAAGCCGGGGACGTCGGGCCTGAGGAAGAAGACGAAGGTCTTCATGTCAGAGAGTTATCTGGAAAACTTCGTGCAGTCGGTGTTCGATGCGACGGGCGGGGCCGAGGGCAGGACCTATGTCCTTGGCGGCGACGGGCGCTGCTTCAACGACCGGGCGGTGCAGGTGATCCTGAAGATGGCGGCGGCGAACGGAGCGCGTGCCGTGATCGTCGGGCAGGGCGGGCTTCTGTCCACGCCCGCCGCGTCGCACCTGATCCGGCTGAACCGGGCTGACGGCGGCATCATCCTGTCGGCCTCGCACAACCCCGGCGGGCTGGAGGGGGATTTCGGCATCAAGTTCAACACCGCCAGCGGCGGCCCCGCGTCCGAGGCGCTGACCGAGGCGATCTTCGCCCGCACGAAAACAATCGAGGCCTATCTGATTGCCGACGAGCCGGATGTCGAGATTGACAGGATCGGCCGGCAACAGATCGGTGGCATGGAGATTTCCGTCGTCGACCCGGTCGCGGACTATGCCGTGCTGATGGAGGGCCTGTTCGATTTCCCGAAGATCCGCGCGATGTTCGCGGGCGGCTTCCGGATGCGGTTCGACGCGATGTGCGCGGTGACCGGGCCCTATGCGCGGGAAATCCTTGAAAACCGCCTCGGCGCGGCGCCCGGCACGGTGGTGAACGGAACGCCGCTGCCGGATTTCGGCGGCATGCACCCCGACCCGAACCCGACCTGGGCGCATGACCTGATGGACCGCATGTTCGCCGATGACGCCCCCGATTTCGGCGCCGCCTCGGACGGTGACGGCGACCGCAACATGGTGGTGGGCAGCGGCATCTATGTCGCGCCCTCCGACAGTCTCGCGGTGCTTGTGGCAAATGCCCACCTCGCGCCGGGCTACCGGGCGGGGCTGAAGGGCGTGGCGCGGTCGATGCCGACCTCCGCCGCGGCCGACCGGGTGGCGGCGGCGCTGGGGATCGCCGCCCACGAGACGCCCACCGGCTGGAAGTTCTTCGGCAACCTCCTCGACGCCGGGCGCGTCACGCTTTGCGGCGAGGAAAGCTTTGGCGCTGGGTCCGACCACGTGCGCGAGAAGGACGGGCTCTGGGCCGTGCTCTTGTGGTTGAACATCCTCGCCGAACGCCGCGAGAGCGTTAAGGAAATCATGGAATCGCACTGGCGGCGGTTTGGCCGCAACTACTATTCCCGGCACGACTACGAGGCGCTGCCGGCAGAGGTGGCGGCTGGCGTGATGGACGGCTTGCGCGCCCGGCTGGCCGGCCTGCCCGGATGCGTCGTCGAAGGGATGACGATCGCCTCGGCCGACGATTTCGCCTATGCCGATCCGGTGGACGGGTCGGTGTCGCGCGGGCAGGGGCTGCGCGTCGTCTTCGCCGACGGTTCGCGCCTGGTGCTCAGGCTTTCGGGGACGGGGACCGAAGGGGCGACGATCCGGCTTTACCTCGAACGCTATGTCGCGGGGCCCGGCGGGCTTGACGCCGAGGTGCAGGAGGCGCTCGCGCCCGTCATCCGCGCGGCCGAGACGCTCGCGGGCATCCGCACGCAAACCGGCCGCGCCGGGCCCGATGTCGTCACCTGAGCCGGCGCCCCTCGGCATCGAACCGAAGCACATGGGCGGGGTCGAAGGCCAGCGCCACCGCCTCGCCCACCGACTGCGGGTGCTGGCCGAAAAGGCGGACCGTCACGATTTCCCCGGAATCGAGGGCAACGAGAAGGTTGGTGTCGCTGCCAAGCCGCTCGACATGGCTGATGGTCCCGGCAAGCGGCCCGCCGGCGGCAAAGCCGAGATGTTCCGGCCGGATCCCCGCCGTCACGCCCGCGACGCCGATCCGCGCCGCGGACAGGAAGTTCATCGAGGGCGCGCCGAGAAACCCGGCGACGAACAGGTTGTCGGGGTCGTTGTAAAGCGTCATCGGCGCGCCCGCCTGCTCGATCCGCCCGTCGCGCATCACGACGATGCGGTCGGCGAGCGTCATCGCCTCGGTCTGGTCGTGGGTGACATAGATCATCGCCCGCCCGAGTTCGCGGTGAAGGCGCGCGATTTCCACCCGCATCGCCATCCTGAGTGCTGCATCGAGGTTCGAGAGCGGCTCGTCGAAGAGGAAGAGGTCGGGCTTGCGCACGATCGCCCGCCCGATCGCCACGCGCTGCCTCTGTCCGCCCGAAAGCTCGGCCGGCCGGCGCTTGAGATAGGGATCGAGCGACAGCATCCGCGCCGCCGTCGCGATCCGCTCGGCGATGACCGCGCGCGGCTCGCCGGCCTGCTTCAGCCCCAGCGCCATGTTCCCCTCGACGTCGAGATGGGGGTAGAGCGCGTAGGACTGGAAGACCATCGCGATGCCGCGCCTGGCGGGTGGGGTGCGGGTCACGTCGCGCCCGCCAATGCGGACGGTGCCGGCACTGGCATCCTCGAGCCCCGCGATGACGCGCAGGAGCGTGGACTTGCCGCAGCCGGAGGGCCCGACGAAGACGACGAACTCGCCCGGCTCGACCGCCAGATCGATGCCTTTCAGGACCTCAACTTCACCGAATGATTTTCTTGCGTTCTCAAGGGAGAGAGCGGTCATCTTCAGAGGTCCAGATCAATGGAGCGGCCGCTGCGGATGCTTTCGTCCGCTGCCAGGCAGACGGCGAGCGAGGCCACCGCATCCTCCATGTGCCGGGAAAGGTCGGTGTCCTCGGCGATCACGCCGAGAAGCCAGGCCTGCTCGGCGTCGCAGAGGGCCTGGTGGTCGGGTTCGGCGGCGAAGTCCAGATCCTGGTCCGGCCCCGCGGTGCGATGGATCCGCAGCGCGCCGACCCTGGTATGGCCCTCGACCGAATCCGACGCCGGGTGCATCCCCGACAGGATCGAGACGGCACCATTGGGCGAGATCACGTCCTTCACGAAATAGGCGACCTCCGACATCATCGGACCCCAGCCCGCCTCGTACCAGCCGACGGACCCGTCGTCGAAGACGACCTGGAACTGGCCGTAGTTGTACATGCCTTCGGCGATCTCGCGCGACAGCCTCAGGCCCATGCCGTGGACGCGGACGGGCCGCGCGTCGGTGATCTGGCACATCACGTCGACGTAGTGGACGCCGCAATCGACGATCGGCGGCGTCGTCCGCATCAGCGCCTTGTGCACCTCCCAGGTGGCGCCCGTCGACTGCTGGTTGAGGTTCAGCCGGAAGACGTAGGGCGGCCCCAGCCGGCGCGCCTCGGCGATCAACCGCATCCACGAGGGGTGATGGCGCAGGATGTAGCCGACGACGAGCTTGCGGCCGGTCCGTCGCGCCGTCTCCACCACCCGCCTTGCATCCGCAACCGTGGTGGCCAGCGGCTTTTCCACGAAGACATGGGCACCGGCCTCCATCGCCGCACAGGCATAGTCGGCATGGCTGTCGGTATAGGTCGCGATCACCGCGACGTCCGGCCGCGTGGTTTCAAGAGCGGCGTGGAAGTCCTTGAAAAGCGGATAGGACTGCAATTCGCGGGGCAGGGGGACCACGGACCGGTTGACCAGCGCCACGATCTCGGCTCCGGGATGGCGGTGATGGGCAAGGGCATGCGATCGCCCCATGTTGCCGAGACCCGCGACCAGCACTCTCATTTCACCGCTCCTGCCGTGATGCCGCGGATCAGATGCCGCGAGAAGAGGACGTAAAGCACAAGCGCCGGCAGGATCGCGAGCGAGAGCGCCGACAGCACGGCGTTCCAGTCGGTCACGAACTGGCCGATGAAGACCTGGCTGCCGAGCGTCAGCGTCTTCGTCGCCTCGCCCGGCGCGAGGATCAGCGGGAACCAGAGGTCGTTCCAGATCGGGATCATGTTGAAGACCGCAACCGTCGCCATCGCCGGCCGCACCAGCGGCAGGACCAGGCGGAAGAAGATCGCGTATTCGCTCATCCCGTCGATGCGGCCGGCGTCCTTCAGGTCGTTCGAGACCTGGCGCATGAACTCGCTGAGGATGAAGACGGCCAGCGGCAGCCCCTGCGCGGTATAGACGAGGATCAGCGCCAGAAGCGTGTTCACGAGCCCCGCATGAACCATCAGGTCGAGGATCGCCACGGTGCCGATCCGGATCGGGATCATGATCCCGAGCGCGAGGTAGAGGCCCATCAGCGTGTTGCCGCGGAAACGGTATTCCGACAGCGCGAAAGCCGCCATCGCGCCGAAGAGAAGGATGAAGGCCAGCGAGGCCACGGTGACGATCAGCGAGTTCTGGAAGTAGAGCAGGAAGTCGCCCTGCTGCATCACCGTCCGGTAGCCCACCATCGAAAAGCTCGCCTCCGACGGCAGCGCCAGCGGTTCGGCGAAGATCGCGCGCCGGGTCTTGAACGAGTTGACCAGGATCACGAAGACCGGGAAGAGCGCGATCGCGGTCCAGGCCAGGAGCGCCGCGTGGGCGGCGACGGTGTTCAGGCTGTTGCTGCGGGCGCGGCTCATCGGGGCCTCAGAACTGGTAGCGGCGCATGCGCGCCTGGATCAGGAAAAGATAGAGGCAGACGCCCGCCAGGATGATCGCGAACATCGCGGTGGCGATGGCGGCGCCCATGTGCGGATCGCCGAGCTGGAGCTGGAAGCCGAAGAAGGTCCGGTAGAGGAAGGTGCCGAGGATGTCGGTCGAGAAATCCGGCCCCGCCAGCGCCCCCTGCGCCGCATAGATCAGATCGAAGGCATTGAAATTGCCGACGAAGGTGAGAATCGAGATGATCCCGATCGAGGGCAGGATCAGGGGCAGCTTGATCTTCGCGAAGGCCGCCCAGCCGGTGATCCCCTCGATCTCGCCGGCCTCGAGAATCTCCTCGGGGATCGAGAGGAGTGCCGCGTAGATCAGCATCATCGGGATGCCCACGAACTGCCAGACCGAGATCAGCGCCAGCGTGGTGAGCGCATATTCCTCCTTCCCGAGCCAGGGCGCGAACAGCGATTTCAGCCCGACCGCGTCGAGCATCCCCGGCGCGATCCCCCAGATCGGCGACAGGATCAGCTTCCAGGCGAAGCCCACGATCACGAAGGACAGGATCGTCGGCACGAAGATCGCCGAGCGGTAGAGGGCGGCGAAGCGCAGCCGCGGGTGGCTCAGGATCGCGGCCAGGCCGATGCCGATCGGGTTCTGCACCGCCATGTGGATCAGAAAGAACCAGACGTTGTTGCCGAGCGCGTTCCAGAACGCCCCCGACCAGCGCGGATCGCCGAGGAGGGTGCGGAAGTTCGCCAGCCCCGCGAACACCCGGCCCGACTCGCCGGAGGTGTAAAGCGAAAGCCGCAGGGTATTGAAAAGCGGCCAGATCATCACCGCCGTGTAGACGAGGACAGCCGGCGCAAGGAAGACTGCGATGTGACGCCTCGGTCGGGATGCCATCGCCCGTCATCCTTCTTCGTTGCGGAAATACCCTCGGGGGGGTCCGGGGGGCGGAAAGCCCCCCGGCGGGTCGGGGCCCCGGAGGTGATCCGGGGCGCAAGGCCTCACTTCTGCGGCTCGTACCAGCTCGCCAGCCCCTCCTGGAGCCGCTTCGCCGCGTCTTCCGGCGTCTCGGTGCCCTTGATCACGTTCGCCGAGGCGTTCCAGGTCTCGTTCTCAAGGTTCGGCGTGCCCCTCGAGAGGATCTGGTAGGTGGACCGGATCGTCGAGGCGCACTTGCCCCGCCACGAGACGAATTCCTGCGCGAGGGGATCGGCCATCTCCACCGGTGCGGAGTTGAGCGAGAAGAAGCCCGGAAGCGCGTTGGCATAGAGGGTGGCGAATTCGCCCGATCCCACCCATTCGAGGAACTGCTTCGCTTCCCCAGGATGTTTCGTGGCCGCGTTCATGCCGATGGCGATGTCGGTGTGGTCCGAAATGTAGCAGGGATCGCCCGCCGCCGCGACCGGGGGCGGGAAGGCGCCCATCTTGAACTGGGCCTGGGTGTTGAAGCCCGAGATCTCCCACGACCCGGCCGGATAGATCGCGGCGCGTCCCAGCGTGAAGAGGTTCTGGCTGTCGGGATAGGTCTGCGCCTCGAACCCGTCGCCGAGGTAGTCCTTCCATCGGGCGAGCTGCCGGTAGGGTTCGACCCATTGCTCGTCGGTCAGCTTCTGGCTGCCCTTGATCAGCGCCAGCCTTCCTTCCTCGCCCTTCCAGTAGTTGGGTCCGATGTTCTGGTAGCCCATCGTCGCGGCTTCCCACTGGTCGTTGGTGCCCATTGCCATCGGAACATAGGTGCCGTCGGCCCTGATCTTGTCGAGGACGGCGTAGAATTCGTCCATCGTGGCGGGCGGCGTCAGGCCGAGCGCGTCGAACGCGTCCTTGTTGTAGATGAAGCCGTGGATCACGCTCGCCATCGGCACGCAGAAGGTGTGGGCGGCGTCATCGGTCTGCCAGGCCGATTTCGCGACGTCGGAGAAACTGGCCATCGCCGCGAGGCCAGAGATGTCGGCCAGCTTGCCGCCGTCGTAGAGCGAAAGCGAGGCGTCGAAGGGCCGGCAGGTGATCAGGTCGCCCGCGGTGCCGGCGTCGAGCTTGGAATTCAGCGCCGCATTGTATTCGGTCGGCGCCGAGGGGGTGAACTGCACCTTGATCCCGGGGTGCGACGCCTCGAAGGCCGGGATGATCTGGTCTTGCCAGATCGTCAGGTCGTCGTTGCGCCAGCTTTCGATCGTCAGCGTCACGTCCTCGGCCGCGGCGGCGCCGGCGCCGAGAATCGTGGTGGCCAGAAGGATTGTGCTCAGTCGCGTCGGTCTCATGTCAAGCTCCCTGGTTGGTCTGGAATTGCCGGCTTTCCGGGCCGGTCGTCTTTGTCTCTGCGAGGGCCGCGCGAAGGTTGCCGCCGCTCTCTGCAAGCGCCCTTGCGGCGTCGGCGGCGGTCAGGCCGCGGGCCACGAGGACCGCGGGCTTGACCGCGAAGCCGGTCGCCGCCAGCGCCGCCCCGGCCGTCGCCGCATCGGTGCCGGCGATGGTCTCGACCATCGTGCGGGCGCGGTCCCTCAGTTTCGCGTTGTCGGCCACGACCGACACCATCATCCCGTCGTGCACCGCGCCGATCCGGATACCCATGAGCGTGGACATGAGGTTCAGCGCCACCTTCTGGGCGGTGCCCGCGCCCATCCGGGTGGATCCCGCGATGATCTCGGGCGGGGTCGCAAGACAGACGCAGACGTCGGCCGCGGCGAAGATCGCGGCGCCGGGATTGTTGGCGATGGCGATCACGCTCGCGCCGCGCGCCCTGGCGGCTTTCGCGACGGCAAGCGCATAGGGCGTGCTGCCCGAGGCGGTCACGGCGATGACCACGTCACCCTGCCGGACCTGTCGCGCATCGGCCGCCGCCGCGCCGGTGTCGTCCTCGCTTGCCCCCGGCATCTCGGCCGCGCGGGGAAGGCCGCCCGCCATGAGGATGCCGACGCGACCGGGCGGCAGGCCGAAGGTCGCCCGAAGCTCGAGCGCGTCGGCCATCGCCATCAGCGCCGACGACCCGGCGCCCGCATAGACAAGCGCGCGCCCCGCGGCCACCGCCCGCGCCATCAGCTCGGCGCCGGCGTCGAGGGCGGGCAGGGCGGGGCGAACGGCGGCAAGAGCTTCCGCCTGCGCCGACAGAAGCCGGTCGAGCACCTCGCCGCCGGGCAGGGCATCGAGCCCTTCGGCCAAGGGATGCAGGCGCTCGGTTCCGGCTTCTCGCATCGAATCTCCCCCGTTGCGGTGATGATACCTTTTTAATACCTGTTGTCCACAAACATCTCGGGAAGGGCTCGGTGCGCCGGGAATGCCGACCCTGAGCATGACGGATCGCCGTCAGCGCCTCTTTTCTTCCGGTGAAAGGTATTATAAAGGTATCTTCATGACAGCGGCCGGCACAATGCTTCTGGGAATCGACGGCGGCGGCACCTCGTGCCGGGCGGCGGCGGTGGTCGGCGGTCTGCGGCACGAGGTGGCGCTCGGCCCGGCGAACGTCTCGACCGGATTCGACGCGGCCGTAGCGACGATCGGCGGGGCGCTCCGGTTGCTGGCCGAACGCGCCGGCCTGCCGCCCGAGGTGCTTTTCCAGGCACCCGCCCATCTCGGCCTCGCCGGGGTCGTGAGCGGTGCCGTGGCCGCGCGCGTCCGCGCCGCGCTGCCGCTGTCCCGCGCCACGGTGACCGACGACCGGCCAACGACCATCGCTGGTGCGCTCGGGTCGGCCGAGGGCGCCGTGGTGGCGATCGGCACGGGGTCGTTCCTCGGCCGGCAGGCGGGGGGCAGGATTTGCGGCCTCGGCGGCTGGGGCTTCTTCCTCGGCGACCAGGCCTCGGGCGCCTGGCTCGGGCGGCGCTGCCTGGAAGAGGTGATGCTGGCCGTCGACGGGCTCGCCGCCGAAACCGGCCTTTGCCGCAGCATCCTTGCCGACCACGGCGGCGACCCGGCCGAGATCGTGCGCTTTTCCGTCACGGCGCGGCCGGCTGACTACGCGGGGCTCGCCCGCGCGGTTGTCGCCGCCGCCGGGGCCGGCGATCCCCTGGGCGCCCGCCTCATGGCCGAGGGCGCCGACTACATCCGCCGCGGCCTTGCCGCGCTCGGCTGGCAGCGGGGCGAGACGCTTTGCCTGACCGGCGGGCTGGGGCCCGCCTACGCCGAATGGCTCGGTGAACCCGTGGTGCCGGCACGGGGCAGCGCGCTCGACGGCGCGCTGTCGCTTGCCGCGCTGGCGGCGGCACGGGGGGAGGAGCCATGACCATCGCCGACTTCCTCGATCCCGAACACTGGCTGAATCCGGCGCACGGGCCGCTCTATGTCCAGCTCCGCAAGCGGATCGAGACCGGCATCGCCTCGGGCTTTCTCGCCCCCGACATGCCGCTGCCGCCGGAACGCGAGATCGCGGCGCTGACCGACCTGTCGCGCGTGACGGTGCGCAAGGCGATGGCCGACCTCGCCGAAAGGGGGCTGATCCTGCAGCGGCAGGGGTCGGGCTCGTTCGTCGCCCCGGCGCGGGCGCGGGTGGAACAGTCGCTGTCGCGGCTCACCTCCTTCACCGAGGACATGGCGCGGCGCGGCTACCGGCCGGGGGTGGACTGGCTGGAGCGCGGACTTTTCCTGCCCGGCCCGGACGAGGTGGCGGTGCTGGGCCTCGCGCCTGGCGCCCAGGTGGCACGGCTGGCGCGGCTGCGGCGCGCCGACGACCGGCCGATGGCGCTTGAACGCGCCTCGCTGCCGACCGACATCCTGCCCAATCCGCTCGTCGTCACGCAGTCGCTCTACGAGGTGCTGGGGCAGGCGGGGCTGAGGCCGGTGCGCGCGGTGCAGAAGATCTCGGCCGTCGCGCTCGGCGCGGCGGAGGCGGGGCTTCTGGGCGTGGCGCCCGGTGCCGCGGGGCTGAAAATCGAACGGATCTCGTATCTGCCGGACGGCCGCGTGGTGGAATTCACCCGCTCGCTCTATCGCGGCGATGCCTATGACTTCGTGGCCGAGCTGCGCATTCCGGAGGGCTGAACGATGTCGAGCGCAAGCCAGATGCTGACGGAAATCCGCGAAATCCCCGAGGCGGTGGCGCGACTTCTCGACCGGAGCGGCGCGGCGATCGCGACCGCAGCGGCCGAGGCGCGCGCGCTGTCGCCCGCCTTCGTCGTTACCGTCGCGCGCGGCTCTTCCGACCATGCCGCGACCTACCTGAAATATGCCTGCGAACTGACGCTCGGCCTGCCGGTCGCCTCGATCGGCCCCTCGGTCGCCTCGATCTACCGCGCGCCGCTCAGGCTTGCGGGCGGGGTCTGCGTCGTCGTCTCGCAGTCCGGCAAGAGCCCCGACATCGTCGAGATGGCGCGTGCCGCAACCGCGGGCGGGGCGCTGACCGTCGCGCTGACAAACGATCCGGCCTCGCCGCTGGCCGGGGCGGCCGGGCGGGTGATCGACATCGCCGCGGGGCCGGAACTCAGCGTTGCGGCGACCAAGACCTTCGTGACCTCCGCCGTGGCGGCGCTGGCGCTGGTGGCCGAATGGGCAGGGGACGGGCCGCTTCTGGCGGCGATCCGCGCCCTGCCGGGCGCGCTTGACCGGGCGGCGCGGGCCGACTGGGGGGCGCTGACCGACCGGCTGGCAAAGGCTGAGTCGGTCTTTACCCTCGGCCGTGGCCCGGGATTTGCCATGTCGGGCGAGGCGGCGCTGAAGCTCAAGGAAACCTGCCGCATCCATGCCGAGACCTATTCCTCGGCCGAGGTGCTGCACGGGCCGGTCAGCATCGTCGGGCAGGGGTTCCCG
>JAUQYA010000033.1 GCA_030837785.1 Albidovulum sp.
CCCCCTTCGCGCAACTGAGCCAATAGGGGCCCCGGCGGGTCTTCGGCCGCCGCCGTCACGATGATCCGGTCGAAGGGCGCCTGGTCGGGCAGGCCGTGGCTGCCGTCGCCGGCGATCGCGGTGATGTTGGTCAGGTCGAGCTTGCGGAAGATCGCCTCGGCCTCGCGCACCAGCCGCCGGTGGCGGTCGATCGTGTAGACCCGGCGGGCGAGAAGCGAGAGGATCGCCGCCTGGTAGCCCGAGCCGGTGCCGACCTCCAGCACCTTGTCGCGCGGGCTCACCTCGAGCGCCTGGGTCATCAGCCCGACGACCGAGGGCTGGCTGATCGTCTGGCCACAGGCGATCGGCAGCGGCATGTCCTCGTAGGCGCGGTCGGCGAAGATGCCGGTGACGAAGGCGCCGCGGTCGATGGTCTCCATCGCCGTCAGCACGCGGGCGTCGGTGACCCCCTTCGAGCGGAGCGCGTAGAGGAAGCGCATCTTCCGCTCGGCGGCGTCGCTCATGCGAGCCGGGCCTCGAGATCGGCGAGCGTGTCGTGGGCAGTCAGGTCGGCGCGCATCGGCGTGATCGAGATGTAGCCGTCGAGATTGACCGCGACATCGGTGCCCGGCGCCGTGGGCGCGTGCTGCGGCCCCCCGGTGATCCAGAGGAATTTCTTGCCGGCGGGCGAGATGTGCGGCTTGACCCCGAAGGAGGTGTCGGTCCGGTAGCCCTGGGCCGCGACCTTCATCCCCTTCACGTCGCGCCCGGCGATCGGCGGGAAGTTCACATTGTAGAAAAGCCGGTAGTCGCCCTTGTCCCAGACGCCCTTGTCGAGAAGCGCGCGGACGACAGCGACGCCGTGGTCGCGCGCGGCCTCGAACGGGGTCTCCAGATCGTCCGTCAGCGGGCCCATGAACTGTGAAAGGGCGATCGCGGGCAGGCCCTGCAGCGCTGCCTCCATCGCGCCGCCGACGGTGCCGGAGTAGAGTGCGTTCTCGGCCGCGTTGTTGCCGCGGTTGACGCCCGAGAGCACGAGGTCGGGGCGGTCACCCTGGAAGACGTCGTAAAGCCCCGCCAGCACGCAGTCGGCCGGGCTTCCCTCTGCCGCATAGCGCCGGGTGCCGAGCTTGAGGATCATCATCGGGTGGGTGTAGCTGATGCAGTGGCCGACGCCGGACTGTTCGAAGGCTGGCGCGACCGTCCAGACCTCGCCGCCGGGCCCGGCGATCTCGCCTGCGATGGCGGTGAGGACATCGAGCCCCGGGGCGTTGATGCCGTCGTCGTTGGTGATGAGGATGCGCATGCCCGGGCTCCCGTTTCTTGCCTCCTGATTAGACGAGCGGGACCGGGGCGTAAAGCGCCGGGCGCGGGCGCCTGTGCGCGCGGCCTCCGGCGGGGGTATTTGGGCAACGAAGAAGCCCTGGGGCGTGGTCGTCAGAGGAGCGTCAGGAGCCTCTGCGCCTCGTCGTGGATGTCGGCCAGCGCGCTGCGGTCCTCGCCGGGGAAGAAGCGGGCGCGGGTGGCGGTCGCCATCGGGCGCGGGGTTGCGATGACGACGCGCGGGCCGATCTTCTGCGTCTCGGCCTGCCAGCTTTTCGCCAGCGCGATCTGCGCGGCCTTGGTCGAACCGTAGGCGCCGAAGAACCTTTCGCCCGCGCGCGGATCGTCGAGGAAGAGCGCGGTGCCCCCGGCCGCGCGCAGCAGCGGATCGAGCAGCGGAATGAGTGTGGCGGTGGCGCGCAGGTTGGTGGCGATGGATTTCTCCATCTCCTTGCCGTCGACATGGGCGGCGGGCGAGAGCGGCGCGGCCTGGATCGCGGCATGGACCCAGAGGCCGAGGCCGCCCCAGCGCGCGCCGATCGAGCCCGCGAGATGTTCCATCGCGCCCTGGTCTGTCAGGTTCAGGGGCGCGAGCGTCGCGGTGCCGCCCTGGGCCCTGATCCGGTCGTCAAGCTCCTCGAGCCCGCCGACGGTGCGGGCGACCGCCAGCACATGCCAGCGGCGCGCGCCGAGCGCTGCGGCCAGCGCGAAGCCGAGGCCCCGGGAGGCGCCGGTGACGAGGGCGAGGTTGGCGGCGGATGTCTCGGTCATGGCGCCCCTTTGGCATCGCCCGCCGCGGCGCGCAAGAGGCCGGGCGCAGGGAACGATTGACAGGGCGCCGCGCTGCGGCGAAATTGCGCGCCATATCTGACAGAGGAAGGAACGCCAGATGACCCTTTCCAAGGCCCTTGTGCCGACGCAGTCGCTGCCGATCCGTGCACTCATGGTGCTCGGCGGCTCGGTGTTCATCGCGCTCGCCGCGCAGATCTCGGTGCCGATGATCCCGGTGCCGATGACGCTCCAGACCCTGGCGATCCTGATCGTGGGTCTGAGCTATGGCGCGCGGATGGGCGCGCTGACGGTCGCGGCCTATCTTGCCGAGGGCGCGATGGGCCTGCCGGTCTTCGCCAACGGCGGCAACGGGCTTGCTTTCGCCGGGCCGACCGCGGGCTTCCTTTTCGGCTTCGTCTTCATGGCCTGGGCGGCGGGCTTCGCCGCCGACCGCGGCGTGAAGGGCGTGCTGCCGGTGGCACTGGTGGCGCTCGCCGTGTCGGCGCTGCTCTATGTCCCCGGCGTGGCCTGGGCGATGGCGGCGGACAGCCTCTTTGGCCTCGACGCCTCCAAGTGGGGCGCCGACAGCTTCGCCTCGGTCTGGACCTGGTACATCGCGCCGTTCCTTCCGGGCGACGCGGTGAAGGCGGTCATCGCCGCGCTCGTCGTGTCGGGCGGCTGGGCGGCCCTGAAGGGCCGTGGCGCCTGATCCCGGGCCGGAGGACCAGGGCCGAAGGCAGGGACGCCGCCCTTCGGGGCGGCGTTTTCCGTTGGCGTCACTCCGCCCCGGCGTGCAGCCGTGAAAGCGCCGCTTCGCAAAGGCCGAGCGGCTCCCACTCGCAGCCGGCGCAGAGCCGGCGGAGGCTGCCCGCGGGCACCGAGGCGCGGATCCGCGCCTTCGCCTCGCCCCAGGTCAGCCGGTCGCCGGGGGCAAGGCCCAGCACATCGGCATGGGCCGCGTCGAGTCGCGCGATCTTTCCCCCCGCCTCACAGCCTTCGCCCCGCCGCTTCGGGCAGGGGGCGCAGATGTCGTCGGCCGCGCCGGTAACCTCGATCACCGTGGCATCGCCCCCCGGCGCGCGAAGCCGGGCCGTGACGATCGCGTCCATGTTGGCGGTGAACTCGGGCGAGTAGCCCTTGCCCTCGTAGCCGAGCGAGCAGAGGAAATGGTGGGGGCGGTAGCGGACCGGGGTGCCGCCGCTCACTCGGCGGCCTTCATCGTGAAGCCGTTGGCGATCTGGTCGGCCGGTGCCACCGGATAGTCGCCCGAGAAACAGGCGTCGCAATACTGCGGGCTCGCCCTGTCGCGGCCCTTCGCCTCGCCCGCGGCGCGATAGAGCCCGTCGAGCGAGATGAACTTCAGGCTGTCGACGCCGATCCACTCGCGCATCTCGTCCTCGCTCATCCGCGCGGCGAGAAGCTTGTCGCGGTCGGGCGTGTCGACGCCGTAGAAGCAGGGCCAGGCGGTGGGGGGGGAGGCGATGCGGAAATGCACCTCGGCGGCGCCGGCGTCGAGGATCATGTCCTTGATCTTGCGGCTCGTGGTGCCGCGGACGACCGAGTCGTCCACCAGGATCACCCGCTTGCCGGAGATCAGCGCGCGGTTGACGTTGAGCTTCAGCCGCACCCCCATGTTGCGGATCTGCTCGGTCGGCTCGATGAAGGTGCGGCCGACATACTGGTTGCGGATGATCCCCATGCCGAAGGGGATGCCGCTTTCGGCGGCATAGCCGATCGCCGCGGGGGTGCCGCTGTCGGGCACCGGGCAGACCAGGTCGGCCTCCACCGGCGCCTCGCGGGCCAGCTCCACGCCGATCTGGCGGCGCGTCTCGTAGACCGAACGGCCGCCGAGGATGGAATCGGGGCGCGAGAAATAGACGTGTTCGAAGATGCAGAAGCGGGGCTTCGCCGGGGCGAAGGGGTGCGAGGAGGTGACCGTGCCGGCCTCGATCACCACCATCTCGCCGGGTTGGATCTCGCGGACGAACTCGGCGCCGATGATGTCGAGCGCGCAGGTCTCCGAGGCGAGCGCGTGGCCCTCGCCGATCCGGCCGAGGACGAGCGGGCGCACGCCCAGCGGATCGCGCACGCCGATCAGCTTGGTGCGGGTCATGGCGATCACCGAAAACGCCCCCTCGACGGCGCGGAGCGCGTCCTTGATCCGTTCCGCCAGCGTCTTCTGCATCGAGCGCGCCATCAGGTGGATGATGCATTCGCTGTCCGAGGAGGACTGGAAGATCGCGCCACGTTCGATCAGGTCGCGGCGAAGCTGCGCGGCATTGGTCAGGTTGCCGTTGTGGGCGATGGCGCAGCCGCCGATGGCGAATTCGCCGAAGAAGGGCTGCACGTCGCGGATCGCCGTGTGGCCCTTCGATCCGGCGGTGGAATAGCGGACATGGCCGATGGCGAGGCTGCCGGGCAGGGTGGCCATGACGTCGGCCTTGGTGAAGGTGTCGCGGACATAGCCGAAGCGCTTGGCGTTGTTGAAGCCCTCGGCCGCGTCATAGGCGACGATGCCGCCCGCCTCCTGCCCGCGGTGCTGGAGCGCATGGAGCCCGAGGGCGACGAAGTTGGCAGCGTCGGCGACCCCGGTCACGCCGAAGACGCCGCATTCCTCCTTCAGCTTGTCGTCGTCGAAGGGGTGGGCGATGTGTCGGCGCATGGCGCGTGTCTCCGAATCCGGCCGAAAGGGAATCGCCCCCCATTTAGGCGCAGATGCCGCCCATGTCACGCCCGCGTCACCAGGATATGATGCGCCTTGGAGTTTCGAGGGCGTTCCGGGGCCGATCCGGGCAGCTCAGTTTTCGGGGACGGTGACGGTTTTGGCGCCGGTCCCGGTCGTGCCTTCCGGCGTGCCGCCGGTGCCGCCGTCGATCGCGGTCGAGGTCGGCGCGCCGCAATCGCCCACGAGCTCCTGGTAGCGCGCGAGGATCCAGCCCGGCGCGTCCTGGGGCACTTCCGCGTTCAGCCGCTGTTCGAGCGAGGAGAAGATCTTCGCGGACTGCGAGTTGTCGACGACCGGGACGGTCGAGCCGGTGAGAACGCGGGCATAAACGACGAAGGCCACCGCGACGAGAAGGATGCCGCGCAGGACGCCGAAGAGGAAGCCGAGCCCCTGGTCGATGCCGCCAAGCGCGGAGCGCTGCACGGCCGAGGAAAACACCGGGGTGAAGATCGACATGACGATGAGCGCCAGCGCGAAGACCCCGGCGAAGGCCGCGATGATCGACAGTTCGCACGAATCGCCGAGGAACTTGTCGAGGACCGGGATCTGCTTGACCAGCGGCTCTGCCTGCGGCGCGAAGATGAAGGCGAGCACCGCGGCCGCGACCCAGCCGGCGATGGCGAGAATTTCGCGCACGAAGCCGCGGCTGTAGGCCAGGATCGCCGACATCAGGATGATGACGGCCACCACGGCGTCAACGATGGTGAAACCTTCCATGTCCCTCGCTCCTCGTTCTCAGCCCGCGGCAAACATCTCGCCGACAAAGGTGGTGAGATCGGGCATCTTGCGCACCCGCATCCCGTCGCCGGGCTCGATTTTCGAACGTTCCGGAGCGACCGCTTGTGAGAAACCAAGTTTTTGCGCTTCTTTCAACCTGTTTTCGGTCTGGCCGACGGGGCGAAGCGCCCCCGAGAGGCTGATTTCGCCGAAGATCACCATGTCGGGAGGCAGCGCCGTATCCTCCCGCGCCGAGAGCAGCGCCGCCGCCACCGCCAGATCGGCGGCGGGTTCCGAGACCCGCATCCCCCCCGCGACGTTGAGGAAGACATCGAGCCCCGCGAAGGGGATGCCGCAGCGGGATTCGAGGACGGCGAGGATGGTGGAAAGCCGGCCCGCGTCGAGCCCGACCACCGTGCGGCGCGGGGTGCCGAGGCTGGAGGGGGCGACGAGGGCCTGGATTTCCGTGAGCACCGGCCGGGTGCCCTCGATCCCGGCGAAGACCGCCGAGCCGGGCACCGCCTGCCCGCGTTCGGAGAGGAAGAGCGCCGATGGGTTCGCCACCTCGGCGAGCCCGCCGCCGGTCATCTCGAAGACGCCGATCTCGTCGGCCGGGCCGAAGCGGTTCTTGACCGCGCGCAGGATGCGGAACTGGTGGCCGCGCTCACCCTCGAAGTAGAGCACGGTATCGACCATGTGCTCCACCACCCGGGGGCCGGCGATCTGGCCTTCCTTGGTCACGTGGCCGACGAGGACCACCGCCGCGCCGCGGCGCTTGGCGAAGCTGACCAGTTCATGCGCCGCGGCGCGAACCTGGGCGACCGAGCCCGGCGCGGCCTCGACATGGTCGGCCCACATCGTCTGGATCGAGTCGATGATCGCGAGATCGGGACGGAGCGCATCGAGGGTCGTCAGGATGTCGCGCAGGTTGGTTTCGGCGGCGAGCTGGACGGGCGCCTCGGCAAGCCCCAGCCGCTGCGCCCGCATCCGCACCTGCGCCGCCGCTTCCTCGCCGGAAACATAAAGGCATGTCAGCCCCTTGCAGGCGAAACTTGCGGCCGCCTGGAGAAGCAGCGTGGACTTGCCGATACCCGGATCGCCGCCGACCAGGATCGCCGAGCCCGACACCAGCCCGCCGCCGAGCACGCGGTCGAGTTCCTCCATCCCCGAGGCGGCGCGGGGGGGCGGGCGCTCGTCCGCGGCCAGCGCGGTCAGCGCGACCACCCGGCCCTTCGCGGCGCCGAGCGTCTTGGTCGCCGGCCCGGCGGACAGTGGCGCCTCCTCGACGATGGAGTTCCAGGCGCCGCAGGCCTCGCAGCGGCCGGCCCATTTGCGGTGGACCGCGCCGCAGTCGGTGCAGGTGAACGAGGGGGACGCTTTCGCCATGCGCCCTTCCTGCCCGATGGCGGGGGAGCCGGCAAGGGGGCGGCGGAGGGGGGCGCCGCCCCCGTCCCCGCAAGGGCGGGGACTCCCCCGGGGTATTTCGGCAACGAAGAAACCCGCCCGTCAGGCGCCGCGGCCGCGCCGGTGCGCCCGTTCGGTCAGGGCGGAGATCGCCAGGCTTGCGAGGATGCAGGCGGTGAAGAGATAGAGCCCCCAGGCGGTCTCCAGCCGCCCGACGCCCACGCCCCCGGCGATGACGATGTAGAGCGCGATCAGGAACACGTCGGCCATCGCGAGCCGCCCGAGCAGGTGCAGGGCGCCGTGGATGCGCGGCGAGGCGAGGCCGAACTGCACCAGCGCGAGGCCGATGGTCTTGAGATAGGGCGCGAAGATCGCGAGGAAGGTGACGAGAAGCGCCAGCGCCACGTCCTTTTCCCACAGCGCCTGCAGCCCGGTGACGACGGAGATTTCGTCGAGGTCGAGGAACGGCAGGAGCCCGGCCCGCAGCAGCGGCGCGAACCACGACAGCGGGAAGAGGACAAGGAGCGAGAGGTTGGCGAGGCGCAGCATGGGCCCGCTTCTACACCGGCGGGGCGGGCGGACCAAGGTCGGTCAGTAGGCCGTGCGCCGCCGCCGTCTGCGCCCGAAGATGAGGACGGCGACCCAGATCCCGAAGCAGAACCAGGACAGGAGCGCCGCGATCGCGTGGCCCGGCCCCAGCGTCAGCCCGCCGTCGCCCAGTGTCCAGAGGGTCGCGGCGATGACGACGAGGTTGATGGCCATCGCCCCGGCGGAAAAGGCGGTGGCGGCGCGGAGCCACCGGCCCGGGGTCACCCCGCGCCGGCGCAGGTCGACGACCCGCCTGAAGCCGGCCGCCAGGCTGACGGCAGGGGGCACCAGGAACAGGGCACTGATGAACAGAAGTGCGGGCAAAGCGCCCTGAGCCGAAGCCATGTTCCGCCTCCAGCCCCATCCCGGACAGGCCCAGCCTATGTCGCATCGGGTGGCAAAGTCAAATTCCGCGGCGATATCAGGCGGAGGCCCGCCGTTCCGCGGTCGGTGCGCTCAGCGGATCGCGGCGATCGGCCCCTCCGCCCGGCCGTGGATGAACTGCTGGACGTAAGGGTCTGGTGTCGTGTCCATTTCCGTGATTGGCCCCGTCCACTGGATGACCCCGTCATGGAGCATCGCCACGCGGTCGGCGATGGCGCGGACCGAAGACATGTCGTGGGTGATCGTCATCGCGGTCACCCCCATCTCGGTGACGATCTCGCGGATCAGCTCGTTGATGACGCCGGCCATGATCGGGTCGAGCCCGGTGGTCGGTTCGTCGAAGAAGATGATCTCGGGCTCGGCGGCGATGGCGCGGGCGAGGCCCACGCGTTTCTGCATGCCGCCGGACAGCTCGGCGGGGAAGAGGTCGGCCACCTCGGGCTTCAGCCCGACGCGGCGCAGCTTCTCGATGGCGATGGCGCGCGCCTCGGCCCTCGGCCGCCTCAGCGAGCCGCGCAGGAGCCGGAAGGCGACATTCTGCCAGACCGGCAGCGAATCAAAGAGCGCGCCGCCCTGAAAGAGCATCCCGAAGCGGGCGAGAAAGGCGTCGCGCGCGCCGGTTCCGGCGGTCACGCCACCGACCGAAATGGTCCCGCTGTCCGGCTGAACAAGGCCGAGGATGCATTTGAGAAGAACCGATTTTCCGGTGCCGGAGCCGCCGATGATCACCATGCTTTCGCGGGACGGGACCGTCAGCGTGACGCCCCTCAGGACGCGGTTGGGGCCGAAGGCCTTGTGAACATCCGTAAGCGTGATCATGCGGAGAAGAAGACCTCCGTCAGGATGTAGTTGGTGGCAAGGATCAGGACCGAGGCCGCGACCACCGCGGATTTCGTCGCGCGCCCAACGCCCTGCGCGCCCCGTCCGGAATGCATGCCGTAGTAGCAGCCCATCAGCGCCACGATGAAGCCGAAGGCCGCGCCCTTCCACAGGCCCGAGGCCACGTCCCAGAACTCGAGGAACTCGCGCGTGTTCTTGAGATAGGTGGCCGGGTTGAAGCCGAGTCGGCTTACCCCCACGAGGTAGCCGCCGAAGATGCCGATGGAATCGCCCACCGCCACCAGCACCGGGACCGCGAGCGTGGCGGCGAGAACGCGCGGAACCGTGAGGTATTTCATCGGATGGGTCGACAGCGTCACCAGCGCATCGATCTGTTCGGTGACCTTCATCGTGCCGATCTCGGCGGCGATCGATGAGGCCACGCGCGCGGCCACCATCAGCCCGCCGAGGACGGGGCCAAGCTCGCGCACCATGCCGATGGCGACGATCGAGGGCACCACGCTTTCGGCCGAGAACCGCGCGCCCCCGGCGTAGATCTGCAACGCCAGCGCGCCGCCGGTGAAAAGCGCGGTCATGCCGACGACCGGCAGGCTGAACCAGCCGATCTGCATCAGCGCGTGGAGGAACTCCTTCGGATAGAAGGGCGGGCGGAAAAGGTGGCTGACCGTCTCCACGGCAAAGAGCGCGAGCCGGCCGAGGGTGGCGAGGCCACCGAGCACAAGGCGCCCGATGGCCGCGACGGGGGCGAGAAGGCTCATGTCGGGCCCCCGGTGTAGCGCCGGACATAGCGCGGGCCGAGGCCGGTCAGGATTTCATAGCCGATGGTGCCGGCGGCGTCGGCCAGCGCATCCACCCCCTGATGCGGCCCGAGGATCTCGAGCGTGTCGGGGACCTCGCCGAGCTCGGTCACGTCGGTCGCCGTCAGGTCCATCGAGACGCGGCCGACCAGCGGGCAGGCGATGTCGCCGGCGAAGACACGGGCGCGGCCGGCCAGCGCGCGGTGGAGCCCGTCGGCATAGCCCGCGCCGAGCGTTGCGATGCGCGAGGGGCGCGTGGCGGTCCAGGCGTTGCCGTAGCCGACGGTCTCGCCCTCGGCCACCTGGCGGACCTGGATCACCGGCAGCGACAGGCGCACCACCGGGCGCGCCGCGGTGAACGGGGCGCCGCCGTAGAGGCCGACGCCGGGGCGGGTCAGGTCGAAATGGTAGTCGGGGCCGAGCAGGATGCCGCCGGTCGCCGCAAAGCTCCGCGCCACGCCCGTTCCGCCGGTCATGCGGCGGAACCTCTGGAGCTGGGCGGCGTTCATCGCGTGGCCGGGCTCGTCGGCGCAGGCAAGATGGCCGAGCACGAGCTTCAGCCCGGCGGCCACCAGCGCGGGGGCGAGCGCGCGCCAGTCGGCTTCCTTCAGCCCGAGGCGGTTCATGCCGGTGTCGAGCTGGATGCCGAAGGGGTGGCCGGCGAGGGCATTGAGGTGACGATGGGCCTGTTCGGGCGAGGTCAGCATCGGCGTCAGCGCCGCCCCCCCGATCGCCGCCGCATCGCCCGCCATGTGGCCGGTGAGGATGAAGATCTCGGGCCCGGGGCCAAGGATGCCGCGCAGCCGCGCGCCCTCGGCGGCCTCGGCCACGAAGAAACTCCGCGCGCCCGCCCGGGCCAGCACCGGTGCCACCCGATCGGCCCCGAGCCCGTAGGCGTCGGCCTTGACGACGGCCCCCGCCTCGGCATGGCCGAGGGCGGCGAGCGCCCGCCAGTTGGCGGCGATGGCGTCAAGGTCGATGGTGAGGACTGGCTGCGACATGGCCGGTCTTTTGGCAGGCAGGCCGGACGGTGGCAAGCGCTTTGGGGCGGGGCAGGGCTGCGGGGCGGGCGCGGGGAAGGGCCCCGTCAGGTCCGGCCGCCGGTCGCCGGGGCCGCGAAGGCGCAGCAGGAAACACCGGCGGGTGCTGGCTGCCCGGCGCCCTCCTCCTCGGCGCGGAGGCGCGCGGTCAGCACGGCGAGGAGAACAAGGATGAAAAGCGCAAGCCGCATGGCCGCAGCATCCCGGCCGGGCGGGAATCTGTCGAATCACATTCGCGCGCAGCGCTTCAGAACCCGCCCTCGCCCTGCTGCCAGGGCTTCACGAGGTTGCCGAAGCGGGTGAAGCGGCCCTCGAAGCTCAGCTCCACCGTGCCGATCGGCCCGTGGCGCTGCTTGCCGATGATCACCTCGGCGCGGCCGTGGACCTGCTCCATGACCTCCTGCCACTTCGCCATCGCCTCGAGGTCGTGGTCGCCGGGCTTTTCCCGCTCGCGGTAGTATTCCTCGCGGAAGACGAACATCACCACGTCGGCGTCCTGTTCGATCGAGCCGGATTCGCGCAGGTCGCTGAGTTGCGGGCGCTTGTCCTCGCGGCTTTCCACCTGGCGGGAAAGCTGCGAAAGCGCCACCACCGGGATCGAAAGTTCCTTCGCCAATGCCTTGAGACCCATCGAGATTTCGGCAATCTCCTGGACCCGGTTGTCGCCCCGGCCGGTGCCGCGCAGAAGCTGGAGGTAGTCGACGAAGACGACATCGAGCCCATGCGTGCGCTTCAGCCGGCGGCAGCGCGCGGCGACCTGGCTGATCGGCAGCGCCGGCGTGTCGTCGATGTAGAGGGGGCAGGTCTCCAGCGCCTTCGCGGCCTCGACGAAGCGGCGGAACTCGCCCTCGGTCATGTCGCCGCGGCGGATCTGCTCGGACGGCACCTCGGAGGCTTCGGAGAGAATCCGCGCGGCCAACTGCTCGGCCGACATCTCGAGCGAGAAGAAGCCGACGACGCCGCCGTTCACCGCGCCGTCGCTGCCGTCGGGGCGCTGGCCGCGCCGGTAGGCGCGCGCGATGTTGAAGGCGATGTTGGTGGCAAGCGAGGTCTTGCCCATCGAGGGGCGGCCGGCGAGGATCAGAAGGTCGGACGGGTGCAGCCCGCCCAGCTTCTTGTCCATGTCCGCGAGCCCGGTCGAGATGCCCGAAAGCGCCCCGTCGCGCTGGTAGGCGGCGAGCGCGCTCTGCACCGCCTCCGTCGTGGCCTTCAGGAACGACACGAAACCCTTTTCGGCGGTGCCCTGTTCGGCGAGCGTGTAGAGCCGCTGTTCGGCCTCGGTGATCTGTTCCTTCGGATCATTGTCGACCTCGACGCGGCGGGCGCGGTCGGTGATGTCCTGGCCGAGGCGGATCAGCTCGCGGCGCACCGCGAGTTCATAGATCATCTGCGCATAGTCGCGCGCGGCGAAGGCCGAGATCGCCGCGCCGGCCAGCCTCGCGAGATAGGCCGGCCCGCCAAGCGCCATCAACGCCTCGTCGTCCTCCAGATAGCCCTTCAGCGTCACCGGCGAGGCCAGCGCGTTCTTCTGGATCCGCGCCACCGCGATCTCGAAGATGCGCTGGTGCACCGGTTCGAAGAAGTGATCGGGCTTCACCAGCGCGGCGATCCGGTCGTAGATGTCGTTGTTGGTCAGGATCGCGCCGAGAAGCTGCTGCTCGGCCTCGATATTGTGCGGAAGCGCATCGGCCTCGGGTCCGGTCTTTACCGGCCGGATCGTCACAACGTCGTTCATTCTGTCCCCCGTCGTCGGCCAAGGGATATGCGCGATCCCGCTGCCGGGCGCAAACTGTATATTGCTGTGGATGGCCGGTGGATAAGCGCGGCGGAACAATATCCTGCGGCATCCGGGCCTGTGCTGTCAACATCTGGCGGGCATCTCGCCCCCGGGTTGCGGCCGGGTTTCGCCGACGTTGCGTCAGTTCTTGACGCGGGCCGCCTGCCAGGGGCGGGGGTTGGTGAGGAATGCCTCGACCTCATCGAGCGTCGCGCTGTCGAAGGCCGCCGATTCGCGCGCCTCGGCGAGGACGTCCCACCAGGTGCACAGATGCAGGAGCGTCACCCCGTGCCCGGCGAGCGTCTCGACCGTCTCGGGGAAGATGCCGTAGTAGAAGATGACGGCGGCATGGGCGCAGCTCGCCCCGGTTTCGCGGATCGCGTCGACGAAGGAGAGTTTCGAGCCGCCGTCGGTGGCGAGATCCTCGACCAGGAGCACCCGGCTCCCCTCGGTCATCACGCCTTCGATGCGGGCGTTGCGGCCGTAGCCCTTGGGCTTCTTGCGCACATAGGTCATCGGCAGCGCCAGCCGTTCGGCCACCATCGCGGCGAAGGGGATGCCCGCCGTCTCGCCGCCGGCGATGTTGTCGAAGGCCTCGAACCCCGCCTCGCGCATCACCGTCACGGCCATGAAATCCATCAGCGCCGAGCGGATGCGGGGGTACGAGATCAGCTTGCGACAGTCGATGTAGGTGGGCGAGGGCAGGCCCGAGGCGAGCGTGAAGGGTTCGTCCGCGTTGAAATGCACCGCCCTGATCTCCAGCAGCATCCGCGCCGTCAGGCGGGCGATTTCCTCTTTCGGGGGGAAGGCGCTGGGGATCATCCGGTTTCCTTTCCTGCTTTCTTTCCGGCCCGAACATCCCCGCGGAACGTCCGCGGCAGCGGCATCCGGCGGGGCATCTGGCCCAGGCTGAAAGGCTTACTCTCTCAGATGCCAATAGACCGGAAAACCCGGGTTGAAAACCGTCACCGGCCCGGCGCCGGTGGCGATCTTCTCCGGCCACCGGGCGGGCTCGCCGGTCCGCTCCAGCGTGATCCGCGCCTCGTTGGGCATCAGGCCATAGAAGGCCGCGCCGTTCAGCGAGGTGAAACGTTCCAGCCGGTCGAGCGCGCCTTCCTCCTCGAACACCTGGGCGAGGATCGCCATCGTGTTCGTCGCGGTGAAGCAGCCGGCGCAGCCGCAGGCATGTTCCTTCAAGTGGTCGGGATGGGGGGCGGAATCGGTGCCGAGGAAGAACCGCGGCCCGGCCCCCGTCGCCGCCTCGCGCAGCGCAAGGCGGTGGTGCTCGCGCTTGGCGACCGGCAGGCAGTAGTAGTGCGGCCTTATCCCTCCGGCGAGGATGTGGTTGCGGTTGAGGATCAGGTGGTGGGTGGTGATCGTTCCGCCGAGGTCGCCGCCGCCGCCCCGCACATAGGCCACGCCCTCGGCGGTGGTGACGTGTTCCAGCACCACCCTCAGCCCCGGCGTGGCGCGGCGGATCGGATCGAGCACCCGGTCGATGAACGCCGCCTCGCGGTCGAAGATGTCGACGGAGGGCTCGGTCACCTCGCCGTGGACGCACAAGGGCAGGCCGATCCCGGCCATCCGCTCCAGCACGCCGCGGACCTTGTCGAAGTCGCGCACGCCCGACTGCGAATTGGTCGTGGCCCCCGCGGGGTAGAGCTTCACCGCCTTGACGAGCCCGCTTGCGGCGGCGGCGGCCACGTCATCGGGGTCGGTCGCCTCGGTCAGGTAGAGCGTCATCAGGGGCTCGAACGCCATGCCTTCCGGCAACGCGGCGAGGATGCGGTCGCGATAGGCCGCCGCCTGCGCCGCCGTGACGACCGGCGGCACCAGGTTCGGCATGATGATGGCGCGGGCGAAGGCGCGGGCGCTTTCCGGCAGCACCGCCGCCAGCATCGCGCCGTCGCGCAGGTGCAGGTGCATGTCGTCCGGGCGGCGGAGTGTAATCGGGGTCATGGCTCTGCCCTAGCGCGTTCCGCCGCCGGTTTCCATCGCGCCAGAGAGGGCAGGGCGGAAATATTCGCCTTCGGGCGGCGGGGCGCTTTGCGGGGCGAAGATTTTCTCACGCCGGCCGCGCGTCTTTGCTAGGCTTCCCCGACAGGGGCCGGAGGGGCCGGGCCCTCGACGGGAGGAACAGCCATGTGTCATGCCTGCGTGATCGACGGTGTCAGGAAATCCATGCTGTCGCGGCGCGGCCTGCTGCGCGGCGCGGCCGCGGCGGGACTCGCCAGCGCGGCGGCGGGAATGGGCTCGGCGCGGGCAGCGCTCGCCCAGGCGAAGGGCACCGCGGTCGATCTGACCCATGCCTATGACGGCACCTTCCCCACCTTCGACGGCAACCCCGGCATCGTCTTCGAGGAGTCGGTGAACTTCGACAAGTCGGGCTACCAGATCTGGAAGCTGACGATCTACGAGCACACCGGCACCCACATCGACGCGCCGATGCACTTTTCCAAGGACGGCGCCTCGGTCGATGCGCTGCCGGTCGAAAACCTGGTGGCGCCGCTCTGCGTGATCGACCTGACCGCGAAGGCGGCGGAGGATGCCAACGCGATGGTGTCGCGGGAGGATATCGACGCCTGGATTTCGGCCAATGGCGCGATCCCGCCCGGCGCCTGCGTGGCGATGCATTCGGGCTGGGCGGCGAAGCTCGGCGATCCGGCGTTCCGCAACACGCCCGAGGGCGCCTTCGCCTTTCCCGGCTTCTCGAAGGAGGCGACGGACTATCTCGCCGAACTCGGCGCGGCCTCGATCGGGGTCGACACGCTCTCGCTCGACCCCGGCAACTCGGCCGATTTCGCGGTGCATTATTCGTGGCTTCCGGGCGGCCGCTTCGGCATCGAGAACCTGGCCAACCTCGACAAGCTGCCTGCCGCCGGCGCCACGATCTTCATCGGCGCGCCGAAGCACCGGCCCGGCACCGGCGGACCGGCCCGCGTCCTGGCGGTGATCTGATGGCGGTGGTCCCGATCCTGTCGGACGAGGCGGCGGGGGCCGAGGCCCGCGCCGTCTTCGACGACATCAGGGCGACGCGCCAGACCGATTTCGTCAACAACTTCTGGCGCGCGCTCGGCCATGACCCCGCCCTTCTGAAGGCGACTTGGGAGCGGTTGCAGACGGTGATGGCGCCCGGGGCGCTCGATCCCCTGACCAAGGAGATGATCTACATCGCCGTCTCGGTCGCCAACGGCTGCGGCTACTGCATCCATTCCCACAGCGCCGCCGCGCGGGCCAAGGGCATGACCGGGGCGCAGCACGGCGAGCTTCTGGCGGTGATCGCGATGGCCAGCCAGACCAACGCGCTTGCCACCGCGCTCCAGGTGCCGGTCGACCCGGTGTTCCGGAGGGATGACGGGACATGACGCGGTATGCCGGAGGCTGCCAGTGCGGTGCGGTCCGCTACGAGGTGGAGTGCAGCCTCGATGACCCCGTCGCCTGCAACTGCTCGCGCTGCCAGAAGCTCGGCGCGATCCTGGTCTTCGCCCCGCGCGAGGCGTTCCGGCTGCTGAAGGGTGAGGAGGCGCTGAGCGAATACCGCTTCAACCACAAGGTTATCCAGCACCTCTTCTGCCGCACCTGCGGCATCGAGAGCTTCGCCTATGGCGAGATGCCGGACGGCACCCGGATGGTCGCGGTGAACGTCAACTGCCTTGACGGGGTGGAGCCGCGGGCGCTTTCGCCGCGGCTTGTCGACGGGCGGTCGTTCTGACCCGGCGCTCCCGCGAGGGGTGATCGCTCAAACGTGTCCGGCCCGGGGGCGGTCCCCGTGCTAGGATCGGATGATCCGCCGCACGGCCGCGTCCGCGGGAGGGCATCGGCCTGCGGCATGCCGGACCGGAGGAGGTGCATCATGACCACTACCATCGGCAATCCGCTGTCCTGGGGCATGAAGGTGCTTGGCGCGGCGGGCCGCGACATCGGCAGGGTTGCCCACGACCTGGGCGGCGAGGCGATGCCCCGGCCCCGGGTCCGCCGCATCGGCCTTTCCGACATCCGCGCGGCGCTGAAGGCCGGGGTTGCGGATCTTGCCGCGTTCAGGTCAGACGTGATCGCCGCCGCGGTGATCTATCCGGTGGCGGGCGCCTGTCTGATCTGGATCGCGCTTCACCGCGACCTTCTGCATCTTGTCTTCCCGCTTCTGGCCGGCTTCGCGCTTCTGGGCCCCGCCGCCGCGGTCGGGCTCTACGAGATGAGCCGGCGGCGCGAGGCGGGGCAGGCGGTCTCCTGGGGTGACGGGCTCGGGGTGATCGCGTCTCCGCGCATCGGGGCGATCCTGGCGCTGGCGCTTGGCCATCTCGCCGTCTTCGTCCTGTGGCTCCTCGCCGCCCACTGGGTCTTTCTGGCCACGATGGGCCCGACGGCCCCTGACTCGACGGCGCAATTCCTCCGCGACATGCTGACCACGCCCGCGGGCTGGGCGATGATCGCCATCGGCCTGCCGCTCGGCTTTCTCTTCGCGGCGCTGGTGCTGGTGACCAGCGCGGTGTCCTTCCCGCTGCTGCTCGACCGGCCGGTGGGGCTGCCGGTCGCGGTCGTGACCTCGGTGCGGGTCGCGCGCGAAAGTCCCGCTGCGATCGCGCTCTGGGGCCTGGTCGTCGCGGCGGCGCTGGTTCTGGGCGCGTTGCCGTTCCTGATCGGGCTCGCGGTGGTGATGCCGGTGCTGGGACACGCGACCTGGCACCTCTATCGCCGGGCCGTCGGCTGAGGGAAATTCCGCCGAAGCCGCCCCGCCCGCCACGCCGCACTTGCCTTGGCCCCGTGGCCCGCGCAGACTCGGGGCACGAGAACACCGGCAGGAACGGGCAGAGGCATGAAACGAATTGCACTTGGCGCGGCGCTGGCTGCGTCCCTGGCCGCGGGCCTTGCGGGATGCATGCGGGATCCGGGCTTCACCGGCGTCGCGGGCGTGCGCGAGGCGACGGCGGCCGAGGTCGCCGCCTGCACCTACGTCAGCGACATCCGGATGAAACCGGGCACCTATGGTCTTCTGGCGGACCAAGGGGTGAAATACGCCCGCAACACGATCATGGCCGATGCCCGCGATGCCGGCGCCGATACGGTGGTCTTCGATTCCGTCACGCCCGGCGCGGATGTCTACGAGTTGCACGCGGTCGCCTACCGCTGCTGACGGCCGGTCGCCCGCCTCAGCGCGAGTCGGGCAGATGGATGGGCGGCAGCCGTTCCCCGGCCGCGGCGAGCTGGCTTTCGAGCTGTTCCAGCCGTGTCCTGAACTTCGGCGCGTCGAGCCGGTTCACGACGTTGCGGCACAGAAGCGCGGCCAGCAACGCGCGCCCGTCCTGGTCGAGCCGGCCGAGCAGGTTGCGCAGGTAGGGCTGGTAGTTGCGCCGGGCCCGGTAGAAGGTGCGGAAAAGCTCTGCGTCGAAGGCGCCGGTGGCGGCGGCGGCCAGAACCGACGGCAGGACGCGCATCTGATCGAGTGCCTCGCCCGGGTCGCGGCCAAGGTTGCGGCAGGGCAGGAGCGTCACATGCGGGCGCGCGAACAGCGCCGCGTGCATCGCATCGAGCGTGAGTTCCGGATCGAAGATCACATAGACCGGCCCCGCGCCCTCGGTCATCTCGGGGGCATAGCCATAGCGGTCGGTGAACGAGGTGCGACGCATGTCCTGAAAGCGCGGATCCCAGCCGGCGACGCGTGGGTCGAGCGTGGCCTGCGGCGCGCCGAGGATCACCGTGGCGCCGGGGGCAGTGACGGAATAGGCCGCGGCCGCATAGCCCGCCATGCCCGCGCCCCAGAACACGACACGGTCGAAATCCTCGAAGAAGGCGTCATCGACCAGCCGGTCGAAATAGGCATAGACCGCCGGGTCGCGATACCAGGTGTCGGAGCGCGCGATCAGGCAGAGATGCGACCAGCCGCGCCCCTTGGCGACGCCGTATCCCAGGGGAAGCTGGTCGGGCTGGCCCGTGCGGATCGAGGCCACCGTCTCGAAGGTGACGATGAGGGTCGGGCTTTCGTCGAGGAAGAAGGCGGCGTGCTTCCGGCCCAGCCACTGGAAGTAGCCGGCCTCCTCGCCGATCTCCTCCAGTCTGGCGAACCAGTCCGCATCGGACAGAGCCCGCGGATCGGCGGTACTCCCCTCGTTGTCCTGCATTGCCCCAGCACCCGTACACTACCCGTTCACCAATCTGCGGCGGGGGGCCGGGCCCGTGCAAGTTGGCTGAAGGGGCGCCGTTGAAAATACTGAACATTTTTCGGGGCACTGTTTCCTGCCGCCGGCCTATCCGTTTCGGTCTCCGTGATCTGTTTCCGCCGCCGTGCGGGTCGCGTAACCGGCGATGATTCCGTGCTCTTCCGCCGAAAGAACGCGGCTCGGCCCCGCCATCATCAGCCGCCCGAAGAGACCGCGCCAGTCCTCGCCGCGCATCAGCGCCTCGAATCGCCGATGTCGCCAGGCAACGGCGGCGGCGTGGAGCGACCCGAGAACCGTGTCGGCCGCCAGTTCCGCCGGACCTTCGCCACGCGCGGCGCCAGCGCGAGGATGGTGCGGTCTTCCTCGGCTGAGAAGTTGCGCTCCACCCAGTAGGACAGGTCGGTGGTGGGCGAGCCAGTCGAGCAGGAAGGCGCCTTCGTTCTTCACCGCCAGGATCGCGAGGATGCCGGGTCGGCTCCGGGGCTCAGCGCGCGGCATCGGCCGGGGGCTCCACGGTGAAGAAGAAGCCGGGCGGCAGGTCGCGCCGGTGGAAGTCGGGGGGCACCACGCCGGGGCCCGCGTTGAACACGGCCGAGCCGAAGACCGAGAGAATCCGCGACAGCTTCTCCATCCGCTCGCCGGTCAGTTCGGCGTAGAAGGCGGCATAGTCGGGCCGGGCCTGAAGCTCGGCGATCTTCGCGCGGTGGGCGGCCACGGCGGCGCGGTGCGCCCCGGCGATCTCGGGATCGGCCATCATCCGGTCGAACTCGACCCGTGCGAGGGGCAGCATCCGCCGGATCGACAGGTCTTCCCCGGCGTTGTGGTTCATGCGGAACCAGTAGCTCAGCCCCTGGTCGCGGTCGACATGGTTGACCCGGCCGCGGTCGCGCTTGACGAGGAAGCTTTCGGCCGAGCGCACCGCGTAGTGGTTGAGCTGGACCCAGTCATACCCGTAGGTCCCGAGGCTCGACCGCCAGCCGTTGCGATACATCCGCTCCGGCATCGGCCTGCCGGAGCCGTTGAGCCAGCGCACCTGATCCCAGAGGTCGGGCCGGAGTCCCTTCGGCCGGTGGACGCCGAGCTTGCGGTAGATGTCGATGGTGCGGAACAGCGTCTTGAACCCCCAGGCCTGGTGCGGCTTGCGGATCAGCTCGGGCGCGCAGAGCGGGAACTGTTCGGTGACGAAGCGGTCCTCGAACCCGTGCACGTCGGCATTGCCGAACAGCCGCCAGGTCAGCGAGATCATGTTCGCATCGCCGATCAGCGCGTAAAGGCCGGCGAGCGTTCCGTCGCCGGCCCGGATGTTGATGAACTCGTCCACGTCCATGCAGATCGCCCAGTCGGCCGCGCGCAGCACCTCCTCGCCTTCCGCGGCCTGAAGGGCCGCGTGCTGGGGCATCAGCCCGGGCATGGTGCGGAACGGGTTGTCGCGGTGCCGGACGAGGCCCTTCCGTTGCAGCAGGTCGAGCAGCCGGTCGGTGCCGTCGGAGCAGTCGTTGGTGTAGACGAGGAAGTCGGTGACGCCGATGGCGCGGTGATAGGCCAGCCATTCGAGGATGAACGGGCCTTCGTTCTTCATCGTGGTGACGATGCAGGTCCGCAGTGCCCGCGCCCCGGTCTCTGCGGCGGGGCGGGTTTCGGATACGGGCGGGCGGACCGGGGCAGCCCCGAAATGGCGCCGCGCCATGTCGAGAAGCGCCGGATCCTCGACGAGCGAGGTCTTCGGCGCAAGCTCTGCCGCCTTCCGCCCCGGCACGCGCAGCGCCATCGCCCGCCAGAAGGGAACCGTCTTGCCGGCGTCGGGCCGGGCATAGGCGACGCGGAGCGCGCGCCAGGTGTTGTCGAGCCCGGCAAGGTCGGGCGCGGCGCCCCAGCGGGCGATGCCGCGGCGCGCGTCGAAGGGGCGGCAGATGTGGTCGCCGAAGCTTTCGGGCTCGCCCGCCCGCACCCGCCACGGGTAGATGCGCCGGCCGACAAGCAGCACCACTCCGCCCGCGGCGGCGCGGCAGAGGTCGAAGGCCGAGGGCCCGCCCTGGCGCTCGGCAAGGATATCGGTGACGTCAAGGCAGAGGACGGCGCTGGCGCGGGCGAGGAACCGCCACTTCGCGGCCTCGTGCAGAAGCCCCTCGCCCAGGGGCGCGCGCCAGGGATCGGGGGCGGGGCGCTCCATCCGGTCCTTGCCCGGCGCGTCGGGGGCGAGGAAGACATGGCTTTCCGGCCCGAGCCCGGGCTTGCCGAGCGGCACCGGGCTTTCGAGGATCACCACGACAAGCCCGGGCAGGGGGGAGATGAGCGCCTGCAACCGCTCGGCGAACGCCGCATGGCTGCCTGCCGGACTGTCGTCCGGCGCCCGGTTGACGATCAGCGCGCCGGTCGCGCCGTGGGCCTGCGCGTGATAGCCGAGCCAGTCGGCCACTGTCTCCGCCCGCTCCTCTGCCCGCGCGCCGAAGAGCACGTCGCGGCCTTCGAAAAGTTCCCACTCCGCCGGGTTCGCGGCGACCTCCGCGGTGCCGCCCTCCGCCAGCGCGATCCGGGCCGGGGGCGGGTCGGCGACCGCCATCACGGCACCTGACACTTCGCGCAGGTCGCGGATCGCGGCGCAGCCCTGGCGCGGGGCGGGGTCGAGGGCTTCGGGTTTCACACCCGCGCGGGTGAAGAGGCGCAGGATGGTCCCCTTGGGGCCGGGGCAGAGCACGGCGTCGAGAACGGCAAGCCCACCCGGCGCTGCGGCGGCAAGCTGCCGGCGGATCACCACGCTCGGGGGATGGTCGGTCATGCCTGTTCTGCCGTTCGGGACGCCGGTCTTGGGCCTTGGTAGCACGGGCGGGGGCGGTCAGGCAAACGCCGCGGGGCCGGGCGGCAGCCCGGACCGCCCGGGCACGGACGGTTGGCAAGGCGCGCGATTTCGGCCAATCTGGCGCCAACCCGGCGAAGAAGGGGCGAGGCGGCAGTGGCACAGGACTATGAGATCGCGACGCTCTGGATCGGGGGCGCGCTGAGCTTTCTCGAACAGCTCTGCCTCAGGTCCTTCGTCGACGCCGGCCACACCGTCCGGCTCTACGCCTACGAGCCCATCCCCAACGCACCCGAGGGGGTGGAGATCGCCGACGCGCGCCCGGTCCTGCCGCAGGACGGCTTCCTGCGCCACGGCCGCACCGGTAGCCCGGCGCTCCACTCCGACCTGTTCCGCTATCACCTGCTGGCGAAGTGCGACCGCACGATCTGGGCCGACACCGACGCCTATTGCCTCCGGCGCTTCGGGACCCGCACCGGTCATTTCTTCGCCTGGGAAAGCGAGGAAGGGGTGAACGGCGGCGTTCTCGGCCTGCCGCGGGACAGCGAGGCGCTGGGCCGTCTTCTGGACTTCACGTCCGACGAATACGCGATCCCCGACTGGTATGGCGAGGCATACCGGCGCGAGCTGGAGGCGAAGAAGGCGGCCGGAAGCCCGGTTCACGCGGGCGACCAGCCCTGGGGCGTCTGGGGGCCGCATGCGCTGACCCATTTCCTGAAGCAGACCGGCGAGATCCGCCATGCCCTGCCGCGCGTGGCGCTTTACCCCTTCGAATACAAGGACCGCAGGCTGATGCTTCGCCCCGGGGTCGACTGGCGCCAGCATGTGACCGAGGAGACCTATTCGATCCATTTCTACGGCCGCAGGATGCGGGCGCGGCTGGTGCAGAAGATGGGCGGCGTGCCGCGGCCGAAAAGCCTCGTCGGCCAGCTGCTGAAGAAGCACGGGATCGACCCCGCCGCCGCGCCGATCCGCGGGCATCAGCCCGAGGACGACGACGGGGACGACGAATGAGCGAGGCCGCGGAGATCGACGATGCGACGGCCGAGGCCATCCTCGCGCTCGGGCCCTGCCGGGTGGAAAGCTTCGCCGACGTCGGCGGCGGCGCGCTCGACCTTGCCCGCGCGCTTCATCACCGGCACGGCTGCCGCATCTACCTGGTGGACATGGGCAAGTCCGGCGCCTTTCCCGATGCCCCCTCAGACTGGGTCGCGCCCTACCTCGCCGCGCTGGAGGCGGCCGGCGTGCCGGGCGGGGCGGTCACCCGGGTCGGTTCGGCCGACGAGATCCGGCCCTGGGACGTGATCGCCAACTTCTCCGGCTTCGGCGATGCCTGGAAGGTGCGCCACCTCGTGCCGGTGCTGGAAGCGGGCCTTCACGCCGACAGCCTGATGCTGACTGACATCCGCAAGGGCTCGGGCAGCTATCCGTTCCTGAACGGCTACGGCGCCTGCGAGACGGTGGCCACGCGCGAGGAGCGGGAGCGCAGGGTGACGCGGGCGCTGTTCCGGCCCCATCCGCCGGCCGCCGGCGTCGCCGCAGGGGCCGGGGCGGCCAGCGACGAGGGCTGGGCCGAGATCGCCCGGCGCCTTGCGGGGCCCTTCGGCTTCTATACCGACAACGGCGTGCATTCCTTCCTCTACGTTCCGCGCGACCCCTCGGTCCTGGTCGTGACCTTCGACAACCTCGACATCGCCATGACCAAGCGCGCCGACCGGCGGCCCTGGGGCTTCGAGTTCATCGAGAAGCAGGGCTGGTCGATGCTGGGCGTGATGGCGGCGGGCTGGACCTGGTATCGCGACTACTGGGCGATGGCGGAGTTCGACCGTCTCGCGCGCGAAGGCTTCTTCGCCCGCTTCGGCCGCGTCGTCTTCTACGGCGCCTCGATGGGCGGCTATGCCGCCGCGGCCTTCTCGGCCGCCTGCCCCGGCGCCGACGTGGTGGCGATCAGCCCGCAATCGACCCTCGACAAGGCCGTCGTGCCCTGGGAGACACGCTACCGAACCGTCTGGGACAAGGATTTCTCGGGCAAGTACGGCGACGCGGCCCGCGCCTCGGAGGCGGCGGCCCGGGTGACGGTCCTCTACGACCCCTACGAGCCGCTCGACACCGGCCATGCGCGGCGCTTCACCGGCGCCAACGTGGTGGCGCTCCGCGCGCCGCTGATGGGCCACCGGCTCGGATCCTCGCTCCTCCAGATGGGGATCCTGTCGGAGGTCATCCTCAAGGCGCTTTCCGGAACGCTGACGGCGGGCGAGTTCTACCGGCTGCTGCGGGCGCGACGCGACTTCCCGCGCTACCAGCGCGAGCTGTTCGAGCGCGCCGTGACACGGGGGCGGCCGGGCCTTGCCCGGCGCGTGGGCCGGTGGGTGCTGGCGCGCGGCGAAAACCGCTACATCCGGCTGGCGATGGCCGATCTCTGAGGCCCCGGCGAATGCGCAGGCTCCGGGTCGCCGCACCCGGCGGCGAAGCGTATTCGGGTGCGACCGGAGGGGAGACTGCCGATGGACCTGATCTACGAGGCCCTGGACAGCGGGGTCGTGGCGGCCCTGCGCGCCAGCGGCCCGGATGCGAACGGACAACCGGCCGAGCGGGGGGCGGTTTCGGATGGCATGGGCGCGCCCTGCCGGCATTGCCTGCGCCACGTCCCGGCCGGGCAGGAATACCTCATCCTCGCGCACCGGCCCTTTCCCGCGCCGCAACCCTATGCCGAGACCGGGCCGATCTTCCTCTGCGCAGCGCCCTGCGCGCGCTGGGACGGGGCGGGCGCGCCGCCGATCCTGACGACAAGCCCCGACTATCTGCTGAAGGGCTATTCCGCCGGCCACCGGATCGTCTACGGCACCGGGCGGATCGTGCCAGCGGGCGAGGTTCCCGCCTGTGCCGCGCGGGTTCTGGAGGACGCCGATGTCGCCTTCGTCGACGTCCGCTCGGCCCGCAACAACTGCTTTCAGTGCCGCATCCGCCCGGTGGGTGGATGATCGGGGCGCTACGGCGCTGCGGGTGTCACCCCCCGGCAAGGGCCGCGAAGACGCGATCGAGCCGGGTGGCCTCCTCCGCCGCCCCGAAGGGGGCGTTGACCAGGTAGAGGCCGGAGCCCACCATCCCGTGGCCCTCGCGGGCCGGCGGGAAGCGGACCTCGTGGCGGATCGCCCTCGGCAGGTCAGCCGCGTCGAGCGCGCCGGCCAGTCCCGTCTCCGCGCCGCTCGCCAGGAGCGGATACCAGAGCATCAGCACGCCCACGTTCCATTTCGCGTGGACCCGGCGCAGCAGCGCGGGCATCGCGGCGTAATCCTCCTTCACCTCGTAGCTCGGGTCGATCAGCATCAGCCCCCGGCGCGGCTCGGGCGGGGTGGCGGCCAGTGCGAAGGCCGGCCCGTCCTCGCGCCGGACATCGGCGCCGAAGGGCCGCATCGCTTCGACGAGTGCGGCGTATTCCCGCGGGTGAAGCTCGGCCAGCCGCATCCGGTCGCCGGGCCTGAGCGACAGCGCTGCGACGAGCGGCGAGCCGGGATAGGCGGTGGGGCCATAGCGGGCGCGCACGTCCTGCAGGATGCGGCGGTAGGGGTGGTCGGCGGAAAACAGCGCCCCGGCCCGGCCGATCCCCGCCGCCGCCTCGCCGGTCTTGGCCGCCTCGGGCGCATCGAGCCGGTAGAGCCCGCGCCCCGAATGCGTCTCGAGATAGCTGAGCGGCTTGTCCTTCTGCGTCAGATAGGCGAGCACCGCGGCCAGCATCGCGTGCTTGTGCACATCGGCGAGGTTTCCGGCATGGTAGATGTGCTGGTAGGACAGCATGGTCCCCTCCCGATGGCCCGCCTGGTGGCCCGCCTGGTGGCCCGCCTGATGGATCGCCCGGAATCGAAAGGCCCTCCCGCCGGGGAGGGCCGCCTGCGCCGGGATGGACGCCCTATTTCGGGCCGATCATCATCACCATCTGCCGGCCCTCGAGCTTCGGCATGTTCTCGATCTTGCCGATCTCCTCGACGTCGGCCGCCACGCGCTTCAGAAGCTCAAGGCCAAGTTCCTGGTGCGCCATCTCGCGGCCGCGAAAGCGCAGCGTGACCTTCACCTTGTCGCCCTCGCCGAGGAACTTCCTCACCGAGCGCATCTTGACGTCATAGTCGTGGGTGTCGGTGCCGGGGCGGAACTTGATTTCCTTGATCTCGATGATCTTCTGCTTCTTGCGCGCCTCGGCTTCCTTCTTCTGCTGTTCGTACTTGAACTTGCCGAAGTCCATGATCTTGCAGACCGGCGGCACCGCGTTGGGCGAAATCTCGACGAGGTCGAGTCCGAGCTCCACTGCCATGGCGAGTGCCCGGCCCGGCGTGACGACCCCGACGTTCTCGCCCTCGGCGCCGATCAGGCGGATCTCGGGTGCGCGGATGCGTTCGTTGATGCGGGGACCCGTGTCGCGTTGCGGCGGCGGGGCGTTGTGCGGTCTGCGGGCTATGGCGGCGTTCCTTCTGTGGTGGCGGACAATGATCGAGCGGAGATCGAGCGGATCGGCGCGCAAAATAGACGCGCGCCCCCCGGCTTTCAACCCGCAAGACTGCAAGGCCTTTCCTTTTCACGCAGATTCCCCCATACCGCAATGAGCGGCGCTCCAAGCCGTTGTTAGAGGGGCTTAATCATGAACAGAACCGTTGCAATCCTCGCTGCCATCCTGGTGGTGCTCGCGGTGTGGTACTTCGGCTTCCGCAGCCAGCCTGTGGTCACGCCCGAGGCGACCACCACGACCGAGACGACGACCGCCCCGGCCACGACGACCGAGACCACCACCGCTCCGGCGACGACGACCGAGACCACCACCGCTCCGGCGACGACGACCGAGACGACGACCGCCCCGGCCGCCACGACCGAGACGACGACGGCCCCGGCCGCCGCGGCGGGCGACATCGCCGCGCTGCTCGACCCGGCCACGTTCGATGCCGACAAGCTGATCGCGGCTGTCGACGCCTCGACGCTCGACGACGCGGCCAAGTCGACGCTGAAGACCGCCATCGAAGGTGCCCGCAACAACCCCGGCGCCGTCCAGGCGGTGATCGACCAGGTGAAGGCCGCGATGGGGATGTGACCCCCGCGGCGGCAGGACATGGGGCCGCGCCCCTCGGGCGCGGCCTTTTCGTTTCGCCCGCCCGGTGACGGCACCGCCCGCCGCCCGGGCTCTCACGCGACCGGCGACGCCAGCCGGATCGGCCGTCCCGCCAGGGCGAGATGGTCGAGGAGCGCGAAGGCGAAGAGCGCCTGCCCCAGCATCTCCATCGTCTCCTCGACCAGCACGAGCAGATAATAGGCCGCACCGAAGCCGAAGGCCGCGATGGTCCCGCCCTCGATCATCTCCACCACCAGCGCGCCGCCGACGAAGATCGCCCCCGAGAGCACGAACAGCCGGGCCGTGCGGCAGGGCAGGCGGCGCAGGAAGCCGAGGCAGCCAAGCCCCACGGCGGCGGTGAAGACCGACCCCGCGATGATCCAGGGGAAGGACAGGAACCCGCCCACCTCGTAGGCCGTCCCGATCCTGTCACCGATCGCCTCATGGATCGTGACCTGTTCGTCGAGCGACAGGAACGCGAAGATCGCCGCGAGGGAAAGCCAGCAGAGTGTGGAGGTGGCCCCCCGCAGCTGGCGGTCGGCCACGCCGTTCAGCACCAGGAGCACCATGTTCATCGCGATCAGGATGACCGAGAACCAGGTCGGCACCGAACGTTCGTTGTGAAGCATGAAATAGCGCGCGGCGCGGACAAGGAGCCCGTCCGCCCCCTTCATCCCGTAGACGTAGACCGGCATCGACAAAAGGTGCAGGAACGCCAGGACGGCGATGATCGCGGCAAGGGCAGTGAACACGTCGCGGGGGGCAATCATCACCCCGGTTTCCACCGGCCGGACCCGGGCAAAGGACAGGTCCGCGCTCATGCCGCGGGCCTGTGACTTTGGTTGTAGATGCGCATTCTATTATCCTGGCGGCATTGATTCCTGCCGGGAACGGTAGCGCACCGCGTCGGAATCGCCAGAACCACGCCCCTCTCGCGCCGATACGCCCGCGAGCGCGGCATTGCCCCGCCGGCGTCAGATCCCGTCGCCGACGAAGGCCTTTTCGACGACGTATTCGCGGGGGTCGGAATTGGCGCCCTCGCGGAGCCCGAAGCCTTCGAGCACCGCCTTGACGTCGATGTTGAAGGCGAGCGAGCCGCAGACCA
>JAUQYA010000034.1 GCA_030837785.1 Albidovulum sp.
TCGATGCCGAAGTCCACCCAGTCGCGCAGCAGGTCGCAGTAGTGATAGACCGGGGCGAAGGGATCGCCCTGGCGCGCATAGCTTTCGTGATAGCAGCCGCCGGCGCAGATCGACCGGATCCGGCAGGTCTTGCAGCCGAAGCTGCTGCGGTCCTGCGCGCCCTCGACGAAGGCGGCGAGCTTCGGCACGTCGATCCCGGTCGTGACATTGCCGTAGGTCGGCTGGCTCGATCCGACGAAGCGGTGGCAAAGGTGCAGGTCGCCCGCCTTGTCCACGGCCAGAAGGCCGAGACCCGCGCCGCAGGGCACCGCCTTCTTCATCCCCTGGGCGATGTCGGTCAGAAGCTGGTGCATGTTGGAGAATCCGATGTTCTCGCCCCGGATCGCCGCCTCGACATAGCGCCGCCCCAGCACCTTCATGTCCTCGAACACCGATTTCAGCATGTCGGGCTGGAGGTTGAACACCGCAATCGGCCCCGAGGTCGCCGGGCCGAAGCCCACTTCGGCGAATCCGAGGTCGTTGATCAGGTGGTCGTGGATCGCCAACACGTCGGTCACGCCTGCCGTCAGCGTCACCCGCGCGCCCACCGGGCGCGAGCGGTAGCGGGCAAGGAGCATCCGCACCTTGGTCGCGACCACGTCATAGGTTCCGCGCCCGCCCACCGTCCGGCGGTTCCTGTCGTGCATCGCGCGCGGCCCGTCCATGCTGACGGTCAGCCCGAAGCGGTGCGCGTCGAGCCAGTCGGCGATCTCCTCGGTCAGGAGCGTGGCGTTGGTGGTCAGCGTGAAATCGACGGTCTTGCCGAGTTCCGCCGCACGGGCCTCGGCATGGTCCACCGCCTGCCGGATCAGGGGCATGTTGGTCAGGGGCTCGCCGCCGAAGAACACCACGTTGACCCGGTCGCGCGACGCCGCCTGCCGGAACAGCAGGTCGATCGCCGCCTGCGCGGTGGCGAAGTCCATCTTCTCGCCCTTGGCGGGCGTCGTCAGGTCTTCCTTGTAGCAGTAGGTGCAGGCGAGGTTGCAGCCGGTGTTGACGTTCAGGATGATCGTCGACAGCGGGATGTCCTCGACCTTCTGCACCCGGATCGGGGTTTCCGGCGCCGCCGTGTCGCGCAGGATGTCGAGGCTGATCAGGCTTTGCAGGCAGTCGGCCAGCGCCTGCGGCGCGAACCGGCCGCCGAGTTCGTCCCTGAGCGTCCCGGCATCGACCGAACCGGCGCGGCGAAAGAGGTCGAAGACCGCGCGGGACACCTCGTCCATCTCGAACAGGCTGGTCGTCGGCACATGCATCAGCATCGCGTGGTCGTCCACGTCCACGCGATGTGCATTGTGGCGGATGAAGGTGAGCGAACCCATCCTGCCCCCCTCAGCGGATCGGGGTGTCGACGAAGCGCTGCACGGTGGCATAGAGGTGCCCCCTGCCCTCCAGCGTCCGGTCGCCGTCCTTCACGGTGGCGATGACGCTGAGGTTGCCGGCGTTGTTGGTGCTCATCACCCGCTCGGGGTTCGGGCCGGCGCCCGCCGGGTCGAAGATGCCCGAGGGGCCGATCTGGCCGGCGAATTTCGCATCCTCCGCGGCGGCGGCGGCCTCGTCGAAGTTGTCGACCGACCAATCGGCCGCAACCGCCCCGATGCGGATGTCGTCGTCGGTTTCCGGCTGCCCGTCCGGCCCGTTCAGCCAGCCGATCGCGTCGAAGGCGGCCGGTTGCTTGGCGATCGGCCCGCCGTTGTCGCCGATCCGCGAATAGGTCACCGCCGGCTCGACCGAGATCCGGTCGAGCGCGGAGTAGACGCCGACCGCCGCATCGAGCGACGCCCCGCCCACGGCGACCGCGCCGCGCCCGGCCGCGGCATCGGCCGCCGCCGTCACCTTCAGCACCACCGCGCCGGCGTCGTTCGAGACCGTCTCGGCCGTGAGCCCCGCGGGCAGGGTGACATCGCCCGAAAGGCCGACGCCCGAAACCCGCATCTCGATGGTTTCGCCGGCGCGGACATGGTCCGGCACCACCGAAAGGATCTGCGCCGCAGCATCCGTCCTGACCGCGTGGATGCGCCCGCCAAGGGCGGTCTGGGCGGAATTGAACCAGCGCCCGTCCAGCGACCCGTCCTCGCGCAGCGCCATCACCTCGTGCAATTCGGTCTCGCCCGAAGTCATCGTCGCGCGCCATTCGCCGGCGCCGTAGAGATAGGCCGAGCCGCTGCGGGTCTCGCTCTGGCCGTCGGCAAAGGCCAGCGCCTGCGTGACCTTGTAGCCCTCGCCGTCGCGCTCGACCGTGAGAGTGCCGTCATAGGCGCCGCGCCCGGGCTGGCGGCCGGCGACGCGCCATTCGCCCGACAGGTCGACATCGGCCTTCGCCGGCGGGTCGCCCAGGACATAGCGTTCGGTCAGCTGCTTCAGCACGTCGCCCTGGGCGATCCCCCACCAGTCGCGGTCGCGCGCCAGCGCCTGGTATTCCAGCGACGGGAACTGGCCGAGGTGGAAGTGCAGGAGCTTCTCCCAGTCCGCGGGGCTGCGCCGCTGGAGCGCGACCCGGGCGTAGGAATGACAGCGCCCGCAGGTCTGGCTCATCAGGTCGTCGGGACCGTGGTCGTCGGCCAAGGGCTCGCGTTCCAGGATGTAGCGGAACCCGTCGGTCTCCGCGACCGACAGGCCGCGCGTGTCGGCGAGGTAGCGCACCACGGTGACGAAATCCTCGTCGCTGAGCTGGACACCATAGTTGCGCATCATCCGCACCGTGTTCATCTCCCACCCTTCGGGGGTGCGGCGGCTGGTGTCGATGCGCGACATCTGCCCCTGGTCGTCCTTCAGGTGACAGGCGCCGCAGACGGTGGCGACGATCTCCTCGCCGGTCGCGGCAAGGCCGGCCGTGGCAAGCGGAACGAAGGCGGTGGTCAGCAATGTGGCAAGGATGGTGCGAGACATCGCGTCGGGCTTCCTCTGGCTGGGCGGACACGGGGGGCCGCAGGATATGCGGCGAAGTGAAGCAGGTGACGGGCCGCCAAAGTTGACATTTCCGGACAAAGTCCGGGGGCGGCGGAGAATGGCCGAAGATGTCAACTATGCCGGCCCCGATTGCCGATCCTGTGGCAGGATGCGCGCGGATGCTGGGAAGAGGAGGCCAAGGATGCCCCGGCACTTCGATCTTGTCATTGCGGGCGGCGGCCCGGCGGGCGCGCTTGCCGCCTGGCATGCCGCGCGCGACGGGCGCCAGGTCGCGCTCATCGATCCCGACACGCCGGTCCTGCGGCTGGAGGGGATCGGCCCGCGCCTGCGCCACTGGCTGGAAACGGTCGGGCTTTATGACGGCACCGCGATGAAGGCGGTGCGGCTGTCCCGCATAAGCCGCTGGGGCAGTTCCGAATACGGCGAGAACGTCGAGACGGTGGTGGAACGCACCGCGTTCGACCGGCATCTGCGCCAGGCGGCCGCGGCGGCAGGCGCGCATCTCGTGACGGCGACTGCCCAGCCCCTGCCCGGCCGCGCCGTGCTGGCCGACGGATCCGAGATCGCGGGCCGGATGGTCTTCGATGCACGCGGACGCAAGGCGCTCGGCCGCCGCCCGAATGCCGCCCGCGGCCCCGCGACGGTTGCCATCGCCGCCGCGCTCGACCTTGCGCCCGGCAGCCCGCGCGCGGCCTTCGTGCTGCCCCTCGACGACGGCTGGCTGTGGCTCGCAAGCCTTGGCGGCGGCCTGGGCTGGGTGCAACTCAGCCAGGACGCGGCCGATCCGGAGGGGCGCGATCCGCTGGCGCGGCTCGGCGCGGCGCTTGAAGCGGCCGCGGCGCTCCTGCCCGCGGTCGAGGGCATCCGCGGCGCGCCCCTCGTTCGCGATTCCTCCGTGGTCCTGCCGCTGCCGGTCACCGGTCTCGATGTCATCACCATCGGCGACGCGGTGGCGGGGATGGACCCGCTCTCCGGGCATGGCATGTTCTTCGCCACCTCCTCGGCGCTTGCCGCCACCGCGGTGCGGCGCACGATCGAGGCGCGCGACGACGCGGCCACCCGCGACCTTGCGGTCCGCTTCCTCAACCAGCGGCTCGATCTTCTCTATCTGCGGCAGGCCCGGCTCGGGCGCGATTTCATCCGCAGCGAGACGGGACGCGCGGATCTGCCGTTCTGGTCGCGCCGGGCAGCCTTCCCCGACGAGCTGCCGCTGGAGGCGGCTTCCCCGGGCGACCGGATCGCCCGCCGCATCGTCGTCGAGGACGGAAGGCTGACCGAGGCCGACGTGCTGGTCCCGCCCCACGCGCCCGGCGGTGTCGCCTGGGTCGAGGGCCAGCCCGCTGCGGCGATCTGGCAGGCGATGGAGGCAGGCGCGAGCCGCGAGCAACTCGCCAGCCGCTTCGGCCGCGCCGGCGAGATCGTCACGGCATGGTTCGCGGGAGCGCCACCGGAGGCGGCACCGGCGGCTTCACCGGCGCGCGGATAGCGCGCCGGTCCGGGCCCGTCCCGCGCCCCCGGGGCGGCGCCCTGCCGTCAGCCGTCCTTCTTCGCGCGAAGCTCCACCCGGCGGATCTTGCCCGAGATCGTCTTCGGCAGCGCATCGACGAAGATCACCTCGCGCGGATACTTGTAGGGCGCGGTCACGCGCTTGCAGTGTTCCTGGATGTCGAGCGCCAGCGCCTCGCCGGGTTCGTGGCCCTTGGCGAGGATCACATAGGCCACCACGATCTCGCCGCGGAGCGTATCGGGCTTGGCGATGACCGCGCTTTCGGCCACCGCCGGGTGTTCCAGCAGCACGCTTTCCACCTCGAACGGGCTGATCCGGTAGCCGGCCGAGGTGATCAGGTCGTCGGCGCGGCCGACGAACCAGAGATAGCCGTCCTCGTCGCGCGTGGCGGTGTCGCCGGTATAGTACCAGCCGTGGCGGAAGGCGCGGCGGTCGGGCTCGGCGCCGGTATAGTAGCCGGCGAACAGCCCCGGCGGCGCGGCCCCCTCGACCCGCACGGCGATGTTGCCGATCTCGCCGCGCGGGACGACATGGCCCTCGGCGTCGACGACGTCGACGTCGAACCCCGGCACCGGCTGGCCCATCGAGCCGAACCTGACCGGCTGGTCGGGGAAGTTCGCGACGATGTTCACCGTCTCGGTCTGGCCGTAGCCGTCGGCGATGGTGGTGCCGGTCGCCGCCTGCCAGAACCGGATGACCTCGGGGTTCAAGGGCTCGCCCGCACCGACCGACCGGCGGAGCGAGGCGAAGTCGTAGCCCGAAAGGTCCATCTGCGCGAACAGCCGGTAGGCGGTGGGCGGGGCGCAAAAGGTGGTGACGCCGAGCTTGCCGAGAAGCCGCAGATGCAGGTCGGCATCGAAGCCCGGCGCGTCCAGAAGCACCGTCGTGCAGCCGATCAGGAACTGCGGGAACAGCATCCCCCAGGCCGCCTTCGCCCAGCCGGTGTCGGTCAGCGTCCAGTGGATGTCCTCGGGGCGCAGGTCCATCCAGAACAGCCCGGTCGAGGCATGGGCGAGCCCGTAGGAGAAATCGCGCGGCACCATCTTCGGCATCGCCGTGGTGCCGGAGGTGAAATAGCCCATCATCATGTCGTCCGACCTCAGGTCGGGCCGGTCCCCGGGCGCGATCTCGTCCGGCTGGCCCGCGGCCAGTTCCTCGGTCGAGACCCAGCCGGGCCGCGGCCCGCCGATGACGATCAGGTGGGCCAGCGACGGGCAGTCGCCGCGCACCGCCTCGACCTTCCCGCAATGCTCGGGCGTGACGATCACCGCGCGCGCGCCGGTGCGGTTCACCCGGTAGGCGATGTCCTTTCCGGTCAGCAGGTTGGTCCCCGGCATCGAGACGACGCCCAGCTTCATGCAGGCGAAGAGCGCGTCATACCATTCCGGGATGCGGCCGGCGACGAGGCAGGCGAAGTCGCCCTTGCCAAGGCCAAGCGCGCGAAGCCCGCCAGCCAGCCGCGACGACCGCCGCGCAAGGTCGGAATAGCGAAGCTCGCGCACCGTCCCGCTCGGCCCGTCCACGGCGAGGACGGCGACCTTGTCGGCCTCGCGCCCGCGCCGGTCGATCACGTCATAGGCGAAGTTGAACCGCTCGGGGCAGGCGAAGCGATAGGCCTTGCGCGCGGCGAGATAGTCCCTCGGAACGTTCATGAAGTCGAACATGCTGTCTCCGTTTTCCCGTGTCATGTGATCCGGCCCCGTCGGGGCAGCGGCTGCATCGTTTCGCGGCGGCGGGGCGCGGGCCTCAGCCCATCGATTCGAGGTATTCGCGCGGGGTCATGCCGAAGCGGGACTTGAAGCCGCGGTTGAAGTTCGACAGATCCCGGAAGCCCGAATTGTAGGCGACGTCGGAAATCCGCGCCGCGCCGGCCGGACGGCGGCGGCGCAGGTGCGATGCGGCAAGGTTCAGCCGGCGGTCGCGCACCTCGTGGGCGAAGGTGGTCCGCTCCGCCTCGAACAGGCGCTGCACCTGCCGGGTCGACATGCCGATCTCGTGCGCGAGCCAGCGCAGCGACAGGTCCTCGCGGGTCAGGTTCCGCTCCAGCACGTCGAGCACCAGCGCGAAGCGGCGTTCGGCGCCCTGCGCATCCAGTTCCTTCGAGAAGTTGCCCGGCTTGCAGAAGGCGAGCTGGATCATCCCGAGGAGGAGGTCGGCGCTGGCCTTGCCGACCGCCGCGGTCGGATCCCAGCCGAGCGTGAAGTGCTGGATCTGCTGGCGGATCGAGGGGGCGAGCGGATGGTCGCCGGCGAGCCTGCGGCCGATCTGGACGTTGCCGCGGCAGGACTGCATGAAGAGCCCCCGCGGCATGTGCAGGGACAGAAGCCGCCCCTGGCCGGTGAAGGACAGAAGCCCCTCCCTGGTCGAATCCAGCAGCAGGCAGTCGCCCGGCCCGATCAGCGAGCTTTCCCCGTTGTGGTCGACCCGAAGCTGGCCCGCGGTCGGGATGATGCAGAAGATGTGCTCGGCCCCGTCGCGGCGGATACCCTGCCGGTCGCGGCGGATCGCCTGCACGTCGCCGGCGACATCGGCCACGTCGAGCCCGTCGAACTTGCGCGGATGGATCAGCCCGCGGACGGCGCGCTGCCGCTCGCGCGCCACCCCCTCATAATGGCCGCAGATGCCGTGCAGATCCTCGCACCACCGGTCGAACTCCCGCACTTCCGTCATTCCAGAAAACGCCTCCCCGCGCCGTCCAGATGATTCGCCTCGTCCCGGCGCCGAGTGTAACGGCGCGCGGCCGCGCTGTCGCATCCGGCCCGGCGGGCGCCAACCCGCCGGGCCGGTGCCTCAGTAGGACAGCACCTGGATGTCGGTGTATTCCTGCAACCCCTCCTCGCCGAACTCGGTGCCGAGGCCGGAGCCCTTGACGCCGCCGAAGGGCGCGTCGGGCTGGATCGCGACATGCTTGTTCACCCAGGCCGATCCGGTCTCGAGCCTCAGCGCGAGGCCGCGCGCCTTCTGGATGTCCTTCGACCAGATCGAGCCGCCGAGGCCCCAGGGGCTGTCGTTGGCGCGCTGGATCGCATCGTCGATGTCACGATACTTGATGATCGGCAGCGCCGGGCCGAACTGTTCCTCGTCCACCAGCGGCATTCCGTCCTCGAGGTCGGCGATGATCGTCGGCGGGAAGAACAGCCCCTCGCCCGGCTCGCCGCCGATCAGCACCCGGCCGCGGGACTTCGCATCGGCCACCAGCCGCGACACCTTGTCGAACTGCATCCGGTTCTGCATCGGGCCGAGCGCGGTGCCCTCCTCGGTGCCGTCGCCGACGCTGACGCCGCGGGCGTAGCGCACCAGCTCCTCGCAGACCGCGTCATAGACATCCTCGTGGACGTAGAGCCGCTTGATCGCCGCACAGGTCTGGCCGTTGTTGATGAAGGCGCCCCAGAACACCCCCTCGGCGATCGCCTTGGGATCGGCGTCGGGCAGGACGATGCCGGCGTCGTTGCCGCCCATCTCCAGCGTCAGGCGCTTCATCGTGGCCGATGCGCTCGCCGCGACCTTCTTGCCGGTCTCCGACGAACCCGTGAAGACGATCTTGCGGATGCCGGGGTGGGCCGACATCAGCGCGCCGAGGTTGACCGCGCGGTCGTCGCCCGAGAGGCTGTTCAGCACGCCCGCCGGCAGCACCTCGTTCATCAGCTCGACGAAGCGCAGCGTGGTCAGCGGCGTGTAGGGCGACGGCTTGATCACCACGGTGTTGCCGGTCAGCACCGCCGGAACGACATGCCAGACCGCGATCAGGATCGGGAAGTTCCACGGCGTGATCGAACCGACGACGCCCAGGGGCTTGCGGTGCAGTTCCACCGTGCCGCGGTTGTCGTTCTGGATCGTCTTGACCGGGAGCGACAGGGTGCAGGTGTGCTTGGCCCAGGCCACCGCCGCGCCCAGCTCCCAGCGCGAGCCGAGACCGTTCAGCGGCTTGCCCTGCTCGCGGGTCAGAAGCTGGGCAAGCTCCTCGGCATGCGCCTCGAGCTTGGCGGCCATCGCCTCGCAGAGCGCGCGCCGCTCCTCCTCGGGGCGGGCCGAGAGGTCGCGGAACGCCGCCTGCGCGGCCTCGACCGCGCGGTCGAGGTCGGCCGCGGCCGCGTTCGGCGCCTCGGCGACCACGGCTCCGGTGGCCGGGTTCAGCACGGCAAAGCGCGCGGCGGTGGCGGCGGGACGCCCGTCTATGACCAGATCGAACATTCTCTTTCTCCTCCCGGTTTGCGGCGGCAGGCGGGCCGGGCCGGCCCCCTGTCGATGATCCCGAAGGCTAGCAGCCTGCGCGCCTGCCGATCTCAGCCTTTCCCGCCAAAGACCCGGACTATCCCGCCACGCCGCCACCGCGTCACGCGATCCGTGCCGCGAATTTGGCGCGAAAATCCAAGTCAGCGCCCCGCGCCGCGGCTATGCTGCCATCATGGGCCTGCCGGGGAGAGGGCGGCCGGGGAGGAATCGAGATGGAACCGCGCGACGATGGAGTCCCTTCTGGAGGCATGTCCTGGGTCCGGGGCGACCGCGGCCAGCCGCGTCTGGAAACCACGATCCCCGGCCTGCTGGCCGGGTCTGTGGCGGCGCGGCGCGATGCGACGGCCGCGGTCTTTCCCGCCGAGGGCATCCGCTGGACCTGGGCGGAATTCGCCGCCCGGGTGGACGCGCTTGCCGGCGGGCTCGCGCGGCTCGGCTATGCCAAGGGCGACCGCCTGGGCATCTGGGCGCCCAACCGGTCGGAATGGCTGCTGACGCAGTTCGCCACCGCGCGGCTGGGGGTGATCCTGGTGACGATCAACCCCGCCTATCGGGTGCACGAGCTGGAATACGCGCTGAAGCTCTCGGGCTGCCGGGGCCTCGTGCTCGCCGAACGGTTCAAGGGCTCCGACTATGCGGCGATGGCCGCCTCGCTGGTCCCCGACCTCGGCGCGGGCGGGACCGGCGAGGTCGGTTCGCCCCTCCTGCCCGAGCTTCACCACCTGATCGTGATGGCCGAGGCAGCACGGCCCGGAATGCTGCGCTTCCGCGATGTGGAGGCGATGGGCGCCGGGACGGCGGCGGCAGAGCTTGACGCGGTCAGCACCGGGCTCGACCGCCGCGACCCGATCAACATCCAGTTCACCTCCGGCACCACCGGCCGGCCGAAGGGCGCGACGCTGACGCATCGCAACATCGTCAACAACGCCGCCTTCGTCACCGCCGCGCTGAAGCTCGGCCCCGACGACCGGCTCTGCATCCCGGTGCCGTTCTACCACTGCTTCGGCATGGTGATGGGCACGCTCGGCTGCGTCACCAAGGGGGCGACGATGATCGTGCCCGGCGAAGGCTTCGACCCGGCGGTCACGCTCGCCACCGTCGCGGCCGAACGGGCGACCGGGCTTTACGGCGTGCCGACGATGTTCGTCGCCATGCTCGAACATCCCGACTTCGGCCGCCACGACCTGTCAAGCCTGCGCACCGGGATCATGGCCGGCGCGCCCTGCCCGATCGAGGTGATGAAGCGGGTGCAGGGCCAGATGCACATGCGCGAGGTGACGATCGCCTACGGCATGACCGAGACAAGCCCGGTCTCGTTCCAGTCCTCGACCGACACGCCGCTGGAAAAGCGGGTGACCTCGGTCGGCCGCATCCACCCGCATGTCGAAGTGCGCGCGATCGGCCCTGACGGCAACACCGTCTCCGTCGGCGAACAGGGCGAGATCCTGACGCGCGGCTATTCGGTGATGCACGGCTACTGGGACGACCCCGTCCAGACCGCCGCGGCGATCGACGCCGAGGGCTGGATGCACACCGGCGACCTCGGCCGGATCGACGCCGAGGGCTACTGCAACATCACCGGCCGGGTGAAGGACATGATCTGCCGCGGCGGCGAGAACGTCTATCCGCGCGAGATCGAGGAATTCCTCTATTCCCACCCGGCGGTGAGCCAGGTGCAGGTCTTCGGCATTCCCGACCATGCGCTCGGCGAGATCGTCTGCGCCTGGATCATCCCGCGGTCCGGCACCAGCCCGACCGAGGCCGAGATCCGCGCCTTCTGCAAGGACCAGATCGCGCATTACAAGATCCCGGCGGTGGTGCGGTTCCGCGACGACCTGCCGGTGACCGTCACCGGCAAGCCGCAGAAATTCCTGATGCGGGCGGCGATGATCGAGGAACTGGGCCTCAGCGAGGAGAAGAGCGCCTGACCCGCGCCGCGCGGCCCCGCCCCGTGCGCTCAGTGGTCCTGATGCGCGTGGGCGCGGTCTATCACGTATTTCTTGTCGCAATAGCCGCATTCGACGAGGCCGGTGTCCTGCGGGATCGCCAGCCAGACCCGTGGATGGCCGAGCGCGCCCTCGCCGCCGTCGCAGGCCACTTTCCAGCGGGTCACAACCTCGGTCTCGGGGGCGGGTATCGGCATGTCTCGGGCTCCGTCACTCAGGTCGCGGCATGATAGCGATTGGAAGGGCGCGGGCAAGCGGCTCACTCCGCCCGCTTCAGCATCGGGCCGAGCACCCGGCCGCCGAGGATGTGCAGGTGGTAGTGCGGCACCTCCTGCACGCCGTGGCCGCCGGCGTTCGAGATGGTGCGGTAGCCCTGGCCGCCCTGGCCGGGCTTCACCCCGGTCAGCCGGCAGACCTCGGCCGCGGTGCGGGTGAAATCGGCGATCTCCTCGTCGGATGCCTCGGCGGCGAAATGGTCGAAGTTCACGTACTTGCCCTTCGGGATCACCAGGACGTGGACCGGCGCCTGCGGCCGGATGTCGTGGAAGGCAAGCGTGTGCGGGGTTTCCAGCAGGGTCTTGTTCGGGATCTCGCCGCGCAGGATGCGGGCGAAGATGTTGGCGTCGTCGTAGGCGTAGCTCATGGCGTTCCTCAGTCGGCGAAGAGATAGTCGGTCGCGGCGATCTCGCGCGCGGTTTCCACCGGAATAGACAGAAACGCCGCCAATGGCACGGCATTTTCTTCCGCTGCGGCCCCCTGCCGGACGATGTGGAAATGCGCGAAGCCCGCGTCGCGGATGCGGTCGCCTTCATGGGCGATGTCGCCCCGGATCGTCGGCAAGAGCCGCGCCAGCGTCTCGGGCGGGGTGGTGTCGCTGGCCAGCCCGGTGCGGCGCGCGTGCCCGGCAAGGTAGTCGTCGCAGAAGTCGCAGGCAATCTCCAGGAACCGCGTCGTCGCCCGGTCGGCGGCGAAGTCGCGCATCAGGTCGAAATCGGCCGGGTCCATGCAGAGGATCAGCCGGTCGGTCCCGTTCCGCTCGAACAGCATCCTGACCAGCGCGCGGCGGTGGCGGGTGCGCTTTTCCAGCGTGGTCTGGATGCCGCCGAGGTCGGGCAGGGGCGTCGCCTCCTCGTTGAAGACGTATTCGACCGCCGGGATGCCGGTCAGCGCGCGGGTGCGCTCGACCAGCCGCTTGGCCACGTGCCACTTCTTGCAGACCACGATCATCAGTTCGCGCTCGCGCCCGAGGCTTGCCTCGCGTTCCCAGAAACGGGGCGCGAAGCGGCGGCCCTCGCGGCCGCGGCTGGTGAGGAAGCGGTAGAGGCGCTGGCCCTCGTTGGAAACCCGGAAGGCCGCGCCCCTGGCCGCATAAAGATCGCCGAGCCGGCGCTTGAGATCGCGCGCCTCGGGGCTGATCTTGCGGGCGAAGAGGAAATCCTGCGCCAGCAGCAGGTCGTAGTGGTCGTTGTAGAAGGTGACCGGCATCCCGTAATCGGAAAACATCAGGAAGGTCAGGCTGCGGCTGCGGATTTCGCGGGCAGGCACGACGTGGCGGACGACGGTCTGGAAGAAGGTCTCGTCGGGGATCCAGGTGGTGCGGAAGAAGCGCATGACATCGGCGCGCCTGCGGCAGAAGTCGAGCACCCATTCCACCGTGCGCCGCCTCAGGCACCACCACTGGCTGCCGATCATGACCTGCAGGTCGGCGGGGATCGCGCGGGTCAGGCCGAGGCGTTTCTGCAAGCCGTAGAAGCCGTAGAAAAGGCGCTTCTGCGCGCGTTCGTTGAACGGGTGGCGATAGATCAGCCGGTCGCCCTTCATCCCGGTCTTGATCCAGTCCGAGGTGAAGAAGTCGAAGCTCTCGATGTAGTCGGCATCCTCGGCGTCGAGGAAGGCATGGGCATACTCGGCCGACTTGATCGCCATGCAGTCGCCCGAAAGCATGTAGAAATGCGTCGCGTCCGGAAAAGCCGCCACCGCCGCCTCGACCGCGTTCAGCGTCGCCTGGACAAGGCTCCATTCGCCCCAGCCGCACTTCACCCGCCGCCGCGCAAAGGTGACGTTGGGGTTCTGCGCGAGTGCCGTGCGGATGCGGCGGAAGTCGGCCTTGCCGGCGCGGGCGTCGAAATGGATCGCCATGCAGTCGCCCGCGGCCGTCAGCCGTTCGGCCTGGCGGATGATCCCTTCGGGATCCTTGTGACAGAGAAGAACGAAGGCGATCCTTGCCATTTGGGAACCTGTTAACCGACCGGCAATGGATTGTTGAGAGATTTCGGTTTATGAGCCGTTGAAATGACCGCTTTTCCGTGCCTTTTGGGCCGTATTCCCGGATCAGGATGCGGGTCGGCGGGACGGGGACGGAAAGGGACGCGCCAGATGGGATTTCCCGGCACCTGGATGACGGAAAGCGAAAGCGCGGTCTACCGCGTGGTGCCGAAATGCGCCTGCTCCACCATCGGGCAGATCCTCTATTTCTCCGACCACGGGCGCTTCTTCGACGGCGACATCCACGACGCGGCCGAGGGCCTCCACAAATGGAGCCATGAGGCCAGCCAGCCGCTGATCGAGGCCAATGTGAAGACGCACCGGAGCTATGCCTTCACCTGCGTCCGCAACCCCTACACGCGCATCCTGTCGTCGTTCTTCGACAAGATCTGCGGCATCCAGAGGAACGGCAGGCGCTACCGCGGCAATCTCGTGCCGATGCTGGTGCAGAAATACGGGGTCGAGGTCGGCAGCCCCGAGGACGACTTCGAATTCGACCAGATCAGGTCGTTCCGCCGCTTCCTCCTCTTCGCCCGCGACACGATCCGCTGGCGCCGGCCGATGGAGCCCGACATCCACTGGTCGGCGGTGTCCGGTCACATCGCCACCTTCATCGCCAACGGCGGGCGCTACGACCACATCTTCTTCACCGAGAAGTTCGACGAGGGGATGCAGGTCGTGCTCGACCATGTCGAGACGCCGCACGCCGTGAACCTCGCCGAAATTCCCCGCTTCAACGAAAGCGAAGGCCACGGGCCGAAGCGGGCGCACCCGGTCGAGGCCTATTTCGACGACCTGTCGAAGCATCTGATGTGGGAGATCTACCACCGGGACTTCCAGCTCTTCCGCTACGACTTCGACAACCCGGCCAACAAGATGCCGGTGGGCGAGATCGACCTCGACGAGGTTCACGCCAAGCTCGGGTCGTAGGACGGCCGTGGGGATCTCCGGCGCAGTGGGGCCGTCACAGGACGGGGGCCGTCACGGGGCGGGGGAATGAGCCTCCTGTCGTCCTTCCGTGCCGGGGTGCGCTGGCTCCGCCGTCATCTGGAGCTTGGCCTCGCGGTGATCCTGTCGCTCGCGGCCGCCGCGGCCTGGGCCTTCGTGGCCCTGGCCGAGGAGGTGATGGAGGGCGGCACCCACGCCTTCGACACCGCCGTTCTCCTCGCGCTCCGCGCGCCCGGCGATCCGTCCGACCCGCTCGGCCCGCCCCGGGTGGAGGAGCTTGCCCGCGACGTCACGGCACTTGGCGGCGTCGGCGTCCTGACCTTCGTCACCCTCGCCGCGGCCGGGTTCCTGTGGCTCCAGGCCAGGCGCGCGACCGCGTTCTATCTTCTGGCTTCGGTCGGCAGCGGCGTCGCGCTCAGCAACACCGCCAAGGCGCTCTTCGACCGGCCGCGGCCCGATCTGGTGCCGCATGGGTCGGCCGTCTACACCGCCTCGTTCCCCTCGGGCCATTCGATGATGGCGGCGGTCACCTGGCTCACGCTTGCCGTGCTGGTCGCCACCACGCTCCGGCAACGCCGGCTCAGGGTCTATGTCGTGGCGCTCGCCGTGACGGTCACGGTGGCGGTGGGGCTGAGCCGGGTCTATCTCGGCGTCCACTGGCCGACCGACGTGCTTGCCGGCTGGGCGGCGGGCGGCGCCTGGGCGCTGGCCTGCGCGGCGCTGGCCCGGATCCTGTCGCGGCGGGGCGCGATCGAGGAGGAGGAAGAGGACGAGGACGGACCCTAGGGGCGGATCGGCATTCATCGCGGGACGATCGGCACTGCGGCCGGGCGCGAGAAGGCGGGGCACTGCCGCGCCCGGCCCGACCGGTGCTGCCCCTGGCTCCAGACCGCCGGCAATTCGATGCCGGTCGGGCCGGCCCCGGCTAGCCCCGCCCCTCCTCCTGGGCGATGCGAAGCCGCGCCACCGCCTCGTTGCGTTCCGACTTGCGGTCATCGTCGAGGGCGCGGGCGACGAAGGCGAGGTGGGTTTCCACCGCTGCCCGTGCCGCGGCCGGGTCGCGCGCAAGCAGCGCGTCGCGGATCGCGCGGTGCTGGTCGAGAAGCGTGCCCCGCGTGGTCTTCTGCCGGAAGATGACCTGCCGGTTGTAGAAGACGCCCTGCCGGAGCAGGTCGAACATCGACCGCATCATGTGCAGCATGATGACGTTGTGGCTGGCCTCGATGATCGCCATGTGGAACTCGGCATCCAGCCGCGCCTCGTCGGCGGGGTCGCGTTTCTGGTGCGCGGCCTCCATCTTGGCGAAGATCGTGTCGATCACCTTCAGGTCGGTGTCCGAGGCGAGCCGCGCCGCGCGTTCGGCGGCCAGCGCTTCGAGATCGCGGCGGAAGGCGAGGTAGTCGAAGACGGCCTCGTCATGGCGCGCGAAAAGCCGGATCAGCGCCGGCGAGAAGGCCGACCCCAGGACCTCGGCCACGAAGATTCCGGCGCCCGCCCTCGTGGTCAGGAGACCGGCCTCCTGAAGCTCTGCCACCGCCTCGCGCAGGCTGGGGCGCGACACGCCGAGCCTCTCGGCCAGGTCGCGTTCCGCCGGCAGGCGCTCGCCCGGGCGGAGGATGCCGCGCAGGATCAGCCCCTCGATCTGGCGGACGACGCTGTGCGACAGTTTCTCGGGCTCGACCTTCTGAAAGGGCATGCATTCCTCCGGAATTGGTCAAGATATATGACCGCGCGGGGGCCGAGACAACGAAAAAGGCCGGGCAACTGCCCGGCCTTGGTCTGCAACGGCCCGCCGTTCGCGCTGCGGGGTCAGCCCTGCGGGATGATGAGGATTTCCACCCGGCGGTTCTGCGCCCGGCCCTCGGGCGTCAGGTTCGACGCCACCGGCAGATCCTCGCCGCGGCCAAAGGCCACGACGCGCCCGCCGGCGACGCCGGCGCCGCGCAGGACCGCCGCGACGGCCATCGCCCGGCGCTGCGACAGGTCCTGGTTGTAGGCGGCCGAGCCGGTGCTGTCGGTATGGCCGATGACCTCCACCCGCGTGTTGGGATAGCGGTTGAGGTTGTCGGCGAGCGCGAAGAGGTCGTTCTGGATCGAGCCCTGCACCACGGCGCTGGAGGTGGCGAAGAGGATGCCGTCGGGCATGACCACACGGAGCTGGTTGCCCTCGTTGACGATCCGCACCCGGCTGTCGCTGATCTCGGCCTGCAGCTCGCGCGCCTGGCGGTCGAGGTTGGAGCCGATCACCCCGCCGGCGAGGCCGCCGAGCGCGGCGCCGACGACGGCACGGTCGAGCTTGTTCTTGCCGCCCTGGCCGGTCAGGACGCCGGCCAGCGCGCCGATCCCGGCACCGGTCAGCGCGCCTTCCCTGGTGCGCTGGTTGGGATCGGCCGAATACTGGTCCGTCGGCGTGCAGGCGGCCAGAAGCACGGCCACGGCGGCACCGCCGAGAAGGGTCTTGGACAAAGGCATGAAAGCTGCTCCGGTTGTTGTTTGGGCGTTTCGTCGGAGATTATACGCTGTTAGGCAATAACGCCCGCGCAGAATGCCGGCTCCGGCAACATTCCGCGCATCGCCGCCGGCGCGCTTGCGCCGGCTCATCCCGCCTCGGCGCGGGCCGATTCCCAGGCGAGCATCGCCCGCTTGACCGGCAATCCCCAGCGATAGCCGCCAAGCCCGCCGCTCTTGCGGATCGCCCGGTGGCAGGGAATGAGCCAGGCGACGGGATTGCGCCCCACCGCCGTGCCCACCGCGCGCACCGCCTGCGGGTTGCCGACCCGGGCGGCGAGGTCCGAATAGGTGGCGACATGGCCCGAGGGGATCGACAGCAGCGCCTCCCAGACCTTGATCTGGAACGGCGCCCCGATCAGGTGGAGGGGCGCGGCGCTTCCGGTGCCGTCCGCGGCTGCGGATAGGCCGAACGCGGTCTCGACCCAGGGGCGGAGGGCGGCGGGCTCATCGACATAGCTTGCCTTCGGCCAGCGCGCGCGCAGGTCGGCCATCGCCGCTTCCGGACCCGTCTCGGCGGCGAAGGCCACCCCGCAGATGCCGCGGTCGGTGCCCATCACCAGCACCGGGCCGAACGGGCTGTCGAACCAGCCCCAGCGGATGACAAGCCCCTCTCCGCCCTTAGCGAAGTCGCCGGGGCTCATCGCCTCCCACCGCACGAAGAGGTCGTGAAGCCGCCCCGCGCCGGAAAGCCCCGCCGCGTCGGCGGTGTCGAGAAGCGTGTGGCGTTCGACCAGCAGGCGCCTGGCGTGGTCGAGTGTCAGGTATTGCTGATACCGCTTCGGGCTGACCCCGACCCATCGCGTGAAGACGCGCTGGAAATGCGCCGGGCTCATCGAGAGCCGGGCGGCGAGGTCGTCGAGCGTCAGCGCCGCGCCGCCGGCGTCGTCGATGATCCTCAGCGCACGGGCGATCACGCCGTAATGGTAGCGGTCTTCGGTCATGGGGTCGGCGGGCATGGCAGTCTCCTTACCCGCAGAGATAGGCCGGCGCGGGGTCGCGCGCGACCCGGATGTTGCGCTTTGTCAGGCGATGCGGAGCGGCCGCACCGCCGCGGGCGGGGCAAGTGCCAGATCGGCGGGCAGGATCCGCGGGCGAAGTGGCGCGCCCGCGGCGGCCAGCAGCCGGTCCGCGAGCGCCAGCGCCCGGCGGGGAAAGGCACGGAACGCGGCCTCGGGCGCAAGGCTTTCGACCCAGGCGCCGTCGGCGAGGATAAGGTCATGCGCGCCGAGGAGGATCTGGACGAACCCGCCGGGGGGGCGGGCCCGCAGCGCCACGCCACGGGCGGCCGCGGGGATCAGCGCCTCGGCGGTGCCGAACACCGCCAGCAGCGGCGTGGCATCGACGAGAACGCCGTGGCCGGAGGCGAGAAGGAGCGTGCGTTCGGGGATGCCGGGGCCGAGCGCGCCCGGCGCGATCGCCACCACCTGCCGTGCCGCGGCGCTGGTCGCGCCGCGCCGGCCCTGGCCGGCCCAGACGAGCGGACGGTAGCCGTTGTCGCGGGTCAGGATCGCATCGCCCGGCTGCAGCCGCCCCGCCGGGACCGGGCCCGACCGTGTGGCGACGAGGACGGTGGGCGCAAGGCCGCTGGCGGCCGTGCCGCCCGCCGCCCCTTCCGCTGCCACCCGCATCCCTGCGCGCCGATTGGTGTCCTGAAAGCCCATGCCGCCGGTCCCTGTCGCCGCGGAAGCTGCCACGAAGGGGAAAAGTTGCGGTTAACGCGGGTGATTGTTCGCGCCCGCGCGGGTCCGGCCGCTTCGCGCTTGCCGTGCGGCGTTGCTGCGGGCATATCGCCGGCATGGCCGCACAGCTCGATTACGCCACGATCCGAGAGATGTTCACCCGCTTCCGCGCCGCCGAGGCCGAGCCGAAGGGGGAGCTGGAGCATGTCAACGCCTTCACGCTTCTGGTCGCGGTGGCGCTGTCGGCGCAGGCGACGGACGCAGGCGTGAACAAGGCCACGCGCGCGCTCTTCGCCGTCGCCGACACGCCGGAGAGGATGCTGGCGCTCGGCGAGGAGGGGCTGATCGGGCACATCCGCACGATCGGGCTCTTCCGCCAGAAGGCGAAGAACGTGATGCGGCTCAGCCGCATCCTCGTCGAGGAGCACGGCGGCGCGGTGCCGTCCTCGCGCGCGGCGCTGATGACGCTGCCGGGGGTCGGGCGCAAGACGGCGAACGTGGTGCTGAACGTCTGGTTCCACTTCCCCGCGCAGGCGGTCGATACCCACATCTTCCGGGTCGCCAACCGCACCGGCATCGCCCCCGGCCGCGATGTGCTGGCCGTCGAGCGGGCGATCGAGGACAACGTGCCGGCGGAGTTCCAGCGCCACGCGCACCACTGGCTGATCCTGCACGGCCGCTATATCTGCACCGCCCGCAAGCCGAAATGCGGCGCCTGCCAGATCCGTGATCTCTGCCCCTACGAGGAGAAGACCCTGTGACCGGACGCTACCAGGTTGTCGGCATCGGCAACGCCATCGTCGACGTGCTGACCCAATGCGACGACGATTTCCTCGACTGGATGGGGATCGAGAAGGGGATCATGCAGCTTGTCGACCGCGAGCGGGGCGAGACGCTCTACGCCGCGATGAAGGAGCGCACGCAGGCGCCCGGCGGTTCGGTCGGCAACACGCTGGCGGGGCTCGGCAACATGGGGCTCAGGACCGCCTTCGTCGGCCGGGTGAAGGACGATGTGCTGGGGCGTTTCTACGCCAAGTCGCTGGAGCTTGAAGGCACCGACTTCCCCAACCCGCCGGTCGCCGCCGAACCGCTGCCGACCTCGCGGTCGATGATCTTCGTGACGCCCGACGGCGAGCGGTCGATGAACACCTACCTTGGCGCGGGCGCGGACTTCGGGCCCGGCGACCTTGACGCCGAGGTGGTGAGGGTGAGCGACTACCTCTTCCTCGAGGGCTATCTCTTCGACAAGGACCACGGCAAGGCCGCCTTCCGCAAGGCCGCGAGCGCCTGCCACGCCGGCGGCGGCAAGGCCGGGATCGCGCTGTCCGACCCGTTCTGCGTCGACCGGCACCGCGCCGACTTCCGCCGGCTGGTACGCGAGGAGATGGACTATGTCATCGGCAACCAGCACGAATGGACCTCGCTCTACCAGACCACCGACCTGGAGGCCGCGCTGGCGCAGGCGCATGCCGATTGCGGCACCGTCGTCTGCACCCGGTCGGGCGCCGACGTGATCCTCATCCGCGGGCAGGAGCGGGTGGAGGTGCCGGTGCACCGCGTCGTGCCGGTCGATGCCACCGGCGCGGGCGACCAGTTCGCGGCCGGATTCCTCTATGGCCTGGCCACGGGGCAGCCGCTTGCCAAGGCGGGCCGCATGGGCTGCATCGCCGCGGCCGAGGTGATCAGCCATTTCGGCGCCCGCCCCGAGGCGGACGTGAAGGCGCTGTTCCGGTCGCACGGGCTGATCTGAGGCGGTCGCCCGACCGGCATTGAATCGTCGGCAACCTGGAATGACGGGGGGTGCCGGGCCCCGCCAGGACAAGGGGCGATCGGAAGCCGTCAGGTGGATCGCTTCCGTCCCGAATGCCCGGAGCGCACCCGTTGCGCAAACGAGGGGCCGGGCGCCGCGCTTCGACCTGGATCGGACAGGCCTTGGCAGATCCGGGCTGTTGCTCGCCTGCAAGGCCGCCCGGCTTTGGACTTCGCCCGCATTGACAGGTGGCCGAACGGGGGGGGACGATGCCGGCGTGGCACTTCGCCACGGGTGAACCAGAAGGGACGGCAGGATGGAACAGGTTCTCTCCCAACTGATCGGCGGGGCGATCGGCGGGCTTGGCGGCGGCAAGGCGGTCAAGGGCGCCGACATGGGCAACATCGGCAACCTCATCGCCGGTGCGGTCGGCGGCATCGGCGGCGGCCAGTTGCTCGGCGGGATGCTTGGCAGCGGCACCGACTTCGCCGCGCTCGCAAGCAACCTCGTCGGCGGCGGCGTGGCCGGCCTGATCGTTCAGGTCGTCGTCGGCATGATCGTCAAGAAGCTGCGCGGCTGAGCCGCACCCCGGCCGGCCTCACAGGCGGATGTCGTAGGTGACCCACTTCGTCCGCTCCGCCAGCCGGTCATAAACGGCGCGGGCGCGGTAGTTGTCTTCGGCGGTGATCCAGCGGATCACCGTCCAGCCCCGCGCCCGGCCCTCGTCCGCCACGGCCGCGATCAGCGCGTCGGCCACGGCTTGTCCGCGCGCCTCCGGCGTCACGAAGAGATCATCGAGAAACCCGCCGGTCGAGGCCGACAGCGGCCGCGCGAAAGCGCGGAAATGGGCAAGGCCCAGCAGCCGGCCGCCGGCATCCTCGGCCACCAGAGCCTCGGTTTCATGGGCGGGGTCGAAGATCCAGCCCCAGACGCACGCCTGCATCTCCGGCGTCTGCGTCACGCGGTAGAACTCGGCATAGCCGGCGTAGAGCCCTTCCCACGCCGCCCGGTCGCCTTTGGCCAGCCGCCGGATCGTTACCGCCATCGAGACCTCCCCGAATTGCAAGACCCGGCACCGGGCCGGATCTCGCCAAACATTGCGCTTCCCTCAGTGAAGCCGGGTCTCGACCTCGCCGATCGATGCGTCGACCAGCCGGTTCTTCTCGGCCGCCGTCATCCTCGCGGCGATCAGGTCGCCGGCGGCAGCCACGGCGACGTTCACCGCCCGGTCGCGCACCTCGCGCACCGCCGCAGCCTCGGCCGAGGCGATCTGGTCCTCGGCGGCAGCCAGCCGCCGCGCGATCGATGCCTTGAGATCGGCCTTCGCCTGCTCCGCCGCGGCGATCGCCTCGCGCTTGGCGGTCTCGACGATGCGGTCGGCCTGGTCCTGCACTTCCTTGTGCTTGCGCTCGTAGGAGGCAAGGATCGACCGCGCCTCGTCATGAAGCGCGCGCGCCTGGTCAAGCTCGGCCTTGATGCCCGCCGCGCGCTTGTCGAGAAGCCCGCCGATCAGCGCCGGAACCCGGAAGTAGACGAGAACGCCGATGAAGATCAGGAAGGCGATGGTGACGACGAATTCGGTCGAGCGCAGGGTGAAGAACGGCTCCCCCTCCGCCGCCACCGCGGGGCTGGCGAGCGTGAGCGCTGCGATGATTGCGATGCGGTTCATGGCCTCACCCCTTCAGCCTGGTGGCGACGGCGTCGGCCACGGCCTTCGCGTCCGCCTTGCCACCCAGCGCCGCGACGATCGCCTCGGCGGCATCCTTCGCGACCTCGACGACATTGCCCGCGGCACTCGCCCGGATCTCGTCGATGCGCCGGGTGCTTTCGGCCGCCCTGGCGGCGATCTCGGCATCCGCCCTGGCGGTCGCCTTGTCGAGGTCCTTCTGGATCTCGGCCCGCGCCTCGGCGACGATCTTGTTGGCCTCGGCCCGCGCGTCGACCAGCGCCTGGTTGTAGGCCTTCTCGGCCGCCTCGGCCTTGAGCTTCAGGTCCTCGGCGGCGGCGATGTCGCTGGTGATCTTGCCCTGGCGGTCGGCGAGGATGCCGCCGATCCTCGGCAGCGCGACCCGCGACAGGACGAGGTAGATCACCACCAGCGCCACCAGAAGCCAGAAGATCTGGTTCGGGAAGGTGGCGAAGTCGAGTTGCGGCATCCCGGCGGATTGCGCCGCGTGGCCGGCCGCTTCCGCTGCGCCCGATGCGGCTTCTGTTGTCGTGTTTGCCATCTCGGCCCCCTCGAAACCCAGGTACAACCCGGACGGCGCAGCCCCTGCCCCGTCCGGCCGTAAGGATGGTCAGTCGAGGCTCAGACGGCGAACATCAGCAGAAGCGCGACGAGGAACGAGAAGATCCCCAGCGCTTCGGCGAAGGCGATGCCGATGAACAGCGTGGCGGTCTGGCCGGCCGCCGCCGAGGGGTTCCTGAGCGCGCCGGCGAGGAAGTTGCCGGCGACGTTGCCCACCCCCATGGCGGACCCGCCCATGCCGATGCAGGCGAGGCCGGCGCCGATGAACTTGCCCAGAGCGGCAGCAGCTGCGATTTCCATGTCGTTACTCCTTACGGTTGGATTTGCAGGTTCGTGGAAGACCGGCGTCAGTGGTGCGGATGCAGCGCATCCCTGAGGTAGACGCAGGTCAGGATGGTGAAGACATAGGCCTGGATGAAGGCCACGAGGATTTCCAGCGCATACATCGCGGTGATGGCGAGGATCGACAGCGGCGTGACGGCGATGCCGATGCCCGAGATCAGGACCAGGGGCGCGAAGGCCGCGAAGACCTTGATCACCGCGTGGCCGGCCATCATGTTGCCGGCAAGTCGGATCGAGTGGCTCACCGGGCGCACGAAGTAGGAAATCACCTCGATCAGCGCCAGCACCGGCCTGAGCGCCAAGGGCGCCGAGGACACCCAGAAAAGCCCGAGAAAGCCCGCGCCGTTCTTGATGAAGCCGACGAGCGTGACGGTCAGGAACACCGCGACCGCCATGAAGGCGGTGACCGCGATATGGCTCGTCGTCGTCAGCGCGCCGGGAATGAGGCCGAGGAAGTTCGAGAAGACGATGAAGCAGAAGAGCGTGAAGATGTAGGGGAAGAACTTCAGCCCGTCCTTGCCGGTCACGTCCTCGACCATCTTGTGGACGAAGCCGTAGCCAAGCTCGGCCACCGACTGGAGCCGCGTCGGGATCAGCGCCCGGCCACGGGTGCCGAGAACGAACAGCGCGAAGATCGCCAGGAGCGCCAACGCCATCCACAGCGTCGCGTTGGTGGGCGTGTACCAGTGGATCGGGCCGTCGCCGAACAGCGGCCGGATCTTGAACTGATCCATCGGGTGGAACGTCAGACCTTCGCCATGCGCTTCCGTCGCCACGTCTATTCCCCTTCGTCCCCGGCGGGGCTCCCCGCCTGATTTTCGGTCTGGATTTCCCGGGCGGTGCGAAGCATCGTCTTCACCCCGGCCACGAAGCCCAGCAATGTGAACAGCACCAGAAACAGCGGCAGCGTGCCCAGAAGGACATCGAGCCCGTATCCGATGCCGAAACCGATCCCGAGACCCGAAACCAGCTCGATCACCATCCGCCAGCCCTGGCTGGCGGCCGAGTAATGCTCGTCACCGCGCGGTTTCGGAGCCCGGGCCTTCCTCGCCGCCGCGATCCGCTCCTCGAGCCCCTTCAGGCGGCCGGGATCGGGTTCGCCGGACATCGCATTGGCCCCCTCGGTCAGTTGCGCGACAACTAGAGGCAGGCACTCCCCGAGTCAATCCGGGATTTTGCCCGGCAACGACATGCTATCGCATTGATAATTAACATGATTTCAGATGCGCCGGAATCCGGCATCGACCTCCCCGCGGCCCGCGGGTGCCCTCTCTGCGCCCCGGCGATATTCAACCTTCCGGTTGACGATCGCCGGCTGAGGCCGCAGGAAGGGCCATGATCCCGCGGCCGGCCCCCTCGCTCGATGTGATCTTCGCCGCCCTCGCCGACCCGACGCGGCGGGCGATCCTGACCATGCTGCTGGAGGACGACATGGCGGTGACCGACGTCGCCGATCCCTTCGGCATCTCGCTCGCCGCGATCTCCAAGCACCTCGCGATCCTCGCCGCGGCGGGGCTGATCAGCCAGGAAAAGCGCGGCCGGGTGAAATGGTGCAAGCTCGAACCCGACGCGATGCGCGCGGCGATCGTGTGGATCCAGGGTTTCGGCCAGGTCGAGCCGATCGACCTCGACGCCTTCGAACGCTTCCTCGCCGCCGAACTGCCCGGCGCGGAGTGATCCGGCGCGGGGGCCGGGCGCCCGGTCGGGGATGGAGTGATCCGCCGCGCCACGCCCCCACCCTCTCGCCCGGGCGACCAGCCCGGGCGGCGCCCGATCGCGCCCCGCCGCCGTCCGCCCGCTCAGCCCGCCCCCTCGTCCTCGAGCAGGAGTGCGAGCGCCAGCGCGGTCAGGCCGACGCCGGCGAGGATCAGCGCCGGCGGCGCCGGCCGGCCCAGCGCAATCTGCCAGAGGATCACCCAGGAGGGCGTCAGGTAGGTGTAGGCCATCACCTTGGCCGAGGGCAGGCGCAGCGTCGCATACTGCACGAGGACGAATGTGACGGCCGAGGCGAAGACGGCGGTGTAGACCAGCGCCACCCAGACGATGCCGGGCAGCGCCGTCCAGTCGGTCGCCCGGATCGCGCCCCAGCCGTAGACCGTGGTGACCACCGATCCGGCGAGCGTCATCCCGAAGGTGAAGACGACCGGGTTCTCTCCCCGGCTGAGCCGGCGCACCGCCGGCGTATAGACCGCGTGGAGCACGCAGCCGACGAAATAGAGCGCCTCGCCCCGTCCCACCTCGAAGCGGAGCGCCGCACGCCAGTCGGCCCGGAAGATCACCCAGAGCGCCCCCGCCGCGCCGATGGCGAGCGCGAGCGCGATCCGGCGCGTCGTCACCTGCCTCAGCAGCAGCCAGCCGAAGCCCGCCGACAGGATCGGCGTCAGGGTGAAGACGGCGGCGGCCGAGACCGGGGCGGCGGTCTTCAGCCCCTCGAACATCAGGATGAAATAGCCTGCCAGCAGCCCGCCGGCGACGAGATAGCGCCAGGGCGCCCGCGCCGCGCTGGCGGGCAGGCCGGTCGTCGCCGCCGCCGCACCGCCGATGATCGCCCCGGCCAGCAGGAACCGCGCCGCGGTGAAGGCCACCGGCGAGATCTCGTTGGCCACCAGCGCGCCCAGCGGAAACGACCCCGCCACGAGCATCGAGAAGAGCAGCATGGCAAGATGGCCGCGCGCGGACCCGGTCATGCGGTCAGTCCGGGTCGCAGGTCCGCGCCGTATCCTTCACCGCCTTCAGGAACAGCTGGATCCGCCGCGAGCGGTGCAGGTCGACATGGGTGACGAGCCAGAGCGCGGTCTCCCACTCGGTCCGCGGCGGCAGCGCCTCGATCAGACCGCCCATCGCGCGCGCCTGCATCACCGGCAGGAACCCGAGCCCTGCCCCCGAGCGGATCGCGTCGGACAGGACATGCGCCTCGTTGGTGCGGAAGGTGATCGCCTCGTCCGGCACCCGCGCGACCAGCCAGCGGTGGAAAGGCGCCCGGCTTTCGGGATCGACCGGGCCGATGAACCGGTGCCGCGCCAGATCGGCCTCGCCCTCCGGCAGCCCGTGCGCCGCGGCATAGGCGGGGCCGGCATAGAGCGCGACACGGCGGGTGCAGAGCTGCTGGACCACGTTGTCGGGTTCCTGCGGCCTGCCGCCCGCCCGGATCGCCACATGGGCCTCGCCGTATTCCAGCCGGAAGAGCCGCTGGTCGCTGATATAGCGCACACGCAGCCCCGGATGCTCGGCCTGGAGGCGGACGAGCGCCGGGGTGATCAGTTCGGAAAGGCCGGGGATGGAGGTGACGACCAACTCGCCCGACACCTCGGTCGTGGTGCCGGTGATGCGGGCGGAAAGCTGGACGAACTGTTCCTCGGTCGCCCGCGCGACCTTCAGAAGCTCCTGCCCCGCCTCGGTCGGCGTATAGCCGCGCGGATGGCGCTGGAAGAGCTTCGCTCCCAGCCGCGCCTCCAGCGCGTCGATGTGGCGGATCACCGTGGCGTGGTGCACGCCCAGAACCTCCGCCGCGCCGGACACGGTGCCGACGCGCGCGACCTGATAGGCGGTTCTGACCTCGTCCCAGCTTTCCATTCCGGCGCTCCCCGGCATCCTCGGCAAGATCGCGGGCGCCCGGCAGGGCCGATTGTGCGCCGGCAAACAGACCTTCCCGCAATCTGCCGGTTTTCACCTGGCTTTCAACCGCGATCTGCCCCACCCCCCCGCCGCGGCGGCCGGCGGGCGGTTGCATGGCAAGCGGAAAGTCTGCGCTTCTGCGCGCAGAAAATGCTCACAAACCACCAATTCACAACATCAGCGCACAAACACAGGTTCCTGCCATCATTCCAGCTACCACTCCAGCCTCCACTCCTGAAGGAACCTGCCATGACCCATATCCTCCGTATCGACTCCTCGATCAAGGCCGACGCCTCGGTCTCGCGCCGGCTGACCGACCGCGTGATGGCGCGGCTCGCCCTTGCCCATCCCGGCGCGCGGGTGACCCAGCGCGACCTCTCGGGCGGCGTGCCCGCGATCGACGGCGCCTGGATCGGCGCGGTCTACACCCCGGCCGAGGCGCGCAGCGCCGACCAGACCCGGATCGCCGCCTATTCCGACGCGCTCCTGGCCGAGGTCCGCGCCGCCGACGTCCTCGTCATCGCGCTCCCGGTCTACAACTTCGGCGTGCCGGCGCAGCTCAAGAGCTGGATCGACCACCTCGCCCGCAAGGGCGAGACCTTCCGCTACACCGAGGCCGGGCCCGAGGGCCTGCTGAAGGGCAAGCGCGCCATCGTCGCGCTCTCCTCCGACGGCACCAGGATGGGCTCCGAGATCGACTTCGCCTCGGGCTACCTGCGCCACATGCTCGGCTTCTTCGGCATCACCGGGGTGGAATTCGTCGCCGCCGACGCGCTGCTCTTCGGTCCCGAGGCGCGGCTGGAGGCCGCCCACGCCCAGATCGACGCGCTGGCCGCCTGAACCGCCGGCATCGCCCCGCCCGCGCCGCCCCCGGCGCGGGCCTTCGCTTGACTCCAGCCGCCGTTTCCCGTAACGCCGGGCGAGTTTTCCGGAGGCCAGCCATGCTTCCGGTCCCCGGCCCGACCGGGGATCGCCATCCGTCAGCGCGTCGCGCCCACGGGTGGCGTCGGCGTTTGGAGCGCCGGAGCCCGCCTCCGGCAGGGTGGACCGGCCAAGGAGGGCGCGGGGATGTTCGAGAACCTGTCAGAACGCCTCGGCGGCGTCTTCGACCGGCTGACGAAGCAGGGCGCGCTTTCGGCCGAGGACGTGCGGACGGCGCTGCGCGAGGTGCGCGTGGCGCTTCTGGAGGCCGACGTCTCGCTTCCCGTCGCGCGCGACTTCGTCAAGGCGGTGGAGGCGAAGGCCACCGGTGCCGCAGTGACGAAATCGGTCACGCCGGGCCAGCAGGTCGTCAAGATCGTCCACGACGCGCTCGTCGACGTGCTGCGCGGCGCCGAGGACCCCGGCGCCTTGAAGATCGACAACCCGCCGGCGCCGATCCTGATGGTCGGCCTCCAGGGCTCGGGCAAGACCACGACCACGGCGAAGCTCGCCAAGCGGCTGAAGGAGCGCGAGAAGAAGCGCGTGCTGATGGCCTCGCTCGACACCAACCGCCCGGCGGCGATGGAACAGCTCGAGATCCTCGGCCGGCAGGTCGGGGTGGACACGCTGCCGATCGTCAAGGGCGAGACGGCGGTGCAGATCGCCAGGCGCGCGAAACAGCAGGCGACGCTCGGCGGCTATGACGTCTACATGCTCGACACCGCGGGCCGGCTCCACATCGACGAAGTGCTGATGGAGGAGGTCCAGGCGGTCCGCGACGTCGCCCGCCCGCGCGAGACGCTGCTGGTCGTCGACGGGCTCACCGGCCAGGTCGCCGTCGAGGTCGCGCAGGAATTCGACGGCAAGGTCGGCATCACCGGCGTGGTGCTGACGCGGATGGACGGCGACGGCCGCGGCGGTGCGGCGCTTTCGATGCGCGCGGTCACCGGCAAGCCGATCCGCTTCGTCGGCCTCGGCGAGAAGATGGACGCGCTCGAGACCTTCGAGCCCGAGCGGGTCGCCGGCCGCATCCTCGGCATGGGCGACATCGTCGCCCTTGTCGAGAAGGCGCAGGCCACGCTCGAGGCCGAGCAGGCCGAGCGGATGATGAAGCGGTTCCAGAAGGGTCTGTTCAACATGAACGACCTCAAGGGCCAGCTCGACCAGATGCTCAAGATGGGCGGCATGCAGGGGATCATGGGGATGATGCCTGGCATGGGGAAACTGTCGAAACAGATGGACGAGGCCGGGTTCGACGATTCGGTCCTGCGCCGGCAGATCGCGCTGATCAATTCGATGACGAGGAAGGAACGCGCCAACCCCGACCTTCTCCAGGCCTCCCGCAAGAAGCGCATCGCCGCCGGCGCCGGGCTCGACGTGGCCGAACTCAACAAGCTTCTGAAGATGCACCGGCAGATGGCCGACATGATGAAGAAGATGGGCCGGATGGGAAAGGGCGGGATGCTGAAGCAGGCCATGAAGGGCATGTTCGGCAAGGGGGCCATGCCCGACCCCTCGAAGATGAGCCCCGAGGAGCTTGAGGCGATGGCCAAGGGCGTGCAGGAGGGCATGGCCGGCGGCAAGCTGCCCGGGGGCGCAGGCGGCGGCATGGGCGGCGGCCTTCCCGGCGGTCTCGGGCGCGGCGGATTGACCCTGCCGGCCGGCCTCTCGGGCCTCGGCGGCTTCGGAAAGAAGAAGTGACCGGCACGTCGATCCATATTCCCACGCTCGAGACCGGGCGGCTGCGCCTGCGGGCGCCGCGGCTTTCGGATTTCGAGGCCTACGCCGCCTTCCGCGGGTCCAAGCGCGCGGAGGTCTTCGGCGGCCCCTTCCCGCGCGAGGCGGCGTTCGACCAGCTTGCCGAGCTGATCGGCCACTGGGCGCTTCGCGGCTTCGGCCGCTGGATCGTCGCCGACCGCACGACCGACGCGCCCTTGGGCGTCGTCGGCCTCTACCACCCCGAGGGCTGGCCCGAGCCGGAGGTCGCCTGGTCGGTCTTCGAGACGGCCGAGGGGCGCGGCATCGCCCATGAGGCCGCGCTCGCGGCCCGGGCCCATGCCTACGGCACGCTCGGCTGGACCACCGCGGTCAGCCTGATC
>JAUQYA010000035.1 GCA_030837785.1 Albidovulum sp.
GCCGACGCAATCCGCATCCGCAGGTCCATCGAAAGTGGTGCCACCATACTTCACCCCCATTGTCTGGTGGTCACAGTGAAGCACATCACGATCAATCGCGGAATCCTCTTCCAGATTCAATCAAGCGCAGACACGCTCTAGGATCCGCCCCATGACCCGACCCGTCCAGCAACAACGCATGTCGTCGAAGGCCTGGGGGCTTCTCCTCCTTCTCTCCGCCGTCTGGGGGGCCTCGTTCCTGTCGAACCGGGTGGCCCTCGATGAGGTCGGCGTGGCCACCACCGTCGCCTTCCGTGTCGCGGGCGCGGCCGTCGCGCTCTGGCTCTGGATCGCGCTCTGCCGGTTGCCGGTCCCGCGCGACGCGGGTCTTGTCTGGCGTTTTGCCGTGATGGGCGCGCTCAACAACGTCATCCCCTTCACGCTGATCGTCTGGGGCCAGCAGCACGTGGCCTCCGGCCTCGCCTCGATCCTCAATGCGACGACCGCGGTCTTCACCGTCGTCGTCGCCACCTTCGCCTTCGCCGACGAACGGCTGACGCCGCAGAAGAGCCTCGGCGTCCTGCTCGGGCTCGCCGGCGTCGCCACCGCGATCGGGCCCGAGGCGATCACCGCCTTCGATCCCGCCGCGGCCGGGCAACTCGCGATCCTCGGTGCCTCGCTGTCCTATGCGATCGCCGCAACCTTCGCGCGCACGGCCATGCGCGGCCTCAGGCCCGAGGTCGCGGCGGCCGGGATGCTGACCGCCGCGGCCCTGGTGATGATCCCGGCCGCGCTCTGGACCGACGGCGTGCCGAGCCTCGACTACCGCGCGCCGACCTGGGTCGCGCTCGCCTATCTCGCGCTGGTGGCATCGGCGTTGGCCTACCTGCTCTACTATGCCGTCCTCGGGCTTGCCGGGGCGGGCAACCTCAGCCTCGTCACCCTCCTCATCCCGCCCTTCGCCATCGTCCTCGGCGCCGCGGTCTATGACGAGACGCTGGCGCCGCGCGCCTGGGCGGGCTTTGGCCTTCTGGCGCTCGGTCTTCTGATCCTCGACGGGCGGATCGGACTGCCCGGCCGGAAGCGCGCGGCCGAAGAAAGCGCGTGAAAGTTCCGCGGCTTCGGGCTAATCAGCGCGAAACCCGGACGGACGGACCCATGATCCACACGACCCCTGACGACTGGCGCGCGGCCCCGAAGAAGCGGGTGCTTCTCTTCGGCATGTCGGGCCTTGGCAAGACCCATGTGTCGAACCTCCTGCGCGACGCGGGGGGGTGGTTTCACTACTCGATCGACTACCGCATCGGCACCCGCTACATGGGCGAGCACATCGCCGACAACTTCAAGCGCGAGGCGATGAAGGTGCCGCTCCTGCGCGAGCTTCTGATGACGGACAGCGTCCACATCACCTCCAACATCACCTTCAACAACCTCGCGCCGCTCTCGACCTATCTCGGCAAGCCCGGCGATCCCGCGAAGGGGGGGCTGCCCTTCGCCGAATACATGAAGCGGCAGGACCAGCACCGGGTGGCCGAGATCGCGGCGCTTCTCGATACTGCGTGCTTCATCGAACGGGCCGGGGAAATCTACGGCTACGGGAACTTCATCTGCGATTCCGGCGGCTCGATCTGCGAGGTCGTCGACCCGGAAGACCCGGCCGATCCGGTTCTCTCGGCGCTGGCGGGATCGGTGCTGATGATCTGGATCGAAGGGTCCGAGGCGCACCGCGCCGAGCTTGCCCGCCGCTTCGACCGGGCGCCGAAGCCGATGTATTACCAGCCCGCCTTCCTCCAGGCCGCATGGAGCGACTACCTGGGCGGGAACGGGCTTCGCGAAGACGAGGTCGACCCCGACGCCTTCGTTCGCTGGACCTATGCAAGGGCGATGGCCCACCGCCAGCCGCGCTATGCCGCGATGGCACGGAACTGGGGGGTCAAGGTCACCGCCGAACAGGTGGCCGAGGTCCGGTCCGAGCGCGATTTCGTCGACCTCGTCGCCCACGCGCTGGAGACCCGGGCGGGCGCGCGGTCTTGAGGGCCGCGCCCGTTCGTCCTATCTCCGGCATTCCCTCAAGGAGACGCCCATGCCCATCACCCTGCCCGAGACGCTTCCCGCCTTTGACGTTCTGTCGAAGGAAGGCGTCATGGTGATGTCGCCGGACCGGGCGATGCACCAGGACATCCGGCCACTTCGGATCGGGCTTCTCAACCTGATGCCGAAGAAGATCCAGACCGAGAACCAGTTCGCCCGGCTGATCGGCGCGACGCCCCTGCAGATCGACTTCCAGTTGATCAGGATGAGCGAGCACCAGACGAAGAACACCGCCGCCGAGCACATGGCCGCCTTCTACCGCCCGTTCCAGGAGGTGAAGGCCGAGAAGTTCGACGGGCTGATCATCACCGGCGCGCCGATCGAGCATCTGCGGTTCGAGGAAGTGACCTACTGGGACGAGCTTTGCGAGGTCATGGACTGGACCCAGACCCATGTCCAGTCGACCTTCGGCGTCTGCTGGGGCGGCATGGCGATGGCCCACCATTTCCACGGCGTGAAAAAGCACATGCTGGACCACAAGGCCTTCGGCTGCTTCCGCCACCAGAACCTCGCCCCCGCCTCGCCCTACCTGCGCGGCTTCTCGGACGACTTCGTCATCCCGGTCAGCCGCTGGACCGAGATGCGCGAGGCCGAGATCGCGGCGGCACCGGGGCTGCGCACGCTTCTGGGCAGCGACGAGGTCGGCCCCTGCCTTGTCGAGGACGCCTGCCACCGCGCGCTCTACATCTTCAACCATTTCGAATACGACAGCGGCACGCTGAAGGAGGAATACGACCGCGACGTGGCCAACGGCACGCCGATCAACGTGCCGATGAACTACTACCCCGACGACGACCCGTCGAAGCCGCCGCTCAACCGCTGGCGCAGCCATGCGCATCTGCTCTACGGCAACTGGATCAACGAGATATACCAGTCGACACCGTTCGAGCTGGACCGGATCGGCCGCTGAGGCCGCGCGCGCCCCGCCTGCCTTCGGGCGCCAGCGCATTGCGGCCGATTGCGCCGGCGCCGGGGATGGTCATAGTGGACAGGCCCCGACGCGAGGAGACCGCGAATGGCCAGGAGTGATGCGAAGACCCCCGTCCCCAAGGCCCCGGCGGCCGCGGCCGATCCCGGCGCGATCCCCTTCGTCGGCGACATCACCAGGTTCCTCGACGAGGAAGCGCCGGGCCATGTCCGCAAGGCAATCCAGAAGGCCGGCAAGGACGACATGCTGTCGGACGGCTATCCCTACGACGACGAGATGAAGGGCAAGGACTACGACAGCCAGATGGAGAAGCTCCAGGTCGAACTGGTGAAGATGCTCTTCGGCCTGCGCGCCACCGGCAAGCGGCTCTGCATCCTTTTCGAGGGGCGCGACGCTGCCGGCAAGGGCGGCGCGATCGAGCGGACACGGGAAAACCTCAACCCCCGCGCGGCCTATATCGTGGCGCTGCCGAAACCGACCGAGCGGGAAGCCTCGCAGTGGTATTTCCAGCGCTATGTCGACTGGCTGCCCGCCGCCGGAGAGATCGCGCTTTTCGACCGGTCCTGGTACAACCGCGGCGTGGTGGAACATGTCTTCGGCTTCTGCACCCCGGAACAGCGCAAGCTCTTCTTCCGCCAGTTGCCCGGGTTCGAGGAGATGCTGGTGGACGAGGGGGTGACGCTGGTGAAGCTCTGGCTGAACGTGGGCCGCGCCGAGCAACTGCGCCGCTTCCTCGACCGCGAGCGCGATCCGCTGAAGCAGTGGAAGCTTTCCTGGATCGACGTCGAGGGCTTGCGCAAATGGGATGCCTATTCCGAAGCCATCGCCGAGACGCTGAAGAAGTCCCATACCCGGACGGCGCCCTGGACGGTGATCCGCGCCGACGACAAGAGGCGCGCTCGGATCGCCGCGATCCAGACCGTGCTCGAGGCGGTGGACTACGCCGGCAAGGACCGCAAGGCCATCGGCAGGATCGACGGCAAGATCTGCGGCGGCCCCGACCTGCTCGATGTCTAAGCGCGGCTACCATCATGGCAACCTGCGCCAGGCGCTGATCGAGGCGGCGCTGGCGCTGATCGAGCGTCACGGGCCGCAGGGCTTCACGCTCTCGGACGCGGCCAAAGCGGCGGGGGTCACACCCGCCGCCGTCTACCGCCACTTCGCCGGCCGCGAGGATCTCATCGCCGAGATCGCGCGCCAGGGCTTCGAGATCTTCGCCGACCTGATGGACCATGCCTACAACGACGGCCGTCCCTCGGCCCTTGCCGCCTTCGAGGCGACCGGGCGCGCCTACCTCGCCTTCGCGCGGAAGTTCCCGGGCCATTACATGGCGATGTTCGAAAGCGGCATCCCGCTCAATGCCGATCCGGACCTCGCCCGCGCCGCGGATCGCTCGCGGCAGGTCTTCGCCCGCTCGGCCGAGGCGCTGTCGCAGCACATCCCGGCCGCAAAGCGCCCCCCCGCCTCGATGTTCTCGGCCCATGTCTGGGCGCTGAGCCACGGGGTGGTGGAGCTTTTCACCCGCGGCGCGCCGGGTGCGCGCGCGCCCTTCCCGCCAGAGGACATCCTCGAGACCGGCATCGGCATCTACCTGCGCGGCCTCGGCCTCCTGCCGCCCGACGGCTGAGAGGATCCGGCCACCCTTGCCGCTTGCGGGTCTGCCCGCCCTGGATTAGGCAAGGCGGCATGGACGCAGCGCTTCCCCATGACGACACCCGCGCCCGCCGCAACGTGATGGTGCTGGTGCTTGCCCAGGCGCTGCTCGGCGCGCAGATGCCGATGATCTTCACCGTGGCGGGGCTGGCGGGCCAGATGCTGTCGCCGAACCCGTGCTGGGCGACGCTGCCGATCTCGATGATGGTGCTGGGCTCGATGGTGGCGGCGACACCGCTCTCGGCGCTGATGGCCCGCCACGGGCGCCGGGCAGGCTTCTGGGCCGGCACGCTGGCGGGGGCCCTCGGCGCGGCCGTCGCCGCGGTCGGGCTGAACCGCGGCTCCTTCGCGACCTTCCTCCTCGGCGCGTTCCTCGCCGGCATCTACCAGTCGGCGCAGGGCTTCTACCGCTTCGCCGCCGCCGACACCGCCTCTCCGGCGTTCCGGCCGAAGGCGATCTCCTGGGTGATGGCGGGCGGGCTCGTCTCGGCGATCCTCGGGCCGCAGATGGTCAAGCTGACGGCCGATGCCCTGCCCGTGGCCTTCCTCGGCACCTATCTGGCGGTGATCGCGGTCAACCTGGCGGGGGCGTCGCTGTTCTTCTTCCTCGACATCCCCGCTCCGCGGGCAACGGCGGACGACCAGCCCGCCGGCCGCAGCGCGGCGGCGTTGCTGCGCGACCCGACCATCATCGTGGCGATGATCTGCGCGATGGTCAGCTATGCGCTGATGAACCTGATCATGACCTCGACGCCGCTCGCGGTCGTCGGCTGCGGCTACGGCAAGGGCGATGCGGCCGACATCGTCTCGGCCCATGTGCTGGCGATGTTCATCCCGTCATTCTTCACCGGCCACCTCATCGCCCGGTTCGGCGCGGCCCCGATCGTCGGCACCGGGCTCGCGATCCTCGCGGCGGCCGGGGCGGTGGCGCTGACCGGGGTGAACCTCGAACAGTTCTACGTCACGCTCATTCTTCTCGGGATCGGCTGGAACTTCGGCTTCATCGGCGCGACGACGCTTCTCTCCTCGGCCCACGCGCCGGAGGAGCGCGGCCGCATCCAGGGGATCAACGACCTCGTCGTCTTCGGCGGCGTCACCGCGGCCTCGCTCGCCTCGGGCGGGCTGATGAACTGCTCGGGCGCGGGGGTGATCGCGGGCTGGCAGGCGGTCAACCTCGCGATGCTGCCCTTCCTGGTGCTGGCGGGCGGATCGCTGATCTGGCTGGTGCTGCGGCCGAAAGGCTGAAGGCGGGGGCGCCGCCCCCGCACCCCGGGATATTTCCGCAACGAAGAAGCCCCGGGGGTCAGAACCGCCCGGTGAGCGCTGCCCGGAGGAGGCGAAGCCGCCGACCGGCTTCCGAAGGGGCGAGCCCACCCGCGGCGATGCGCGCCGGATCGGCCGCGGCGCGGCGCAGGATCGCGTCGGCGTCGATGCCGGGCCAGAGCGCGGGGCGTGCCGGGCCGGGGATGGCGTGCCGTGCGCGACGCGCCCGCGCGATCCGCGCCCTCCCCTCGGCCGCGAGCGCGGCCAGCGCCGCGGGCCGGTCGTCGACGAAGGGATGGCGGCCACGGGCCCGAAGCTCCGGTGCGGCGAGGAGCCAGCGGGCAAGGCCCGCCCCCCAGGCAAAGTCGCGCACCATCCCCTCGGCGGCGGCGGGCGCGCCGAGGCCGCGGGCGGCGGCCCACATCAGGTTGCCCGAGGTGGCGTCGAGATAGGCGTCGAACCGGCCGCGGTCCCCGAAGGGCTCGGGCCAGCAGTCCCACCGCCGCGCCTCGGCCAGCGCGACGAGGAGACCGCCGATGCCGGGATCGCGCATGAGCAGCGGCGCCAGCGCCGCGGTCACCGGATGGCCCGGCCGTTCGTGACCCTCGGCCAGATCGCGGAGCGTGTCGATCCACCATTGCAGCCGCATCTCGGCCAGCACCGGCTCGCGCGCCGCCCAGGGGGCTCGGGCGATCTCGAGATTGGCGGCGTAGAGCGGCCAGAGGATGAGCCGCGCCGCGGGCGGGGCCGCCATCGTCGCGGCGAAGCGGCCGGGGTCGCCGTCCTCGACCAGGCGCGCGCAGCCCTCGAGGTCCGGTCCGGGGCTCATTCCGGCGCCACCACCATCAGCACATAGGCGATGTCGTCCGGCGCCGCGCGCCAGCGGGCGATCTCGATCTCGGCCTCGTCCAGCACCGCCGCCAGCGCCGGACCCGCATCCGGCCGCAAAAGCGCCACCCGTCGCGCCATCGGCTCGTAATAGTCGCGCCATGCCGCACCGATCACCATGCGCTCGCCAAGCACCCGGTAGCCCGCCACCGCCACCCGCTCGCGGATGCCCTCGATCCCGGTGACGGCGGGATAGTCGGCCCAGAAGGCCCGCGCCGCCGCCGAGGGGCGGGGCGGCAGGCAGGGTTCGGAAAAGGCGACATGCCCGCCCGGCGCCAGCGCCGCCAGCCACAGGCGCAGCCCTTCGGTGACGCCGAGGAAATAGAGCCCGCCCGCGCACCAGATCAGATCCCAGGGGCCGGTGACCGCTGCCATGTCGCCCACACGGACGGTGACGCGGGGCCCGAAGGGGGCGACCGTCGCGCGCGCCGCCTCGACGAAATGCGGCACCCGGTCGATCGCCTCGATCCGCGCCTGCGGGCGCGCCTTGGCGAGCGTCCGCGTGTCCGCCCCCGGCCCGCAGGCGAGGTCGGCGATGCAGGCGTCCTCCGGCACGGCGGCGGCGTAGAGCGCCCAGTGCACGTCCTCGGCCCGGCCCGGCCCCTCGCGCGGCAGGTCGCGGTGAAGCGCGAAGAAGGCGTCCTCCGGGCTCATCCGCCGGGCCCCCGGACCGGGGCGGCGCCGTCGCGGACCAGCTTCCAGGTGATCGCGTCGAGGAGCGCCTCGAAGCTCGCATCGACGATGTTCGGGCTGACCCCGACGGTGGACCAGCGATGGCCGGCGCTGTCCTCGCTGTCGATGATGACGCGGGTGACGGCCTCGGTGCCGCCCTGGGTGATCCGGACCTTGAAGTCGACGAGCTTCATGTCGTCGATGCAGGCCTGATAGGGGCCGAGATCCTTCGCCAGCGCCTTGGAGAGCGCGTTGACCGGGCCGCGGTCCGATCCCGTCTCGTCCATCGACTCGCTGACCGACAGCATCTTCTCGCCGCCGATCTTCACCACGACGACGGCTTCGGAGAGGGTGATCATCTCGTTGTACTTGTTCTTCCGCCGCTCGACCGTCACGCGGTAGCGCTTGACCTCGAAGAAATCGGGCAGGAGGCCAAGCTCGCGCCGCGCCAGCAGTTCGAATGACGCCTGCGCGCCGTCATAGGCATAGCCCTGATCCTCGCGCGCCTTGATCTCGTCAAGGATACGCGACAGCGCCGCGTCCTTCGGCTCGACCGCGATCCCGGCGGCGGCGAGGCGGGCGCGCAGGTTCGACTGGCCGGCCTGGTTCGACATCGGGATCAGCCGTTCATTGCCGACGAGCGCGGGGTCGACATGCTCGTAGGTCGAGGGGTCTTTCAGGATCGCCGAGGCATGGAGCCCGGCCTTGTGCGCGAAGGCCGAGGCGCCGACATAGGGCGCGCTGCGCAGCGGCACCCGGTTCAGGATGTCGTCGAGCAGCCGGCTGGCCTTGGTCAGATCGTGGAGCGCCTCCATCGAGATGCCGGTCTCGAAGCGGCTGGCATAGGGTTCCTTCAGAAGCAGCGTCGGAATGAGCGTCGTCAGGTTGGCATTGCCGCAGCGTTCGCCAAGGCCGTTCAGCGTGCCCTGGATCTGGCGCGCGCCGGCGGTGACGGCGGCGAGCGAATTGGCGACGCCGAGGCCGGCATCGTCGTGGGTGTGGATGCCGACATGGTCGCCGGGAACGCCGGCGGCGATGACGGCTTTCACACCCGCCTGAATGTCGGGCGGGAGGGTGCCGCCGTTGGTGTCGCAGAGGACGACCCAGCGGGCGCCGGCGTCATGGGCGGCCTTGCAGGCGGCGATGGCGTAGTCGGGGTCGGCCTTGAAGCCGTCGAAGAAATGCTCGGCGTCGAAGATGGCCTCGCGCCCCTTCGCGCTGACATGGGCGACCGAGGCGGCGATATTGGCAAGGTTTTCCTCAAGGCCGATGCCGAGGGCGGTCCTGACGTGGAAGACATGGCTCTTGCCGACGAGGCAGACGGCGGGGGTGTTCGCGTTCAGGACTGCCGCCAGCACGTCGTCGTTGTCGGCCGAGCGCCCGGCCCGCTTGGTCATGCCGAAGGCGGTGAAGGCGGCTTTGGTCTGTGGCCGGGCCGCGAAGAAGTCGCTGTCGGTGGGGTTGGCGCCGGGCCAGCCGCCCTCGATGTAGTCGAGCCCGAGGGCGTCGAGCGCGGTCGCGATCTGGACCTTGTCGGCGACCGAGAACTGCACGCCCTGGGTCTGCTGGCCGTCGCGGAGGGTGGTGTCGTAGAGGAAGAGGCGTTCCTTCACCGCGCCACCTCGCCGGTTGTCGCCCCGGGCCGGAAAGCGGACAGTCCGGTGGACTGTCCGCCGGT
>JAUQYA010000036.1 GCA_030837785.1 Albidovulum sp.
AGTTCTTGATCTGCTCCTTGAGGATCGCAGAGATCTCGGCTGCCTGGATTCCCATTATCCGACCTCTTTCATGGCATTCTGGAGGGAAGCGAGCTTCGAGCGGATCGAGGTGTCGATCATCTTCGAGCCCACCTTGACGATAAGTCCGCCGATGAGGCTGTCATCGACGGTGGTGTTGAGCTTGACGGTCTTGCCGACCGATTTCGTGAGCGAGGCGGCAAGCTTTTCGGCCTGCGTCCTGGTCAGTTCGGCCGCGGCGGTCACCTCGGCGGTGACTTCGCCCTTTTCCTCGGCGATCATGTCGCCAACCGCCGACAGAAGTTGCGGCAGCACGAAAAGGCGCCGGTTCGCGGCCATCAGCGAAAGCGTGTTGGCGACCGTGGACGACAGGCCCATCTTCGCGGCGATGGCGGCCACAGCGCGGCCCTGCTCGTCGCGCGAGAAGACCGGCGAGGCGATCAGGCCGCGCAGGTCGGCACTGTCCTTCAGCGCCTGTCCCAGCGCCGCGACATCGGCCTCCAGCGCGGCAAGGCCCTTGGCCTCCTTCGCCAGTTCAAACACGGCCGTCGCATAGCGCCCGGCAATCCCTGCGGAAATCGAAGCTGGTTCGGACACGTCCACCCTTCCGATTGTTCTGTCCCCTAGCCCCCGGTCCCGCTCTTGCGTTCTGGTCAGGGGCCACCCGTGGCATGCGCGCGGGCGCACAACCGAAGGTCGGCGCGGGTGTAGCAGAGCAGGCAAGGCCCCGCAACCGCCTTGGTGAACCTTCTTCCAGCGGGGAAATCGTGCCATTTCATGGGCTTCTGCGAAGCGCGGCGCGGCGCCGCATTTCCCGCGCCGGGGTTTGGGCGCAAACAGTCGCCCCGGCGCGCAGAATCTGCCTCACGAAGTCGTGAATCACGCGGGCTCGGGCGCCGGCTTCGGCAGACCTTCGAGAACGCGCAGCGGCTTGCGGACGGCGGCGGCCAGGCCGGGGCGCTGCGGCGCATGGACGTGCTTGGACACCTCGAGCATCAGCACGCCCCCCGCCAGGACCGACGAGACGCGGTGCCCGAACCGCTCCCAGGCCGGCGCGGTCCTGAGCCAGAACCGGCGCGAGCTGGGTGGGGCGAAGAGCGCGGAAAGCTGGCGCTCGGCGGCGAAGGAATGACGGCGGAGCTGGGCGTCGAGCTGGCGCATCGAATAGGGCCGGCCATAGCCGAAGGGCGTGGCGTCGGAGCGCGACCAGAGGCCGGAACGGTTCGGCACGACGAAGAGCGCGCGGCCGCCCGGGCCGAGCACGCGCCAGCATTCGTCAAGCAGCGCGGTCGGATTCTCGGAAGTCTCGAGCCCGTGGAGGACGACGAGACGGTCGACCATGCCGGTCTCGATCGGCCACTGCGTCTCCTCGCAAAGGACCGAGACATTGTCCATGCCGGCGGGCCAGGGCATCACCCCCTGCGGCCCGGGCATCAGCCCGATCACGCGGCGTGCCGGATCGAGATAGGGCCTGAGGAGCGGCACCGCGAAGCCGAAGCCGGCGACGGTCTCGCCCTTGGCGGGCGGCCAGAGGGCGGTGACCTTGTCGCGGATCGCCTTCTGGGCGACGCGGCCGAGCTGCGTGCGGTAGTAGAAGTTCCGCAGGTCGAGAACGTCGAGATACATTGCGCGCGCAGGCGTCCTTGGGCAAAGTCAGGCGCCAGCATACGGAAACGGACGCGAATTGCCATGCCGCTCGAAATCGTCACCGTCCCCTGCCTGAAGGACAACTACGCCTTCCTCGCGCACGACGCGGCCACCGGCGCCACCGCGGTGGTCGACGTACCGGCGGCGGCACCGATCCTGAATGCGCTGGCCCGCCAGGGCTGGAAGGCCAGCCACATCCTGATCACCCACCACCACGACGACCACATCGCCGGGCTGAAGGCGCTGGCTGCCGCCACCGGCGCGCGCGTGATCGGCGCGGCCGCCGATGCCCACCGCCTGCCGCGCCTCGACGAGACGGTGGCCGAAGGCGATACCATCCGCCTCGGCATGGAGGAGGGAAAGGTGATCGACGTCTCGGGCCACACCGTCGGCCATGTCGCCTACCACTTCCCCGGATCGGCCGCGGTCTTCACCGGCGACAGCCTGATGGCGCTCGGCTGCGGGCGGGTGTTCGAGGGCACGATGGCGCAGATGTGGGCCTCGCTCTCGAAGCTGGCGGCACTGCCCGCCGACACGCTGGTCTGTTCGGGCCACGAATACACCCAGGCGAACGCCCGCTTCGCGCTGACGATCGAACCCGGCAACGCCGCCCTCCAGGCGCGCGCCGAGGCCATCGCCCGGGCCCGGGCCGCGGGGCTGCCGACGGTGCCCTCGCGCCTGGCCGAGGAACTTGCGACCAACCCGTTCCTGCGCGCCGGCCGGCCCGAGGTCAGGCGCGCGATGGGGCTCGAGGGCGCCTCCGACGCCGAGGTCTTCGCCGCGATCCGGCAGGCCAAGGACCGCTTCTGACCCCGGGCCCCGGCGCTGCCCTTGACGGACGGGGGGCGGCGCTCCATCTGATGCACCGAGGCAGGGACGTTGCGCGCCCTGTCAGGTTTTCAACATCCCTCCCGCCCGGCAGCCCAACCGATCACATTTTGTGCCAAAGGCGAAGCCTTGGCCGAAATGTTCCAGAAAACACTTGAAGCTGCCCGATTTCCACCGAAGTTTAAAGGTATGAGGCGATGGTAGGCCTCGGGCCTTGTGCCCGGCCTGCCGACAGGAAAGGAGCACGAAGGTGCCGTCATTCTCGAACACGCTCGAACAGGCGATCCACGCCGCGCTCGCCCTCGCCAACGCGCGCCGGCACGAGCTGGCCACGCTCGAACACCTTCTGCTCGCCCTCACCGATGAGCCCGAAGCGGCCAAGGTCATGCGAGCCTGCTCGGTGGACATCGACGAGTTGAAGAAGACGCTCGTCGACTTCATCGACGACGACCTGTCGACCCTCGTCACCGATGTCGAGGGATCGGAGGCGGTGCCGACCGCCGCCTTCCAGCGCGTGATCCAGCGCGCCGCGATCCATGTCCAGTCCTCGGGCCGGACGGAAGTGACCGGCGCCAATGTCCTCGTCGCGATCTTCGCCGAACGGGAATCGAACGCGGCCTATTTCCTGCAGGAACAGGACATGACCCGCTACGACGCGGTCAACTTCATCGCCCACGGCGTCGCGAAGGATCCCTCCTTCGGCGAAACCCGCCCCGTCACCGGCGCGCAGGAGCATGAGGAACGGTCCTCGGGCGAGGCCCAGGGCGAGGCCAAGGAAAGCGCCCTTGCCAAATACTGCGTGGACCTCAACCAGAAATCGAAGAAGGGCGACATCGACCCGCTGATCGGCCGCGAGGCCGAGATCGAGCGCTGCATCCAGGTTCTCTGCCGCCGGCGCAAGAACAACCCGCTCCTGGTGGGCGACCCCGGCGTCGGCAAGACCGCCATCGCCGAGGGCCTCGCGCTGAAGATCGTCCGGGGCGAGACGCCCGACATCCTGAAGGGCGCGACGATCTTTTCGCTCGACATGGGGGCGCTTCTCGCCGGCACCCGCTATCGCGGCGATTTCGAGGAGCGGCTGAAGGCCGTCGTGAAGGAACTGGAGGATCACCCCGACGCGATCCTCTTCATCGACGAGATCCACACCGTGATCGGCGCCGGCGCGACCTCGGGCGGGGCGATGGATGCCTCCAACCTGCTGAAACCCGCGTTGCAGGGCGGCAAGCTGCGCTGCATGGGCTCCACCACCTACAAGGAGTTCCGCCAGCATTTCGAGAAGGACCGCGCGCTGTCCCGCCGGTTCCAGAAGATCGACGTCAACGAGCCTTCGGTCGAGGACACGATCAAGATTCTGATGGGCCTCAAGCCCTATTTCGAAAAGCACCACGACCTGCGCTACACCCAGGACGCGATCAAGTCGGCGGTGGAGCTGTCGGCGCGCTACATCCACGACCGGAAACTGCCGGACAAGGCCATCGACGTGATCGACGAGGCCGGGGCGGCCCAGCATCTCGTGGCGGAATCGAAGCGCCGCAAGACCATCGGCCCGAAGGAGATCGAGGCGGTGGTGGCCAAGATCGCCCGCATCCCGCCGAGGAACGTCTCCAAGGACGATGCCGAGGTGCTGCGCGACCTGGAAAAGACGCTCAAGCGCGTGGTCTTCGGCCAGGACAAGGCGATCGAGGCGCTGTCGTCGGCGATCAAGCTGGCCCGCGCCGGCCTGCGCGAGCCGGAAAAGCCGATCGGCAACTACCTGTTCGCCGGCCCGACCGGCGTCGGCAAGACCGAGGTCGCCAAACAGCTTGCCGACAGCCTTGGCGTGGAACTGCTGCGCTTCGACATGTCGGAATACATGGAGAAGCACGCGGTTTCCCGACTGATCGGCGCGCCGCCGGGCTATGTCGGCTTCGACCAGGGCGGCATGCTGACCGACGGCGTCGACCAGCACCCGCATTGCGTGCTGCTGCTCGACGAGATCGAGAAGGCGCATCCGGATGTCTACAACATCCTCCTCCAGGTGATGGACCACGGCAAGCTGACCGACCACAACGGCCGCCAGGTCGATTTCCGCAACGTGATCCTGATCCTGACCACAAACGCGGGCGCCGCCGACATGGCCAGGGCCGCCATCGGCTTCGGCCGCGACCGGCGCGAGGGCGAGGACACCGCGGCGATCGAACGGATGTTCACGCCCGAGTTCCGCAACCGGCTCGACGCGGTGATCTCCTTCGCGCCGTTGTCGCGCGAGGTCATCCTCCAGGTGGTGGACAAGTTCGTCCTCCAGCTCGAGGCGCAGCTGATGGACCGCCATGTCCATATCGAACTTTCTCCGGAGGCGGCGAACTGGCTGGCCGAAAAGGGCTATGACGACAAGATGGGCGCGCGCCCCCTCGGCCGGGCGATCCAGGAGCACATCAAGAAGCCGCTCGCGGAAGAGCTTCTCTTCGGCAAGCTGACCAAGGGCGGCGTGGTGCGGGTGCGGGTGAAGGACGACGCGATCGTGCTCGACGTCGAGGAGCCCTCGCGCCCGCGGCTGACCGGCTCGAAGCCGCCGCTTCTCACGGCGGACTGACCCAGGCAACGGCATAGGAACGGCCCGCCCTGACGGCGGGCCGTTCTGGTTTTCCATCGCGGGAACCTTTCCGGACCGGAGGGCTTCCTTCCGGAGTGGAAAGGAGATCAGCCATGTCCCATTCGCTTACCCACGCGGGGTCGGAATCGCTCGGTTCCGCCTCACGCGTCCGGCGCTACGGCTATACCTACGTCACCGCGATCCTCTTTCTCGTCGCGCTCGCCGGCCACTGGTGGCTGGGGTGGCGCGCCTATCTGGCCGACCAGGCAGAGCACGGCGCGGCGGCGCAGGCGGCCGATTTCATCGTCCTCACCGGCCGCGACACGCTGGAGAACTGGCAGTCCGAATTCCTGCAACTGATCTGGCAGCTGGCGGGCCTCGCCTATCTGCTGCATGTCGGCTCCCCCCAGTCGCGCGAGGGCAACGAGCGGCTGGAGGCGAAGATCGACGCGCTTCTGCGCGCGGTGGACGGCGACGCCGAGGCGAAGATCCGCGCGCTCGACGCGATCTACGACCGCAACGACTGACCGACACACCTTCAGGCTCAGGGCAGCGCCCGGCCGTCGGCCGGCGTGTCCTGGCTGAAGACATTGGCCCAGCCGACCGCCGTCCGGCGCCAGACCGACGAGACATACATGGCCTCTCGGGCGGTGTGCCCGACGCGGCGATATTCCGCCCGATAGGCAAGCAGCGCGTGATCGCTGCCAAGTGCCACCAGACGCGGCTCCGACAGCCGGAACTCCAGAACCGTCGGCCCGCCGGCAAGCTGGGCGACATGTGCGTCGCGCCCGGCGAAACCGTCGGGATAGACGCCGAGGAAATCCGCCGCCAGCAAGGCGCGGTCGGCCGCGGGATCGCCCGCGACAAGCGCCTGCCATACCCCCGTCTCGAGGGCGAGAAGCTCGGCAAGGCGCGCTGCCGGATCAGGCATCCTCACCGCTCCGTCAGCTTCAGCTCGATCCGCCGGTTCTGCGCGCGGGCCTCGGGCGTGTCGCCCGCCGCCACCGGGCGATATTCGCCAAAGCCGGTCGCCGCCATCCGGTCGGGCGGAAAGCCGAGGTCGTCCTGCATGTAACGCACGACTGACAGCGCGCGGGCCTGCGAAAGTTCCCAGTTATCGCGGAACGCGCCCTGACCCGAGAGCGGCACGTTGTCGGTGTGGCCGTCCACCCGGATGATCCAGTCGATCTCGGGCGGGATCACGGCGGCCACCTCCTGCAACGTCTGCACCACCCCGGCGATCTGGCTCTTGCCCTCGGGGACGAGCGTGGCGGAGCCCGGCTCGAACAGCACTTCGGAGGAGAAGACGAAGCGGTCGCCCACCACACGCACGCCCTCGCGGCCCGCCAGCACCTCGGAAAGCTTGCCGAAGAATTCCGACCGGTAGCGGGCCAGTTCCTGCGTCTGTTCCTTGAGCGACTTCGCCTCTGCCTCCAGCCGCAGCCGCTCGGCCTCCTCGAGCGCGGCGCGGCGCTTTTCCTCGGCGGCGACGCGCGCCAGCGCCGAGTTGAGCTGACTGCCCAGCGCCTCGATCTGCACCTTCGCATCGGCATCCTTGGCCGCCGAGGCGTCGAGCAGGTCCTGCAAGGCGCCGAGTTGGCCCCTGAGTGCTGCCACCTGTTCGTTCAGAAGCGTGACCTTCCGCGCCGCGCTGGCCGAGGCCGCCTGCTCTTCGGCCAGCCGCGCGTTCGCCGTGGCCAGAAGCGTCCGCTGCCGCTCCGCCTCGCCAAGCGCGGTCTTCGACCGGTCCTCGGCGGCAAGCCGCGCGGCGAGCGCCGCCGCCAGCTCGTCCTCGATCGCCCTGCGGTCGGCGTCCGTCGCCGTCCGCGCCGCCTCGGCTGCGGCCCGCGCGGCGGCGAGTTCTTCCTTCGTCGAGGTCTCGGCCAGCAGCGCTGCGGCAAGCCGCGTGTCGATGTCCTTCCGCGCGGCCTCGGCGGCGGCGAGAAGCGTCAGGGTGTCCTCCGCGCGCTTGCGCTCGGCCTCCAGCGCCAGCGTCATCGCCGTCAGTTCGTCGCCGGCGGTCTTCAGCTTCTCGCGCAGCGCCTCGGCCGCCGCCGCATCGGCCAGCCTTGCGGCCTCGGCCTCGTCCAGCGCGGTGCCGGCCGCGGTCAGCGCCGCAGCGCCTTCGTCATTGCGGCGCCGAAGGTCGGCGATCAGCGCATCGAGCGCCTCGCGCCGGGCGGCGGCAAGCCGTGCCTCCTCGGCCTGCTGGTCGATCTCCTGCCGCGCCTTCGCCACGGCGAGGTTCAGCGCCTCCTCGGCCGACAGCAGCCGGTCGCGTTCCTCGCCGAGCGCCGCCGCCTCGCCCCGCGCCGCGTCGCGTTCGGCCAGCAGAGAGGCCACCTGCGCCTCGAAACCGGTGATCCGCGCCTCAGCATCGCCAAGCTCGGCGCTGCGCGCGTCGAGGCTGGCGGTCAGGTTGGCGATCAGCGTCGCCTGCCGTTCCGCCTCGGCCCGCGCGCCGGCAAGATCGGCGCCGAGCGATGCGGTGCGGCTGCGTTCCAGCCCCAGCGCATCGGCCAGCCCCGCGACCTGTTCGCCGAGCGCCTCCAGCTCGCTGCCCTGGGTGGTGATCTGTTCGCGAAGCACAAACTGGACGACCATGAAGATGGTCACGACGAAGGTCAGCACGAGGATCAGCGTCGACAGCGCATCGACATAGCCCGGCCAGATGTTGGCGGCGAAGCGTTGCCCTCCCCTGCCCGACGACAGCGCCATCTCAGCCCCTCCGCCCCGCTTCGGCGCGGCCGAGCGCCCGGACGGCGCGGATCAGTTCCGCAAGGTCGCCGCGCAGGTCGGCCATGCTTTCCTGCCGCCCGGCGGCGACCTCTTCCAGAAGCTTCAGCATCTGCACGTCGATCGACCTCAGGCGCATCCGGCTTTCGGCGTCGCCGCCGTCGATCCCGCTGTCGGCGGCGTTCCTTTCCACCAGCGCGACCAGCTTCTCCTGCCCCTCGGCGATGCGGCCGAGTTGCGGGTCCGGTCCCGCCTCGGCCTCGAGCCGCCGGGTCAGCGCCTCCACCGCCGCCGCCACGCCCTCCAGCCGTTCGTTCACCGCCGCCCGGCCCGCGTCGCTGCGCTCGAGCAGCGCCTGCAACGTGTCGACCTGCCCGGCCATGTGGTCAAGGATACCTGCCACCGCCTCGCCGTCGATGCCACCACCCTCGCCCTCGCCGCCGGCGAAAGAAAGCCGGGTGAAGGAGGTCAGCCATTCCTCCAGCTCGCGGTAGAAGCGGTTCTGACCGTGGCCGGCAAAAAGCTCCAAGAGGCCCACGACAAGCGAGCCAGCAAGCCCGAGGAGCGAGGAGGAGAACGCCGTGCCCATGCCGCCGAGCTGCCGTTCGAGCCCGGTCATCAGCTTGTCGAAGACCTGCATGCCGCTCTCGCCCTCCTGCGGGGCAAGGGCGCGGATCGTGTCGACGACCGCCGGAACCGTGGTCGCCAGCCCGTAGAACGTGCCGAGCAGGCCGAGGAAGATCAGCAGGCTGGTGAGATAGCGGGTGATGTCGCGCGCCTCGTCGATCCTGGTGCCGACGGATTCGAGGATCGAGCGGGCGGACGTGCTGGAAATCTGCCCGCCCCGCGGGCCGCGGGAGCGGAGAAGCGCGGCCAGGGGCGCCAGAAGCCGCGGCGGGATGGTGATCTCGTGCCCCGGCCGCTGGGCGGCGAAGCCCTCGATCCAGCTCACCGAGCGGACCATTTCGACCAGTTGCCAGAAGCAGGTCAGGACGCCGAGGATGAAGACCAGCACGATCAACCCGTTCAGCCAGCGGTTCGCGAAGAAGATCGAGGAGATCGGCCCGTAGGCAAGATAGGCCCCCACGCAGACCAGCGTGAGAACGAGGAGCATCATCGCCACCTGCCGCACCGGCTGCGAGAAGAAGGGCTCTGCCTCGCGTATCGTCCTGTCCATCGGCCCTGCCATCCCGCCCCGGTTCCGTCGCCAGAATAGGGGCCGGGACGCGGGCTCACAAGCCGGGAGACGCCAGCGCCCGCACCCGCTCTGCAAGCCAGTCGAGCTCGGGGTCGGCGATGCCGAGATCGTGCAGGTGCGCGGCGGTGTTCCACAGATAGTCGCGGTTCGGCCCGCGCCCGCCGGTCGCCTCCAGGATCGCCCGCGCCTGCTCCTCCAGCGGCAGCCCGCCGCAATACTGCACGTGGTCGGGGTCGATGACATAGGTCACCGCCTCCACCTGCCGCCCGTCGGCAAGCGACACGGTCAGCGTCCTTTCAAGGTAGGCCGACGAGATCAGTTCGCGTTCGCGCAGCGCCTCCAGCGTCGGCGCCGCCCGTTCGGCGGCGACGGCGAAGGCCACGCCCTGGCAGGCAGCGCCCTCGGCCGCGTCGAGCGCAAGGACGAGGCCCGGCCGCTCTGCCGTGCCGCGGTGGTGGATCGAGCGCATGCAGAAGCTGCGATGCCAGCCCGCAAGGCGGGCAAGCACCCGCTCCTCCCAGTGAAATCCCGGCTCCCAGATGAGCGAGCCGTAGCCGAAGACCCAGAGTCCGTTCATGTCCGCCTGCTGGTTTCCCGTGTTGCGCCGTTATAAAGCGGATCACGGGTTGCGAGGGAAGAGCCGATGCGTCTCATGCTCTGGATCGTCGCGGGTCTGACCGCGCTTTACTGCGGCTACTGGGCGGTGGCGTCGCGGGCGATCCGGGCCGGGGCCGAGGCCGCCATCGCCCGGATGCGCGCCGAAGGGACGGCGGATGTCACCGCCTTCGGCCTGGCCGGGTTTCCGGCTCGGTTCGACATCACGCTTCAGTCCCCGCGCGTCGCCAGCGCCGACGGCACCTTCCGCTGGTCGGCGCCGGAGCTGCGGCTTTACGCGCTGTCCTACCGGCCGCAGCACGTGATCGTCGTGCTGCCGTCCCAGCAGCAGCTGGGGATCGGGCAGGAGACCGTCGCCGTCACCTCGGAGGCGTTTTCCGCCAGCGCGGTCTTCGACCTCGCCTCGGCGGCGCCGCTCGATCACGCCCAGACCGTCGGCAAGGCGGTTGTCCTCAGGTCGGACGCCGGCTGGGGGCTTGCCGTCGACGAGGTCCGGGCGGCGGTGCGCCGGGGCGAGGACGAGACCACCCAGCGCGTCGGCATCGAGCTTCTCGGCCCGACACTGTCCGGCCTGCCGGCCGAGGTGGTGACGGCGGGCGGCGCCCTGCCGGCGCGGGGCGAGCGGCTTTACCTCGACGCCACGCTCGGTCTCGACCGGCCGCTCGACCGCTTCGCGGCGGCCGAGGGCCTGCGCATCCGCTCGGCCGAGATCACCGCGCTGGCGCTCGACTGGGGGCCGGCCGGGCTCTCGGGGCACGGCGCCGTCGCGCTTTCGGCCGAGGGCGTGCCCGAGGGGCGGGTCGAGCTGAGCCTCAGGAACTGGCGGGCGGTGCTGAGGCTTGGCGTCGCGCTCGGGCGCATCCGGCCGGAAACCGCGCCGACGGTCGAACGCGCGATCGAAGGCCTCGCCCGGATGGGGGGGGATACCGAGGTGCTGACGCTGGCGCTCGTCTTCGCAGGCGGGCAGATGAGCCTCGGCCCGATCCCGCTCGGCCCCGCGCCGCGGTTCTGAGCGGGCTCAGCGGCAGTAGGGGCCGCGGCCGCGCGCGGTATCGAGGTGGAAGTGGTCGCCGTGGAACGGGTCGGAGCCGGGGCCGAGCACGGTGTTGAAGGGGCCGCAGGCTGCCTTGCGCATTGCCGCGAGCGTCTTGCCGGCGGATTTCGTCCCCCAGCCTTTCGCCACCGTCACCGCGGTGCCGTCGGCAAGCAGGATCGCGGCGATGTCGACCGCCCGGCCGCGGCCATGCTCGCTGATCTTCGCGCCCTTCTGGTTGTTGCGCGGCCGGCAGGAATAGCTCGTGGCGACCTGAAGCGCCACGACGCCGCCGCCCTTGCGGCCGACCGCCGGCTTCACGCCGCCCTCCACCCAGTCCTTCAGCGACCGCGCGGTGGCGCAGTCGATGCTCGCGGGCTGGCTCAGCGCCACGCCCGCCACCGAGGTCACGCTGACGCCCTCGTCCAGACCGCAGCCCTTCGTCTTGGCCAGGATCGGCGGGATCGACTTGCCGACGATCGCCGGATCGCCGCAGACCGTGCCCTTGCGGCTGGTGACCGGGCCGGTCGCCTGCGGGGCGCGGAAGGCGGCCGTCTGGATCACCTCGGGCCCGCCGCCGATCAGGGGGATGCGGCGGGTGGCCTGACGCGCGACCTGTCGCGCCTCGGGCCGCGGCGAGGCCCCCGGCGCCGCCGGGAGCGCCGCGAGCAGCGGCGCCTTGCGGGCGGCAATCCCGGCGGGGCGCGGCGCGGGCCGCAGGTCCGGCAAGGCCGCGGGCAGCACGAGCGCGAACCCCGGGCCGAGAGCGGCGCGCATCACCTCTGGCGCGGGCGCCTCCGGACGCGGCCGGGGACGCAGGTGCGGCGCACCGGCATCAGCGATTTCGGCGGTGAAACCGGCCGGGCGGGACGCCGGCCGGGACAGGGGCCGGAGGCTTTCGGCCATCGGCGCCGCCAGCGCGGCACCTGCCGCCAGAGAGAACCCGATTGCGGCGAGAACCCGCGACCTCATGCGCCCGGCGCCTTGGTGCGGCCGAAGTCGGGCGCGGCGGTGTCCTGACCCGCCTCGATGATGCCGCGGCGGATCGCCCGCGTGCGGGTGAAATAGTCGAACAGCATCTCTCCATCCCCCATCCGGATCGCGCGTTGCAACATGAAGAGTTCTTCGGTGAAGCGACCGAGAATATCCAGCGTCGCCTCCCGGTTCGTCAAGAACACGTCGCGCCACATCGTCGGGTCGGAGGCGGCAATCCGCGTGAAGTCGCGGAAACCCGCCGCCGAATACTTGATGACCTCGCTTTCGGTGACACGGCGGAGGTGATCGGCCACGCCGACCATCGTGTAGGCGATGAGGTGGGGCGTGTGGCTGGTGACGGCCAGCACGAGGTCGTGGTGGGCCGCGTCCATCTCCTCGACGTTGGCGCCCATGCCCCGCCAGAGCGCGCGGAGCCGCGCGACGGCGGCCGGCTCTGCCCCGCCGGGGGTGAGCAGGCACCAGCGGTTCTCGAAGAGCGTGGCGAAGCCCGAACGGGGGCCGGAATGTTCCGTTCCCGCCAGCGGATGGCCGGGAATGAAGTGGACGCCTGCCGGCATGCGGGGGGCCACCGCCTCGATCACCGCCTGCTTGACCGAACCGACGTCGGTGACCGTCGCGCCGGGTTTCAGATGCGGGCCGATCTCGGCCGCGACGGCGCCCATCGCGCCCACCGGCACCGCCAGCACGACGAGGTCGGCACCCGCCGCCGCCTCGGCCGCGGTGGCGAAGACCGCGTCGCAGAAACCGACCTCCAGCGCGGCGGCGCGCGTGGCTTCGGTCCTGGCATGGCCGACGACCGTGTCGGCAAGCCCGAACCGCTTGATCGCGTGGCCCATCGACGAGGCGATAAGCCCGAGCCCGATCAGCGCGACGCGGCCATAGATCCGCTCCGTCATCGCTGCGCCTTGAACTGGCCGATGGCATGGGCGACCCGGCGGCAGGAGGCTTCGTCGCCCACGGTGATCCTCAGGCAGTTGGGCAGCCCGTAGCCGGCGACGCGCCGCACGATCAGGCCCTGGGATTGCAGGAAGGTGTCGCAGGCCACCGCCTCGGTCTCGTCGGCGAACCGCGCGAGGATGAAGTTTGCCGTCGATGTATCTGACGGCACGCCCTTTTCCGCCAGCGCCTCGGCAAGCCAGGCGCGCATCCGCACATTCTCGACGCGGCAACGGTCGACATGGTCGCGGTCGCGCACGGCCGTCTCTGCGGCGTCCATCTGCGCGGTCGAAAGGTTGAAGGGGCCACGGATGCGGTTCAGGACGTCGATGATCGCCTTCGGCCCGTAGCCCCAGCCGATCCTGAGCCCGCCGAGCCCGTAGATCTTGGAAAAGGTCCGGGTCATGAAGACGTTCGGCAGCCGCGTGGCAAGCTCGGCCCCGCCGTCGTAGCCCTCGACATATTCGGCATAGGCGCCGTCGAGGACCAGGATCGCCCCGCCCGGCAGACCCTTCGCCAGCCGCTCGATCTCGGCCAGGCCGATCATCGTGCCGGTCGGGTTGTTGGGGTTGGCAAGGAAGACGAGCCGCGTCGCGGGACCGCAGGCGGCAAGGATTGCGTCCACGTCCGTGGTCCGCTCGCGTTCCTTCACCGAGACCGGCGTGGCCCCCGTCGCCTGGGTGTAGATGCGATACATCAGGAAGCCGTGCTCGGTGAACACGACCTCGTCGCCCGGCCCGGCATAGGCGTGGCAGAGAAGGCCGATGATCTCGTCGGAACCCACGCCGCAGATGATC
>JAUQYA010000037.1 GCA_030837785.1 Albidovulum sp.
CATCCGCATCGGCGACGACGAGGTCGATTTCATGCTGTGCGAGATCGGCGGCACCGTGGGCGACATCGAGGGCCTGCCGTTCTTCGAGGCGATCCGCCAGTTCGCCCAGGAACGCCCGCGCGGCCAGTGCATCTTCATGCATCTCACGCTCCTGCCCTATCTCGCCGCGTCCGGGGAACTCAAGACCAAGCCCACCCAGCATTCGGTGAAGGAACTGCGCTCCATCGGCCTGCAACCGGATGTGCTGGTCTGCCGCTCCGAACACCCGATCCCGGAAAAGGAACGCGCCAAGATCGCGCTCTTCTGCAACGTGCGGCCCGACAGCGTGATCCCCGCCTATGACCTCAATTCGATCTACGAGGCGCCGCTCGCCTATCACCGCGCCGGGCTCGACCAGGCGGTGCTCGACGCCTTCGGCATCTCGCCGGCGCCGCGGCCGAACCTCGAGCGCTGGGAAGACGTGATGGACCGGCTGACCCATGCCGAGGGCGAGGTGCGCGTGGCCATCGTCGGCAAGTACACCCAGCTCGAGGACGCCTACAAGTCGATCGCCGAGGCGCTGACCCACGGCGGCATGGCCAACCGCACGCGGGTCAAGGCCGAATGGATCGACTCAGAGATCTTCGAACGCGAGGACCCCGCGCCGTATCTGGAGAACTTCCACGCCATCCTCGTCCCCGGCGGCTTCGGCGAGAGGGGCACGGAAGGAAAGATCAAGGCCGCCCGCTTCGCCCGCGAAAAGCGGATCCCCTACCTCGGCATCTGCCTCGGCATGCAGATGGCGGTGATCGAGGCGGCGCGGAACGTGGCCGGAATGGCGAAGGCCGGGTCCGAGGAATTCGACCACGAGAAGGGCGAGAAGCGGTTCGAGCCCGTCGTCTATCACCTCAAGGAATGGGTGCAGGGCAACCACATGGTCAGCCGCAGCGCCGCCGACGACAAGGGCGGCACGATGCGGCTCGGTGCCTATACCGCGCATCTGAAGGCGGGTTCGAAGGTCGCCGGGGTCTACGGCACGACCGAGATCGAGGAACGCCACCGCCACCGCTACGAGGTGGACACCAAGTATCGCGAGAGGCTGGAAAGCTGCGGGCTGGTGTTCTCCGGCATGTCGCCCGACGGCCGGCTGCCGGAGATCGTGGAGTGGCAGGACCACCCCTGGTTCATCGGGGTGCAGTACCACCCGGAACTGAAGTCGAAACCCTTCGCGCCGCATCCGCTGTTTGCGGATTTCGTGCGGGCGGCGAAGGAGGTGGAAAGGCTGGTTTGAAGGGGGGAAACTGAATTCCAAGTTTGAAGACTTTTGTCCAGTTGGTGTTGATCGTCCCCCAAATCCGAAGTGAAATAGCAGTTTCGTAGCAAAGGCGTCAGACACATGACCATCAAGACTTGCGTCGTTTGCGGAGAACTTGGTCATGGCGTTCTGGTGCCATGTAGCCATTGTGGCTATCGGCCGCAAACGAGTTGGGAGATCGGATATTCCATCCTTCACTCGGATTACCATCAGTCAAGAAGCAGTCTTGAGGAACATTCTGCTGAACTGCGGCGGCGCTACGTTGTGCGCCAACCCTTTTGGCATAAACTGTCCCCATCCGAGATCCACCACATATTCAGTTTCTTGGAAAAACCCGACGGACGTGACTCCCTCGAACTGAGGCGTGGAGCCAAGAATACCTTTTTTGCAAAGCAGCTAAAATTTCATTTCATTGGCCCAGACGGATACGAAGCACGGATTGTCCAGCGCGGCAGAGACATCGACAAGCGCGAATACGACGGAATCGCCCGATCGCATCCAACGGATGTTTTCCTTCTTTCCGTCTATGATCACGGCAAAAGAGATGATCGCATCGCGCCCAAGAATATTTGGTACGCGATGAGAGACTACTACGCGCTCATTGAGAGGAGAATGCGCGGGGAAGAAAAGATGGTGAGCATCGTCGCAGCTCACGCCCGACACGGAACACTTGAATTCTTGGCCGGCAAAGGCCTGGATATTCGAAGTTTGGAAGCACCAGAATAAGGTTCGCAGCGCGCCGTAGTGTGCGTGCTCGCACGCCCCAATCGCCCCACCAACGGTGCGTGAAATCACGCACCCTCCCCCCTTCCACCCGATTTGTCCTGCGACAAATCGGGTCGCGCCTGCCTGCCCCCGGCAGGCGCGTTTCCGCGCCCGCCCAGGCAGCCGCGCCCCGATTACTGACCCACGGCGCAACCGGAGAACCCCTTGCCCTCCGGCTTGCGTCTCCGGGCAATCGGACCGGGGAAAGGCCCACCGGGCCATTCCCGTTCGGCCCTCCCCCTCACCAAACCCCCAACTGCCCGCGCGCCCTGCCGGGTCGGATGCGGGTCGGGCGGCAGCCGCTGCGCCCCGCCCATCCCCCGCCGCCCGCCCGGTTCGCGCGGCAGGCAGATCGAGCCTCGACAGGCTCCACCTTTGGTGGCACAAGCCCGGCGCAGTTCCACAAGTCATGTTGGCAGGATTTCGAGGCGGATGATGGACATCGAGGCGAAGGACAAGCTCTCCACGGCGATTGCCGAGGCGTCGAAGGCGGGCGAGCGCGAGGCGCGGAAGCGCGACATCGAGAAGGGGCTGGCGGTCGTCGACGCCATCCTGTCCTCGACCGACGCCGAATTCGCCTCGCGCCAGTTCATCCTCGGCAAGGTGCTCGAGTTCGGCATCGGTCGCAATCCGTGGAAGAACATGGCGGGCTGGATCCGCCACCAGAACACCAGCACCTTCGGCCTGATGCAGATCCCGACGGAGTTCGCCGATTTCCTCGTCCACCTGGCACGGCTCGACATCCGCACGGCGGTGGAGATCGGCGTGTTCTCGGGCGCAAGCTCCTATCTCATCTGCGCCGTGCTGCAGCGCGCCAACCCGGATGTCGAGTACGTGATGGTCGACATCGAGGACAAGCTGATCGGCTTCGACGCCTTCGCCAAGCGCCTGAACCTGCGCAAGATGGTGCCCGCCACCTCGCACCACTGCGTCGGCCAGGAATACGACTTCGTCTTCATCGACGCCGACCATTCCTACCGGGGTGTAAAGAACGACTGGCTGAACGTCGGCCGCCATGCCCGCAAGGCCGTCGCCTTCCACGACATCCACGCCCACGAATACGACGCGAAGGAAGGCGGCGTCGTGCGCGCATGGAACGAGGTCAAGGCCGCGCTGGTCAGCGACCACATGGTGCTCGAATTCGCGCACAACCCGGTGCGATGGATGGGGTTGGGGCTGGCGATCCGGCAGGGCTGACCCCCGCCGCCGCGCCCTGACAGACCGTTAACGCCCCGCGCGCCCTGTCGGGACGGAAAACCGACGGATGTCCGACGCAGGTCCGACGCGAAGCCGACGCGGGCAGCCCGGGCTTTGCACCGCCGGCCGATCCGCCTATATCTCCTCCATGATCTCGCGGCTCCTCACCTCGCTTCTCGCACCCGGGCCGGGCCGGCTGGCCGCACCGGACGCGCAACTGGCGCTCGCCGCGCTCCTCGTGCGCGTCGCCCGGGCCGACGAACACTACGAAGAGGCAGAGCGCCTGCGCATCGACCGCGTCCTGTCCGGGCGCTACGACCTCTCCCCGTTCGAGGCCGCGAAGCTCAGGGCCGAGGCCGAGGCGATCGAGGCCGAGGCGCCCGACACCGTGCGCTTCACCCGCGCGCTGAAGGACGCAGTGCCCTACGAGGACCGGATGAGCCTGATGGAGGCGATGTGGTCGGTGGCGTTGTCGGACGGCGCGCGCGACGGCCGCGAGGATGCGCTGATCCGCGTCACCGCCGATCTTCTCGGCATCAACGACCGCGACCGCGCCCTGGCCCGCCAGACCGTTGAGAACGCTAAGAAATGATTGCGAGCCTCGCCATGTATGACTGGCCGGAGGTGCGCGGCGAACACGACCGGCTCTGGTCGCTGATCCGCGAGGCGCTGGCCGGCGAGGGTCTCGCCGCACCGGAGGCGCTGACCCGCGACATCCCGCTCTGGGATGTCTGGGAAAGCCCCGACCTGCTTCTGGCGCAGACCTGCGGCATGCCCTACCGCACCCGGCTGCACGGCCGCGTCACGCTGGTCGCGACGCCCGACTACGGCCTGCCCGATGCGCCGCCGGGTCTTTACTATTCCGTCCTCGTCGCCCGCGCCGAGGAGCCCGGCGACGCCCCCGATTTCCTCGACCGCACGCTCGCCTTCAACGGCCACGACAGCCAGTCGGGCTGGGCCGCGCCGCAGAACCACATGGCCCGCCACGGGGGCAGCCACGGGGGCCGCTTCACCCGCACGCTGCACACCGGCGCCCATGTCGACAGCGCCCGCGCCGTGGCCGAGGGCCGCGCCGACATCGCCGCCATCGACGCGGTGAGCTGGCGGCTCCTGACCGCGCACCGCCCCGGCATCGCCGAAAGGCTCCGCGTCCTCGGCCATACCGATCCGACGCCCGGGCTGCCGCTGATCACCGCGCTGGGCCGCGACCCCGCGCCCCTTGCCCGCGCCACCGCCGCCGCGATCGCCGCGCTGACTGCCGCGGACCGCGTCGCGCTCGGGCTGCGGGGGGTCGTCGGGATTCCCGCCGAAGCCTATCTCGCCGTGCCGACGCCACCGCCACCTTCGCAGGATGTGCCGGTGAACTGATCATTTTGCCGGCGATTTCGCCGGTGGCGACACAAAAAGCGCATTGTAAATCGGCGAATTATCCTCCCTATTCGGTTGCCGGGGGGACATTGCCACATGACAGACGCCGACACGCCGGTCATCGAAATCCGCAACCTGCACAAGGCCTACGGCCAGCTCGAGGTGCTCAAGGGCGTCTCGCTCGCAGCGCGCCGGGGCGAGGTCGTGTCGCTGATCGGCTCGTCGGGGTCGGGCAAGTCGACGCTCTTGCGCTGCTGCAACCTCCTCGAGGACAGCCAGCAGGGCGAGGTGATCTTCAAGGGCGAGAAGGTGCACTGGCGCGGCGAGGGGCTGAACCGCCATCCGGCCGACCGGGCGCAGGTCATCCGCATCCGCACCAACCTCTCGATGGTGTTCCAGCAGTTCAATCTCTGGTCGCACATGACGATCCTCCAGAACGTCATGGAGGCGCCGCTGACGGTGCTGAAGCGCGACCGGGCCGAGGTCGAGGCCGCCGCCCGCAAGTACCTCGACAAGGTCGGCATCGGCGACAAGTGCGACGCCTGGCCCGCGCAGCTTTCCGGCGGCCAGCAGCAGCGCGCCGCCATCGCCCGCGCGCTCTGCATGGAGCCGACCGCACTTCTTTTCGACGAACCGACCTCGGCGCTCGACCCCGAGCTGGAGCAGGAGGTGGTGAAGGTCATCAAGGCGCTTGCCGAGGAGGGGCGCACGATGATCCTCGTCACCCACGACATGCGGCTTGCCGCCGACGTGTCCGATCATGTTATCTTCCTGCATCTTGGCCGGATCGAGGAGGAGGGTCCGCCGGACCGCCTTTTCGGCGCGCCGAAGACCGAACGCCTGCAACAGTTCCTGAGCGCGACCGTTGCGGCCTGACCGATCAAGCAACCCAAACCAACCGGGAGTATCCGAATGAACAAGTTCATCCTGTCCGCCGCAGCCCTCGCGCTGTCCGCAGGCCTTGCCTCGGCCCAGACCGTGCGTCTCGGCACCGAGGGCGCCTATCCTCCCTACAACTTCATCAACGACAAGGGCGAGGTCGACGGCTTTGACCGCGCCGTCGGCGACGAGGTCTGCAAGCGCGCCGCGCTGACCTGCGAATGGGTCACCAACGAATGGGATTCGATCATCCCCAACCTCGTCTCGGGCAACTACGACGTGATCATCGCCGGCATGTCGATCACCGACGAACGCGACCAGGTCATCGACTTCACCCAGGAATACATCCCGCCCGCGGCCTCGCTCTACGTCGGGCTTTCGGCCGAGGCCAACATCAAGGGCGTGGTTTCGGCACAGACCGCGACGATCCAGGCCGCCTATGTCGCGGAATCCGGCGCGACGCTTCTGGAATACCCCACGCCCGACGAGACCATCGCGGCGGTGCGCAACGGCGAAGCCGACGTGGTTCTCGCCGACAAGGACTACCTGCTGCCGGCGGTCAATGAATCGAACGGCGAGCTTGTCGTCGTCGACCAGGTCCAGATCGGCGGCGGCGTCGGCATGGGGCTGCGCGAAAGCGATACCGAGCTGAAGGGCAAGATCGACGCGGCGATCACCTCGATGAAGGAAGACGGCACGCTGAACACGCTGATCAAGAAGTGGTTCGGCGAAGAAGCGCTCGTGTTCTGAGCGGACCGGGGCGGGCCCGGCGCGGCCCGCCCCCCTTTTCCCCATGTTCGCATTCTGCGCCGATCCCAAGTCGATCGAGGGCCTGACCTGGCTCGCCTGCTACCTGACCTCGGGCAAGCACCTGCTGTTCTACGCCTCCTTCGGCACCGTGCTGCTTCTGCTTGCCGTCACCGCACCGGTGGCGCTTGCCTTCGGCTTCGGCGGCGCGATGGCGGCGCGATCGCATTTCCTGCCGCTCAGCCTTCTGGGCCGCGGCTACACCGCGATGGTGCGGGGCGTGCCCGACATCATCTTCTTCCTCTTCGTGCCGATCGCGCTCGACCAGGGGTTCGAATTCCTGCGGCACAAGGTGAAATGCCCCGGCTGGGACAAGCCGATCTGGCAGGGCAACGACTTCATCGTCTGCCCCGAGGCGAAGCTGCCCTTGTCGAGCAGCCCGCAGTCGGTGCATGAGGTCTATGGCTTCACCCTTGCCGTCCTGGCCTTCGCCATCGTCTTCGGGGCCTTCGCGGCCAACGTCATCTATGGCGCGATGCGGGCGGTGCCGCGGGCGCAGATGGAGACGGCCGAGGCCTACGGCATGTCGCACCGCCAGACGTTCTGGCGCATCCTCGTGCCGCAGATGTGGATCTACGCCCTGCCGGGGCTTTCCAACCTCTGGATGATCCTGATCAAGGCCACGCCGCTCCTGTTCCTTCTGGGCGTCGAGGACATCGTCTACTGGGCGCGCGACCTTGGCGGATCGAAGACGCAGGCCTTCGCCTATCCCCATCCCGACTGGCGGGTCTGGTATTTCCTCGCGCTTCTCCTCTTCTACCTCGTCATGACGCGGGTGTCGGAAAGCGTGCTCGGGCGGGTCACGGCGCGGCTCAGCCACGGCCAGGCCACGCTCGGCGGCGAGATGCAGCGGAAGGCGGCGCGATGAGTTGTCTGCAGACGATCCAGGACTATGCGCTGCGCTCCGTCGGAATCGGCGAGCGGCTCCTGCCGAAGGGCGAGATGACGCTTTGCGAGCATTTCACCCTGATCGGCTCGGGGCTGATCTGGAACCTCTACTACGGTGCGCTCGCGCTCTTCATCGGGTTCTTCCTCGCCAATGCGCTGGCGGTGGCCAAGGCAAGCGCCAACCCCTGGGCGCGCAAACCGGCCGAATGGTTCATCTTCGTCTTCCGCGGCTCGCCCCTCTTCATCCAGTTCTTCCTTGCCTACGAGGCCTTCGTGCTGATCCCGCGGATGGGCTGGGACATTCCGCTCGGGTTCACCACGATCACCGTGGAAACCTCATGGCTGTCGAAGGCCTGGCTCGGCGCGCTGATCGTCCTTTGCCTCAACACCGCGGCCTATTCGGGCGAGATATTCTACGGCGCGCTGCGCTCGATCCCCAGGGGCGACATCGAGGCGGCGGATGCCTATGGCATGTCGGGCTGGTCGCGGTTCCGGCGGGTGATGTGGCCGACGATGATGCGGCTTGCCTGGCCGGCCTACACCAACGAGGCGATCTTCCTCTTCCATGCCACGACGCTGGTCTATTTCTCGGGCTTCCCGGCCTTCCAGCAGAAGGGC
>JAUQYA010000038.1 GCA_030837785.1 Albidovulum sp.
ATGCGGATTCTCGTCGGCGATCTTCTGGATGAGTTCGGACCGGATCATTCGGAGCCCCCCTGTGCGTGCCGTCCCCGGATGACGACCGCTTTCTTGTGTGCGCCGACTATAGGCGCAATCGGCCCGGCGAGAAACAGGAAACCCATTGGAATAGCAACGAATTCTGCCCGGCTGCGCCGATTCCGGGGCCACCTTCGCCGGGTTCGGACGACACTGCGGCGCAGCATCCGGCGCTGTCGCGGCCGGTTGGGCCCCTGCGCCCCGATCCCGTCGGGGGCGATTCGGCAAACGCAAACGGCCCCGCCGGAGCGGGGCCGCGCGATGCCGCGGCGCGGCCTCAGCGGTTGGTGCCCTTGAGCGCGGCGCCGAGGATGTCGCCAAGCGAGGCGCCCGAGTCGGACGAGCCATACTGCTCCACGGCTTCCTTCTCTTCCGCGATCTCGCGCGCCTTGATCGACAGGCCCAGCTTGCGGGTCTTCGAATCGACGTTGGTCACGCGCACGTCCACGTGGTCGCCCACCTGGAAACGCTCGGGCCGCTGGTCGGCCCGGTCGCGGGCGAGGTCGGAGCGGCGGATGAACGACTTCATGCCGTTGTAGTCCACCTCGATGCCACCGTCCTCGATTGCCGTCACGGTCACGGTGATGACCGAGCCGCGCTTCACCCCGTCGACCGCATCCGAGAAGGTGTCGGCGTCAAGCCCCTTGATCGAGAGCGAGATGCGCTCCTTCTCGACATCGACCTCGGTGACGGCGGCCTTGACCACGTCGCCCTTGCGGTAGGACTGGATCGCCTCCTCGCCGCGCTTGTCCCAGCTGAGGTCGGAGAGGTGAACCATGCCGTCGATGTCGTTGTCGAGGCCGACGAACAGACCGAACTCGGTGATGTTCTTGACCTCGCCCTCGATAACAGTGCCGACCGGGTGGGTTTCGGCAAAGACTTCCCACGGGTTGCGCATGGTCTGCTTCAGGCCGAGCGACACGCGGCGCTTGGACTGGTCGATCTCCAGCACCATGACGTCGACTTCCTGGCTGGTCGAGACGATCTTGCCGGGATGGACGTTCTTCTTGGTCCAGGACATTTCCGAGACGTGGACGAGCCCCTCCACCCCCGGCTCCAGCTCCACGAAGGCGCCGTAGTCGGTGATGTTGGTGACGCGGCCCTTGTGGACCGAGCCCAGCGGGAACTTCGCCTCGACCGAATCCCACGGGTCGGACTGAAGCTGCTTCATGCCGAGCGAGATGCGGTGGGTCTCCTTGTTGATCTTGATCACCTGGACCTTCACGGTCTCGCCGATGTTCAGGATCTCCGACGGGTGGTTCACCCGGCGCCACGCCATGTCGGTGACATGCAGGAGGCCGTCCACCCCGCCGAGATCGACGAAGGCACCGTATTCGGTGATGTTCTTGACCACGCCGTCGACCACCTGGCCCTCGTAGAGGTTACCGATGACCTCGGCGCGCTGCTCGGCGCGGCTTTCCTCGAGGATCGCGCGGCGCGACACCACGATGTTGCCGCGGCGACGGTCCATCTTGAGGATCTGGAACGGCTGCTTGAGACCCATGAGCGGGCCCGCGTCGCGCACCGGCCGCACATCGACCTGGCTGCCCGGCAGGAAGGCCACGGCGCCGCCGAGATCGACAGTGAAGCCACCCTTGACGCGGCCGAAGATGGCGCCGTCGACGCGCTCTTCGCTGGCATAGGCCTTCTCGAGACGGTCCCAGGCTTCCTCGCGCCGCGCCTTCTCGCGCGACAGCACGGCCTCGCCGCGGACGTTCTCCACCCGGTCGAGATAGACCTCGACCTCATCGCCGATGGCGATGTCGGGCTGTTCGCCGGGATTGGCGAATTCCTTCAGATCGACGCGGCCTTCCATCTTGTAGCCGACGTCGATGATGGCCTGGCCCGCCTCGATGGCGATGACCTTGCCCTTGACGACAGACCCTTCGTCGGGCGTGTCGATCTCGAAGCTTTCCTTGAGGAGGGCTTCGAATTCCTCCATCGTCGCTTTAGCGCACATTCAGTCACAGTTCCTTTCGTGTGTTTCACAGGCCATGCGGTTGGCTCCGCCGGTCTTTCGTTGCATGCCCATCCGGCCATTGCCCCGGACAACGACAAAGGGCCGGTGCTTCACGCCCGACCCTGCCCGATCCGTTGTTCTATGGCTGCGATCGCCTTGTGGACGGCCGCCTCTATAGTCAGTTCCGTCGTGTCAAGCAAGAGCGCATCCGCCGCGGGCCTGAGCGGCGCGGTGGCCCGGCGCGCATCACGCTTGTCGCGCTCGATCACTTCGGCCAGCACCTGCGCTTCGTCGCCCCCCACTTCCAGCCAGCGGCGATGGGCCCGCACCTCGGGGCTCGCCGTGACGTAAAGCTTCACCTCCGCCTCCGGGCAGATCACGGTGCCGATGTCGCGCCCGTCGAGCACCGCACCGCCCTGGCGCCGGGCGAAGCGGCGCTGGAAGTCGAGAAGTGCCGCGCGCACCTCGGGGATGACCGCGACGCGGCTCGCGGCCTGCCCGGCCGCGAGTGTCCTCAGGTCGCCGCGCCCCAGATCGGCCTCGGTCAGGCCCCGCGCCGCCGCCACCGGATCGCCGGCCTTGGCGCCGACCGCGCGATAGAGAAGCCCGGTGTCGAGATGGGCAAAGCCGAAGCGGTCCGCCACGGCGCGGGCGATCGTCCCCTTCCCCGCCGCCGCCGGTCCGTCGATCGCCACCGTGAAGATCACGGCGCCGTCCGCGCGATGTCGGCGCCGAGCCCCGCCATCAGCCCTTCGAAGGCCGGGAACGAGGTGGCGATGGGCGAGCCGTCGTCGACGGTGACGGGCCGCTGTGATGCCAGGCCGAGCACGAGGAAGCTCATGGCGATCCGGTGGTCCAGATGGGTCTTCGCCACTGCCCCTCCCGGCACACCGCCCGGCCCCATGCCGTGGACGATGAGCACATCCTCCTCCTCCTCGACGCGCACGCCACAGGATTCGAGGCCCCGCGCCATCGCGTCGATCCGGTCGCTTTCCTTGACCCGCAGCTCCCTGACCCCGCGCATCACCGTGGCGCCTTCGGCAAAGGCCGCCACGACCGAGAGGATCGGGTATTCGTCGATCATGCTCGCCGCACGATCCTCCGGCACCTCGATCCCCTTCAGGCTTGAGGCCCGCACCCGCAGGTCGGCGACCGGCTCGCCGCCCTCCTCGCGGGGGCTCTCGAAGGCGATGTCGGCACCCATCTCCACCAGCGTCAGGTAAAGACCGTTCCGCGTCGGGTTCTGGCTGACGCCGGGCACCAGGATGTCGGAGCCTTCGACGATCAGCGCCGCGCAGACCGGGAAGGCGGCCGAGGACGGGTCGCGCGGCACCGCCACGGTCAGCGGCCGAAGTTCCGGCTGGCCGGTCAGGGTGATGACGCGCCCCTCGACGGTGTCCTCCACGCTCAGCTCCGCGCCGAAGCCGCGCAGCATCCGTTCGGAATGGTCGCGCGTCGGCTCCCGTTCGATCACCACGGTCCGGCCGGGGGCATTGAGCCCGGCCAGGAGCACCGCCGACTTCACCTGCGCCGAAGGCACCGGCACGGTGTAGCGCACCGGCACCGGATCGGCCGCGCCGACAACCGTCATCGGCAGCCGCCCGCCCTGCCGCCCCCAGGCACGGGCACCGAAAAGCGCGAGCGGGTCGGTCACCCGGCCCATCGGCCGCTTCCGCAAGGATGCGTCTCCCGTGAAGGTCGCGGCGATCGCGCTCGTCGCCATGCAGCCCATGATCAGGCGGACGCCGGTGCCGGAATTGCCGCAGTCGATCACATCCTCGGGCTCGGCGAGGCCGCCCACGCCCACGCCATGCACCGACCAATGGCCTTCTCCGTGGCGCGTCACCTCGGCCCCGAAGGCGCGCATCGCCTTGGCGGTGTCGAGCACGTCCTGCCCTTCCAAGAGGCCGGTGACCTTCGTCTCGCCCACCGACAGCGCGCCAAGGATCAGCGCGCGGTGCGAGATCGACTTGTCGCCCGGCACCTCGGCCCGGCCCTTCAGCGGCCCGGACCGGGTGGCAGTCATCGCAATGGGCTCACCGTGGCCGGACATGATCGCTCCCTCTCGCAAAACCGCCCCGCTGATAGCGCAGCCCCCGGGTCCGGTCCATGCCCCCTGCGGCTTCTTCGTTGCGAAAATATCCCCACCGGAGGCTTCCGCCGTCAGAGCCGCCGGAACGTCAGGTAATGGGGCACCCGGCCCTCGCGCAGCGCCTTCTGCTCGTAGCGGGTGGAACGCCAGTCCTCCCAGGGCTCGCCCCCCTCGGCCACCAGCGCGAATCCGGCCGCCGGCACTTCCGCCAGCGTCTGGCGCACGTAGTCGGGGATGTCGGTCGCCACCCGGAACTCCGCCCCCGGCCGCAGCACCCGGGCCAGCGGCAGGAGGTGCTCCGGCGTCACGAAGCGCCGGCGGTGGTGGCGCCGCTTCGGCCAGGGATCGGGATAGTTCAGGAACGCCTTCGAGACGGAGCCTGCCGGCAGCACTTCCATCAGGTCGCGCGCGTCGCCCGGATGCACGGCAAGGTTCGTCACCCCCGCGGCACGGATCTTGCCCAAGAGCATGGCAACCCCGTTGATGAAGGGCTCGGCCCCGATGATGCCCACCTCAGGGTGGCGCGCCGCCATGTGGACCAGGTGTTCACCCCCGCCGAAGCCGATCTCCAGCCAGACCGGGCGCGTGTCGCCGAAGATCATGGCCGGGTCGATCGGGCGGCGCCCGGGGTTCTCCTCGCGCGTCACTCCCGCCGGCCGCAGCGCGCCAAGGTCTTCGGCCAGATAGCCCTTCTGGCTCTTGCGCAGCGTCTTGCCGTGGATGCGGCCGTAGAAATTGCGCCATTCCGGCCGGGGGCTCGTCTCGTCGGTCATCGGATTCCTGGCTCGCCTGATCCCCGGGCGTCTAGCCGGGCGGTTTCGCCCGCGTCAAGACCGGCGCCCGAAGACCACGGGTCACGGCCGCAGCACGCCCGCCTTCTCGAGGTCCGCCCGGTCCGGATACCACATCGAGTCGCGCGGGGCGTGCATCTCGATCGCAAAGGCAGGATCCACCCCGCGCGAGACCACGAAGGAGATCGCCTCGTAGACTTCCGCCTGGGTGTCCTCGTAGATCCAGGCGCCGAATTCGAACGGCGTGTCCCAGCGCTCTTCGATCTTGTTGCGTTCGTAGTAGTTCTGAACGTCTTCGGCCGCCCACCAGCGGGAATGGAGACCGAGCCGCGACCCGCGGGTCATCGACCGGGCCTTGCCGCCGAGGAACACCGTGACGCAGGAGGAGGAGCATTCGCCGTCGACCTCGGTATCGAGGTCGAAGTCGGTCACGATCCGCGACATGTCCTCGGCGGCCCAGATGCTGCCGCCGGCGCTGTTCAGCCGCAGCTTCGCCACACCGGGGTTTTCGCGCAGGGCTGCCCGCAATCCGTCGATATCGTCGGGCGTGATCTCGCCATCCTCGCCGACATGCTCGGTGTCATAGACAAGCACCGTGCCCTCGGCGCGGAATTTCGACGCGAGGGATGCGCGCTCCTCGCCCGCGCACTTGCCCGCGGCAGGAAGGGCGAGAAGGATCGACAGGATCAGCGTCCGCATCGGCACACCGCTTGCACGCGCCCGGCAGGGTCTCCCGCACCCTGGCGGGCGCGGGGTGGATCAGACCGCCTTCTTCAGCGCCTCGACCAGATCGGTCTTTTCCCAGCTGAATCCGCCGTCGGCATCGGGCTTGCGGCCGAAATGGCCATAGGCGGCGGTGCGCTGGTAGATCGGACGGTTGAGCCCGAGATGGGTGCGGATGCCGCGCGGCGTCAGATCCATGACGCGGGCCACCGCCGCCTCGATCGCCTCCTCGGCGACCGTGCCCGTCCCGTGGGTGTCGACGTAGATCGACAGTGGCCTGGCGACACCGATCGCATAGGAAAGCTGCAACGTGCAGCGCCGGGCAAGGCCCGCGGCCACCACGTTCTTGGCCAGATAGCGCGCGGCATAGGCGGCGGAACGGTCGACCTTGGTCGGGTCCTTGCCGGAAAACGCGCCGCCGCCGTGCGGCGCGGCGCCGCCGTAGGTGTCGACGATGATCTTGCGCCCGGTCAGGCCGGCGTCGCCGTCCGGCCCGCCGATGACGAACTTGCCGGTCGGGTTGACGTGCCACTCGGTCTTCTTGGTCAGCCAGCCGTCGGGCAGGACCTCGCGGATGTAGGGCTCGACGATCGCCCGCACGTCGGCCGAGGTCAGTTCGGGGGCGAGATGCTGCGTCGAGAGCACCAGCGAGGTCACCTCGACCGGCTTGCCGCCCTCGTAGCGGATCGAAAGCTGCGACTTCGCGTCGGGGCCGAGCGCCGGCTCGATGTGGTTCTTGCGCACCTCGGACAGCCGCCGGAGGATCGCATGGGCATAGAGGATCGGCGCCGGCATCAGTTCCGGCGTCTCGTCCACGGCATAGCCGAACATGATCCCCTGGTCGCCCGCGCCCTCGTCCTTGGCGCCGCTGGCATCGACGCCCTGGGCGATGTCGGCCGATTGCGCGTGCAGGTAGCTGTTGACCTTCAGGTTGGCCCAGTGGAAGCCCTCCTGCTCGTAACCGATGTCCTTGACGCAGGCGCGGACGATCTCCTCGACGCGCTGGATGACGGCGCCGGGGCCGCGCACCTCGCCGCCGACGACGACGCGGTCGGTCGTGGCGAAGGTCTCGCAGGCGACGCGCGAATGGGGATCCTCGGTGAGGAAGGCATCGAGGACGGCATCGGAAATGCGGTCGCACACCTTGTCGGGGTGCCCTTCCGAAACGCTCTCGGAAGTGAATGTATAGTTCAGACGGGCCATGAGAAGCGCTCCATTGGGTTATCCCCGCCACGCCAGGAAGCCGTTGTGGCGGTTCGTCGACTGCCTAGCCGCGTGAGGCTGCGCGGTCAATGCGATTGTCGCCTGCGCGCGAGGCCAAGCGCCAATATCGCCATCCCCAGGGCGATTGTTGCCGGAAGATCGCCCGTCCGGGCGTAGAGCGTGGGGGGAAGCGCCGCCGGCACATCGGCATCGAACCAGCCCTCGGCCCCAAGAGCAAGCGACTGCCGGACGCGCCCCTTCGCGTCGATCGCCGCCGTCACGCCGGTGTTGGCCGCGCGCAGGACCGGCAACCCCTGTTCGACGGCGCGCAACCTCGCCTGGGCGAGGTGCTGGTAGGGGCCGGCGACCCTGCCAAACCAGCCGTCGTTGGTGATCTGGAGGATCCAGTCGGCGCGCTCCGGTGCCGCGTTCAGATCCTGCGGAAAGACCGCTTCGTAGCAGATGAGCGGCAGGACCTTGCCGGCGCGGCCGAGGTCGAGCACCCGCGCGCCGGGCCCCGCGGTGTAGCCGTAGCCCTCCTGCGCCGCGAAGGCGGCAAGCCCGAACCGGGCGGCAAGCTCGGCCACGGGGACGTATTCCCCGAAGGGCACGAGGTGCCATTTGTCGTAGACCGCGCCGACCTTGCCCTTTCCGTCGATCACGGCGAGGCTGTTGAAATAGCGCGCGCCCTCCGACCGCTGGATGCCGGTGGCGACGGGAACGCCCTGCGCCGCAACCGCCAGTTCGCCCTCGAAGAAGGGGCCGGACCGTTCGAGCAGGAACGGCACCGCCGTTTCCGGCCAGACGATGAGATCGAGCGGCTTTTCGGCGGGCTCGGCACTGGCCACCAGAAGGCGGTCGAGAAACACCTGCCACATGTCGCCCTGCCACTTCCGCCGCTGATCGGCATCGGGCTGGACAAGCCGCACCCGGATCGCCGGGTCGCGCGCGGGGTCGGGCGCGGCAAGCCTGGCCGTGCCGGCACTCCAGAGCGCGGCCAGCGCCAGCACGGCCGCCGCCGCAAGGCCCGCGCGCGCCGCAAGGCTGCGGCCGAGGACCGGCAGGGCTGCGGCGAGCGTTGTCAGCGCGGTCAGGCCAACCGGGCCGATCCAGGCCGCGGCCTGCATGACCGGTGTGCCGATCCAGATGTGACCGACCAGCGCCCAGGGAAAGCCGGTGAAGATGTAGCCGCGCAAGAGGTCGGTCGCGGCGAGGCCCAGCGCGAAGCCCAGCGCGCGCGTGCCCGCCCCGCGGCCGAGCCCCGCAACCGCCGCGGCCAGCGCCCAGAACAGCGCCATTCCGAAGGCCATGAGAAGAAGCGCGAAGGGCGCCATCCAGCCGTGGCGCGCGACGTCGATCAGGAAGGGCTCGACGATCCAGAAGAGCGCGGCCGCGAAATACCCGGCCCCCCCGATCCAGCCGAGCCAGATGCGCCGGGCGGCCCGCGCCTCGCCGGCGACAAGCGCGGTCAGAAACCCGAGCGCGGGAAGGGCCACGGCCCAGAGGTTCCACGGCGCCTGGCCCGCGGCCACCGCCGCGCCAAGAGCCGCGGCAAGTGCAAGCCGCCGCGCGGGCGGGCGGGCCTGCGCCCCGAATGCAGCACGCAGGTCAAAGCGCATGGTCAGGGTTTCGCTTGCGGCAGACGCACCCTCAGCCGCTTGATCCGGCGGGGATCGGCGTCGACCACCTCGAACTCGGCACCGCTGTCATGCGGGATCACCTCGCCGCGCGCGGGCACCCGGCCCACCAGCATGAAGACCAGACCGCCCAGCGTGTCGATTTCCTCGTCCTCTTCCGGGGCGGCAAGCTTCGTGCCGATCTCGGCCTCGAACTCGGCAAGCGGGGTGCGCGCCTGGACGATGTATTGCCCCGGCTTTTCCTCGCTCCAGAGTCCGTCTTCCGAGGTGTCGTGTTCGTCCTCGATCTCTCCGATCACGGTCTCGACCAGATCCTCGAGCGTCACGAGCCCGTCCACGCCGCCATATTCGTCGATGACCAGCGCCATGTGGATGCGTTCTGTCTGCATCTTCTGCAACAGCACCCCGATCGGCATCGACGGCGGCGCATAGAGCAGGGGCCGCAGCATCTTCCTGAGGTTGAAGCGCGGCTTCGGGTCGGAAAACGCCTGCTGAAGCGCGAGGTCCTTGAGGTGGATCAGCCCGATCGGGCTGTCCAGCGTGCCCTTGAAGACCGGCAGGCGCGAGAAGCCGCTTTCGCGGAACGTCGTCACCAACTCGTCAAGCGTGGCGTTCCCCGGGACGGCGGCGATTTCCGCCTTCGGGATCGCCACGTCCTCCACCCGCATCCGGCGCAGGTTGCCGAGCCCGGGAAGTGTCGCGGCCGGAGCCGGCTGGGATGCGCCGGCGGCCGGGGTGTCCGTGTCTTCGCCGTCGCTTTCCGAAGGGGATAGGGCGTCGATGATCCGGCCGAAGAAGCCGCGCTGCCCGCTACTGTCCGATGGGTCGGGCGCCTCCTGCGCCACGGTAGACCCGTCCAAGCTGTCGCCCATTGATCCTTTCCACATCTCCCGCCGCGGCTGCCGCGCCGGTTCACTCATATGGGTTTGCCAGACCCAGTTTGGCAAGTATGCGGATTTCCGCGGCCTCCATCAGTGCCGCATCACCGTCGCGCAGATGATCGTATCCAAGCAGATGCAGCAGCCCGTGCACCAGCAGGTGCATGACGTGATCGCCCATCGGCCGGCCCTGCTCGGCGGCTTCCCGCTCGCAGGTTTCCCAGGCGATGGCGATGTCGCCAAGCTCTTCCGGCATCTCCGCGGCACCCGGCAGCGGCCGGTCGGGCCTGCCGCCATCGCGGTCCGCTCCGCGTTCCTCGGACGGCCAGGACAGCACATTGGTCGGCTGCGGCTTGCCGCGGAAATCGGCGTTGAGCACCGCGATGCGGGTATCGGAACAGCCGAGCAGACTGACGACAAAGCCCGTGCCCGGCAAAGCCTGATCGACAAGCACCGCGCGCGCCGCCGTCTCGGCCATCTCGTCCAGTCCGAACGCCTGCCAGCGCGCGTCCTCGGTCAGGGTATCAACCAGCGGCTCCATCGTCCCGGTCATAGGCCTCGATGATGCGGGCCACAAGCGGGTGGCGGACCACGTCCTTCGCGGTGAAGTAGTTGAAGCTCACGCCCTTCACGCCCTTCAGGATGCGTTCGGCATCGGCCAGGCCCGAGGCGGTGCCCTTCGGCAGGTCCACCTGGGTCCGGTCGCCGGTGACGACCATGCGGCTGCCCTCGCCAAGCCGCGTCAGGAACATCTTCATCTGCATGGTCGTGGCGTTCTGCGCCTCGTCGAGAACGACGAAGGCATTGGCCAGCGTGCGGCCGCGCATGAAGGCCAGGGGAGCGATCTCGATCCGCTTTTCCTCCATCAGCTTCTGCACTTGCTTGGCGGGCAGGAAATCGTTCAGCGCGTCATAGAGTGGCTGCATGTAGGGGTCGACCTTCTCCTTCATGTCGCCGGGAAGGAAGCCGAGCCGCTCGCCCGCCTCCACCGCCGGGCGGCTGAGGATCATCCGGTCGACATGGCCGCCGATCATCATCGTCACGCCCACCGCGACGGCGAGATAGGTCTTGCCGGTGCCCGCCGGGCCGATCCCGAAGGCCAGTTCGTTGGAGAAGAGGTTCTTGACGTAGGCTTTCTGCGCCTCGGTCCGGGGCTCGACCTGTTTCTTGCGCGTGCGCAGCTCGTAGCGCCCGCCGGCGAACATCTCGAGCTGCTCGTCGAGGCTCGGCACGTCGGAACGCCCGCCCTCGCCCATCCGGATCGCCGCGTCGATCTCGCCCGCGTCGATCGGCCGGCCGGTCTGCAGTCTGGCATAGAGGGCGCTGAGCACGCTGGCCGCCCGCGTCCGCGCCTCCAGCGCCCCCACGACGGCGATCTGGTTGCCGCGCCTGAGGATATGGACCCCGAGCTGATGTTCGATCTGCGCCAGATTGCGGTCGAACTCTCCGCACAGGTCGATCAACAGACGGTTGTCGGCGAATTCCAGCAGTGTCTCGTGCAGGTCTTCGGGACGCGGCGGCGGGGTCAAGGCGCTGATGCCCAAGCAAGTCTCCTTCAGACAGGCGGTCCTGTAGGAAATGGTGCCTCTGCTTGAAGATCAAAGCAAGAGATCGGCACAGAATTGTGGCGACCAGCGAAAAAAAGTGTCCGACGCCCGGTGCCGGGCCGGGTCAGGCGATCTCGCCCGCCAGCGAGTTCGGGGCAGAGGCGGTGATTTTCACTCGCGCGATCGTGCCGGGGGCGGCATCGGTCTTCACGTGCACGGCCTGAAGGTAGTCCGACTTGCCGACCATCTGGCCCGCCATGCGCCCCGGCTTCTCGAACAGGACCGAAACCTCGCGCCCGACCATCGCCGCCTGCGCCGCGCGCTGCTGTTCGGTCAGGAGCGCCTGGAGCGTCTGGAGGCGGGCATCGGCGACCTCGGCGGGCACCGGGGACCGCTCCGCCGCCGGTGTGCCGGGGCGGGGAGAATACCTGAACGAATAGGCCATGCCGTAGTTCACGGCGCGGATCAGGTGGAGCGTGGCGGCGAAATCCGCGTCGGTCTCGCCGGGGAAGCCGACGATGAAATCGCCCGACAGCATCATGTCGGGGCGTGCCGCACGGATCCTTTCGACCAGTCGGATATAATCGTCGGCCCGATGCTTGCGGGCCATCGCCTTCAGGATCCGGTCGGACCCGGACTGCACCGGCAGGTGCAGGTAGGGCATCAGCTTGCGCTCCTCGCCATGCGCGGCGATGAGGTCGTCGGTCATGTCGTTGGGGTGCGAGGTCGTGTAGCGGATGCGCTCGAGCCCGTCGATGCGGGCAAGCTCCCGCACCAGCCGCGCCAGCGACCAGTCCCCGTCAGGGCCCGCGCCGTGATAGCCGTTGACGTTCTGGCCCAGAAGCGTGATCTCGCGCACCCCCTTCTGCACCAGACCGAGAGCCTCCTTCATCACCCGATCGGCAGGGCGCGAGACTTCGGCGCCGCGCGTGTAGGGGACGACGCAGAAGGCACAGAACTTGTCGCAGCCCTCCTGCACCGTCAGGAAGGCGGTCGGCCGCGCCGAAGCCCTGGGCCGGTCGGGCAGGTGGTCGAACTTGTCCTCGGGCGGAAAGTCGGTGTCGACGGTCTTTTCACCGCGCTCGGCGGCCTTCGCCATCGCCGGCAGCCGGTGATAGCTCTGCGGTCCGACGACAAGGTCCACGAGCGGCATCCGCCGCAGAATTTCCGCGCCCTCGGCCTGCGCCACGCAGCCCGCCACGCCGATCTTCAGGTCCGGCCGTTCCGCCTTGAGCGGCTTCAGCCGCCCGAGGTCGGAATAGAGCTTTTCGGCGGCCTTCTCGCGGATGTGGCAGGTGTTCAGAAGCACCATGTCCGCCTCTTCCGCCGCCTCGGTCGTGACATAGCCTTCCGCGCCCAAAGCCTCGGCCATGCGCTCGCTGTCATAGACGTTCATCTGACAGCCGTAGGTCTTGATGAAGAGCTTCCTGGGCACGGGGGGATCGCTTTCGGGCATGGGGTCCGCGCTTCCTACACCCGATGGGCTTGCCCCGGCAACCGCCCAGACATCCGGCGGCGGGCCGGTGCAGGCCGGGTGGTGGCACCGGCCGATCCCAGGATCGCCGGCATGTCTTGGGGGATGGGGCGGACGCGCGCGGCGGGCGACGGCGCTGATGGTCCGGCCTGACGGCACGGAAATCGGGCAGCCCGCAGCGGGCAGAGCCGGGAGATCAATGCCCCAGCAACTGGCTCAGGAACAGCTTGGTCCGATCGTTCCTTGGGGTGGTGAAGAAGGTCTCCGGATCGGCCTCTTCGACAATCTCGCCCTTGTCCATGAAGATCACCCGATCCGCCACCTTACGGGCAAAACTCATCTCGTGGGTGACGCAGACCATGGTCATGCCCTCGGTCGCGAGCGTCACCATGACGTCGAGCACCTCGGCGATCATCTCGGGGTCGAGCGCAGAGGTCGGCTCGTCGAAAAGAAGGATCTCGGGCTTCATGCACAGGGCCCGGGCGATGGCGACGCGCTGCTGCTGGCCGCCGGAAAGCTGGCCGGGAAACTTTCCGGCCTGATCCGGAATGCGGACCTTTTCCAGGAAGGTCATCGCGGTTGCCTCGGCCTCGGCCCGGGCGATCTTGCGCACCAGCATGGGGGCGAGGACGCAGTTTTCCAGCACGGTCATGTGGGGAAAGAGATTGAAATGCTGGAACACCATGCCGACCTCGCGGCGGATCTCGTCGATCGAGCCGATCTTGTCGTCCAGAAGCGTGCCGAACACCCGGATGTCGCCGGAATCGTGTTCCTCCAACTGGTTGATGCAGCGGATCATGGTGGATTTGCCCGAGCCCGAGGGCCCGCAGACAACCACCTTCTCGCCCCTGCGGACGGTCAGCGAAATGCCCTTCAGCGCCTGGAAATTGCCGTAGAACTTGTTCAGCCCGGCGATGGCAATGGCAGGTGCGGTCAGATCCATCGGATCACTCCTTGCGTTGGCCGGCGTTCATCCGGGATTCGAGATAGGCGCCGTAGCGCGACAGTCCGAAGACGAAGCTGAAGTAGATCACCGAGATGAAGGCATAGACCTCGACATAGGCGAACTTCCATTCGCCGGTCTGGAAGGCGGCATTGGCTGCCGCCAGAAGCTCGACGAACCCGACGACGACGATCAGCGATGTCTCCATGAAGGTGATGACGAACTGATTGATCGTGGCCGGCAGGGCAAGGCGGAACGCCTGGGGCAGAACGATGCGGCCGGTGCGCTGCCAATAGGTCAGGCCCAGCGCCTTCGCGGCCTCTTCCTGCCCGGTCGGAATGCCCTGGAAACCGCCGCGGATGATCTCGGCCTGATAGGCCGCGAAGAAGAGCGCGCCGCCAAAGATCACCCGGTAGAGCTTTGGACCGTTCAGCGCATCGGGCAGCATGAAGGGCAGGACGATGGCAAAGGTGAACAGGATCGACAGAAGCGGCAGCGAACGCACCGTGTCGATCAGGAGACCTGAGACACGGGATATGACCGGCAGGTCCGACCGGCGCATCAGGGCGAGCGCAATCGCCATCGGCATGCCAAGGACGGAGGTCGCGACGAAGATGAACAGCGTCAGCGGAAGGCCGCCCCATTGCTGTTCGTTCACCGGCGCAAGGCCGAACACCCCGCCGCGCATCAGGATGTAGAAGAGGACGGTGCCAAGAACCCATGTCGCCGCGAGGCGGCCGAAGGACCAGAATTTCGGCAGGCAGCTGAGGAAGATCACGATGATCACGACCAGGCAGGCCAGGGCCGAACGCCACTGCTGCTCATAGGGGTAAAGGCCAAAGAGGATCACCCGCCAGCGCGCCGCGATCACCGACCAGCAGGCGCCGCCCTTGGCCACGCATTCGGCCTGCGTGGCGGTGGCGGAAAAGCTGGCCCGCAGCACCGCCCAGTCAAGGATTGTCCAGCCGATCCACAGCAGGAAGGCCACGCTGACGAGCGTCATCGCCCCTGATGGAGGCGACCCGAAATAGTCCGCCTGCAACCGGGCCAGCAACCGGCGCTTCGGGTTCAGCTCGACCCGGCTGGTCATGCAGCACCCCCGGTCTGATTGCCTTTCAGTGCAATTGCCCGGTTCAGGCGGTTCAGAATCGAGGACAGCGAGAAGTTGATGAGAAGGAAGCCCGCCATCAGAAGACCGATGAACTCGATCGTCTGGCCCGAATGGTTGATGGAGGTGGCGATGACCATGAAGAAGTCGGAAAAGCCGACCGCGATGCCGAGCGTGGTCGCCTTGATCAGCCAGACATACTGGTTGATCAGGATCGGCAGCATGGCCCGGAACGCCAACGGCATCCGCACGCGGGAAAAGACCTGCCAGGGGGAGAGGCCGAGGGCGCGGGCGGCCTCGGTCTGGCCACGGCCCACGGCCTTGAAGCCGCCCCGGACGATCTCGCCGATATAGGCGGCGCCGTAGGTGATGATGGTGATGGCCAGGCAGTAGAATTCCGGCTGGATGCGGAAGCCGCCTTCGACCTTCAGGCCCTGCCGCTGCGGCAGGCTGATCCACGGCGCGGCGGGGTCAAGGCCAAGAAACAGCACCAGCGCCGCCGCCGCAATTCCACTCCCGCCAGCCGTCAGCATGAGCCTGCGTCGCGGCGCGGGGTCCAGCGCGCGAAACCGCCGCGAGAACAGGATCCAGAGACTGGCGGCCAGCCCGAGAACGCCGCAAAGGGCCGCCAGCGCCGTTGTCCCCTGGCTGACCGCCAGCCCCGGCACATAGATGCCACGCGACGACAGCAGGAAGCCTCCGGCCTCGATCGCCTGGCGGGGGGGCGGCAGGCTGTTGGCCACCGTATACCAGAAGAAAAGCTGCACGATCACCGGCAGGTTGCGGAACAGCTCGATGTAGATCGTGCCCATCAGCCGGACGGAAGGATTGCGCGCCGTGCGCATCAGCCCGACGGCAAGGCCCAGCACCGTCGCCCCGGCCAGCCCGATGATGCCCATGAACAGCGTGTTCATCAGGCCGAGGACCAGATACCACCAGTAGGGGTCCGTCGGTCCGGCGGGCAGCAGGGTGAAGTTCATCTCCCAGCTGGTGGATTTCCAGAGAAAGTCGAAACCGGACGTCAGCCCCTGCGCCGCAAGATTGGCCCGCGTCGTCACGATGCCCAGAACGATGAGGGTGCCAAGGGTAGCGACGAAAATGGCCTGAAGCACCGCGTTCCTAACAGTCCGGCTTTTCCAGGAAAGCGCTCCGGCCATCTGACCTACCTCGTTCCGCCATTGAAATGGCCGCGCCCGGAAAGGCGCGGCCAGCGAAGTGTCAGTCGATGACGAAGGGGAACAGAACGCCGCCGGCATTCCAGAGCGCGGTCAGGTCGCGCGGCATCTTGTAGGGCGAGTCCTGGCCGATGCTGCGTTCGAAGATTTCGGAATAGTTCCCGACATTCTTGATCACGTTGTAGGCCCAGTCGTCCGACAGGCCGAGGCCCTTGCCGACACCCGGCGTCGCGCCCAGGAACTTGCCGACTTCGGTCGACTTCGGGTTCGCTTTCATCTCGTCGACATTGGCCGAGGTGATGCCCTCCTGTTCGGCGAAAAGCAGCGCCGAAAGCGTCCAGTTGGCAATGTCGACCCAGTTGTCGTCGCCCTGCCGCACGATCATCACCTCGGGCTCCACCGCCAGAACATCGGGCAGGAGGACATGGCTGTCGGGCGCTTCGGACTGCGAGGCGGCGATGGCCAGCACCGGCCCCCATTGCGCGAAGGTGTCGCAGCGGCCGGAGAAATAGGCGGCCTGAACCTCTTCATCCTTCTGGATCGGCACGATCTCCATCGTGATGCCGAGGCGTTGCAGATAGGACGAGACCTGCTGTTCGATGGAGGTTCCGGCCGGCAGGCAGACCGAGCCGCCGTCGGCATCCTTCAGCGAGGTCAGGCCCAGTTCCTTGTGCGCCATGATCTTGGTGGTGCCGAGGTAATAGCTGTTGGAGAACTGCAGCCCCAGTTCGGTGTCGCGCGACAGGGTGCCGCCGGAAGCCTTGATGACGATGTCGATGTCGCCGGACTGCACCGCCGGCCAGCGCTGCGCCCAGTCGATCGGGACGATGTTTGCCTTCGACGGATCGCCGAAGATCGCGGTGGCAATGGCGCGGCAAAGCTCGATGTCGAGGCCCTTCCAGTTGCCCTTGTCGTCCACCTCGGCGAAGCCCAGGTACGATCCGATGGCACCGGGGCAGTTCAGTGTCCCGCGCGCCTGCACTTCCTTCAGCGTGTTGCCCGACTCCGCATGAGCCACACCCGCAGAGAGGGCAGCCGTCGCGGCGGCAAGTGTCAGTTTCATGATCTTGTTCATCTTCACTTCCCATGTTGATGGTTGAAACAGGCGCTTGTTCCCGTGCACCGCATCCGCCTGCATGTCCGCCGGTGCCTTGCCCTGCGCGGCAGGGAGAGATTCCGATCAGGCGTAGATGTAACCGCCCGAAACAATTATGTTTTCCCCGGTCATGTAGGTATTCTTCGGGCTGCCGGCCATCACCACCCATTCGGCGATCTCGCGCGGCAGCGCCCCGCGGCCAAGCGGGCTCGCCTTGGCCAGTTCGTCCAGGAACCCGGACTGGCGCGCCTTTTCGGTGGCCATGCCGGCAGGGGCGACCGAGTTCACCAGGATGCCATCGGGGGCAACATAATCGGCAACCGATTTGGTCAGGCTGACCACCGCAGCCTTGGTCGCGGCATAGTGGATGTTCTTCGGATGGGCCTTGAACGCATCGACCGAGGTGATGTTGACGATCCTGCCGCGCACATGGGCCACGGGCTCCTGCGCCTTCATGTGGTCGATCGCGGCCACCATCATGTGATAGGTGCCCTTGATGTTGATGGCGTTCGACAGGTCCCATTCCTCATCCGTCACGCCCAGGGTGGGCTTGCGGGGGTAGATCGCTGCGCAGTTGACCAGGGTATCGACGCGACCCAGCACGGCGGCAACCTGATCGAAGGCCGCCCGGCAGGCTGCTGCGGTGCGGATGTCGGCCTTGGCCGAGGCCACTTTCACGCCTTTGGCGGCCAGCGGCGCCAGAACCGCGTCGGCATCGGCCAGGTCGATGATGCCGATTCCCTTGGCACCGGCCTCGACCGCCATTTCGGCGATCAGCGCGCCAAAGCCCATGGCGCCACCAACGATCACGACATTGAGGTCTTTCATCTCGGGTCTCACTTCAGTTGAATAGCGGGAACGGGGCGCGTGGGCATGATGTCCAGGCGCGTGATGTCGGCGCGGGGCGGCAGGCGCAGCACGGCCAGCACCGCCTCGGCCACGTCTTCGGGTTGCAGCGAGGCGCCATTTTCATACATGGCCTGCCGCTGCCCGGCACTCAGGATGCCGGTGTAAAGCCCGGTCTCCACCCGGCCCGGTACCAGTTCGGTCACGCGGATGCCATCGGCGGAAACCTCGGCGCGAAGGCTGGTCGCGAAGGCCGCGACGGCGGCCTTGGTGGCGGCGTAGACCGCGAAATTCGCGCCGGGCGCGTGGGCCGCGGACGAGCCGGTGAAGATCAGGTGCCCGGCCCCGGCAGCGCGCATCTGCGGCAGCACAAGCCGCGTCAGGAACAGGACCGCTCGCAGATTGACCTCGACCGTCTGGTCGATCGCCTCGACATCCATGCTGTCGAAGCTGCCGGGTTTCGGCATGACCCCGGCGTTGTTGACCAGAATGTCCACCCGGCGACCGGCCAGCGCCCCGGCCACTGCCGTGCGGTCGGAAAGGTCAAGGCACAGCGTTTCGATCCCGGGGACCTCGGCGGCCAAGGCGGCCAGCGCCGCCTGATTGCGGCCGGTCGCCGCGACGGCGAAGCCAGCCTTCCGCAGGGTGACGGCGATCGCCCGGCCGATGCCGCTCGTTGCGCCAGTGACGAGGACCTGTTGCATGAAAGCTCCAACTTCTATCGGGTCAAGATGTCGTCGGGACGGCCGCGAAAAAAGGAAGAAAACCCGCAAAAAGAAAAGCTGTTCTTTGCATTTGATCAGCAACCACCGCGCCGGAACAGGGCACGGGCGGCCGGGAAAAGGCCGCCGTGGAGAGTGCTGTTCGTCGTGCTTTCCTTCGGGTCAGGCCCGGGTTGTCTTCTGCTTCATGCCGGTCGCACCGGCCAGGGCACGCAGCCGCTCCAGGCTGTTCGACAGGTGGCTGCGCATGGCGTCCCGGGCCTGGCTGGCATCCCGGCGCTCGATCGCTTCGACGATGGACAGATGTTCCCCGTGGATACGATCGAAATATTCGTCCTTGAGTGACGGCAACAGGATGTAACCCAATCGCAGTCTGGGGCCGATCTGCTGGCCGAGATAGCCAAGAAAATCGAGGATCTGCGCATTGTGGGAGCCCCGCGCGATCAAAAGATGGAAGTCATGATCATAGTGGACCCTTGTCGAATCCGGGTCGGGATGCCCGGCATCGACACGTTCCATTTCCGCCCTGATCGCCCGCGCCTCGGCTTCGGTGCAGCGTGTGGCACAAAGCCCCGCCGACTCGACCTCGACACCCAACCGCAGCTCCAGAAGGGCGAGCGTCTGCGGCAGGGCATCAAGATCCTGATCGGGAATGGAGAAGCTGCCAAGCGGCGCCTCACTGACAAATACACCTTTGCCTTGGCGCGGGACGACCAGACCTTCGGAACGCAGCCGGGCGATCGCTTCGCGAACCACGGTCCGGCTGACTTCGAAGCTGTCGCAAAGCTCCGCCTCGGTCGGAAGCTGCGCGCCAGGGCCGAGCTTGCCGGACCGGATCTGGTCCAGCAGGCCCTCGAACACAACTGTCGAAAGAGACTTGCGTTTCATCGGCATCCCGTGGGCTTGCATCCTCCAGCCCTATCAGAGGGCGGCCGTCACGATCAACTCCACCAGCATCCCCGGCTTGGCCATCCGTCCCTCGCCGCTGGAGCGGGCCGGCGCGTGCTCGGGCGCGATCCAGGCGTCCCAGACCCGGTTCACCGCATCGAAATCGCGGATATCGTCCAGCCACATCTGGACATGCAGGATGTTGTTCCGGCTGGTCCCGGCCTTTGCCAGCAGCCGGTCGATCTTGTCCAGAACCTCCTGCATCTGGGCCCCGGCACTTGTCCCGGGCGTGCCGACCTGCCCGGTCAGGTAGAGGGTGCCGTTGTGGGCGACGCCGTGGTGGATGCGGGTGTCGAAGTCGAACCTTTGAATGTTCGGCATGGATCAGCCCCTGATCGGATTGCCGCGCTGGTATTGCGCGTAGGACGCCTGCACCAGCCAGCCGGCATCGACGGGCAAGGTGACGCCGGTGATGCTGGCGGCACGGTCCGAACACAGGAACATCGCCGCTTCGGCGATATCTTCGGGCGCGACGAACTTCTTCATCGCGGTGCTTTCCAGAATGGCCTCGGGATTGCGCTCGCCGGCCGCGATCTTGGCTTTCAGCCCGTCCGACAGCGTATAGCCGGGGGCGACCGCATTGACGCGCACGCCCTTCGGACCCAACTCGCAGGCCAGTATCTCGGTCAGGGCCTTCACCGCCTGTTTTCCGGGCGTATAGGCGGGCAGCGACAACGGCGCGAAGGAGGCGAGCGAGCCCACGTTCAGGATGGCCCCGCGTCCGGCTTCGGCCATCATCCGGCCGAAGATCTGGCACCCCACCAGCGTGCCGCGATAGTTGATGCGCCAGAGCCGCTCATCCTCGTCGAGCGGCTGGTCCAGCACGCGCTTGCCGCTTTGCAGGATGCCGGCGCAGTTCACCAGGATGTCGGGCGCTCCGAACCGGTCAAGCACGGTTGCCCCAAGCGCCTCGACCGAGGCCGGATCGCCCACATCCACCGAAAGGAAGGCCGCCGCGACGGCGCCGGCGGCCGTGCAGTCCCGCGCCACCGCATCGCCGCGGACCTGGTCGCGCCCGGCGACCAACACCCGGTGCCCCTCGGCGGCAAGGCGGAGCGCGATGGCGCGGCCGATGCCGGAGGTGCCTCCGATCACAAGCGAAAGCGGGTCAGGCATCGCGGTGCCTCCTGTCCACATCAAAGAAATCGACCCAGGCCTGCATCTGGCAGTCCATCATCGGCCGTCCCGCCTGCGCATGGCAGCCGCGTGCGCGCGCCTCGCGCAGAAGGCGCGTCTCGCTCGGCTCCATGATGATGTCGAAGATCACCATGCCGGGGCGGAACCCCTCGACCGGCATCGGCAGCGGATCATCCGGCTTCATGCCGACCGGGGTCGCGTTCACCGCGATGTCCATTCCCGCCGGATCGGCCGCACCGGCCCGCACCTTGCAGGAGGGGAAATTTGCCCCGACGGCCTCTGCCAGGGCAGCGGCGCGCGCCGGGTCCACGTCGGCGATGGTCAGTTCGGCCACGCCCTCCTCTGCCAGACAATGGGCGATCGACGATCCGCCGCCGCCCGCGCCAACCAGCAGGGCGCGTTTGCCGACCATCGGGTGGCCGGCGTTCTTCATCGCCATGACAAATCCGTAGCCGTCGAAATTGTCGGCCTCCCACCCGCCCGAGGGCAGGCGCCTGAGCACATTCACCGCCCCGACACGCGACGCGCGTGGATGCGCCTTGACGGCCTTCTCCAGCAGCCTGCCCTTGTAGGGGATCGAGACGATCACCCCGCGCAGGTTCGACATCGCATCAAGACCGGCCCAGAGATCGTCCAGCCGGTCGGGCGTGCAGGTGACGGGAACCATCAGGCTGTCGAGCCCGCGCGCTTCGAAAAGCTCGTTGAAGGCACCCGGGCTTTTCGCGTGGCCGACCGGATGCGCCAGCATCGCGAACACATCGGCCTTTCCAGTTCCTCGCATGGGGTTTCCTTTTCGTGGATTCGGGCTTGTCTTTGTGATGTTATCAGTCATCATACAAATGACAACTGAAAACGAGAGAGACGATGCCGATTCCCTCCTATGCTCCGCCAAGGAAAAGCAGCTACGACGTGGTGGTGGTCGGTGGGGCCGCGGTCGGTTCGTCCGTTGCCTACTGGCTGGGCGAGGAAACGCGCGGAAAGCTGTCGGTGCTGGTCGTGGAACGCGACTCGAGCTACGAGTTCTCGTCCACGGCGCTGTCCACCTCGGCGATCCGCCAGCAGTATTCGAACCCGATCAACGTCAGGATCAGCCAGTTCGGGGTCGAGGTGATCCGCAGCTTTCAGGATCGCATGGCACCCTACTTTCCCGATGAGCCCGCCCCCAACCTGGGCTTCAAGGAATACGGCTATCTCTACTGCTGCTCGCCGGAAGGGGTGGATGCCGCAAGGGCGCGGGTCGAGATGCAGCGCGGTCTTGGGGCGCACACCGTCTTTCTCGACCAAGGCGGGCTGAAGGCGCAGTTCCCCTGGCTGAACGTCGACGACCTGGGCGGAGGGTCATGGGGCACAAGGGCCGAGGGCTGGTTCGACTCGATGGGCCTTCTGATGGGGTTCCGGCGCGCGGCGCGGGCGCTGGGGGCGGAATACATCGACAATGCCGTGACCGGGCTGGGCCTGGACGGGGGCCGGGTGACCTCGGTTCGCCTGTCCACGGGGGAAACCGTTTCCTGTGGCGTTCTGGTGAACGCGGCAGGCCCGAGGGCGCAGCAGGTTGCGGCGATGGCCGGCCTGTCGATCCCGGTCGCCCCCTTCAAGCGCTACAGCTTCGTCTTCGCCAGCGCGACGCCGATCCCGGGGCGAATGCCGAATGTCATCGACCTCAGTGGCACCTTCGTCCGCCCCGAAGGCCCGCTGTTCCTGACCGGCAATACACCGGGTGACGATGGCCCGGCAGATTACGATGACTTCGGCCCGCGCCATCAGGAATTCGACGACGCGATCTGGCCGGCGCTTTACAACCGCATTCCCGGCTTCGATGCGTTGAAGGTGCAACAGGCCTGGACCGGGCACTACGAGATGAACATGCTGGATCACAACGGCATCGTCGGGTTCCACCCCGACGTGACCAATTTCATGTTCGCCAACGGCTTTTCCGGCCACGGGTTGCAACAGTCGCCCGCGACCGGCCGCGCGGTGATGGAGCTGATCGTGCATGGCGGCTTCCGCACGCTCGACCTGTCGCCCTTCGCCTATGAACGCATTCCCGCCAACCGGCCCTTCATGGAGGAGGCGGTGATCTGAAGCCTCAGATCACGGCTTTCTCCAGGAACGGGCGGTTCAGCATGATCCGCTCGTATCCGACTTCGGTCAGGTCCAGGGAACGGTATTCGCCATAGGTGATCAACTCCGACGCTCCGCGCCCGGCGGCAGGCCCCTGCTGCAAGCCATGCCCCGAGAATCCGTTGGCATAGACGAAGTTCGGCACCACCGGGTGGCGGCCGACGATCAGGTTGTGATCAAGGGCGTTGAAGTCGTAGTGACCTGCCCACTGATTGACCACCTTGATCGCCTCGAAGGCAGAGGAGCGTTCGGCGAGCGCGGGCCAGATGATGTCGTCGAACTCATGCCAGCGCGGCTCGAAATCGTCCCAGTCCACCGCCGGGTCTTCGACCGGGGATGCGCCCGACAGGAAATAGCGCCCCTCGGGCCGGCAGAAGACGCCCGAAGGGTCGATCATCAGCGGCAGGCGGCCCCGGTTGACGGTGGCGCTGCCTTCGGGCGTCTTGGCGCAGTCGAAGACGAAGAGCGTGCGCTTCCTCGGCTCGACCGGCACGTCGAGCCCTGCCATCCGCGCGGTAAGCCGTGCGCGGGGACCGGAGGCGTTGACGACCGTCCCCGCCTGCACCACCGCACCCGACTTCAATGTGACCGAGGTCACCCGGTCACCCGCACGGCCGATCACCACGACCTCGTCGGCGAGATATTCGGCGCCCTGCTCGCGCGCCTTCGCCTTGAAGCCGTTCATCAGCCCGGTGTTGGAAAACCACCCCTCGCCCGACTGCCCGTAGGAGGCGAGGCGAATGTCCTCCACCCTGAGGTGCGGAAAGGCGCGATGCAGCTCTTCCGGCCCCCACAGCACCACGTCGGCGCCACAGGCGCGCTGCACCGCGTGGTTCTCGCGCAGCGTCTGCTCCTGCCCGGCGGTACTCGCCAGAAACAGATAGCCGCCCTGATGGAAGTTCAGGTCGGGCGGCGCCTCTCCGGCCACCTGCATCGTGCGGGCAAAGTCCTTGATGAAGGCCGATCCGAACTGGCTGATCCTGACATTGATCGGGTTCGAGAACTGGAGCCTGATCGACGAGGACGAGAGCGAGGTCGAGGCGAAGCGATAGGTCGGGTCACGCTCCACCACCAGGACCGAGCCGTTGAAATCGGCGTTCGCCGTCAGGAAGTAGGCCACCGCCGAACCGATGACGGCCCCGCCGACGATCACCACGTCATAGCTGTCCTTCATGTCTCGGACTCGTCGTCGGGGTGGCCGAGATCGACGAACCAGCCGCCCAGGTGCTGCACGGCGGGGGCCCTTGGGTCGGGCACCGGGGTGCGCGCCTCCACCCCGGCGCGGAAGGATTCGGTGTTGTCCTCGGGGCGATAGCCCAGATGCCCGGCCAGACGGTTGTCGACCGGTCTGACGGCATTGTCGGAAATCCCGAAAGACACCGTGAAACCCACTCGCGGCGCGGTCAGCGCGGCCGCGGTCAGGCGGTTGCAATCCTCGAACGACAGCCAGGACCAGAGCATCCGCCGGTCCGCCGGTTCCGGAAAAGAGCTGAAGATCCGCAACGCCGCGGTTTCGATCCCGAACTTGTCCCAGTAGAGACGGCCGAGATCCTCGACGAAGCATTTCGACAGGCCATAGAGGCCATCGGGCCGGTGCGGCGCGCTGGTGTCGATGTGATCCTCCAGCCGGTGATAGCCGATGGCATGGACGGAACTGGCGTAGACCACCCGCCTGACGCCGTGTTTCCGGGCGGCCTCGTAGATGTGGTAGCTGCCGCGGATGTTGGAATCGAGGATCTCCTGCCAGGGCCGCTCCATCGGCGCGCCGCCGAAATGCACAATCGCATCGCAGCCCTCGACGGCGGCCAGAACCGCCGCCATGTCGGCCAGATCGAAGACCACCGATTCTTCGTTGGGGGCAAGGTTCTCGATGCCATTCCGGCTGGCCAGCCGCAGCTTGCGGGCGAGGGGGGCGAGGCCCCGGCGCAGCTCGGTGCCAAGGCGGCCGGCGGCGCCGGTGATCAGGATGGTGTCGTAGCGCGGGGTCATCTTGTCTCCGAAAGGGCGGCGACGGCACGGCCGATCCGGGCGATGGCCTCGGTCAGAACGGCGTCGGAAGTGGCGGTCGAGATGCGGAAGAACGGCGACAGGCCATAGGCGGAACCGGGCACCGAGGAGACATGCCCTTCGGCAAGCAGGTAATTCGCCACGGCAACGTCATCGGTCAGGATGTCACCCTTGGGTGTGCGCCTGCCGATCAGGCCGGCGCAGCCGATGTAGGCGTAGAAGGCGCCCTCGGGGGGCAGCAGGGTCAGGCCGGGGATTCGGGCGATGCCCGCCACCACAAGGTCGCGGCGCCGTTCGAAGGCCGCCTTGAACATCGGGATGCAGTCCTGCGGGCCGGTCAGCGCCGCCAGCGCCGCCGCCTGCATCGGGGCCGCGACCGAGGTGCAGGACTGGCTTTGCACCGTGTTCATCGCCTTGATCAGCGGTGTGGGACCGGCAGCGTAGCCGACCCGCCAGCCGGTCATGGCGTAAGCCTTGGCGACGCCGTTGACGATCAGGGTGCGGTCGCGCAATTCCGGGCAGGCCTTGCCGAAGCTGACAAACTCCCGCCCGTCGAAGATGATGTGTTCGTAGATTTCGTCCGACAGGATCAGCACCTGGCGGTGCTTCGCCAGCACCGCCCCCAGCGCCCGCATTTCCGCAGCCGAGTAGACCGCGCCCGAGGGGTTGCCGGGGGCGTTCAGGAACAGCCACTTCGTGCGCGGCGTGATCGCGGCCTCCAGCACCTCGGGCGTCAGGCGAAAGCCGTGTTCCGCATCACAGACCGGGGTAACCGGCACGCCGCCCAGCAGTTTGACCATCTCGGGGTAGCTGACGAAATAGGGCGCGGGCAGGATCGCCTCGTCTCCATCGTTCAGGGTCGCCATCAGGGCGTTGAAGATGATCTGCTTGGCGCCGTTCGCCACCACGATGTCATCGAGGCCGTAGTCCAACCCGTTCTCGCGGCGGAACTTGTCGGCCACGGCGGCGCGCAGGGCGGGCGTGCCGGCGGCCGCCGTGTAAAGCGTCTCGCCGCGCAGGGCGGCGGCATGGGCGGCCTCGGCCACATGCGGCGGGGTGGGAAAATCCGGCTCGCCCAACCCGAGGTCGATCACATCGACCCCGGTCGCGCGCAGCGCTTTTGCGGCCTGCGACGCGGCCATCGAGGCCGAGGGTTTCACCGCCGCGAGGCGGCTTGCGACATAGCTCATCTGCTTTCCCCGCTTACATAGCCCTTCACCAGGTCCCCGGCCCGCGCCGCCGGATCGCGCCGCGCCGGATCACCATAGCCGCCGCCGCCGGGCAGGTGCAGCACCAGCCGCCGCCCGGCGGGCACATGCTGCCAACCTTTCGGGTTCAGACGCGTGCCATCGTCCAGCGCCGCCTTGCCGGCCGCGCCATCCCTGCCGCCGTTGCGGCCGCGGGGCGCGTGCTGGATACGGTCGAACATGGCCGAGAACTCCAGTTCGTGCCCGGCGGCGGGTGCGATCTCGATGATCTGGCCGAGGCCGCCGCGATACTGCCCGTCGCCGGCCGAGTCGGGGCGCAGTTCCTTGCGCCAGATCACCACCGGACCGGTGTGTTCGGTCGCCTCGATCGGCATGGTCATGACGCCGGACGGGAAGGCGGTGGCGTTCAATCCGTCCTGTCCGGGACGCGCACCCATGCCGCCCGAGTTGAACATCAGGATTTCGGCCCCGCGGCCTTGCTGACCCTCGACGGGGCGCACGGACATATGGATGTTCCACAAGGCCCCCGACCCTTCAGCCAGAATGCGCCCCGGCAGCGCCTGGGCCAGCGCCCCCAGCACAAGGTCCGGCACCATATGGCCAAAGACATGGCGCAGGCTGACCGGAGCGGGGCGCGGCGCGTTCAGGATGTTTTCCGGCGAAGACACCGTGAAGGGTTCAAGCGAGGCCCAGTTGTTCGGAATCTCGGGCGCCACCACGCATTTCATGGCGTAGCAGGCATAGGCCTTGGTGTAGATGATCGGCACGTTGATGCCCCAGCGGCTGATCCCGTCGGTGCCGGAGAAATCGACGTTCACCGTCTGGTCCCGCGTCTCGAGCGTGGCCATCAGCCTGACCGGCACGTCATAGCCGTCGGTCATCATCGTGTTCGTCCAGGTGCCCCGCGGCAGCGCCGCGATCCGCTCCAGCGTGGCGGCGCGGGTACGGGCGAAGATGAACTCCCCCAGTTCGTCCAGCGTCTCGAGACCGATTTCGTCCATCATGGCGATCAGGCGGTTGTGGCCGACGTCGTTGCAGGCCGCGAGCGAGTAGAAATCGCCCACGACCTGATTGGCCTCGCGCACGTTGCTTCGCAGGATGCGCACCAGATCGGCGTTGACCCGGCCGCGTTCGGCGAATTTCATGATCGGGATCTGGATGCCCTCCTCGTAGACCGACTTGCCGTCGGCCCCGAAGCCGCGGCCGCCGACGTCGACCACATGCGCGGTGCAGGCGAAGAATCCGACCAGCCGGTCGCCCTTGAAGCTGGGCGACACCATCGTGATGTCATGGAGGTGCCCGGTGCCCTTCCAGGGATCGTTGGTGACATAGGTGTCGCCGGGGAACATGTCCTGCCGGCCGATCTCGTCGATGAAATGCAGCACCGCCTCGGCCATCGTGTTCACATGGCCCGGCGTGCCGGTCACCGCCTGGGCCAGCATCCGGCCTGCCGGGTCGAACACGCCCGCCGACAGGTCGCCCGCCTCGCGCACCGAGGTCGAAAAGGCAGTGCGCAGGAGCGTCATCGCCTGTTCCTCGACGACGGAAATCAGACGGTTCCACATGACCTGCATGTGAATCTCCCGGGTCTGGTCGGCGGTCTGGTCAGCGGTCTGGTCGGGCATCAGACGATCTCCTTGCGCAGCATCAGAAGCGAGCCATCGGATTGCATCACCGCGTCGAAGGGCGCGGTGACGACGGTCGAGGTTTCCCTTTCGAAGATCACGGCGGGGCCGGCGATGCGGTCGCCCGTGACCAGGCTGTCGCGTGCCACGATGCCAGTGGGCAGCGGGCCGGCCGAGGACGGATCGAAGACCGCGCGCGATTGCGTCGCGGCAACCTTGCGGTGACCGAGGGTCAGCGTTGCCGGCTCCGGCGCGGGGCGTTCGTCCGCCGCCTTGACCGAAAGCGTCACGATCTCGATCTCCAGCCCGGAAAGTCCGTCGATGGCGCGGCCGAAGAAGCGGGCATAGGCGTCGAGAAAGCGTGTGCGAATCAGCGCGACATCGGCGGCGGCGAAGCTGCGGTCGGGCAGCGGCACCGGAATCTCCCAGCCCTGGCCGCGATAGCGCATGAAGGCCGTGATCTCGCAGCCGATCCTGCCCGACGTGCCCTGCCGGACGAAGCCGGTCGCCGCGGACTTGAGGTCCGCGATCAGGGCGTTGACCGCGGCCGCATCGAAGCCGGAAAGCCCGATGATCCGCGAGGCGAGGGATTCGTAGCCGAAGGGCGCCTTCAGGAAGCCGATCGCCGAGCCCACGCCCGCCCCCGGCGGCACGAGGCAGCGGTCGATCCCGAGCTTTTCGCAGAGCCGCGCGGCGTGAAGGGGTGCCGCGCCGCCGAAGGCCACCATGATGTTGTCCGAGATGTCCTTGCCGTTTTCCACCGCATGGACACGGGCGGCG
>JAUQYA010000005.1 GCA_030837785.1 Albidovulum sp.
CGCGTGATGTCTGAAAGATAAGTCCCATGATTGACGCCATTATCAAGATAACGATGCCACCCGAAAAGCGGAAGGAGGTCCTCCAGACCTTCAAGGCAATACTCGCCCCGATTCGGCGGGAGCAGGGCTGTATAAGCTGCAATTGCTACGTGGATATCGAGGCTGAAAACTCTATTCTCTTCATAGAGGAGTGGCAGAGCCGTGAGGACCTTGACACCCATCTGAGGTCCGTCCATTTCGGGGTTCTGATCGGAGCAATGAAACTGCTCAAAAAAGCGCCGGACATCAGGTTCAACACCATTGCCTCCACGGCGGGAGCAGAGGCGGTGGATGCAGCGCGAGCGTGAGGAAATGGTATGAAAGGGAGGCTCCTCGGGATACCATGACCATCGCCAAGCCCTTCTTATTGTTCATTCTGTTCGTATCCATCGTGGGCCTCGGCACGGGATGCGCGACCTTGCCCAACGTCTCTGACGTGATTGATGGGACGCCGACCGCACAGAAACCCCGTCAGATCCTTTCGTCCAAAGGCCTGTTATCTCGCCAGAAAAGCAAGGCTATCATGGAACGGCTGAAGCGATCGGTCGATCCGACGGACGTTCTGGGACGCCACACTGCCGTGGTGGAGTCGGTCACTGAAAGCCCGCTCACGAAGGGGAACAAGGTCACCCGCCTGGCCGATGGCCCGGCCACCTATGACGCAATGTTCAAGGCGCTCCAGAATGCCAAAGGCCATATCAACCTTGAAAGCTATATCATCGAAGATGACGAAACAGGCCGCAAATTTGCCGATCTGTTGCTGCAAAAACAATCGGAAGGTGTCCAGGTAAATCTCATCTATGACAGTGTTGGCAGCATGAATACCCCCGCTGCCTTTTTCCAGCGCCTGCGCGACGGCGGGATAGAGGTGGTTGAATTCAACCCGATAAATCCACTGGAAGACAGGGAAAACTGGGGGCTGACACACCGGGACCACCGCAAGATCCTGATAGCCGACGGCACCGTCGCCATTATCGGGGGGATCAACATCAGCGAGGTTTATTCGAGCAGTCCTCTCAAACGGAAACAAAAGGGGAAAGCGCCAATTCACTGGCGCGACACGGACGTTCAGATCGCAGGGCCGGCCGTGGCTGAATTACAGAAGCTCTTTCTTGACACCTGGGTGAAGCAGAAGGGACCACAACGTTCCGAACGAAACTACTTCCCTGACCTGAAAGACGTAGGGAATGCCCTGGTGCGAGTGGTCGGCAGCACCCCGGGAGAGATCAACAGGATCCCTTTCATTGTCTATGTGTCGGCCATGACGTTTGCAGAGCATTCGATTCACCTGACAAATTCCTACTTCATCCCTGACGACCAGATCCTGAAGGCTCTCACGGGTGCCGCCGAGCGCGGCGTTGACGTAAAGATCATTCTCCCCGGGACCACCGATTCCCAGCTGGCATTACATGCCCAGAGATACCATTATTCCGTGCTGCTGAAGTCGGGAGTGAAGGTCTACGAGCACAGCACCTCCCTGCTGCACGCGAAAACCGCGGTCATTGACAAGGTCTGGTCAACCGTCGGCTCAACCAACATGGACTTCTTGAGCATGTTGAGCAATGACGAGGTGAATGCGGTCATTTTGAGCCAGGAGTTTGCCGTCGAAATGGAGACGATGTTTGCCGGGGATCTGGCGGATTCCCGGCAGATCCAGTGG
>JAUQYA010000006.1 GCA_030837785.1 Albidovulum sp.
TTCGTCGGCAACAAGGGCTGGATCACCGACCACTCGAAATCCGTCAGATCGAAACGCCCCATGCCTGCCTCCCGTCCTTTCGCAGAAGTGAATCACAGGCTTGCCTCCCGAGGAATCCCTTTTATGGGTATGTGACCTAGGACGATGCGCACGATAACTCATGGCGACGTAACGGCGGCTGCCCGGGCCGTGCACGGCCTGCCGCAGAACCATCGGCGGCGGGCGATCCTGTCGCTGCTGGTGAAGGCGGATGCCGCGGACCGGTTTCGAAAGCGGTTCGGGCGGGCACACCCGATCTGGGGAAATGGCAGCCTCATGGCCGTGGCACTGGGGGTTGATTCCGGGCGAGGCGAGCCATTCCTCGCCGACACGGATTACCTGGAAGCGATGGCCGCCGTCCTCGATGCGGTCCTCGACTGGCGGCGGGCCGGGGCGATCGCGCGCTGACCGCTTCTCTTTCAGTTCCCGTTTCTCCACCTATCTGGTAATCAGGAGGCCTGAACCCCCGGAGGAGCGCGCCATGGCCGAGCGTAAGCCCAAAGTCGCAACCATTGATCCCGTGTGGTCGCATATCCGCGAGGAGGCGAAGGCTGCCGTCCGGGACGAGCCGCTTCTGGGCGGCTTCATCCACTCGGGCATTCTGCACCACGCCTCGCTTGAGCGCGCGCTTGCCTACCGCTTCTCGCTCAAGCTGTCCTCGGGGGAGATGAGCGAGCAGATCCTGCGCGAGATTGCCGACGAGGCCTATGACAGCGATCCCGAGCTTGGACAGGCGGCACGGGCCGACATCGTCGCCGTCTATGATCGCGACCCGGCAGCCCACCGTTTCATGCAGCCGCTGATGTTCTTCAAGGGCTTCCAGGCGATCCAGGCCTACCGGATCGGCCACTGGTTGTGGGCCAGTGGGCGGCGCGACCTTGCCTATTTCGTGCAGATGCGGGTGAGCGAGGCTTTCGGCGTCGACATCCACCCGAATGCCCGGATGGGCAAGGGGATCATGATCGACCATGCCCATTCCGTCGTCATCGGCGAAACCGCGGTGGTGGGCGACAACGTCTCCATGCTGCATTCGGTGACGCTGGGCGGCACGGGCAAGGAAGACGGCGACCGGCATCCCAAGATCGGCAACGGTGTGCTGATCGGTGCGGGGGCGAAGATCCTCGGCAACATCCACATCGGCGAGCGGTCGCGGATCGCGGCCGGGTCGGTGGTGCTGCACGACGTGCCGCGCTGCACGACCGTCGCCGGCGTGCCGGCGAAGGTGGTGGGCGAGGCGGGCTGCGACCAGCCGGCGCTGACGATGGACCAGCTTATCGATGGCGGCGCGTGAGGCCGGGGCCTCTGGATGAGGACGGCCGGGGCGTAAGCCCCGGCCTTCTTCTGTTTGCGAACCCGTTCACGCCAGCATCGACACCGGATTCTCCAGATAGCCGACGATGGCCTTGAGAAGCTCCGCACCAAGCGCACCGTCGATGACCCGGTGATCGACCGAAAGCGTCATCGACATGACGGTGGCCACCCCGATCGTGCCGTCCGCCTTCACCACCGGTTTCTTCAACCCCGCGCCGACGGCGAGGATCGCCCCGTGCGGCGGGTTGATGACAGCGTCGAAGTTCTCGATCCCCATCATCCCGAGGTTGGAGATGGCGAAGCTGCCGCCCTGGTATTCGTGGGGCGCGAGTTTCCTGGTCTTGGCCCGGCTCGCCAGATCCTTCATCTCGTTCGAAAGCGTGGACAGCGTCTTGCGTTCCGCGTCCTTTAGCACCGGGGTGAAGAGGCCGCCCTCGACCGCGACGGCCACTGCCACGTCGGAAGGCTTCAGCCGGAGGATGCGGTCGCCGGCCCAGACGGCATTGGCATCCGGCACGTCCTGAAGTGCCATCGCGCAGGCCTTGATGACGAAATCGTTGACCGAGAGCTTCACCCCGCGCGTCTCGAGGCCTGCGTTCAGTTCGGCCCGGAACTTCATCAGCCCGTCAAGCTCGACACTGCGGCGAAGGTAGAAGTGCGGGATCGTCTGCTTGGCCTCGGTGAGCCGCGCGGCAATCGTCTTGCGCATGCCGTCGAGGGTGATTTCCTCGTAGTCTCGCCCCTCGTAGAGCTTCGCGACCGCACTGGCCGAGGGGCCGGAGGGCATGGCAGCCGGGGCGGGGGCCGCCGGCGTCGGCGCGGTGGCGGGTGCGGGGCTGGCCTGCGGCGCGGCCGCGGCAGCTTCCACATCCGTCTTCACGATCCGGCCGTGAGGGCCCGAACCGGTGAGGGCGGCGATGTCGATCCCCTTCTCCTTCGCGATCCGCCGGGCCAGCGGAGAGGCGATCACCCGTTGGCCGCCCGCGACCGCTGCGGCGGCGGCAGGCGCCGGGGAAGCCGGGGCTGCGGGTGCCGGGACCGGTTGCACGGCGGCTGGCCGGTCCGGGACCGCCGCTTTCGCGGCCGGGGCGGGCGCAGCGCTCTCACCCTCTTCCACCAGCACCGCGATCGGGGTGTTCACCTTGACCCCGGCGGTTCCGGCCGGCACAAGGATGCGGCCGACGACACCTTCATCGACCGCCTCGAACTCCATTGTCGCCTTGTCGGTCTCGATCTCGGCGAGGATGTCGCCGGACTTGACCGCGTCGCCCTCCTTCACCAGCCACTTGGCGAGCGTGCCTTCCTCCATCGTGGGGGAAAGCGCGGGCATCAGGATTTCGGTCGCCATCTTTCTCCCTCTCAGCGATAGGTGACTTTTTTCACCGCCGCGACGACCTCGTCCGAGGTCACGAGCGCCAGTTTCTCGAGGTTCGCCGCATAGGGCATCGGCACGTCCTTGCCGGTGCAGTTGATCACTGGCGCGTCGAGCCAGTCGAACGCCTCCTGCATCAGCACCGCCGAGATGTGGTTGCCGATCGAGCAGACCGGCCAGCCTTCCTCGACGGTGACGCAGCGGTTGGTCTTCATCACCGACCGGATCACCGTCCCGGTATCCAGCGGGCGCAGCGTCCTGAGGTCGATGACCTCGGCGCTGATCCCCTCGGCGGCAAGCTTGTCGGCCGCCTCCATCGTGTGGCTCATGCCGATGCCGAAGGAGACGAGCGTCACGTCCGTGCCCTCGCGCCAGATCTTCGCCTTGCCGAAGGGGATGGTGAAATCCGCCATGTCCGGAACCTCGAAGGACCGGCCATACATGATCTCGTTCTCCAGGAAGATCACCGGGTTGGGGTCGCGGATCGCGGTCTTGAGAAGTCCCTTGGCGTCGGCTGCCGACCAGGGCTGGACGACCTTGAGACCCGGAATCTGCGCATACCACGCCGCATAGTCCTGGCTATGCTGGGCGGCCACCCGCGCCGCGGCCCCGTTCGGCCCGCGGAAGACGATCGGGCAGCCCATCTGCCCGCCCGACATGTAAAGCGTCTTGGCCGCAGAGTTGACGATCTGGTCGATCGCCTGCATGGCGAAGTTGAAGGTCATGAACTCGACGATCGGTCGCAGCCCGCCGAAGGCGGAGCCCACGGCGATGCCGGCGAAGCCGTGTTCGGTGATCGGCGTGTCGATCACCCGCCTCGGCCCGAACTGGTCGAGCAGCCCCTGGCTGATCTTGTAGGCGCCCTGATACTCGCCCACTTCCTCGCCCATCAGGTAGACGCTCTCGTCGCGCGCCATCTCCTCGGCCATCGCCTCGCGCAGCGCCTCGCGCACCGTCATGGTCTTCATCGGCGTGCCGGCGGGCCAGTCGGGCGAAACATCGGCGGCGGGGGCGGCGGGGGCGGCGGGGGCCGGCGCGGCCATCGCCGGTGGCGCCGCCGGGGCCGCAGCCTTCGGCGCGGGCGCCGCGGCGGCGCTCTCGCCTTCCTCGACGAGGACGGCGATCGGGGTGTTGACCTTCACGCCCTCGGTCCCCTCGGCCACGAGGATGCGGCCGATGGCGCCTTCGTCCACCGCCTCGAACTCCATCGTCGCCTTGTCGGTCTCGATCTCGGCGAGGATCTGGCCGGCGGAGACGCTGTCGCCCTCCTTCACCAGCCATTTCGCAAGCTTGCCTTCCTCCATCGTGGGCGAAAGCGCGGGCATCAGGATTTCGGTTGCCATGTCTCTTCCCCCTCAGGCGTAGATGTCGGTCCAGAGTTCCGACACATCGGGCTCCGGGCTCTCGCGCGAGAATTCCGCGGCGTCGTTGACGATCGCCTTGATCTCGCGGTCGATGGCCTTCAGGTCGTCGTCGGTGGCGTGCTTGCCCTGAAGGATCAGCTCGCGCACATGTTCGATCGCGTCGCGCTCCTCGCGCATCTTCTGCACTTCCTCGCGGGTGCGGTATTTCGCCGGGTCAGACATCGAATGGCCGCGGTAGCGGTAGGTCTTGACCTCGAGGATGTAGGGGCCGTCGCCGGCCCGGCAGTGCGCCACGGCCTTCTCGCCCGCCGCCTTCACCGCCAGCACGTCCATCCCGTCGACGATCTCTCCGCGGATGCCGAACGCCTCGCCCCGGATGTAGAGGTCCGGCGTCGAGGTCGAGCGGCGCTGTGCGGTCCCCATCGCATACTGGTTGTTCTCGATCACGAAGACGACCGGAAGCTTCCACAGCGCCGCCATGTTGAAGGTCTCGTAGACCTGGCCCTGGTTCGCCGCGCCATCACCGAAATAGGCGAAGGTCACGCGGCCGTTGTCGAGGTATCTGTCGGCGAAGGCGAGGCCGGCGCCGAGCGGCACCTGGGCGCCGACGATGCCGTGGCCGCCGTAGAAATGCTTCTCCTTCGAGAACATGTGCATCGAGCCGCCCTTGCCCTTGGAAAGGCCGCCCTCGCGCCCGGTCAGCTCGGCCATCACCCCCTTGGGGTCCATGCCGCAGGCAAGCATGTGGCCGTGGTCGCGGTACGAGGTGATCCGCTTGTCGCCGTCCTCGGCCGCGGCCTCCAGCCCGACGACGACCGCCTCCTGGCCGATGTAGAGATGGCAGAAACCGCCGATCAGACCCATGCCGTAGAGTTGCCCCGCCTTTTCCTCGAATCGCCGGATCAGCAGCATGTCGCGGTAGTATGCGAGCAGATCTTCCTTCGAAGTGTTTGATTTTGCGTTGGCCTTTCGCGCCGCCATTCCTGCGCCCTCCCGGTGGCAAAAGATAGTTCAACGTTAAACTAATAATACAGGCAACGCCCGCCCGAGGCGAGAACTATTTGACGCGGCGGTGTTTTCCTTTCCGCGCGCGATGTCCCGAAGGCATCATTGACCAGAACGGCCGGCGCGTCATGTCATTTCTGATCGAACGGCCGAAGGCCCCGGAGGGGAGCGGCGCCGGACGCGCCCGGGCCTCAATGGATCACGATCTCGTCGGCGCGGACGAGGCCAAGCACATTGCGCGCCCGTTCGTCGAGAAGGTCGAGATCGAGGTAGGTGTCCGACAGCCGGTGCGTCAGGTTTTCCATCCGCGCGACTTCGGCCTTCAGGCGGTCGCGCTCGGCCTGAAGCGCCTCCTTCTCCGCCGTGGCCTGGACGCGGCGGAAGACGCCGGAATCGCCCTGCACCGCGGCGAAGGTGAAATAGAAGCCGAGGCACAATGCCCCGGTGCCCGCAAGCACTGCTCCGATCGCCGGCTGTTTCCGGGGTCCGCTCATCCGCTGCCTCATCCATCCGCCTCTGCCGGGCGGGTTTCGGACAGGATGCCACAACGCTTTCGCGAAGGGAATCCCCTTCGCGAGAAAAGCGCGTGACCGCCGTATCTTAGCCCGCAACCGAGGCGTCGTGGATCGACTGGATCGTGGCGTCGAGAACGCGGTTGAACTCGGCATCCGACTGCCGGGCCGAGAGCCCCTCGGTCAGCGCGCGCGAGAAGCTGGCGATGACGCCGGTGTTTTTCGCTAGGATGGCGTTTGCCTCGTCGCGCGTATAGCCGCCCGACAGGGCGACGACGCGCATCACCTTCGGATGGTCGACAAGCGGCTTGTAGAGATTGGCCTTCGTCGGCAGCGTCAGTTTCAGCATCACCTCCGTGCCCGTGGGCAGCGTGTCGAGGTTCTTCAGGATCTCGGCCAGCAGGATCGCCTCGGCCTCGGCCTTGTCGGGGATGGAGATCGTGACCTCGGGCTCGATGATCGGCATCAGCCCATGCGCCAGAACCTGGCGGGCCACGTCGAACTGCTGGGCGACGTTGGCGGCGATGCCCGCGGGATTCGCCGCGTCGACGACCGACCGTTCCTTGGTGCCGAAAATTCCCTTCGCCACCGCACGTTTCAGCAGCGCGTCGAGCCCCGGCATCGGCTTCATCAGCCGCACGCCGTCCTTTTCCTCCTCGAGCCCCTTGTCGATCTTCAGGAACGGCACCACGCGGCGGTCCTGCCACAGGAAATCGGCCGCGGGCTTGCCGCCGATTTCGCCGTCCATCGTCCTTTCGAACAGGATCGCGCCGATGACGCGCTTTCCGTCGAAGGCGGGCGAGGTGGCGATGCGCGACCGCATCGCGTGAATCAGCGCGAACATCTCGTCATCGGTCTTCCATGCGTCGGCATCGACGCCGTAGAGCTTCAGCGCCTTGGGGGTAGAGCCACCGCTCTGGTCAAGGGCGGCGATGAAGCCCTGGCCCTTGCGCATCTGATCCGCCTGCTTCTGCCGTGACATGATGACCTCCGCTCCAATCGCCGTCCGGGGCCGGCGCCCGTTTCCCCGCTTCTAGGCGAGTGGGCGCGCCCATGCAAACATGGTGTCGCTAACGCGCGCCTGCCCGAGGCCCGCCGGAAACAATCCGCCCGAACCGGTCGCCGGGGGGAGGCTACTTCAGGAAGATCGCCGCGATCCGCGGCACCAGTGCCCGCGGTGCAAGGCGCGGCCCGACCGAAAAGAGCCAGTTGGCAAGCCCGGTCACCTTGACCCGCCGGCCGCGCCGCATCGCCCGCCATCCCGCCCGCGCCACCCGCGGTGCGGCGGCCGGGGGCAGGGCGGTGAAGAGGGTGATCCCCTCCATCCCTGCGTCCCGGGCGAAATTCGTCCGCGTCGCGCCGGGACAAAGCGTCGTGATCGTCACCGGCGTTCCGCGCAGCTCCTCCGCGACCGCCTCGCCGAGCGACAGCACATAGGCCTTGGTCGCGTGATAGACCGCCATGTTCGGCCCCGGCATGAACCCGGCCGTCGAGCCGATGTTGAGGATGCGGCCGCCGCCCTGCTGCAGCATGTGCGCGACGGCCCGCTTCGTCAGGATCGTCAGCGCCACCACGTTGACCATGACCGAGGCCCGCTCCCGCTCGAAGTCCTGCCCGGCGAAGGGGCCGTTCCGCCCGAGGCCGGCGTTGTTCACGACGATCTCGACATGCCGCCTGAGCATCGCCTTGCGCCAGAACGTCTCGACCGCATCGGGGTCGGACAGGTCCACGGGCCAGACCTCGACGGCGATCTTGTGCCTGGCGCGAAGCTCCTCGGCCAGACGCTCCATCTTCGCGCCCTGCCGCGCGGCAAGGATCAGATCGCGCCCCTCCGACGCGGCGATCCGCGCGAATTCCACCCCGAGCCCTTCCGAGGCGCCGGTGATCAGCGTCCATTTCGCGGCCATGCCATTCCTCCCGTTTCGCCGGCGGACCCTGGATCGCCCGGTGCACCCCGTGAAGCGGGACGATGGCGGGCGATGCGGCGGCGGCTCAGGCCTCCAGCGCGGCGACGCCGGGCAGGACCTTGCCCTCCATCCACTCCAGGAACGCGCCGCCCGCGGTGGAGATATAGCTGAAGTCCCCCGCGACGCCCGCCTTGTTCAGCGCCGCGACCGTGTCGCCGCCGCCCGCGACCGAAACCAGCCGGCCGCCGCGGGTGAGGTCGGCGGCCTTCTTCGCCGCGGCGTTGGTGGCCGCATCGAAGGGGGGTATCTCGAAGGCGCCCAGGGGGCCGTTCCAGATCAGCGTCCGGCAGCGGGCAAAGACTTCGACGATCGCGTCCACCGTTGCCGGCCCGGCGTCGAGGATCATCGCATCCGCCGGGCAGGCGTCGGCGGCAACCGTCTCGTGCGCCGCCCCCGCCTTGAACTCGCGCGCCACCACCACATCGACGGGCAGATGAATTGAACAGCCGCGATCCTTCGCCTTGCCAAGAATGGCCCGCGCCGTCTCCGCCATGTCGCGTTCGGCCAGCGACGCGCCGACCTCCGCCCCCTTGGCGACGAGGAAGGTATTGGCCATGCCGCCGCCGATCACCAGGTGATCGACCTTCTCGACGAGATTGCCGAGAAGGTCGAGCTTGGTCGACACCTTCGCCCCGCCGACGACGGCGACCACCGGGCGCTCGGGATCGCCGAGCGCGGCGTTCAGCGCCTTCAGTTCCGCCGCCATCAGCCGCCCGGCACAGGACGGCATCAGATGCGCGATGGCCTCGGTCGAGGCGTGCGCCCGGTGCGCGGCCGAGAAGGCATCGTTGACGTAGACCTGGCCAAGGGCGGCAAGCGCGGCCGCCATCGCCGGGTCGTTCTTCTCCTCGCCGGGATGGAAGCGCGTGTTCTCCAGCAGCAGCACGTCGCCGGGCTGCATCGCGGCGACCGCCTTCTTCGCCGGCGTCCCGATGCAGTCCTCGGCAAAGGCGACGGTCTGGCCCAGCGCCGCCTCGAGCGCCGGAAGCGTCACCCGCAGGCTCATCTCGGGCACGACCTGCCCCTTGGGCCGGCCGAAATGCGCCAGGAGCACTGGTCGGCCGCCTTTCGCCTGGATGTCCTTGATCGTCGGCACGATCTTTTCGATGCGCGTCGCGTCGGTGACGTGGCCGGCTTCGACCGGCACGTTGATGTCGACGCGGACCAGAACCGTCTTGTCCGTCATCTCGATGTCGTCGATCGTCTTCCAGCGCATGGCGCGAATCCTTCCGTCCCGGCGATTTTCCGCAAATCTAGCTGCCCCGACCGGCCAATCCTAGGGATAGGCCCGTCCGCCGCGTCGCTTTGCCCTTTTCATGCCGCGGTCGCGTGTTTAGGTTCGCCGCGACATGAAGGAGGCCCGAATGGCAGAGATCAACGACCCGGAAAACACCATCATCATGACGCTGAAGGACGGCGAGGTGGTGATCGAGCTTCTGCCCGAGGTGGCGCCCAAGCACTCCGAACGGATGAAGGAGCTTGCCCGGACGGGCAAGTACGACAACGTGGCCTTCCACCGCGTCATCGACGACTTCATGGCCCAGACCGGCGATGTGGAACACGCCAACATGGACTCCGGCTGGAATCCCCGTCGCGCCGGTACCGGCGGGTCGGACCTGCCCGACCTGCCGGCGGAATTCTCGCGCCTGCCGCACGACCGCGGCACGCTCGGCGCCGCGCGGTCGCAGAATCCGAACTCGGCCAACAGCCAGTTCTTCATCAACTTCAAGGACAACCATTTCCTGAACGGCCAGTATACCGTCTACGGCCGGGTGATCTCGGGGATGGAGCATGTCGACCGCATCCAGCGCGGCGAGCCGCCGGCGGAGCCGGACCGGATGATCTCGGTGAGGGTCGCGGCCGATGTCTGACACCCGCGTCTTCGTCGGCTCGATGGCCGCCGGGCTGGCCGCGCTGGGCGCCGCCGCCTTCCTCTACACCAGCAGCAACCGGGCGATGGCCGCCGAGGACGGGCCGGGCCCGAACCTGGTGATCCAGGTCGCGGGCGAGGCGGCGAACGGGACGGTGGTGATCGATCTTCTGCCCGACATCGCGCCGAAGCATGTCGCGCAGATCACCGAACTTGCGCGGACCCATGCCTATGACAACGTGGTCTTCCACCGCGTCATCGACGGCTTCATGGCCCAGACCGGCGACGTGAAGTACGGCAAATGGGGCGACGACCTGTCGATGGCCGGCACCGGCAAGTCCGACCTGCCGAACATTCCCGCCGAGTTCTCCGACCGTTCGTTCCAGCGCGGCGTTGTCGGCATGGCGCGATCCTCGAACCCCAACAGCGCGAATTCGCAGTTCTTCATCATGTATGCGCCGGGCGAGTTCCTGAACGGCGAATACACGGTCGTGGGCCATGTCATTTCGGGCATGGAGATCGTGGACGCGATCAAGAAGGGCGATCCCGACCTGAACGGCGCGGTCGAGAACCCCGATCGCATGGTCACCGTGACGGTCGAGGAATAGGCCAGCCCCTCGGCAGGACCCCGTGACGGGCGGCCCCGCGGGGCCGCCCGTCCCGTTCTTCGGGGGCAGTCACCCGCCGCGCAGCCTCCGCAGCCCGGCGATGACGCGATCGGTCATGGCGCCGCAGCGCGCGCCGTCGAAGGGGAAGATCGCCTCGAACCCGCCGCGGACCCTCTGTTCCAGCGCCGCCCGCAGACGGCGGCGCGCCCGGAACACGCGCGTCCTCACCGTGACGGGGTTCAGCGACAGGTCGCGCGCGATCGCAAGCACGCTCATGCCCTCGACCTCATGCAGCAGGAAGGGCAACCGCAGGTCCGGCGGCAATTCGGCCACGGCCTGTTCCAGGAGTGCCCGGATCTGGGTCCGCCCGAGGGCGGCATCGGGCGCCTCCGGCCGGTGCCCCGGAAAGGCGAGGATCTGCGGCGTGTCGGTTTCGCTCACGGTGTCATATTCCTGCTGGGGGCTCCGCCCGCGCCTGCGCATCAGGGCGGTGTTGATCGCGATGCGCGTGGCCCAGGTCGCGAATGTCGCCGCGCCGCCGAATCCCTCCAGATGCGTGAAGGCCTTCATGTAGGTTTCCTGCACGATCTCTTCCGCCTCGGCGTCGCTTTCGGCAATCCCGCGGGCCACCCTGAACAGCCTCGGGTTCAGCCGCCGGATCAACTCGCGCACCGCGGCCTCGCTTCCCGCCCGCGCGCCGGCGACGAGATCGGCCTCCGGTGTTGCCGGGCCGGTCTCAGGAATGCCGTGCGGACGGGGCTGCGCGGTCATTCTTCCGGCTCCGTGGCGATCCGGCCGGCGGCGAGGATCTCCTCGACCGGGGGCAGGGATGAAAGCGCTTCGGGTTCAAGGTCGGCGATGTCATCGCTCGGGCCCTCCCAGCCCGGATCGGCCGGAACCCCGACGACGATACGCCCGGTCATTCCGGCCATTTCGTGCGGCAGGCAATAGTAGTCATAGACGCCCGGCACGGTCAGCGTGACCTCGAAACTTTGGTCCGGCAACAGGTAATCGCTGTCCCAGGGCTGCGCGGCCTTCGGGATGCGCCGCTTCCGCTCGAACAGGGCGGGATGGTAGGCCGTGGAGGTGTGGCTGTTGCCCTTGTCCCGGTTGACGAAGCGAAGCGTGGTGCCGGGCGCCACCGAAAGGCCGCGCGGCGAGAACCAGACGCGTTCCCCCCGCGCGCTTCCCCGCATCTCGATGACCTCGACAGGGGCCGCCACGAGGCCCGCGGGCATCGTGAGGGTGGCGAGTGCGCCACCCCCGAGGGTCAGGGCCAGGCGGCGCGACAGGGTCATTTCGCAAGCCGCGCCTTGGCTTCGGGGTCGTGATACAGCACGACATGGGCATGCGGCTTGTCGACGCCCGGATGGCCGGCGTTGTAATAGATGTCGACGCCGGTGACGCTGGGTGAGCCCACGGCGAGGTCGTTGAACGCCGTTCCCTTCTGGAGGTCTTCCAGCGGCGTCATGTAGACCGTAGCCGAAAGCTTGCCGTCGTGGTCATAGGCAAGGAAGGGGCCGGCGGGCAGTTTCGCCGGGTCCACGAACAGCGTCCCGAGGCCGGGGATGAAGGCCGGCAGCGGCAGGGCATCGCTGACCTGGACGTAGGGCGCCCCCGGAGGCGACTGCTCCAGCGATGTCTGGTCCTGGGCGATCGAGGCGCCCGCGAGGGCGATCATCAGCGCGGCCGCCGGCAACAAGGGTCTGGTCATGTCTTTTCCTTTCGTGATCCGGGTCGGCGCCCGTCCGGGGCACCTGAACCCTTGGATGCGGCGAAAAGGAAAATGTTCCCGCGACGGGATCGATTTCTTCGCGCACCCCCGGGGCACCGGGCCTACCAAGGGGGCGCCCGCTGAATCGCGCGCCCCCCGGGGTCCGCGCTCAGTGGGGAAAGCCGTCAGGCGCGATCAGGTCCGGCCCGGTCGGATTGTACCTGCTGCGCCGTCGCGCCGCACGAGGATCAGGGGCCGCAGCAATTGGCCTGGTCCCCGTCCTCTGTCATGAAGCGCCCGGCCTCAGCCCAGCACCACCAGCGCGTGGCGCTTCCTGCCGGCGGTCAGCTTCACCGGATCGACCAGTTCGCCCGCGCCGAACATCACACCTGCATCGGTGACGAGATCGTCGTTCACCCGCGCGCCGCCTTCGGCGATCAGCCGCTTGGCATCCTTGCCGGACTTCGCCAGCCCCGAGCGCACGAAGAGCTGGGCCACGCTGATCCCGTCCGCGACCTCCGCCGGCGATAGCGTCAGCGTCGGCAGGTCGTCGCCGACGCCGCCCCGCTCGAACACCTCGCGCGCGGTCGCCTCGGCCGCCGCAGCCGCCTCCGGCCCGTGCAGGAGCGCGGTTGCGAGGTTCGCCAGCGCGATCTTCGCCGCGTTGATCTCGGCACCGCCGAGCGCGCCCAGCCGGTCGCAGTCCTCCACCGGCAGTTCGGTGAATATCTTCAGGAAGCGGCCGACGTCGGCGTCGGCGGTGTTGCGCCAGAACTGCCAGAACTCGTAGGGCGAAAGCATGTCGGCCCTGAGCCAGACCGCGCCGGCGGCCGACTTGCCCATCTTCCGCCCGTCGCTTGTCGTCAGAAGCGGCGTCGTCAGCCCGTAGATCTCGCGGTCGGCGACCCGGCGCGTCAGGTCGATGCCGTTGACGATGTTGCCCCACTGGTCGGAGCCCCCCATCTGCAACAGGCAGCCGTAGCGGCGGTTCAGCTCCAGAAAGTCGTAGGCCTGGAGGATCATGTAGTTGAACTCGAGGAAGCTCAGGCTTTGTTCGCGGTCGAGCCGCGACTTCACGCTCTCGAACGACAGCATCCGGTTGACGCTGAAATGCCGGCCGATGTCGCGCAGGAAGTCGAGGTAGTTGAGCCCGTCGAGCCATTCGGCGTTGTTCAGCATCAGCGCATCCGTCGCACCCGTTCCGTAGGAGAGATAGCGCGCGAAGACCTCACCCATGCTGGCGATGTTGGCGTCGATCGCCGCCGGCGTCAGCAGCGGCCGCTCCTCGGCACGGAACGAAGGATCGCCCACCTTGGTGGTGCCGCCGCCCATCAGCGTGATCGGCCGGTGCCCGGTCTTCTGGAGCCAGCGCAGCACCATGACGTTCATCAGATGGCCGACGTGCAGCGAGGCGGCGGTCGCGTCATAGCCGATATAGGCCGGCACCACGCCCTTCACCAATGCCTCGTCCAGCCCCTGCATGTCGGTGCAGTCGGCGAGGAAGCCGCGCTCGATCATCACGCGCAGGAAGTCGGATTTCGGGTGGTAGGTCATTGCCGGATCGTCCATTCTGCGATTGAAGGCCCGTATATCGGCGCGGCACGCCGAGGGGAAGGGCCAAGGGGGGCGGGATGTTGCAGGCGGGGCCGGTCTGGGCGCTCGGCACGATGTCGGGAACGTCGCTCGACGGCGTCGATGCCGCGCTCCTTCACACCGACGGCGAGCGCATCCTTGCCTTCGGCGGTACCGCCTATCGCCCCTATTCGGCCGCGCAACGCGAGACGATCCGCGCCGCGCTCGGCCGCTGGCCGGGAGAGCCGGGCGTGGCCGAAGCCGCCGAGGTGGTGGAGACGGCCCATGCCACGGTGATGGCGCCGCTTGCCGCCCGGGCCGGGATCGCGGGCTTCCACGGCCAGACGCTCGCCCATGATCCCGCGGGCGGGCGCACCCACCAGGCGGGCGACGGGCAGGTGCTGGCCGAGGTGCTCGGCCTGCCGGTGGTCTGGGACTTCCGTTCGGCCGACATGCGGCTCGGGGGGCAGGGGGCGCCGCTCGCCCCCTTCTTCCATTTCGCCTGCGCCCGCTGGATCGGGGCGGAGGCGCCGGTGGCCTTCCTCAACCTCGGCGGCGTCGGCAACCTGACCTGGGTGGACCCGCGCGCCCCCGCGCCCGAAAGCCCCGGCGCCTGCCTCGCCTTCGACACCGGCCCCGCGAATGCGCCGGTGAACGATCTGATGCAGGCGCGGCTCGGCCGCGACCGGGACGAGGGCGGCGCGCTCGCGGCCGCGGGCGACCCCGACGACGGCATCGTCGGCCGTTTCCTCCGCCACCCGTATTTCTTCCGGATGCCGCCGAAGTCGCTCGACCGCAACGATTTCGCCTCGCTCCTCGACGACGTGGCAGGGCTCGGCGACGCCGACGCGGCGGCGACCCTCACCGCCGCCGCCGCCGCCGCGGTGGCGAGCGGGGCCGAGCATTTCCCCGCACCGGTCTCGCGCCTGCTGGTGACCGGGGGCGGGCGGCACAACGCGACGCTGATGGCGATGATCGCGGCGCTGATCGACTGCCCGGTGGAACCGGTGGAGGCGGCGGGCCTTGATGGCGACATGCTCGAGGCGCAGGCCTTTGCCCATCTGGCGGTGCGTGTGGCGCGGGGGCTCGCGACCTCGTGCACCGGCACCACCGGCGTGGCGGCGGCAGTGGGCGGCGGCAAGATCAGCCGGCCGAAGCGGCGCCAGGGGTAACCTGTCGGTTCGCGCGCTTCGCCTGCCGGATCATCGCGAAGGTGTAAAGCACAAGCGCCGCCCAGATCAGCGGGAAGGCGATCGCCTGGGCCCGGCCGAACGGCTCGCCGAAGATGAAGACCGCAATCAGGAAGATCATCGTCGGCGCGATGTACTGCATGATCGCGATGGTCGAAAGCGTCAGCCGCTTGGCCGCGTTGGCATAGAGGATCAGCGGCACCGCGGTGACGGCGCCGCAGCCCAGCAGCATCGCGGTGTCGAAGGGA
>JAUQYA010000039.1 GCA_030837785.1 Albidovulum sp.
GGCAACGCCGTAGAAGCGCACGAAACAGGCCGCCGCGAGCGCCGCCGCGAGCGCCAGAAGCCCGCCCGCCGCCGGCACCAGGAATTGCAGCGCCGGCTGGCGCAGCTCGGGGCTTTGCAGGACCGCCTGGAACACCAGCCACTCCGACACGAAACCGTTCAGGGGCGGCAGCGCCGAAATCGCCGTCACGCCGACAAGCGCCAGGAAGGCCGTCACCGGCATGAGGTGGATGAGCCCGCCGAGCGCGTCGAGGTCGCGCCGCCCGGTGGCCGACAGCACCGCGCCCGCGGCCATGAACAAGAGGCTCTTGAGCAGCATGTGGTTGACGGCATGGGCGAACGCGGCCGTCAGGGCGAGTGCCGCGAGGGCGCCGAGCCCGTTGGCGCGGAAGGCGAGCGCCAGCCCCAGCGCGGCGAAGATCACGCCGACATTCTCGATCGTCGAGTAGGCGAGCACGCGCTTGGCATCGCCATCGACAACGGCGAAGAGGATGCCCATCACCGCCGTCGACGCGCCGGCCAGGATCACCGCCGGGCTTGCCCACCACTCCAGCGGCCCGAGCAGGTCGAAGACCACGCGGACAAAGCCGTAGATCGCGACCTTGGTCATCACCCCGCTCATCAGCGCCGAGACATGGCTCGGTGCCGCCGGATGCGCGACCGGCAGCCAGACATGCATCGGCACGAGTCCGGCCTTCGATCCCGCGCCGATCAGGACCAGCGCCAGCACGGTGCCCGTCGCGGCGGGCGCGCGCACCGCCCCGCGAATCGCGTCAAAGCCATAATCGCCTTGCGGCCCGCCCAGAACTCCGAAGGCCAGAAGCAACATCATCGTGCCGAAACCGGCCATCACCAGGTAGATGAATCCTGCCTCGCGCGTGGCCGCGGCGCGGTGATGGGTCAGGACCAGCGCCCAGGACAGAAGCGACATCACCTCCCACGACATCAGGAAGGTGAAGGCGTCGTCGGCGAGGACCACCAGCGCCATCGCGGCGAGAAAGCCGGGAAAGAACGGCAGCACGCGCTGCGGCTCGGCCTCGTGCCGTCCGTAGCCTATGCCGTAGACGCCTGCCGCCGCGCCGCCGGTCCCGAGCAGGGCGAGGAAGAGCGCCGACAGCGCATCGATCCGCAGACTGGCGCCGATCCACGGCAGGCCGATCGGCAGGCTCAGGACCGAGGGCTCGGCGCGGGTCGCCAGAACCAGACCGCCCAGCAGCGCGAGCGCGATGCAGAGCGCGGCGCTGGCGGCGTAGACGAGGCCCGATATTCCGCGATACCGCCCGAGCGCGACTGCGACACCGGACAGCGCGAGAAGCCCGGCAACGATGGTCGCGGCAAGATCAATCGCGGCCATCCGGACCCCCGCCGGCTGAACTCGTCGCGGTTTCCTTCAGGCGCACGCCTCGCCCGGCGCCCGCGCTCCTCGCCCCCTCGCCGATCAACTCGATCCCGGCACGGTCGAAGGCGTCGATGACCCGCATGAGGCTTTCGACGACGCCGCGGACATTCGCTTCGCTCGCCTCCATCCGCTGGATGGTCGGCACCGAAACTCCTGCCATCCCCGCAAGATCCTTCTGCCCGATCCCGAGAAGCGCCCGCGCGGCTTTCATCTGCGCACCAGTGATCACGCGCGACTCTCCCCTTTCGCCTGACTCCTGATGCATGAAACACCACTCTTGATGAAAGGAACAGGAAAAACATGGGTTGAGATATGGATGGCGGTGGTGCCTTGCCCGCATCCGGGATGCCCGGCGCCGCCGGCGCGGGCAGCCGCGGCTGCGACGCCGGGACGCAGGGACACAGGTCGCTTTCGCGCGATGCGCCGGTCGGAATGGGTTGGCGGCAGCACGGATTGGGCCTTAGCCTGCCGCCACCCTGGCGCAGGAAAGCGGGGGCGCAGGAAAGCGGGCTGGCTTGGATATCCACGTGAAGCTGAACGGAGCCGCGGAGCAGGTTCCGGCCGATCCGGCCCAGCGCCTGTCCTCGGCCCTGCGCGCCCACGGCCTGACCGGGCTGAAAGAGGGTTGCCTCGAGGGCGAATGCGGCGCCTGCACCGTGCTTCTGGACGATGAACCCGTCTGTTCCTGCCTGATGCTTGCCGCCCAGGCCGCGGGCCGCCGGATCGAGACCGTCGAAGGGCTGGCGGGCGGGTCGGGGCCGTCGGACCTCCAGCGCGCCTTCGTCGTGGAGGGTGCAGTGCAATGCGGCTATTGCACCCCCGGCATGATCATCGCCGCCGAGGGCCTGCTGCGCCGGACCCCCGACCCGACCGAGGCCGAGATCCGCCGCGCCATCGCCGGCAACATCTGCCGCTGCACCGGATACGCCAACATCGTTCGCGCCATCGCCCGCACCGCGCGCGAACGCCGGGCGGGAGAACGCCGGTGAGCCTCGGCTTCGCCGCGCCGCAGACCCTGGGCGAGCTTGCCACGCTTCTCGCGCCGGGGGCCGGGCCGTGGCTGATCGCCGGAGGAACCGACCGGCTGATCGCCCCGGCGACCCCGCCCGAAAGCGGCCTCGTCGTCGACCTGACGCGCCTCGAAGGGATCGCCGAGATCGCGGAGGCAGATGGCCGGCTGATCCTCGGGGCGGGGGTCACGGTGGCGCGGCTGACGCGGGATCGCAGGGTGGCGCGGCTGGCCCCGGTTCTCTGCCAGGCGGCCGAGGTCTTCGGATCGGTCCAGATCCGCAACCGGGCGACGATCGGCGGCAACGTGGCGCATGGGTCGCCCGCGGCCGATCTGGTTCCCGCACTTCTGGCTGCCGGGGCGACGGTACGGCTGTGGCGGCTGGGCGCGACGGAAAGCCTGCCGCTTGAGGTGATGCTGGCCCGCCAACCCGTACTCGGCCCGCGCGAGGTGATCCTGGGTTTCGACCTGCCGGCCGGGGACCCTGCCCCGCGCGGCGCCTTCGTGAAGCTCGGGCCGCGGCAGGAACCCGCGATCTCGCGGCTGACGCTGGCCGCGGCGGGGCCAGCCGGGCAGATGCGGCTTTACGCCGGGGCGATCGGGGCGATTCCCCTGCGCCTCACCGCGGCCGAGGCGGTTCTGAACGCAGGCAGTGCGGGCTTTGCCGCGGCGGTGGCCGAGGCCGTGGCGGCGGCCAACCCGGGCCGCGCCTCGACCGCCTACAAGGCGCGGGCGGTGCGCGGGCTGGCCGAAGACCTGCTGGAACGGCTCGATGGGGCGCGGCCATGACCGCCATCGGGATGCGCCATCCGATGCTGGACGGGCTGGCCAAGGCCACGGGACGACAGCTTTATGCGGGCGATCTGGCGATCGAGGGGCTGGCCGAGGCGGTGCTTGTCACCTCGCCGCATCCCCATGCCCGCATCCTGTCGGTCGAGGACAGCGCCGCACTGGCGGACCCGGCCGTGCTGGGCGTCTTCTGGCACGCCAACATGCCGCCCCATCGCTACAACAGTTCGATCTGGTTCGAGGGGCAGGAGGCCGACGCCGACGAGGCGATGTTCCCCGACACCGCCCGCCACATCGGCGACCGGGTGGCGGTGGTGGTGGCGACCGGACGCGCCGCGGCGGAACGCGCCGCCGCACGGCTGGTCGTGCGCTACGATCCGCTGCCCGCCTGCCTGACACCGGACGAAGCCGACCGCGCCCGCGGCCCGCTGTTCGATGCCGCGGGCGCGCCCACCTTCCTGAACCCCGTGGACGAACGCCACTTCGCCCGGGGCGACGCGGAGGCGGGCTTTGCCACGGCGACCCATCTGTCCGAGACCACGGTCGCCACCCCCAAGTCCCACCACTGCGCGATCGAGCCCCATGTCGCGCTCGCCCTGCCAGAGCCGGATGGCCGCATCTGCGTGATGGCGCCCTGCCAGAGCGTTCATGCCGTGCAGGTGGTGGTGGCGCGCGCCCTCGGGCTGAAGGCCGCCGACGTCCATGCCATCAAGACACCCATCGGCGGCTCGTTCGGCGGCAAGGCCGAGCCGGTGCTGGAACCCATTGCCGCGGAACTGGCGCGGCGGCTCGGACGGCCGGTGCGGCTGGCCTGCGACCGGCGCCAGACGTTTTCCAGCACGCGGATGCGGTCCTCGACGGTGACGCGCATCCGCACCGCGCTTGCCGCGGACGGCCGCATCCTTGCCCGCGACACCGAAACGCTGATCGACATCGGCGCCTATGTCACGGGGGGAAACTGGCTGCCCGGCTCGATGCTGCAACGCCATGTCCGGCTTTACGACATCCCGGCCGAACGCTACTCCGGCCGTGCGGTCTACACCAACACGCCGCCCACCGGCGCCTTCCGCGGTTACGGTTCACCCCAGATCAACGCGGCGGGCGAGATCAGCCTGGACATTGCCGCGGTGCGGGCGGGGCTGGACCCGGTGGCCGTGCGGCTGGCCAATGCGGTGCGGCCGGGCGCGATCGAGCCCTACAGCGGGCTGAACGTCGGCAATGCGCGGCTGCACGACTGCCTGGCCACCGGCGCCGAGACCTTCGGCTGGCACGCCCGGCGCGCGGCCCCCCGCGGGCAGGGCCGCTGGCGAAGCGGGGTGGGGATGGCTGCGGCGGCACATGTCAACGGCTGCTTTCCGGGATCGGACGAATCCACCACGATGACGATGCGGCTTCTGCCCGGGGGCAGGATCGAGATGGTCTCGGCCCTGCATGACCTCGGCTGCGGGTCGAACACGACGCTGGCGCAGATCGCCGCCGAAGTTCTGGGCCTTGCCCCCGCCGACCTCCGCATCGTCGAGGCCGACACCGACCTCTGCGGCTATGATCTTGGCACGCGGGCAAGCCGGATGACCTATGTCCAGGGCGAGGCGACGCGGAAGACCGCACTGGCGCTCGACCGCGCGGTCCGCGAGGCCGGGGCGCGGGTGCTGAACACCGCGCCCGAGGATCTGATGCTGGCGGGCGGGCGGCTCGCGCGGCGCGATGGCGGCGAGGCGCTGGACCTGCCGACGCTGGCCCGCCACCTGGCGCGCGCCGGCCTCCCCCTGCCCGCCGCGACCGAGACCCATGCCGCCACCGCCAACCCCTCGTCCCACGCCGCCCATTTCGCCGAAGTGCGGGTCGACACCTTGACCGGGCTGATCCGGGTGACGGATTATCTGGCCGTGCACGACATCGGCCGGGCGATCAACCCGATGCTGGTGGAGGGCCAGATTCACGGCGGCATCCAGATCGGCATCGGCATGGCGCTTTGCGAGGATGTGGCGAACGATCCCCAAACCGGCCGGATGGGCGGCGACTCCTTCGCCCGCTACATCCTGGCCAACAGCCTTGACATGCCGCCGATCGCCGTCCGGCTCGTCGAGGCGGGTGAGCCGACGGGGCCGTTCGGCGCCAAGGCGGTGGGCGAAATCGCCACGATCCCGGTCGCCGCGGCGGTGGTGAACGCCGTGAACCATGCGCTCGGAACCGAGCTTTCGCGCCTGCCGCTCGTTCCCCACCGGGTGCTTGACGCGCTTGAGCCGGAGGCCGGCCCGGGGGCTTCTCGCGGGGAACGGTGATGCCCACCAGAGTCGAAAGCGGGCACGGCATGGCGACGCCCCCGGCAATCGGCAGCGACGACAAGTCGCCGGGGGGCGGAGGCTGCCCCGGCGGGCAGGTCCGCCACCCGCCCATGCCGACCCCGCGCAAGGGCCGGGTCGGACTTCTCGCCTATCTTCGCCTTTTTCGGCGCGACATCCTGTCGGCCCAGCCCGCACATCTCTATCGTGCCTGGATGGCCGAGTTTCGCACCCCGTTCTTCCGCAGCTTCCTGGTCAACGATCCGGCCCTGGTGGACCGCGTCCTGGCGGCCCCGGCGACCGAATTCCCCAAATCCGAACGCATCCGGGTAGGGCTGAAACCGCTTCTGGGCGAATCCGTCTTCATCTCGAACGGCGAGACCTGGGCGCGGCAGCGGCGCATCATCGACCCCTCGTTCGAGGGCGGGCGGCTGAAATCGGTCTTTCCGGCGATGTGGGATGCAGCGCAGGCCGCCGTGGCGCGGCTGACCCCGCGCGCGGACGGGCGCCCCGTCGAGATCGAGGCCGAGACCAGCCATGTGGCGATGGACGTGATCTTCCGCACGCTCTTTTCCGTGCCGGTCGAACATCAGACCGCCGCCGCCGCCTTCGCCGCCTTCCGCGCCCATCAGGAGGCACAGCCGGTGGCCAACATCGCGGCGCTGCTGCCCTGGCCGAGATGGATGCCGCGCCTGCATCGTCGCCGCACCCGCGAGACCGCAAGGACGATTCGCCGCCTGATCGGCCAACTGGTGGCCGAACGCGCCGTCGCAATCGCCGCGGGCCGCGCGCCCGACGATCTGGCGACGCGGATCATGACCACGGTCGATCCAGTCACCGGCAGCGGCCTGTCGGCGCAGGAGATGACCGACCAGGTGGCGATCTTCTTCCTGGCCGGGCACGAGACCAGCGCCGCCGCGCTGGGCTGGGCGCTCTATCTTCTGGCGCTCTATCCCGACTGGCAGGATCGCGTCGCCGCCGAGGCAGAGGCCGAGATCGACCCGGACAAGCTCTATTTCTCGGCTCTGTCGCGACTGAAGACCTCGCGCGCGGTGTTCCGCGAGGCGATGCGGCTTTACCCGCCGGTGCCGATGTATGTGCGCGACGCCGCCAAACCGCAGGAATTCCGCGGCCGCAACGTGCCCGCCGGCGCGCAGGTGATCCTGTCGCCCTGGCATCTGCATCGCCACGAAAGGCTGTGGCACGACCCCCACGGCTTCGACCCCGGCCGGTGGAACACGCCGAACGGGCGCGAATGCCTGCGCGCGGCCTATATCCCGTTTTCCGCCGGCCCCCGCGTCTGCCCGGGATCGGCCTTCGCGATGGCCGAGGGCACGCTGATCCTGTCGCACCTTGTCCGGGCTTTCCGGTTCGAACGGGTCGAGGGGCGCGACCCGATTCCCGTGGCGCATCTGACGGTGCGGGCAAGGGACGGCATCCAACTGGCCCTAACCCCGCGCAACCCGATAGGAGAGGCGCAATGACCGCCAACGCGACCCCCCCCTCGGCCTGGCCCTACTGGCTGTCGATCACCTTCGTGCCGCTCGTCGCGCTGGCGCTGGCCCGGGGCGGCTGGTGGATCGCGCTGGTGCCAGTCTACGGCTGGGTGCTGATGCCGGTCCTGGACATTCTCATGGGCCGCAACCTGAAGAACCCCGATCCCGAAACGCCGGATGCCGATCTCTTCTGGTTCCGGCTTCTGACCTGGATCTGGTTCCCGATCCAGTTCGTGCTGGTCTTCGGCAGCCTCTGGGTCATCACCCGGGGCGGGTATACCACGGCCGAGACCTTGGCCCTGATGTTCGCCATCGGCGTCACCACCGGGACCATCGGCATCGTCTATGCGCATGAGCTGTTCCACAAGCCGGGGCGAATCGAGCGGAACCTGGGCGACCTTCTCATGGCGATGGTGCTGTACGGCCATTTCCGCACCGAGCATCTGCTGGTGCATCACCCCTGGGTCGGCACCGGCCGCGACACGGTGACGGCGCGCTACAATGAGGGCTTCCTGCGCTTCTTCCCGCGCGTGCTGTGGCAGGGGCCGCGCTCGGCCTGGGCGGCCGAGGCGGCGATGCTGGCGCGCCGGGGCCTTCCGGCCTGGCACTGGCGCAATCCGGTCTGGAAATACCTTGCCCTCGTGGCGGCCTTCCTTGCGCTTGCCCATGCAATCGGCGGCTGGACCGCGGTGGGGCTTTTCGGGTTCCAGGCGCTGGTCGCGGTCTGGCAGCTTGAGTTGACGAACTATGTCGAGCACTACGGGCTGACGCGGAAATACCTCGGCGACAACCGCTATGAACCCGTGCGCCCGCACCATTCCTGGGATTCGGCGCAGGCGGTGTCGGGGCTTCTGCTCATAAACCTCCAGCGCCACGCCGACCACCACCTGCATCCGCAACGGCGCTTCCCGCTCTTGCAGCTTCACGACGAGACGCAGGTGCCGCGCCTGCCCACGGGATACCCGCCGATGACGGCGCTGGCGATGGTTCCGCCGCTGTGGCGGCGGATGTTCAACCCGCGCGTCCGCGCCTGGCGCCGGCAGCATTACCCCGAGATCACCGACTGGAGCGCCTACAAGACGCTCAGCCACCCGCTGCCGCGATGAGGCTGTCCTGCCGGGCGGCGGGCAACTGTAGCAAACTGTCGCTTTCGGCGCGACAGTCCGCGAACCTCGCCCCTCTCGTCTGAAGGAGCAATCTCGCTATGCTCCGGGGAAACAACGGGGTGCGGCGAGGCGAAACAGCCCTCCGGGCACCAGGCACAGGGAGTGGACCATGACCAGACCAGGAACCGGGGCCGCGGGTCGCGCGGTGCTCATGTCGGCGCTGACGGCGATGGCGCCCGTTGCCGCCGGCGCGGCCGATGCGCCGACGCTCAAGCTTACCGTCATCAACTCGTCCGAGACCGATGTGCCGACCTACATCCTGGGCCATGTCCTGAAAAAGGCTGGCTACGAGGTCGAATTCGTCTCGGCCGACTATACCGCGGGCCTGACCGGGCTCACGCAGGGCGACCTGCACACCTTCCTGTGCTGGGACACGACCTGGGATGCCTGTCAGGAAGCCGTCGCCACCGGAGACGTGATCAACGTCGGATCAAGCGGCATCGCGGTGCGCGAAGGCTGGTGGTATCCAAGCTATCTCGAAGCCGCCTGCCCCGGCCTTCCCGACTGGAAGGCCCTGCAACAGGAAAGCTGCATCAAGGCGCTTGCCACCGCCGAGACCGAACCCAAGGCGCAGTTCGTCGCCGCCCCCGCCGACTGGATCACCTATGTCCCCGAAACCATAGACGCCTTCGGCCTTCAGGTGGAACCGATCACCTCGGGAAGTTCCGGCGCGCTGATCGCCACCATCAAGGGGGCCTACGAACGGCAGGCACCGATCATGGGCTGGGGCTACAGCCCGCACTGGTTCTTCGACAAGGCCGAGGGCAACTACATCGCCTTCCCGCCCTACGAGCCGGCGTGCTTCACCGATCCGGCCTGGGGCCCGATCGCCGACAAGACCCATGACTGCACGACGCCCTCGGGCTTTCTGTGGAAGCTGATGAACCGCGACATCTCGCTGGAGGCTCCGGAGGCCGCGCGTATCTTCTATCTCTTCACGCTGGACGCGAAGACCGTGGCGGACGGGATGGAGAAGATCGACGTCGAAGGCCAGTCCTACGACCAGATGGCCGAGGACTGGGTGAGCGCCAACGAACCCGTCTGGCGCGGCTGGCTGCGCTGAGCCGGGGCGCGAGACATCCGGGCGGGGCGGACGGCGTGGCCGCAAGGCCGGACACGGCCCGGACGTTCCGGTCGCCCTGAAACCAAGGGACCGATACCACCATGTCCGACCCCGGCTTTCCGATCCGCTGCCGAAACCTGTGGAAGATCTACGGCCCCGCCGCGGCCCTGCGCGGCACGCCTCCCGAACGGCTGACCGACGAGGCTCTGGCCACGAAGGGACTGCTCGTTGCCCTGCGGAACGTGACGCTCGACATCGCGCGGGGCGAGGTCTTCGTCATCATGGGCCTGTCGGGATCGGGGAAATCCACCTTGGTCCGCTGCATGACGGGCCTGGTCGAGCCGACGCTGGGCGAGCTGACGATCAACGGGGAAAACCTGCGCGACATCGCGCCCGACCGCCTGATCGAGATGCGGCGCCACAAGATCAGCATGGTGTTCCAGGACTTCGCGCTCCTGCCGCATCTGACGGTGCTTGGCAACATCGCCTTCCCGCTCAGGGTCCAGGGCGTCGGCCGCGCCAGGCGCGAGGCGCGGGCGGCGGAACTGGTTGATCTGGTCGGCCTTGCCGGGCGCGCGCATCACTTCCCGCACGAGCTGTCGGGCGGCCAGCAGCAGCGCGTCGGCATCGCCCGCAGCCTGATCACCGACCCGGAAATCTGGTTCCTCGACGAACCCTTCTCGGCGCTCGACCCGCTGATCCGGCAGGAGATGCAGGGCGAGCTGCTGCACCTTCAGGCAACGCTGCACAAGACGGTGGTCTTCATCACCCATGACTTCGACGAGGCGATCCGCATCGCCGACCGCATCGCCATCATGCGGGGCGGCGCGGTGGTGCAGGTGGACACGCCCGAAGGGCTGGTGCTGCATCCGAAGGACGACTACGTCGCCGCCTTCACCCGCAGGATCCCGCGCGACCGCGTTCTCAGCGTGGCCTCGGTGCTGTCGCCGGTCTCTGATCGTGCCAGCGGCGCACCGGTCCCGGCGTCCGCCCTGGTGGGCGATGTCGCTGCGCGGGTGCTGGCCGCCGAGGCGCCGGTTCCGGTTGCAGGCTCAGACGGCAGGATCGTCGGCTCGCTCGACCGGGCGGCCGTCATCGGGACGGTCTTCGGAGCGTCTGCCTGATGGCTACCGCCGCCCTGCGGCGCAGGCCGGCGCTTCTGCCGGTGGCAGCGGCCGCCGCGCTGGCCGCACTCGCACTCGCCCTGGGCCTCGCCGGCCGCTTGCCGGACTGGGCGTGGCGGATTCCGTCCGGCTGGGAGATCGACCTTGCCACGGGCCTGAACCGCTTCTTCAAGTGGCTGACACGAGCCGGGATCGGACCGCTGACGGTGAAGGACGTCACGCGCGGGATCGGAGCGGCCATCGAGGTTCCGCTCGATCTGGTTCGCGGCGTTCTGGCAGAAGGCTTCCGGCTGCGCCTGCCCGGGGGGGCGCGGGCCGAGATCGCGGCCCTGCCCTGGTGGGCGCTCACCGCCGTCTGGACGCTTCTCGCCCAACGGATCGGCGGGCGCGGCGGGGCATTGCTGGTGCTGGGAAGCTGCCTGTATTTCCTGGTACTCGACCTCTGGGAACCGGCGATGCTGACGCTCGCCTCGGTCGCGCTTTCGGTGGCGGTGGGTGCGGCGGCGGGGCTCCTGTTCGGGGCCTGGGCCTACCGCTGGCCGCGCCTGGATGCGGGGCTGACGGTTGCCTATGACATCATGCAGACGCTTCCGGTCTTTTCCTATCTGGTGCCGATCCTCCTGTTCTTCGGCTTTGGCCCGGTCGCCGCGCTGACGGCGACCGTCGTCTACGCGATGCCGCCGATGGCGCGGAACACCACGCTGGCGCTGCGCCGTCTGCCGCAGTCCGCGAACGACCTGGCGACGGTCACCGGCTGCACGCCGCGCCAACGACAGTGGCTGGTGCTGCTTCCCGCCGCCCGCCACGGGCTGCTTGTCGGGCTCAACCAGGTGATCATGCTGTCGCTCTCGGCGGTGATAATCGCCTCGATCATCGGCGCGGGCGGGCTCGGCAACGACGTGCTGCAGGGGCTGAAGTCGATGCGCCTCGGCCGCGCCTTCGAGGCGGGGCTCGGCATCACGCTTCTCGCCATTGTCCTTGACCGGCTGTCGCGTGCGCTCGCGCTCCGCCACCCGGCCCACCGGGCAGGCACTGGAGGAAAGCTTCTTTGGGCCACGCTGGGGCTTCTGGTGCTGGGCCAGTTCGCGGCACAGGTCATGCCGGCAGCGCGCGACTTCCCCGAGGCGCTCACCCTCTCGACCGGGCGGGCGCTGGACGATCTCGTCGCCTGGGCCAACCTGGCGATGCAGGGGCCGATCGAGGCGCTGCGGGACATGATCGTGCGCTATCTGCTGCGGCCGGTGAAGGAGGCGGCGCTGGCGCTTCCCTGGCTTGCCGTGGCGGGGGGCGCGACGCTTGTGGCCACGGCCGCACAGGGACCGAGGCTTGCGTTCGGCTGTGCCGCGACCTTCGGCTTCATCGCCCTGACGGGCTATTGGGATCAGGCGATGATCTCGCTCTATCTCGTGCTGGTGTCGACGCTGGTCGCGATGGTGCTTGGCGTCCCGGTCGGGCTGATCGCGGGGCTCCGCCCTTCCGTTGACCGGGCTGTCACCCTGGTCATCGACATGCTGCAGACGCTGCCGAGCTTCGTCTACCTGATCCCTGTGGTGATGCTGTTCGGGTTGGGCGATTTCCCGGCGCTGGTGGCGATCGTGCTCTATGCCCTGCCGCCGGCGATCCGCTACACCAAGGACGGGATCGCCCGGGTGCCGCGGTCGCTGGTCGAGGCCGCCGACATGGCGGGCTGTTCGCCCCGCCAGAGGCTTGCCTTCGTGCAGATCCCCCATGCGCTTCCGGAGCTGATGCTGGGACTCAACCAGACCCTGCTCATGGCCTTCGGGATGCTCGTCATCACCTCTCTCGTCGGCACCCGCGGGCTGGAACAGGAGGCGCTGGTCGCCGTCAGCAAGGCGAAGGTCGGCGAGGGGCTGGTGGCGGGCCTGGGCATCTCGTTCCTGTCGATCGTCGCCGACCGGCTGATCGGCCACGGCGCCCGCAGGCTGCGGCAGCGGCTGGGGCAGCGGCTGGAGCAGGGCTGACCGGCGGGATGGCGGGAAGATGAACCAAACGTCTCGTCCGCAGGTCGCGCCCGGTCTTGCCGGCCTTCCCGCCGATACGCTCGTCCGGATGATCCGCGGTCGCGAGATTTCCATCCCCGAACTGGTGGCCGAGGCGCTGGCCGCGATCGAAAGTCTGGACGGTCGGCTGAACGCCTTCATCGCCACCTGTCCGGAACGGGCGATGGCCGAGGCGCGGGCGGCGCAGGCGCGGCTCATGGCCGAAGCGACCCCGCCGCCGCTTCTCGGCCTTCCGCTTGCCGTGAAGGATGCCGAACCGGTGGCGGGGCTGCCGTTCACCTGCGGATCGCTGGTCTACCGCGACCGGGTGGCGGACGCGGATTCGGTTCATGTCGCGCGGCTCAGGGCCGCCGGCGCCATCGTCGTCGGCAAGACCAACACGCCCGAATTCACCCTCCTCGGCGAGACCCGCAACCGCCTTGGCCCCGATACCCGCAATCCCTGGAACACTGCCCTGACCGCAGGCGGGTCGTCGGGCGGATCGGCCGCCGCGCTCGCCGCCGGGATGGTGCCGCTCGCCACCGGCTCGGACACCGCGGGGTCGATCACCCTGCCCGCCGCCTTCTGCGGCGTCACCGGGCTGAAACCCGGCCACCGGCGGATTCCGCTCTGGCCCGGCTCGGGGGACTGGGCGCCCTATTCCGACGTAGGGCCGATGGCGCGGACGGCGGCGGGGCTGGCGATGATGTTCGCGGCCGCCGCGGGGCCCGACCCGCGCGACCCGCTGTCCCTGTTTCCCGCAGCGTCCCGGCGGGAAGACGGGCCTTTGCGCATATCGTGGGGCCGCACGATCGCCGGTCTGCCCGTCGACGAGGACTGCGCCGCCGCGGCCGAAGGGATGGCCACGCTGTTCGCGACGGCGGGGCACCACGTGGATCAGGCCACGCCCGGCGTCGCCGATCCGGGCCCGCTGCATGATCTCCTGGGCGCCGTCGAGGAATACCGGGCGCGCGGCGCGCTTCTGGAGCGTGACGCGGCGCTCCTGACGGCCGAGACGCGGGCGATCCTGGAACTTGGCCGCAGCATCGGACCCGGCGATCTTGCCGCCGCGAAGGCTGCGGCGGGTGCGGTGGCGGCGCGGCTTCGCACCTTCATGGCGGCGCGCGATCTCTTGATCCTGCCCGCCGCGGGCTGCCCGGCCTTTCCGCTGCGCCATCCGCCGGAGCGGATCGCCGGGCAGGCCGTGCGCCCGGACTGGCCCAGCTACGCCCCGGTCAACATGCTGGGCAACCTCTCGGGCCTGCCGGTCGCGACCCTTCCGGTGCGGCTGACGGCGGCCGGCTTGCCGGTCGGCGCGCTTGTCTTCGCCAATCCGGGGCAGGAGGCGCTGCTGCTGTCGGCCCTGGCCGAGGCGGAAACGCTGCGGGGTCCGCTCGCCCTGCCGCCTCTCACTTCAGCGCGTTGACCCAGGGCCGCGCGACAAAGGCGCCCTCACGGTCGGCCACGTCGTTCGAAATCGCCGCGCGGATGTCCTGCGGGATGACCGGGCTGTTCAGGTCGTAGAGCCCGGCACCCGCCAGCGCCGCGCGCAGGTCGACCTGGTCGCCGAGCGCCTCCCAGATCACCCGGTAGCAGGCGACGTCGCGCCCGATCCCCGAACTGATCCCCAGCGTCAGCCCCGACATCACCGATGTCTGGTCGGGTCGCGGTGGCAGCAGGACCGTCGTCCACATCATCTGGCCGACATGGGCCTCGCGCTCGTGCACGATGATGCGCTCGCCGGTATGATAGAGGATGCCGGTGTATTTCAGAATCCGGCGGGACCGGCGCTTGATGGCCGAGTAGTTCTCGATCGTCTTGCAATAGACGAATCCGGCGCGGGCAAAGACGCTGATCAGCGACCGCAGCACGAGGTCGGGAAATTCGACGGGCCGGAAGTAGGTGTAATAGAAGCCCAGATAGACCTCGAGCTGCCGGGTCGAGCGCGGGTTGATCCGGTGCAGGCCGGCGATGAAGGTGCCGAGCGGATCGACCGGGGCGCCGCTTCGGCGGCGGATTGCGATGATTTCGCGGAACTGGGCGTGATCCATCAGGATCTCGGATTCCTCGACGCCGAAGAAATCGCAGATCCGCTGCATCCTGCGGACCGAGGGACGTGCGGAGCCGTTCAGATAGCGATGGAACTGCTGGCGGTTCACGTCCAGCCGCCGGCATATGTCGGCGATCGACCCGGCGTAGGAGGTCAGAAGCCTGAGGTTCTTCTGGAGATCGCTTGGTTCCATCACCGAATCTCGACCTGGCGGACGGGCCCTATTCAACCGCCGCGCCAACTCTCGGGCAACCTTCCGGCCGGTCAAGCGCAATTGCACGCGTTCGTGGCCGGCCCGGCAACGGACATGGCGGGGCCGGCGGGCCGGTCCCTGCGCCCACATCGGCCGGGCCAGAGAGTGAAATCGGCGCGAGCGCGCCGCTTCCGGACACTTCGTGCACAAGCGGCGATTGACACGGCCGGCTTTCTCCATATCATTCGTATACAAATGACATTGACTCGAAAGGCAGACGCCAGTGCCGTATCTCGTACCCACCTCGGTCGATGAAGCTCTGGCCTTGCTGCGCGACCGGCGGCCGACCGTGGTGGCGGGCTGCACCGATGTCCTTCCCGCCCGCCGGCAGGGCGACCGGGCCGGCGACATCCTCGACGTGACGCGGCTGCCGGAACTGCGCGGGATCGAGAGCGGGCCGCAGGGCTGGCGCATCGGCGCCGCGGCAACCTGGGCAGAGATCGACGCCGCCCCCCTGCCCCCGGCCTTCGACGCGCTGCGGCAGGCGGCGCGCGAGGTCGGCGCGATCCAGATCCAGAATGCGGGCACCATCGCGGGCAACATCTGCAATGCCTCTCCCGCCGCCGACGGGGTGCCGCCGCTGCTGGTCCTGGAGGCGGAGGTGGAGCTTGCCTCGGTCGCCGGGCGGCGGCGCATGGCGCTGGCCGATTTCATCACCGGCGTCCGCCGCACCATGCGTGTGCCCGACGAGCTGGTGGTGGCGCTGCACCTGCCGCATCCGCCCTTGGGCGCGGGCGGGGCCTTCATCAAGCTCGGCACCCGCACGTCGCTGGTGATCTCGATCGCGATGGTGGCGTCCGTGATCCGCGTCGAAGGCGGCCGGATCGCCGCGGCGCGGCTGGCGGTCGGGGCCTGCTCGCCGGTCGCCCAGCGGCTGCCCGCGTGGGAGGCAGCGCTTGTCGGTCGCGCGCCGGACGACCCGGCCGGGCTGACGCCCGATCCCGGGCATCTGTCGGTGCTGGCGCCGATCGACGATGTGCGGGCGACGGCCGCCTACCGAACCGAGGCGGTGCGGGACTTGTGCCGGCGGGCGGTAATGCAGGCGGCGCTATCGGCAAGGGAGACTGCGGATGCGCGATGAGGTCAACGCGGCAACGACCCGCTTCATCCTGAACGGCGCGGCGGTCGCAGTCAGCGCGCCGGCGGACGAACGGCTGTCGGAGTCCTTGCGTGAACGGCTGGGCGCGCGCGACGTCAAGATCGGCTGCAATGCCGGCGACTGCGGGGCCTGCTCGGTCCTGCTCGACGGGGCGGTGGTCTGTTCCTGTCTGACGCCCACGCGCAAGGCCGAGGGCCGGCGGGTCGAGACGGTTGCGGGGCTGGTGGCAACCGACCCGCTGGCGCAGGCGCTGGCCGGGCGGTTCCAGGACCACGGCGCGGCGCAATGCGGCTTCTGCACACCGGGGATGATGACATCCTCGGTTGCGCTGCTGCGCGAGGATCCCGCGCCGGACGAGGCGGCGATCACCCGCGCACTCGGGGGCGTGCTGTGCCGCTGCACCGGCTATCGCAAGATCATCGACGCGGTGGCCTCGGTCCCGGCCGCGCTGGCCGAGGCAGGCGCGCCGGGCCATGCCGGCGCCGCGATCCGGCGACTGGACGGGGCGCAGAAGCTGGACGGGAGTGAAGCCTTCGGCGACGACGTGGCCCCACCGGACACGCTGGAAATCCTGGTGATCCGTTCGCCCCATCCCCGGGCCGCCTTCCGCTTCGGCGATCTTGAGGCATGGCGCGCCGGTCAGCCGGGGATCGAGGCGGTGCTGGCCGCGGCCGACGTGCCGGGCCGCAACGTCTTTGGCGTCATCCCCGCCTTCGCCGACCAGCCGGCCTTCGCCGAAGGGGTCGCGCGCTTCCGCGGCGAGGCGGTGGCGGCGGTGATCGGCACGGCGCAGGCGATCCGCGCCTTCGATCCGGCCTCCTTCCCCGTTACCTGGCAGGAACTCGCCCCGGCGATGACTCCCGCCGAAGCCGAGGCGACCGGCGCGGCCCTCCTGCACGAAACCCGCGCCGGCAACCTGATGTGCAAGGGCTTCGTCGCCTGTGGCGATGCCGGGGCTGCTCTGGCCGCCGCCGATGTGACGGTCGAGGGGCGCTTTTCCAGCGGCTTCGTCGAGCACGCCTATATCGAGCCGGAAGCCGGCTTTGCCCAGGTGGTCGACGGACGGGTGGAAATCCACGCCTGCACCCAGGCGCCGGTGATGGACCTCGAGTCGATGGAAATCCTGTTGGGGATGGACCGCTCGCGCATCCGCATCGTGCCGACGGCGGTCGGCGGGGGATTTGGCTCGAAGCTCGACATTTCGCTCCAGCCCTATCTGGCGCTCGGGGCGCTCAAGACCGGGCGGCCGGTGCGGATGGCCTACAGCCGGACAGAGTCGATGCAGTCCACGACCAAGCGTCATCCGTCTGACATCCGGCTCCGGCTCGGCGCCACGCGCGACGGCATCCTCAAAGGCTGCGACTTCCGGGGCACCTTCAACACCGGCGCCTATGCCTCCTGGGGGCCGACGGTGGCGAACCGGGTGCCGGTCCATGCCTCGGGCCCCTACCGGATCGCCGACTACCGGGCCGAGGCGCGGGCGATCCATACCAACTGCCCGCCCGCCGGGGCCTTTCGCGGCTTTGGCGTGCCGCAGGCGGCGATCGCGCTGGAATCCCTTCTGGACGAACTGGCGGCGAAGCTGGGCATCGACCCGCTGGAACTGCGGCTGAGGAATGCGCTCGACAACGGGGTGCCGACGGTCTGCGGTCAGGTTTTCGCCCAGGGTGTCGGCATCAAGGCCTGTCTGGAAGCGCTGCGCCCCGCGTGGGAGGCCGAACGCGCGGCTGCCGAGGCGTTCAATCGCGAGGCAAGCGGGCCGCTGCGGCGCGGGGTCGGCCTCGCCTCGGGCTGGTACGGCTGCGGCAATACCTCGCTGCCGAACCCCTCGACCATCAAGGCCGGCATCCGCGCCGATGGCAGCATCCTGCTGCACCAGGGCGCGATGGACATCGGCCAGGGCGCGAACACCGTGATCGCGCAGATCTTCGCCACCGCGCTGGGGGTGCCGGTCGCGCAGATCGGCCTGATCGGCCCCGACACAGATGTGACGCCCGACGCCGGCAAGACCTCGGCCTCGCGCCAGACCTTCGTCTCGGGAAATGCCGCGCGGCTCTGCGGCGAAGCGCTGCGGGCGGAGGTGCTGCGCGCGGTCAACGCGTCGGACCAGGCGGTGCTGGCCTTCGCACCGGGCGAGATCGCGGTGGACGACGGCGCCAGCCGCCACCGCATCGCGCTCGGCCATCTCGCACCGGACGGCGACGGCTATGTCTTCGCCGGGCTCGGCCACTACGATCCGCCGACGAAACCGCTGGACGCCAATGGCCAGGGAAACCCCTACGCCCAGTTCGGCTATGCTGCACAGTTGGCGGTGGCCGAGGTCGACACGCGCCTCGGCACGGTCCGGCTCCTGCGCATCGTGGCGGCCCATGACGTCGGCCTTGCGGTCAACCCGATGCTGGTCGAGGGCCAGATCCAGGGCGGTGTCGCCCAGGGCATCGGCATGGCGCTGATGGAGGAATACATCCCCGGCCGCACCGAGAACCTGCACGACTACCTGATCCCCACCATCGGGGACATCCCGCCGATCGAGCCGATCATCATCGAGGAAGCCGATGCCCACGGCCCCTACGGCGCCAAGGGCCTGGGCGAGCACGTCCTGATCCCGACCGCGCCTTCGATCCTGAACGCCATCGCCCATGCCACCGGCGTGCGGATGACCCGCGTGCCCGTGACGCCCTCGAAACTCGCCGCCGCCCTGGCAGGAGACTGACATGAAAGACAAAGCCGAACGCATCGCCGACAAGATCCGCTGCGACGCCTGCCCGGTGCTCTGTTACATCGCCGAGGGCCGCGCCGGCGCCTGCGACCGCTACGCCAACCACGGCGGCACGCTGGTGCGGCTCGACCCGCTGACCATCATCGAAAGCGCGGCCAGCCACGGCGTCAAGGCGGTGCCGTTCCTCAAGGGCGGCGAAGGCACCGACTGGGACGGCGACCTGGTGCAGGGGGGGCGCCCCTTCATCACCGCGGTCGGCGCCGGGACCACCTATCCCGACTACAAGCCCGCCCCCTTCATCGTCAGCCAGAACGTCGAGGGCGTGGACATGGTCACCGTCGTGACCGAAGGCATCTTCAGCTACTGCGGCGTCAAGGTGAAGATCGACACCGACCGCTTCATCGGCCACGAACGCGCCGTGGTGCGGGTTGATGGCGAACCGATCGGCCATGTGATGACCTCGGAATACGGCTCGAAGATGCTGTCGCTGGGCGGGGTCGAGCACCTGACCAGCAGCGGCAAGAAGGAAGGCCGCGTCACCTGCGATGCGCTTTTGCGGCTGTGCAACCGCGAGCCGGTCGAGATGACGGTCGACGATGGCGCCACCGTGGTGGTGCAGGCCGGACGGGCGCCGGTGATCAACGGGGTCGAGGAAAAGCTGATGCGGGTGGGCTGCGGGTCGGCAACGATCGGCATGTTCGCCACCCAGTGGGCCCAGCATGCCGACGAGGTGGTGGTGGTCGACGACCACATCACCGGGGTGCTGTCGGAGCACCAGTCGGGCAAGCTTCTGGGCGTGCCGCCCAGCGGCATCCGCGTGAAGGGGCGCCGGTCGACCCCGGGGCGCTATTTCCAGGTGGCCCAGCCCGGCACCGGCTGGGGCGGCACCGATGTCGAGGACCCGCTGACGATCCTCAAGGACGCCGATCCCGAAGTGGCCTGGGAGGGGTTGCGGCTCTTGATGGTCTCGACCACCGGCGAACAATCGGCCTACTACGAGCTGGATGCCGACCTGCGCCCCGAACCGAAGCCGCTGCCCGACGACCTGCGCGCCTCGGTCGAACTGATCGCCGAGAACTGCGAACCCTCGCTCTGTTCGGTGCTGTTCATGGCCGGGGCCGGCGGGTCGCTGCGCGCGGGCGTGACCAAGAACCCGGTGAAGCTGACGCATTCGGTGAAGGATTCGCTGACCTATGTCTCCTGCGGGGGGGCGGGCGCCTATGTCTGGCCCGGCGGCGGTATCACCGTGATGGTGGACGTGACCGAGATGCCCAGCAATTCCTTCGGCTATGTGCCGACACCCGCGCTGGTGGCGCCGATCGAATTCACCATGCGGCTCACGGACTACATCGCGCTGGGCGGTCACGCCGGGCAGGTGCGGCCGATCGAGGAGGTGGTGACCGACAAGGTGCGCCGGGTCGGGCAGATCGACAGCCAGAGCGACCCGATGGCGCGGCACAATTACCGCTGGCCCGGAGACGGACATTCGTGACGGCGGGCGGCCCGGCCGCCTTTCCGCACCTGACAGCCAACACCAAGAGGGGACACATGCCCAAGGTCGAGATGCGCAAGCGCCTGCTTTTGCTTGAGGACATATTCCACGAAGGCGGCCCGGCACGGGAGGAACCCCACCGGCGCGGCGCGGCGCTGGCGGTGATCCGCAATCCCTTCGCCGGCCGTTACGAGCCCGACATCCAGGGTTTCATGGACGACCTGCGGCCGCTCGGCCTCGACCTCGCCACCAGGCTGGCGGAGGCACTTGGCGGGGCCGACAGGATCGAGGGCTATGGCAAGGCGTCGCTGGTCGGCGCCGCGGGGGAGCTGGAGCACGGTGCGCTCTGGCATGCACCGGGGGGCTATGCGATGCGCGAGGTGCTGAACGGCGCCAGGGCGATCGTGCCCTCCTCCAAGAAGGTGGGGGGCGTGGGCGCGCGAATCGACGTTCCGATCACCCATGTGAACGCCTCCTACGTGCGCAGCCATTTCGACGCGATCGAGGTCGGGCTGAACGATGCGCCGCGGGCCGACGAGATGCTTGTGGTGCTCGCCATGACCACGGGGCCACGCATCCATTCGCGCTCGGGCGGGCTGGAGGCATGGCAGATCAAGGGAGAGGACGGGTTGCGCTGACGGGCTCTCGCCCGCCGGGCGGAGTGTTCTGTCAGGATCGGTGCGCAGCGGCGGGCTTGCTCCGCCCGCGCTGCGCGCCGATAGGCGATTCCAGATTTGTTTTTGCTTGTTATCAAGGTGTTAGATGACATCCAACATCGACTCTCTTCGCGATTGACAGCGGCATATCATCCAATTTATTATTCGTATACAAATGAATTGGAGGCGCCCATGACCTATGTCGTCGCGGAAGGCTGCATCATGTGCAAATACACCGACTGCGTCGAGGTCTGCCCCGTCGACTGTTTCTACGAAGGCGAGAACATGCTGGTGATCCACCCCGACGAATGCATCGACTGCGGGGTGTGCGAGCCGGAATGTCCGGTCGACGCCATCAAGCCCGACACCGAGCCGGGGATCGGGCCGTGGCTGGCGCTGAACGCGGATATGGCGCGGGCCTGGCCGAACATCAGCGAACGGATCGCCCCCCTGCCGGACCACGCAGCCTGGGCCGAGCGGCCCGGAAAGCTGACGTCGCTTTCGCGCAACCCCGCCGCCTCGCGCTGACGGGCGCCACACCGGAGATCAGGATGCAGGAAAACGCCACCCTTCCCCAAACCGGCGCCGCCGAGGCGCATATCCCCGCCGGCGTCTATGCCGAGACGGTGACCGAGGTGCAGCACTACACCGACCGGTTGTTCCGGTTCCGCATCACCCGTCCCGCTGCGTTCCGCTTCCGCTCGGGCGAATTCGTGATGATCGGGCTGCCGAATGCCGAACGCCCGGTTTACCGGGCCTATTCGATCGCCAGCCCGTCCTGGGACGAGGAGATCGAGTTCTTCTCGATCAAGGTCCCCAACGGCCCGCTGACCGAGCACCTGCAGAAGATCCGTCCCGGCGACACCGTGCTGATGCGGAAGAAGCCGACCGGCACGCTGGTCAACGACGCGCTTCTGCCCGGCAAGCGGGTCTACATGTTCTCGACCGGCACCGGGATCGCCCCCTTCGCCTCGCTGATCCGCGACCCGGAAACCTACGAGAAGTTCGGGGAAGTGATCCTGACCCATACCTGCCGCGAGGTCGCCGAGCTGGAATACGGGCTGGAGTTGGTGCGCAAGCTGATGGAGGACGAACTGGTGGGCGAACTGGCCCGCGCGCAGCTTCGCCATTACCCGACGGTGACACGCGAACCCTATCCGGTGATGGGGCGGATCACCGACCTGATGGCCAGCGGCAAGCTGTTCGCCGACCTGGGCGTGCCGCCGATCTGCCCGGAAGACGACCGCGGCATGATCTGCGGTTCGATGGCGATGCTGCGCGACACCAAGGAAGCGCTGGAGGATTTCGGCCTGGTCGAGGGGTCGAACGCGCAGCCCGGCAGCTTCGTGGTGGAACGCGCCTTCGTCGACTGACGGGCAGTCGGAATGGCCCCGCTCGAGCAGCCTGAACTCCTGCCCCCGCGCCCCGTGCCGGCAGCGACCGGACGGGCCGTCGCGCTTCTGTCCGATGACGGGGCGGCGATCACCGCCCGCGGCCATCCCTTGCCGCAGGAACCGGCCGAGCGGGAAGGAACCGAACTTCCCGTGATCGGGGCGACGGCGCGGACGGCCGCAGCGGGGCGTGCGGCGACGGCCGGCACCACGCATTTCGTCTTCCTGCTGGTCGACAATTTTTCCCATCTCGCCTTCTCCTGCGCCATCGAGCCCCTGCGGATCGCCAATCGGGTCTCGGGGCGGCCGCTCTATCACTGGACGCTGGCCAGCCCCGGCGGCGTCTCGGCGATCTGCTCGAACCGCTCGGTCACGCTGGTGGACATGGGGCTGGAGCCGCTGCGTCGGGTCGACCGCCTGCTGGTGATCGCGGGCGACCATGTCCGGCGCGCGACCACGCCCGCGATTCTCGGCTACCTGCGCCGCGAACGCGCCGCCGGCACGCCGATCGGGGCAATCTGTTCAGGCGCCTACCTTCTGGCAAGCGCCGGGTTCCTGAACGGTCAGGCGGCGGCGGTCCATTGGGAATACCACGATCTTTTCGCCGAGATGTTCCCCGAGGTGCGGCTGGTGCGCGGAGTCTTCGTGGCCGATCGCAAGGTCATCACCGCCGCCGGCGGGACTGCGGCGGCCGACCTGATGCTGCATCTCATCGCCACCGAGCACGGCCCCGACCTTGCCACCGCGGTGGCCGACCAGATGGTCTACAATGCCGTGCGCGAAGGCACGGCCGAACAGCGCGTTTCGTTGCAATCGCGCCACGGCATGCGCAACCCCCACCTTGTGCGCGCCGTGGCCCTGGTCCAGCAGAACGTGGAAGAGCCGGTTTCCCCCGGCGCGATCGCCCGCGCCCTGGGCATATCGACCCGCCAGCTCGAGCGCCTGTTCCTGCGTTATCTCGGCACGTCACCCAAGCGGTTCATCATCGAGACCCGCCTGAACCGGGCGCGCAATCTTCTGGTGCAGACCGACCAGTCGATCATCGAGATCGCGGTTGCCTGCGGCTTCTCGACGCCGTCGACCTTCTCCAAGGTCTTCCGCGCGCATTTCGGGGTCTCGCCAGTCACCCAGCGCTCGACGCTGAGCTGAGCGCAGGGGCGCCGGCCGATGGCCCAGCCTCCCCCGTCCCGTCACATTACAGGAACAGGTGGCTTTCGGCCGGGTTCCAGGTGACATGGCACGTGGCCTCGGGCGAAACCCCGGCGATCGCTTCGGCGCCGGCGCGCATCCACATCTCCTGCCCCCAGCCGGTGCGGAACTGCACGGTCGAGGTGTCGCCCAGGAAGGTCACGTCCAGCACCCGGACCGGCAGCCCCTCGCCCTGTCCGGCAAGGCGCAGCGACTGCGGCCGCACCATCACCTGTCCGGCCGCTCCCGCTGCCGCCGCCGACTGGTGCACCGGCAGGTCGGCGACCACCGTGCCGTCGGGAAACACCACCCTGCCCCGCTCGCCCGCGACCTTCGCCTCGGCCACGTCGAGAAAACTCGAATCGCCGATGAAACTGGCGACGAAGCGGGTGGCGGGGTTGTGATAGAGGTCGCGGCCGCTGCCGACCTGCTCGATCAGGCCGCGGTTGAAGACGGCGATCCGGTCCGACAGGCGCAGCGCCTCTTCCTGGTCGTGGGTGACGTAGAGGATGGTCACGCCGGTTTCGCGGTGGATGCGGCGGATCTCGATCTGGATTTCCTCGCGCAGCTTCTTGTCCAGCGCGGAAAGCGGCTCGTCCATCAGGAGGACCGGCGGGTCATAGGCCAATGCGCGCGCCAGCGCCACGCGCTGCTGCTGGCCGCCCGACAGGTGGCCCGGCATCCGGTCGCCGTAGCCGTCGAGCCGCACCAGCGCCAGCATCTTGTCCACCCGCTGGGCGACCTCGCGCTCGGGCCGCTTGCGCACCCTGAGCGGGAAGGCGACGTTTTCGCGCACGTTCAGATGCGGGAACAGGGTGTAGCGCTGGAACACCATGCCGATGTTGCGCTTGTGCGAGGGTGTCGACAGGATCGAGGCGCCGCGCAGGAGGATGTCGCCCGAGGTCGGTTCGTTGAAGCCCGCCAGCGCGTAAAGCGTGGTCGACTTGCCCGAGCCGGAGGGGCCGAGGAAGGTCAGGAACTCGCCTTCCGGGATTTCCAGCGAAACCTCGTCGACTGCGACGACCGCACCGTAGACCTGCCGCAGGCGGCGGATGGAAAGGAAGCTCTCGCTCATCGGGAAATCCGTCTCTTGAGTAGCGCGGCCGCGGCCATCACCAGAAGCGTGAAGGCCACGAGGATGGTCGAGGCCGCCGCGATCACCGGGGTCAGATCCTGGCGCAGCGCGCCCCAGATGCGCACCGGCAGGGTCTGCAAGTCGGGGCTGGCCATGAAGATCGCCACCACCACCTCGTCCCAGGAGATCAGGAAGGCGAAGATGGCGGCCGAGAACAGGCCGATGCGGATCGCCGGCAAGGTGATCTTGAGCTTCGCCTGCAAGGGCGAGGCGCCGCAGAGGACGGCGGCATCCTCGATCGACTTGTCGAAGCTTTCCAGCGAGTTGACGATGGGGATGACGGCAAAGGGAAAGCCCAGCACGGTATGCGCCAGCACGAAGCCCAGCAGCGTGCCGTTCAGCCCGACGCGCAGGAACAGCGCATAGATCGCGACCGCGAAGACGATCACCGGCAGCACCATCGGCGTCAGGAACAGCGCCTTCAGGAAGTTGCGCCCCCGGAAGCGGCCGCGCACCAGCGCGAAGCTGGCCATCAGCCCCAGAAGCACCGCCAGCGCCGCCGACAGAATCCCGACCTTGGCACTGGTCAGCGCCGCTTCCAGCCAGCGCGGATCGGCGGCAAGCTCGCGATACCAGCGCAGCGTCCAGGCGGGCGGCGGAAAGACCAGCCATTGCGACGAGCCGAACGAAAGCGCGGCGATGAAGATGATCGGCACCAGCAGGAACAGGCAGACGAAGATCGTGATCGCCCAGAGCGCCACGCCAAGGCCGCCGAGCCGATGATAGGTCAGAAGCATCTCAGCGCATGCCCCCGAAGAAGCGGATCTGCACCGCGTACAGCGCCAGCGTCACCGTCAGAAGCACGAAGGCGGCGGCCGAACCCAGCCCCCAGTTCAGGAGAGACTGCACCAGCTGCGCGATCATTTCCGCCAGCATCATGTGCGAGGCGCCGCCCAGCAGCGCCGGGGTGACGAAATAGCCCAGCGACATGACGAAGACCATCAGCCCGCCCGCCGCGGCCCCCGGCGCCGACAAGGGCAGCAACACCCGCCGGAACGCCTGCCAGCGCCCGGCGCCGCAGAGCGCGGCCGCCTGGAGCGTGGTCGGGTCGAGCGCGCGGATGCTGGCGTAGAGCGGCAGGATGATGAAGGGCAGCATGATGTAGGTCATGCCGATGGTCACGCCGGTCAGGTTCTTGACCAGCGCCAGCGGCTCGGAAATCAGGCCGAGCTTCATCAGCGTGGTGTTGATGACGCCGGTGCGTTGCAGAAGCACCATCCAGGCATAGGTGCGTGCCAGAAGGTTCGTCCACATCGACACGAGGATGACCGCCAGCACCAGGTTGGCCCAGCGCTGCGGCATGATCGCCAAGAGCCAGGCCACCGGATAGCCCAGCACGAGCGACACGGCGGTGACGACCGCGGCCACGAGAAAGGTGTTGTAGAACACCCGCGCATAGGTCGAGGTCGCGAACAGTTCGGCGTAGTTCTGCAGGCCCGGCTCGGGTTCGAGGACCGAGCGGAGAAGCAGGCTGACGACCGGGATCACGAAGAACAGCGCAAGAAGCACGAGGGCGGGGACGGCCGGGCCGAGGCCCCGCCAGTTTCGCCCCGGCAATGAAGCATCTGTGGCCATGCGGGTCACCGTGGCTTGGCTTGGGTGGCGGAAGGCGCCGGCGGGCGGTCTGCGGCCCGCCGGCGGAAGCGGTCACTTGGCCTGCCAGTCGTACCAGCGCTTGGCGATCTCGTCGCGGTGCTCGGCCCAGTAGGCCATGTCGAGGTTGATCTGCGACTCGACATGGGCATCGGGCAATTCGGCGACCACCGCCGGGTCCATCTCGGCCTTGGAGTTCACGTTGACCGGGGCATAGCCTGTGGCGGCGGCGAGCTTCGCCTGTCCGGTGGCGCTGGTCGCCTCGGCCAGGAACTTCATCGCCGCGTCCTTGTTCTTGGCGCCCTTCGGCACCACCAGCACGTCGGCGGCGGTCAGGTTCTGGTTCCAGGAGATGCCGACATTGCCGCCTTCCTGCTGGATCGCGAAGATGCGGCCGTTCCAGAAGCTGCCGATCGGCGCCTCGCCCGAGGCCAGAAGCTGCTGCGATTCCGCGCCGCCACCCCACCAGATGATCTCGGACTTGATCGTGTCGAGCTTGGCGAAGGCGCGATCGAGGTCCAGGGGATAGAGCGCGTCGGGCGCCACGCCGTCGGCCAGCAGCGCGGCTTCCAGCACGCCGGGCGCCGACCACTTGTAGAAGCTGCGCTTGCCGGGGAACTTCGCCGTGTCGAAGACATCGGCCCAGCTGGCGGGCTCGGCCGGAAGCGCGTCCTTGTTGTAGCCGATGACGAAGGAATAGTAGAAGCTGCCGACCGCGTTGTCGGTGACGAAGCGCGGGTCGATCGCCGCGCGGTCGACCACGGCGAAGTCGATCGGCTCCAGCAGGCCCATCTTCGCCGCGGCGATGGCGAAGTCGTATTCGACATCGACCACGTCCCAGTCGACATTGCCGCTTTCGACCATCGCCTTCAGCTTGCCGTAGTCGGTGGGCCCGTCCTGGCGCACGGCGACGCCGGTCTTCTCGGTGAAGGGCGCGCCCCAGGACGCGGCCTGCGCGTCCTGCGTCGTGCCGCCCCAGCTGGTGAACACCATGTCCTGCGCCGAGGCCACCCCTCCGATCCCGGCGGCCATGCCGGCTGCCAGGAACGTGCCCGTCAGTATCGCTTTCAGTTTCATTTCTCCTCCCTGCTTTCTCGGTGCAACACCGGTTTCTTCAACGTCTCGGTCCGTCGCCCTGGCGCCCCCGGGGCCTGCCGGCGCGTGTTCCCCTCCTTCGGGCGCGGCGGTCGGCCCGGGGTGCCGGGGCGGTACCGCCCCCCTGGCTTCCCCTCTGGCGGCGGGTCGGCAATTCATTTGTATGCTAATGACACACATTTCCGCGAATCTGTCAACGCCGCGCTTCGGCGCAGAGCTGCGGGCGCGCCCGCGCATCGGTCCGGCGAAGGGTCGGGAACTGTCGCAGAACCCGTTCCGGAGCCGGGCCGGGCGGTGTCCGATGGCCGCCATGCCGTCGCGGTCCGGGTCCTTGGGGGCCGTTGCAGCCTGCCGGGCAATATCGATTCGCATGATGTCGTCGACCCGGCGGCGCTGCAGAAACGAGGTGCAGTCGAGATCACGGGTGCCGGGGCCGCAGGGACACGGCCACCGCCCGGCGGCACAAGACCGATGTTGCGGAAGACCCGCTTGTCCGGCAACGAGGACGTGGACATCCGGCCGCCCCCTTCGATCCAATTTATTTGTATGCTAATGGAAGGGCCGGTAAACGCAAGCACCAGCTTCGGATCACGTCGACCCCTCGAACGATCCGAATCGGTCCGACAGGCCGCCGAGGTGACTAATGGAGCATTCTGGAACGATGACGCAGCCCGCAACGCAAGCCGAACGCCCCGACGACGCGGCGAGGGAGGTGTATGTCCTCGACGAACAGATCGGTTATCTCTTGCGCCTTGCGAACCAGCGGCACGCGCTGATCTTTCAGGAACACACCGTGCTCGACCTCACTCCCACGCAGCTTTCCGCGATGGTGCGGCTTCTGGATGAAGGCGAATGCTCCCAGAACGAACTGGGGCGCCGCACCGCGATGGACGTGGCAACGATCAAGGGGGTGGTCGACCGGCTGCGGGCGAAAGGGCTCGTCCGCCTGCGACCCGACCCGAACGACAGGCGCCGCACGACGATCTCGGTCCCGGGCCCGCACGAAGGCCTGCGGGCCACCCTTCACGCGGTCGGGCACCGGATCACGCAGCAGACGCTCAAGCCCCTGACTCCGGCAGAGCGGCGCACGCTGCTTCGCCTGCTTGCAAAGATGGTCTGACCGGAGCGCGGGCGCACGCCGGTCAGACCGGGGGATCAGATCACCGAAACGGCACCGGCATAGGCGGCGACGATATGTTCGTCTGCATGCGCGGTCAGTGCGGCGATCTCGCGCTCCTGCTCCTCGCTGAGAAGGCCCTGCTCGGGCGCCGCGGCAATCGCCGCCAGCGCGGCGTCGCGGGCCTCGTCAAAGGCGGTGCGGCGGCCGGACGTTTCGTAGTCGTCGCGGCCCGTGCGCCGGAATACCTTCGGCGCCAGCTGGTCGCGGCAGGTGGCGATGGTGTGGGCACTGTCGAGGAAATGCCCGCCGGTGCGGATATGCATCAGCTCGTCCCAGTTCAGCGCCGCCTTGTCGAGGCTGGGCTTGCGGATGAACCGCCGCATCATCGCGCCCACCTCGTTGTCGAGGACGGCCTGCACCGGGCTGAAGACGGTCGCGCATTCCAGCTGGCCCACGCCGCCGAGGATGTCGGCCCCGGCCAGCGCCACGGTCTGCGTCAGCATCGCGCGCTCGGCCATCGACTGGTGGTCGACATCGGGCGTGTCCGACCCAGAGCCATAGGTATGCGCCACCACCCCCCAGCCGCGCTTCATCAGCTGGATCGACATGTTGGCGGCCTGCAGCGATTCCACGCAGCTTTGCAGCGCGCTGCCCGTCCGCATGTCGAGCGTGAACATCAGCGGCGTCGCGATCACCGGCGTGCCCGGCGACAGGATATGCGCCATCACCGTCATGCCGACGATCTCGGCCGCCGACATGATCGACATCGCCGGAACCGACAGGGGCGCCGTGCCGCCCGACGACGGCAGGCTGCAGGCATGCAGTGGAATCCCGTACTGCCCCGCCTTGATGATGGCGTGGGTGTCCATGTACTTGAATTCCAGCGGCGTGAAGGAACAGGTGATGCAGCTGGTGATCGGGTTGGCGCGCAGCTTGTCCTCGCCGCCCGCCGCGATCGCCGCGATGCGCATCAGGTAGTCGACGTTTTCCCACTGGTAGGGCTGCATCCAGATGTGCTTCGGCGTGCGCCCGATCAGGCGGCCATAGCTGTGGATGTCGGATGTGACCTCGGGCACGCCGTGGACGAAGGGGTGGGCGATGAAGCCCACCTCGTCGAGCGTGTTGGCCACGGCGGCGATCTCGGAAACCGCCGTCAGGTCCATCTTGCGATAGCTGGCATCGCGGGGGTTCACATACCCATGCCCGCCGGTGCCGGTGCGCATCACGAAGCCGCGGTCGGCGCGCGGCAGGTCGATGTCGAAGCGTGGCTCCTTGCCGCCCAGGCGCACCGACTTGGGGGTGGCCGCCATCGCCTCGCGGATCAGTTCGCGCGGCATCCGGATGCGGTTCGCGTCGGTGCCCGGCTTCGCGCCCGCGGCCAGGAACCGCTTGTGCGCCTCGGGGTGCAGGATCGCCACGCCGTAGTCGGCCAGCACATCCTCGACCCGCGCCTTCATCCATTCGACCTCGTCGTCGCCGAGAAACCCGAAGGTCGCGCGGGTGAATTCGGGCGGTTCCTGGCGGAAGGCGCTGGCGGGGTGGCTCGCCCGCACGGTGCGGGTGCGTTTGGGGGTATTCGTCTTGGCTTCCATGACTGCCTCCCTGTGAAAAGGATTGCTCATGGCACACACCGATTAGGCTGACTGCCTGCCGACTTCAGCTCGAAAAGAACGCTAGCATACAAATGAATTTCGTCAACCGAATCTTTGCGCCGTCCGGCCGTGAAACCGCCCGCCGCCCGCTGGTGGACTGAGCCCGGCCGGTCACGGAAACGTTCCGGTCACGCCCCTTCGGGCCGGAGGAAGACGGCGGAGGCGCGCACCACCGGCTCGCCCTCGCGCAGGCAGTCGAGCGCCAGTTCCACAGTCGGGCCCTCGTCGCTGTCGCCGAAGCCGGTGATGCGGCCCCGATAGGTCAGAGCGTCGCCGGGCCAGACCGTCGTCAGGAAGCGGGCGCGGAAGGCCCGGACGTTCTCCGGCCCCAGCCAGTGCGCGCCGTAGGCACCGAGCACGCCGGCGTGGTGCATCCCGACCGAGATGAAGTCGGCCATGCCGTGCGCGCGGGCGGCGAGCGTGTCGTGATGGCCGGGCGAATCCTCGCCCGAGGCACATTGGTAGCGGATCATGTCGGTCAGCGTCAGCGCCGGCATCTCGACCGGGCCGGGACCATCCCCCACCGACAGCGGGCCGAGAGCTGGCCTCACCGCGTCAAGCTGGTTGCGTTTCTCGCCGGGATGCAGCCAGGGCCGGCGCATCGGCCCGCCGTCCGGCGCGCCACCTGTCCCGCCACGGCGCTCGGGCCGGATCGAGGTCGGCATCCAGCGGGCAACGAGACGCCCCGTCGCATCGCGGAAATCGGTGCGCATGACGAAGAATTCCAGCCGTCCGCCGGCGCGCCCGGTCTTGAAGAAGTGATCGGCAACCTCGGTCGATGCCGTCAGCACGTCTCCGACCCTCGGCGGCGGCCCGAAGAACTCGAACGACTGTTCGCCGTCGGTCGTCCCCAGACAGTCGATTCCGGCCAGCGCAGAGCCTTCGGGGGCTCGTTCGAGGATGTATCCCCAGTGGTATCCCGCCATCACGAGGAAGGTCGGCGGCGGCACCGCCTGCGGGTCGTCGAGCCAGGCGGGATGGGTCGAGTAGAGCGAACGCGCGAACTGCCGGATCGCCCCCCATTCGATGTGCACCCGGTAGTCCGGGCCTCTCAGCCCCTTGATCGCGTCCATCTCAGCCCCCGATCTCGACCAGCGCATCCACCGCCACGACGCGTCCATCCCGCGCGATGATGACCGGGTTGAGGTCGAGCGCGGCGAGCGTCGATCTGTTGGCGGCGGCGAAGGCCGCCACCGACTCGGCGATCCCGGCGACCCGGTCGCGGGTTGCCGGATCGAGACCCGCAGTCGCCCCGAGCCCGGCGAGCACCCGGTCGATCGCCCCGCGCGCGGCAGGCAAGAGCAGCGCCACGGCATTCCTCGCCGCCTCGACATCGACCCCGCCCTGCCCGAGGATCAGCGCGTGGCCATAGATCCGGCTCGACTTGATGCCGAGGATCAGTTCCACCGCCGCGCCCGTCACCATCTCCTCGACCAGATAGCCATCGGGCGCGATGTCCGCCTCCCTGAACCGCACCGACATCGCGGCAAGCGCCGCCTCCACCGCCGCGGCGTCGGACAGGCCGACCGCGACCGCGCCGAACCGGTTCTTGTGCGGCACGGCGGCGGATATGCCCTTCAGCACCACGGGATAGCCGATCTGCCGGGCGGCCGCGGGAACCCCTTCCGCCGGAACGAAACGCCGCCGGGGAAAGGCGATGCCGGCACCCGCGAGAAGCGTCTTCGACTCCTCCTCGTTGAGGATGCGGGTCGTGGCGAAGTCCGGCGCCGGCGGCAGGATCGCAAGGTCTTGCTGCGCGCCGTCACGGCGGGCGCCGTGACCAACGGCGGCGGCGATGGCGGCCACCGCATCCTCCAGCCCCTGGAGCGCGGCGATCCCGGCCTCCCGGCAAAGCCGGTGCGCCTGGGCAGATATTTCGTCCGGCATGGTCGCAACGATGGCCGCCGGCGTTGCGGTTTCCCGCGCGGCGCGGATCCAGGCGCGAAGGGTCGGGCTTCCGTCAGGGCCGTCGCCGCCATCTGTGTTCATCACCGCGATGTCGTAGCCATCCTGAAGCATGGTCCGGAAGCATTCGAACAGGGCAGGTTCGTTCTCCATCGAAAGGACGTCCATGCCGGTGTAATAGGCGTTGTGGTCGAGTGGGTTCGACACATGGGCGAATTCCGGCAGTTGCGGGCGCAACGCCGCCGCGACCTCGTCGGAGACGGGCGGCAGCGCGATCCCGTTGTCGAAGGCGGCATCGGCGAAAAGCGCGCGGGCCGCGCCGCTTGCCGTCAGCACCGCCATGCGGTTGCCGCCGATCCGGTCGCCCCAGGTGCCGAGCGCCTTGAGCGTCTCGAAAAGCTGCGGCAGGGTCCGGACGCGAGTGAAGCCGAGCCGCGCGCAGAGCGCGTCGAACAGTTCGTCGTCGCCGGCGAGCGCCCCGGTATGGGTCAGCGCCATTTCCGCACCAAGCGCGCTGCGTCCGCTTTTCAGCACCACCACCGGCAGGTTGCGCCGGCGGGTGACCTCGGCCGCCCCGGCCAGCGCGGCGACGTCGCCCGGGCCTTCCATGAAGATGCCGATGGCGGTGACACGCGGATCCTCGCCGAGCACCGCCAGCCAGTCCGCCACGTCAAGCAGCACCTGGTTGCCGGTCGAGGCGATGACCGCCGGCGCCAGTCCGCGCCGGTCGCGCACGAACGCATAGGCAATGCCGCCAGACTGCGAGATGATGGCGGGGCCGCGGTCCAGGGGCGCCGGGTCGTGATCTTCCATCGGCCACAGTGCCAGCCGGTCGAGCCGATTCAGGAGGCCGTTGGAATTCGGCCCCGCCACGGCAAGATCTCCGGCGGCGGCGACCAGTTCCGCCTGAAGCCGCCGGCCTTCCGCGCCCATCTCGCCGAACCCCGCCGCGAAGCAGACCGCGCCACCCGCGCCGCGCGCCGCCAGGTCGCGCACCGCCGCGACTGTCAGCTTGCGGTTGACGCTCAGGAAGGCGGCGTCGGGCGCCTCGGGCAGGTCGGCGATCGCCGGCACGCAAGCGATGCCGCCGATTTCCCGCTGGAACGGATTGACCACCCGGATGTCGCCGCCGAAGCCCGCCTTGCGCAGCATCGCGATCGACGGCGCAAGGCTCCGTCCGCCGACGAGGGCGACCGAGCGCGGGTTCAGCAAGCGCCTCAGATTGGCCCTGCGTGCCTGTCGTGCATGAGTGTCCATCACCTTGCGGGCCTCCGGGCAACGCCATTCCCTCCGGCGACAGCCGGCCGGCGAATGTCTGTCATCGGGAAAGGGCGGTCCGGCCGGATGCCGGGCCGCCATGTCAGGTCAGGCGAACCACCAGCGTTCGCCGCACTTCGACCCGTCGAGGCCGGAGACCGAGCTGATGTGCTCGCCGCGCTGCACGGTGGCGCTGCGCACGGAGACATAGTTGGCATACATCGGCACGATGACGCCGCCGTCGTCGGAAACGAGCCGCTGCATCTCGCCATACATCTCCCGCCGCTTGGCGTCGTCAAGCTCGGCGCGGGCGGCCAGCAAGAGCTTGTCGAAGTCGGGGTTCTTCCAGTGCGTGTCGTTCCACGCCGCGTCGGAGGCATAGACCTGGGTGAACATCCAGTCCTCGGTCGGCCGGCCCTGCCAGAAGCAGGTCACGAAGGGCTTCACCGTCCAGACGTTGGACCAGAAGCCGTCGTTCGGCTCGCGCACCACGTTGATGGTGATGCCGGCCTTCGCCGCCTGCTCGGCGTAGAGGATGGCGGTGTCGACCGCGCCCTGAAAGGCGGCGTCGGCGGCGTGCAGGTCGACCGTCAGCCCCTCCATCCCCGCCTTCTTCAGGTGGAACTTCGCCTGTTCCGGGTCATAGGCCCGCTGCGGCAGGTCGGCCGCGAAGTAGCGGTTGGCGGGTGCGATCGGATGGTCGTTGGCGATACGGCCGTGGCCGTGGAGGATCTTCTGCACCATCTCCTCGCGGTCGATGGCGAGTTTCAGCGCCAGACGGACGTCGAGGTTGTCGAAGGGCGCGACGTCGCAGAACATCGGCAGGGTGAAATGCTGCGTGCCGGTAACTTCGTCGACGACCAGGTCGGATCGCCCCGCCAGCCTGCCGACCGTGGCGATGTCGGCCCGGTCGATCACGTCAAGCTCGCCCGTCATCACCCCGTTCATCCGTGCCGCCACGTCGTCGATGGCGAGGATCTCGACCTCGTCGAACCAGGCGGCATTGCTCTTCCAGTAGTCCGCCCGCCGCGCCAGGAGCGCCCGCGCACCCACCGCGTATTCGGCGACCGTATAGCCGCCGGTGCCGATCCGCTGTTCCCAGTCGACCTTGCCGTCATCCCCCGCCGCGCCGATGACGAGGTGATAGTCGGCAAGCAGGTAGGGAAAGTCGGCATTCGCCGCGTCGAGCGTCACCACCACCGCAGTGCCGTCAACGGCAATGTCGGTGATCGCCGCGACGATCGGCTTCGCCGCCGACTTGGACTCCTCTCCGCGGTGATGGTCGAGCGAGGCGATCACGTCGGCCGGCGCGAGCGTCCGGCCGTTCGAGAAGGTGACGCCCTGGCGGATGTTGAACCGCCAGACCTTGCCGCCCTCGGCGGGCTCGAAGCTTTCGGCCAGTTCCGGCGTCAGCGTCCCGTCCGGCGCGATCTCGACGAGGTTGTTGTAGACGCAGCCGAAGCCGGCAAGGTTCATAATGGCGCTGAGCCCCCAGCTCGCCGGATCCCAGCTTTCCGATGCGTTCGCGCCGGAGGCACCGATCCGCAGGCGGCCGCCGCGCTTGGGCTCGGCGGCACGGGCCCGCGACCCGGCCGAGGCAAGCACGCTACCCGCACCCGCAGCCATCGCAAGCTGGCCGAACCGCCGCCGCGAGATGCTTCCGAACATGTCCGTTCTCATGTCTACCTCCCATATGCCGCCCTGTGCGCCCGCTACCGGCATGGCGGTTGGATCGAGCAGACCACAAGCTTGCCATTCCGACAAATACGAGTTTTTATCCATGATATACGCCAGAGATATGGGTGCGCCATGCTGGGCCTGCGCGAGATCGAGGCTTTCCGCGTCGCCATGACCAGCGGCTCCTTCTCCGCCGCCGCGCGGCTTCTCAACACCTCGCAGCCCAACGTGACGCGCCTCATCGTCAGCATGGAACGGAAGCTCGGCTATCCGTTGTTTCTCAGGCGCAGCCGCGGCGTGACGCCAACGGCGGAGGCCGAAATCCTCTATGGCGAGGTCGAACGATCCTTCCAGGGCCTCGGCGCGATCTCGCGCGTGGCCGAGGAGATCGGTCAGTTCCGCAACGCCCACCTGTCGATCGGCGCCCTTCCGGCGATGCTGCTGGAGATCGTGCCGCAGGCGCTGGCGGAATGGCGCGGCCTTCACGGCGACCTGTCGTTCACCGTGGAGCCGCGGGATTCCGAACGGATCATCCACTGGGTCCGCGCCCGGCGATTCGACCTCGGGCTGGCCAGCCCCATCCTCGATACCGGCGACATCGACACCGTCGCCCGCCGGCGGCTGCCCTATGTGGCGATGGCTGCCCCCGGCGCCGGACCGATCGGCGGCCGCGCCGGGCCGATAGACCTTGCCACGCTCGCCACCCTGCCGCTGGTCGTGCCGAGCATTCCCTATTTTCTCGGCATCTGCACCGACCCCGACCTGCGCACCGTCATCCGGCAATCGGCCCGGATGGATGCGTTCGGGTCGCAGACGGCGGCGCAGATGGCGATGGAAGGCGTCGGCATCGCGCTGGCCGATCCGTTCACCGCCCGGTATTTCCGCCGCCGCTTCGGCGCGGTCGTCCAGCCCGTCGAACGCGCCCCCTGCTACGAGATCGCGCTGTTCGCGCCACGCCATCCGGTCCATGCGCGCGTCGCGGTCCGGTTCGGCGAGATGCTCGGCCGGGCCATTGCCGCGGTCTGACCCAAGGTTGCCCGCGGCGTCTTGGCGGCGCGCCGGGTTGCGGGCAGTATCCGCACAGGGCGCGCGTCCCGGCGCCCGCCAGCAAGAGGCCTCCGCATGACCGCCACCACCGCCAACGGAATCACGATCGAGGTCGAGCGGCACGGGCCGCCGTCGGCGGTGCCGCTCCTTCTGGTGCGCGGCCTCGGCTCGCAGCTCATCCACTGGCCCGCCGCGCTGATCGACGGTTTCGTGGGCGCGGGCTTCCACGTCATCACCTATGACAACCGCGATGCCGGCCTGTCGCAGAAGTTCGGCGCCACTGGCCGGCCGGACCTCGCCGCGATGCAGGCGCGGCTCGCAGCCGGGCAGGAGGTGACGGCACCCTACCGGATCGAGGACATGGCCGCCGACGGGATCGGCGTGCTCGACGCGCTGGGAATCGCGGCCGCGCATGTCTTCGGCATCTCGATGGGCGGGATGATCGTCCAGCAGATGGCGCTCGACCACCCCCGGCGCCTCCTCAGCGCCACGATCGTCATGTCCTCCTCCGGCGCGCCCGGCCTGCCGCCCGCCACGCCCGAGGCCGAGGCGATGCTGCTGGCCGAGCCCGACGATCCCTCTGACCGCGAGTCTGTCATCGCCCACACGCTCCGCGGCGACCGCATCTGGGGCAGCCCCGGCTTTCCCTTCGACGAGGCGGAGCGGCGGGCGCTGATCGGCCGCGCGCTCGACCGCTGCCATTGCCCGGACGGCGTCACCCGGCAATATGCCGCCGTGCTCACCAGCCGCGGCCGCCGCTTCGCCCGGCTTGGCGAAATCGGGGGGCCGGTGCTGGTCATCCACGGCACCGACGACACGCTCCTGCCGCTCGCGCATGGCCGCGACATCGCCGCCCGCATCCCCGGCGCGAAGCTGGTCGAGGTCGCGGGCATGGGACACGACCTTGAAGGCGGGATTTCCGCGATCATCGTCGCGGCGGTGCGGGATTTCGTCGGGGGGCTGTGACGAGCCCGTGTTGCCCGGCAGCGCATGCCTTCGAGACTGCGGGTGGTTCCGCGTCAAGCGGGTAGCTGAGGCCGTTCAGGTGCGATAGGTCCAGGGCATGAGGGACAAAATCACTATTTTGTCCGTTGTGCGCCTTCCCAATCCACATAGGTCCCATTGAACCAGAAACTCTCCGGTAAACCCGGGGCGGTTCAGGTCAGCAGGCCCTGTATAACTCTCCGCACTTTGCTGATCACGTCTGTCCGTAACCCACGACCGCCTTGAGTTCGGTAAAGTCGGAGATGGCCCAATCGGAATACTCGCGGCCATTGCCTGACTGTTTGTAGCCGCCAAAGGGCACATGCAGGTCACCGGCAGCGTAGTTGATGAACACCTGCCCCACGCGAAGCCGGGCAGCGATCGTGCGGGCATGCTCCCTGTCCTCGCTGGAGACGTAGGCGGCGAGACCATACTCGGTATTGTTGCCGATCCGCACAGCTTCCTCTTCATCGTGGTAAGGGATGATGCAAAGCACTGGGCCAAAGATTTCCTCCCGCTCGATGGCCATTCCGGGACGCACATTTCCGAAGATCGTCGGGCGAACGAAATAGCCCCTCCCGAGATGGTCGGGACGCTCGGGACCACCGGTCACGAGTCTCGCGCCCTCGGCGATGCCGGCCTTGATGAGATGGCGCACCTTTTCGTACTGCGCCTTGCTGGCAAGTGGCCCCATACCGACTGACTCCGAGCACGGATCGCCGACCACAACGGTTTCGGCGACGGCCTTGGCGATTGCTAGCGCCTCGTCATGCCGTGCCGCTGGCACGAGCATTCGCGTCGGCGCGTCGCAGGACTGGCCGGTATTGCGCATGATCTTCTGGACGCCTCTGGTGACGGCCGCCTCGAAATCGGCGTCGGGAAGGATGATGTTCGGCGATTTGCCGCCAAGTTCCTGCGATACCCGCTTGACGGTATCTGCGGCCACCTTCGCGACGATGACCCCGGCGCGTGTCGAACCGGTGAATGACACCATATCCACATCGGGATGGCCAGCCATCACCTGGCCGACATCCGGCCCGGTCCCGTTGATCATATTGAACACGCCCTTCGGCACTCCGGCGGAATGCATGATCTCGGCGAAGATCACACCGCTGATCGGGGAGACCTCACTCGGCTTGAGGACCATGGTGCAGCCGGCGGCGAGCGCCGGAGCCACCTTCGCAACGATCTGGTTGATCGGCCAGTTCCAGGGCGTGATCAACGCGCAAACGCCGATCGGCTCCCGGATCACCTTGCTAGATCCGCGCATCAGCGAGAACTCGTAGCTTTCGAGGGCCTCGATCGTCACCTCGAGATGCGCTTGGCCACCCCTCGCCTGCGACTGGCGCGCAAGCGTTATCGGCGCGCCCATCTCGAAGCTGATCGCCTGCGCCATATCTTCGTAGCGCTCCTCGTAGGCCATGAGGATACGTCGCAGCAGGGCGAGTCGTTCACTGCGCGTTGTCCTCGAAAAGGCATCGAACGCCCGTCTGGCGGCTGCGACCGCCGCATTGACGTCCTCGCGATCGCCGGCCGCGATGCTCGTGTATGCTTCCTCCGTTGACGGGTCGATCACGTCCAGCGTCAATTTCGAATGCGGCACTACCCAGGCCCCGTCAATGTAGAATTTCAGGTTGTTGTCCGTCATGTCGTTGATCCGTTTCGAAAAGCACCACCGGGATGCGGAGTGTTCGCGGCTGCGTCAGGCTGCCTGAATCAGGTCGGCCGCGCGCTCGCCGATCATGATCGACGTCGCGTTGGTGTTGGCCGATACGATTTCGGGCATGATCGACGCGTCCGCGACGCGCAGGCCGTCGATGCCATGCACCTTCAGATCGAGGCCGACGACGGCCTCCGGGCTCGAAGCCGGCCCCATCCTGCAGGAGCCCGCTAGATGGAAGGCGGTCGTGCAGCGCTTGTCGATCCACGCGTCGAGCTGTTCGTCCGTCTGGAGCGCAGGCCCCGGATCGAGCTCGTCGCCGGAATAGCGGGCCATGGCCGGCTGCGACAGGATCTTGCGCGCGATGCGCGTGGCTTCCCTGAGCGACTGCCGGTCGATTGGCTCCTTGAGGTAATTCAGCAGCAGGACCGGCGCATCGGAAGACGCCGGTCCGCTGAGGCTGAGCCTACCGCGGCTGGCGACCGTCATCAGGCCGATATTCATCTGGAAAGTCGGCTGCGGATAAAGGTCGAAGCTGTCCGGCTTCAGCGCCGCCGGAAAAAGCTCGAACTTGAAATTGGGCTCGGTGAGGCCGGGGCGGGAGCGGAGGAAGGCGCAGGCCTCATAATGGTTGGTCGCCGCTGCGCCGGATCTGGAAAGGAACCATCGCAGACCGATCAATTGCTTGCGGGGGAAGCGCAGAGCACCTCCGAGTGAAGCCGACGAAACCTTGCAGGCCATGCGGATCGCCACGTCGGGATGGTCCTGAAAATTGGCGCCCACTCCCGGCAGGTGATGGATCACCGGAATGGCGAACGCCTGAAGCGCCTCGGCATCGCCGATACCCGACTGCATCAGCAGCGTGGGCGAGTTCACTGAGCCGCCGCAGAGAATGATCTCACGTGCGGCGAAAACCTGTTGCCGCTGGCCGTTGCGGACATAGTCAACCGCGACCGCCCGCTTGCCCTCGAATACCAGCTTCTCCGCCGGGCTATCCGTCCGGATCGTGAGATTGGGGCGCTTGCGCACCTCTGGGGTCAGGAAGCCGAAGGCCGTGCTAATGCGATAGCCATCAGCAATCGTCTGTTCATGCGGGGCAAACCCTTCCTGGCTTGCCGAGTTCGAGTCCCGCAGGATCGGGTAGCCGGCCTGTCGGCCGGCCTCGAGCCATGCCTTGTTGATCGGGTTCCTCATCGCCGGAACGCTGATCTTCAGCGGGCCGCTGCCACCGCGATATTCCGTCTCACCAAAGGCGGACTTCTCGAATTTCTTGAAATAGGGTAGCACACTCCGGTAGTTCCAGCCGGTACAGCCGTACTGCTCCTCCCACTTGTCGAAATCCCCGGGGTTGCCGCGCGTGAACACCATGCCGTTGATTGATGAGGAGCCGCCGAGCACGCGACCGCGCGGCTGATGGATGACCTTGCCGCCGATGTAGGGTTCGGGCGCCGTCTTGTACTGATATGTGTAGCGCCGGTCCGTGACGATCTGCGATACTGCCGCCGGCATGTTGACGATCCATCCCCGATTGTCGGGACCGGCCTCGAGCACGAGCACCGTTTTGCGCGGATTCTCCGACAACCGAGCCGCGACGACGCAGCCGGCTGTTCCGCCGCCCACGACAATGTAGTCAAAGCGTTCTACTGCTTGGTTCACGCTCAAGTTTCCCTTTATCGTCCACGAGGCTCCGGCGCTGTTTATGCACGATCATAAGTGTGTCGATCGGCCGCGACCGAATATCCGTGGGCACAGCACAAGTGTTGCGCCCACGGAGGCTGACCTCAGTTGTAAGTCGGAGGTGTCGAGTTCTGATCGTAGATCTCGAAATCGGTTATAGCGCCGTAGCCGGTCTCGTGCTCGTCAAGAATTTTCTTATAGTCATCGGTTTCGTTCAGATGAACCAGGGCGGCTTGGATGGCATTGGCGAGGCCTGACGCCTTTTCGTCACGGGAAATGGCGATTCCCAATATGCCACGGTTCAGTTTGCCGCTCTCCTTCAGGCTTGCGTCCACCTTGCGTGCTTCCCTGGAGATATCCGGATCGACGAAGACGACGTCCACGCGGCCGCTTTTCAGCGCCAGGACCGCATTTGCCATCGAAGGGAATGCGTGGACATCGATCTTGCCTGAATCGCATTTGTCCGCGTTCTTCTCAAGATTGTCATACTGAATGGTGCCTTGCATGGCGCCCACGCTAAGGCCGCACAGATCCGGGACCTTGGTAGGGTTCAGTCCTTTTTCCTCCAAGGTCAGGAAAACGGTGTAGGTGCTCCAGTCGGTTACAAAATCGACGACTTCGAGACGCTCTGGCCGAATATAGAACTGTCCGAACGAGACATCGAACTTGTCCGATTGCAGTCCCGGCAACGCGGCGGTGAAGGGTACGAGGGTGATTTGCGGCGTCAGGCCGAGCGTCTCGGCGATAGCCCGGGCCATATCAGGTTCCATGCCCTTGATTTCGTCGCCGTCCTGATAGTTGAACGGTTTGCCCTGGTCAGGCATGGCGACGCGCAAGGTTCCTGCTTCCCTGATTTTTGCGGGGACAAGCGCCACCGCCGCTGCATCCGGCTCGTACTGTTCGGCGGATGCTGGGACAGCCGCTCCAAGTGCCATCAGGCCAGCGGTGATGGCGCCCACGAAAAATCGGCCATTCTGAATCCGTGTCATCTGTCTTCCTCCCTGGTTGTTGATCTGTCCAGTTAATTTCTTCGTGATCGCTCGCCCGGCGCCTGTCATGACGTTGGGTACGCCGATATGAAATCCGGTCCCTGGCCTCGCATGTGCAGGATCCCTTCAGGGTCGAATTTGCTTGGCCACGGACAACCTGTCGCTTCCAGCAGGTCCTGCATTTCCTTGATGAAGGGGATGCCGCTCTGTCTGATCTCCCCTCGGATGGCGCCGATGTCCGGAAACTTGCTCGCGGCGGAGCCCCATACCACGCGTCCGGCAAGATAGCCGCTTGCGCCGGCGCGAAAGGCATAGGTCAGTGTTCTGCGATAAGCCTCTTGGCCCGACCCGGCCGACATCATGACCCAGGGATGGTTCAGCAGCGAGCCGATTTCGTCATATGTATTCTGTACGGCCCTGCTTTCTGGTGTGGAGGGATCAAGCTCCACAAGCGCACTATCGGTGAGGGGATTTTCCAGTTGAAAGAGATCGAGACCGTAACGTTCCTTGCTCAACTCCCTGATGGTATCCTTCGAGATATCGATATGCTTCGACAGTTCCCAATTTTGCGGCTCAGCCTCACCGGGGAAGGCGTAGCGCACGGGGCAGATGAGAAACGCGATGTCGTGCCGGCGACATTCCGTCCCGACGGCCTCCACGAATGCCTGCTGATGGCGCAGTGTCTCGGCAGAAGCGTCGGGGCGATACCATAGGGTGATCTTGACTGCATCGGCACCGAGACGCTTGATCTTTGCCACCGACCAGTCGTCGAGGAGGAAATTGCGTCGTCCGCCTGCATCTTCTTCGCTGCTTCCTTTCTCAGCCGCAACGATCAAGCCCTTGCCCGGATCCAGGCTCTGGTAGGCGTAGGGATAGGCGTAGTTGGGATCGACCTGGATCGCCGTGCAGCGGGGTGACAGTTCCTGGATAAGGGCCTGTTTGAGAAGGCCGATGTCCGTGTAGGTCGCGACCCCGTCGGCTTTCTTCGACGCCACGAGCATTTCCACAGCCGATCGCTGATCGACGGCATTCATCTTGAAGAAGCCTTTACGGTCAGAAAGGCGGCGAAGAGACCAGAGCTTTCCTGCGGACAGTTCCATCGGTGCAATCTCGTTCAACGGTCGGGCCCTCTCAAGCATGGCCAGCCCCGAGCGCCTTCCGGAGTGCCGGAACGATCTCCGAAAACTCCTCGGCGACGAGCACCCCCGATTGACGAAAGGCATCAATCTTGCCCTGGTAGCCCCCGCGTCCCCTGGTGACGATGGCGCCAGCGTGTCCAATATTCTGGCCGGGCCTGACCGTTTTTCCAGAAACGAACGCGACGACCGGCTTGCGGATATTTCGTGCGATGAAATCAGCCGCCAGTTCCTCTTCGGCGCCCCCGATTTCGCCAAGCAAAAGCATGGCGTCGGTTTCGGGATCCTGCTCGAAGAGAGGAAGCAGCGTGCAATAATCGGCGCCCTTCACAAGGTCGCCGCCGACCGAAACCACACTGCTGACGCCGATGCCGGCAGCCTTCATTTCCGACATCGCAGCAAAGGCGACCGAGCCGCTTTTCGCGACGACCCCGATGCGTCCGGGCGTGCAGATATCATTGCAAATGAAGCCCGCCCGCGCCTCGCCCGGCGTGAGAATGCCACTTGAGTTCGGCCCTACCAGTATAGATCCCGTCGCATCCGCCCGGTGCTTCATCCTGAGGGCATCGTGGACGGGGACATATTCCGTGGGGCATACGACCGTGCGAATGCCGGCGTCGAAAGCCTCCAGCGCCTGCGCGAGAACCCGGTCGGGCGGGCTGAAGATGATGGCGAGGTCGATCCTGCCGGTCTGCTCCACCGCCCTCCCGGCGGAGGCGAAGCAACGAATGCCCGGTCCGGCGCGCTCATGATCGGCGACAGCGCCCACCAGCCTGGCGCCAGAGTTGGCCATCGCAGGATATTGTCTTTGCCCGTGCGGTGTTTCGAGCCCGTAGAACAGGATGCGGGTCGTCTCGTCCAAAAGAATACTCATGCCGGGCACACTTCTCTTGCCAGGGAAATGGAACGTTCGACGGCTTCAGCCAGGTCGGCGCAGTTGTGTAGGCTCCTGGCTCTCAACAGTTCGCACGCGCGTGGCTCGCCATTGCCGTGCAGATGTAGCACCACGGGCTTTCGCCGGTACGACTTGCGCCTGTCCATGGCCGCCAGGACGTCGGCAGTCACCTCCCCAAGGTCGTATCCGCATGTCATGACGTTGAGCAGAAGCACCCGGATCGTCGGATCGGCGTCGACATGGTCGAGAAGTTGCTCGATCCCTTCGGCGGTCTCTCGGTGCAGTATCATGTCGTCGATATCGATCAGGGCACCGACTGGCGCACCACACGCGGCAAACCAGTCGGCGATCGTCAGGCTTATGCCGCCCCCGATGCCAGCATAGGCGACAGATCCGCCATTGCCGAGCAACCGTAACCCGGACAGGATGTTGCCATCCCGATCCTCACCGTCCGCTGACGGCATGCGCGGCAGGATATCCTCCTGGCGATAGAGCGCGGAGTCGTCGAGCGTGATACGAGCATCGAGCGCGATCAGGCTCCCGTCCGGCAACTCGGCAACCGGATTGATCTCGGCGGCAATTGCGTCACGCGTGCGAAACAGCCTGAACAGGCGGGCCGCGAGGTCGGCATAGGCCGGACCGTCGGGAATTCCCAGCGCGCGGCAGGCATTCATAACCTCGGCAGAATCCGGCCCGTCGAGCGCGTCCACACGGATCCGTCGCATGTTGTCGGGATCATTCGCCGTCGTCTCCTCGATATCAACGCCACCCTGCCGGCCGAGCAAAAGCCAGACAGCGCCCCCGTCGATCAGCAGGCCAATATAGCGCTCGTGAACGATTTCGAGCCGATCTTCCAGCAGGATGCGCGAAACCTCAAAACCGTTGACGGTTGCTCCGTAGAGGGCCTCGAACGCCGCCTCGGCCTCGCGCAACGTATCGCCGAACAGAATACCGCCACCTTTCCCGCGCCCGCCGGCCCGGATCTGCGCCTTGAGCACGACCGGCCCGTTGAAATCCGCAATCGCCGCATTGAAGTCAGCGATCCCACTCACAATAATGCCGCGCGGTATGCGAATTCCTTGCTCGGCAAGAAGTTCTTTCCCAATATCTTCGGTCAGGAGCATTTCACTCACCAATTTTCTTGCGCACCAGAGATATGCGGCCAGTTGTCGCAATTCATGAGAGAGTTAGAATTGGAACTGCTCCCTGTTTTATTGCTTGCAACATAGATGCCGCGACACTGTATCTACAATTGAATTTTTGAATAATTGGTGAGGTGGATTCAAGTGGGCGTTGTTGCAGAACTTGACCTGAGAGGATTCACACGGTGAATCCATCAGGTTAGGAGGCGGGCATGAGCAAGCCCGTCCCGCCCCGCTACCGCACGACGAACTGGAAATCCTATAACGACGCGCTGAAGCGGCGCGGCTCGTTGCTGGTCT
>JAUQYA010000040.1 GCA_030837785.1 Albidovulum sp.
TTCCTGACCGGTGTGGCCTATTCCGACGCCGACCACGACGGGTTCTACTCGATCGGCGAGGGGCTGGCCGGGGTCGGCTTTGCGATCGGTGCCAACGCGACCGCGACGGCGGCGGCGGGGGGCTATGCGCTGAAGCTCGCGCCGGGCGCGGGGGTGGGCGTCACGGTGACGGCGGCGGGCGGCGCGGTGTCCGAGGTGCTGGCCGATCTCTCGGCCGGCAACGTCAAGCTCGATCTGGTCGACGGCACGCTGTTGCGCAGCTCGGGCAACCTGACGCTGGTTTCCGGCGTGGCGGCGGCCGAGCTTCTCGGCATCGCCGATCTGACGCTTGCCGGCAACGCGCTCGCCAACCGGCTGACCGGCAACCGGGGCGACAACGTGCTGACCGGCCTCGACGGCAGCGATTTGCTTTCCGGCGGCATCGGCAACGACACGCTTTATGGCGGCGACAACTACGACACGATCCGCGGCGGCGACGGCAATGACCGGGCCTGGGGTGGCAACGGCCGCGACCTCGTGTTCCTCGGCAACGGCAACGACATCTTCTGGGACAACGGCCAGAACGACGCCAACGGTCACGACACGATCTGGGCCGGCGCCGGCAACGACACGGTGAACGGCGGCGGCGGCAACGAAGTGATCTACGGCGAGGCAGGCAACGACTCGCTCGTCGGCGGGATCGGCGCGGACCGGTTCGTGTTCGCGACTGCCTGCGGGGCCGATCTCGTCACCGACTTCGCCGACGATGTCGACACGCTCGCATTCGACGACGCGCTCTGGGGCGGCGGGCTGACCATCGTCCAGGTGATTGCCACCTATGCCTCCGCCGTCGCCTCCGGCACCGTCTTCGACTTCGGCGGCGGCAACATGGTCACGCTCGCGGGCTTCGCCAGTGCCGGTGTCCTCGTGGACGATATCCTGATCGTGTGAGCCTCACAGTCGCCGGATCTTCAGCCGGGTGATGCGGTTCTCCTTCCGCGTCACCACCTCGAAGCGGAAGCCGTGGAAGGAAAACACCTGGCCCTCGGAGGGGATCACTTGTGCCTCGTGGATGACGAGGCCGGCGACGGTGTTGGCCTCGTTGTCGGGCAGGGTCCAGTCGGTGGCGCGGTTGAGGTCGCGGATCGTCATGGCGCCGTCGACGATGCAGTCGCCGGCCTCGGTGCGCTTCAACGGGTGTTCGGCGTCGATGTCGAACTCGTCGGTGATCTCGCCGACGATCTCCTCGATGATGTCCTCGAGCGTGATCAGGCCGCGCAACTCGCCGTACTCGTCGACGACCAGGGCGAAATGGATGCGCCGCTTGAGGAATTCGCGCATCTGTTCGTCGAGCGGCGTGGTCTCGGGAACGAAATAGGGCGGCATCGCCACGCTCAGGATGTCGAGGTCGGAAACCGAGTCGAGCTTGCCGTCGCCGGTGCGCAGGAATCTCTCGACGGCGCGCAGCAAATCCTTCGCGTGGATGACGCCGACGACATTCTCCCGCTCGCCGCGGAAAAGCGGCAGGCGGGTGTGGGGCGAGGCCAGCACCTGGGTGATCAGCGCATCGGGGGCCGCGTCGGCATCGAGCATCTGGATCTGGCTGCGGTGGCGCATGATCTCCTCCACCGTCCGGTCCGACAGGTCGAGCGCGCCGAGAAGCCGGTCGCGGTCCTCCTTGTGCACGGTGCCCGCCGAATGGCCGATCGCCAGCGCGCCGATGATCTCCTCGCGGAACGACAGGACCTGGCTGTCGGGGTCGGTCTTGACCCCGAAGAGCATCAGGATGCCGCGGACGATGAGCCGCACCAGCGAGACGATCGGGCTGAGGATGCGGATGACGATCTGGACCGGCCGCGCCAGCCGCGCCGCCGCCGCCTCGGGCGCGGTGATGGCGTAGGTCTTGGGCAGCACCTCCGCGAAGATCAGCACCAGCGCGGTCATCACCAGCGTGGCGACCGCCACCCCGTTGGCGCCCAGCACCCGGGAGAAGAGCGCGGTCGCCAGCGAGGCCGAGAGGATGTTGGCGACGTTGTTGCCCAGCAGGATGGCGCCGATCAGCCGCTCGCCGTCCTCCTTCACCGTGAGCGCCACCTCGGCGCCGCGGTTGCCCTTGTCGGCCTGGGCGCGCAGCTTGCCGCGCGAGGAGGCGGTGAGCGCGGTTTCCGAGCCCGAGAAGAACGCCGACATGAGCAGCAGCAGGACGATCGCCCCCGCCGTCAGCCAGAAGGCGGTGTCGAGAATGACGTCGGTGGCCATCGCGTGATTTCCCTGTTGCCCAGCCCGTTATGGGCGAGGGGAGCCTTGCCTTCAAGCGGCCGCGCGCGCCTCACCCGGGGTCGCGCGCCAGCGGATGATGGTCAAGCACGAGCGCGCGCAGACGTTCGTCGAGGACATGGGTGTAGATTTCGGTCGTGGAGACGTCGGCATGGCCGAGAAGCGTCTGGATCACCCTGAGGTCGGCCCCCCCGGCAAGAAGGTGGGTGGCGAAGGCGTGGCGGAGCACATGCGGGGTGACGCGCGCGGGCGAAATGCCGGCCGCCACCGCGAGATCCTTCAAAAGCCCGTGGAACGCCTGCCGCGTCAGGTGCCCCTCGGCCCCTCGCGCGGGAAAGAGGTGGCGGCCCGGCGGCCCGCCCGCCTCGGCCCGCGCCGCCTCCTCCGCCCGGTCGCGCAGGGCGAGCCAGGCGGCGAGCGCCTCGCGGGCAGGGGAGGACAAGGGCACCATCCGTTCCTTGCCGCCCTTGCCGCGCACCAGAAGCATGCGCGGATCGCCGCGGGCGGCGCTTACCGGCAGCGAGACAAGCTCGCTGACGCGCATTCCGGTGGCATAGAGAAGCTCGATCAGGCAGGTGTTGCGCAGCCGTTCGATCGGCTGCCTCCCGCCCGCGCGGGCGGCGGCGAGAAGGCGTTCCACCTCCTCGATGGTCAGCACCTTCGGGAGCGCGCGTGCCTTCGCGGGCCCGGTGATCTGGATCGCGGGGTTGTCGGCGCGCCAGCCCTCGTCATAGGCGAAGCGGTAAAGCTGGCGGACGGCCGAGAGCCGCCGCGCCCGGGTGGCGCGGGACAGGCCCTCGGCCTCGCAGGCGATGAGGTAGGATTCGACGTCCGAACGGGCGGCGCGGGCGAAATCGAGGCCGCAGCGGTCGAGCCAGCCGGCGAAATCCTTCAGGTCGCGCCCATAGGCGAGAAGCGTGTTGCGCGCGGCGCCAAGCTCTGCCGCCTGGGCTTCGAGAAAGGCCGATATCCACCGCAGGGCGTCGCGGTGGAGAGCGGCGCGGTCGGGGGCGGCGCGGGGCATCTCAGCCCCGCCGCTCGAGCAGCACGAGTTCCAGCGCGGCGCGGCGCGCCGGGGTCTCCAGCCCGACATGGCGCAGGAACACCAGCCCCTCGGTGACGGCACGCAGGTCGCCGCGCGCGCCGTCGGTGATCTGGTCGATGGCCCGCAAAAGCGCCTCGCCTGTGCGGTGCTCGTCCTGAAGCGCCTTGAATTCCGGCGTGGGCGAGGGGGCGGCGATGAAGGCGGCCTGGATCGCCGCCCCCATCTGGTCGGGCGGCACGGTTCCCGTGGCGTCGCCCTCGGCAAGGCCGATGAGGAACGCCTCGTCGCCGTCCGCGGGCTTGCGGGCGCGGGCGACAGCCTCGGACTCGTTGGACAGAAGCCCGATCCGGAAGGCCAGCGCGCCAGCATCGCCGTCAAGCGCGAGATCCGAAAGCGCCTTGCCGTAGAGCGCCGCGAACGGCACTTCCAGCTCGACATCGGTCATCTGGCGCCAGGCGGCCGAAAGGGCAAGCGCGGTCGCCTTGCGGTCGCCGGCGCCGATGCTTGCGTCGAGCGCCTGGATCGCGCGCACCCTCTCCCACACCCCGCCCGAGGCGGCGGCCTGCCGTTCGGTGTAAAGGCCAAGAAGCAGGTTCGGCTCGATCGCGCCGGTCCGGGCGAGCCGTTCGGCCGCCTCGAGCCGGGTCTTCCAGCCGGCGTTCGAGCGCAGATCGGCCTGCGCGAAGGCCAGGGGCAGGGTCGAGGTCTGCAACGGCTGGCCGATCGCCTCCATCAGCCTCAGCACCAGCGGCGAGGGGCGGACGGGCTCGGGCAGGTCGGGCGCCTCGTCGGCAAGCGCCGGGTCGAGGAAGCGTTCGAGAAGCGGCACCATTTCGGGCTCGATGTAGCCGAGCGTCTCGCCGGTCCTGAGCGAGAGCGCCGCGGCATTCCAGTCACCGCCGCGGGCAAGGCAGAAGACCCGGGCCGGGAAAGTGGGCGAGATGCCGGGGGTCTTGCGCATCACTTCGCAGGCGCGATCCTCCTCGCCGGTCAGAAGCGCCACGTCGAACCAGCGGCGGAAGACCTCGGGCGGCGGATTGTCGACCAGTTCGAGAAGCGACAGCCCCGGATCGAGCGCGCCGAGATCGAGAAGCTTGTCGATCCGCGCGAGGAAGAGCGTGCCCTGGCCATCGGAATCGGCCGGAGGGGTGAGTTCCGCCAGCAGGAGGGTGTAGAGCAGCGACTGCACCGCTGGCAGCGTGTCCACCCGTTCGGTGCGGATCATCCGGGCGAGATCGGCCGAGGCAGTGGTGCCCCAGAGGTCGCGCGGCAGCCCGGTCCGGGCGACGGAGCTGAGGCCGATGGCGTCGAGCGAGGGGCCGTCGATCGGCACCATCGTGATCGGCGCGCTGGAGACGCCCGAGGTTACCGGCGGCTCGGCCGGAACCACCGGCGGCGGCATGGCCGCAGGCGTCGCCACCGAACGCGACAGCCAGTCGATCGCCGACAGCGGCTCCTCGGCCGTCGTTTCGGCGCCAAGCGGCAGGCCCGTGGCCAGGAGGACCGAAAGGAGGATCAGTGCCCTACTGCTGCACATCCAGTTGAACCGGTGTCCTGACTTCGCTCTGCTCGGGCGCCATGTCACCCAGATAGGCATATCCTGCAAGGCCGGCAAAGCCCAGCACCGCGAGAAGGAAAAGCAGCTTGAGAATGCGCAACATGTCGTCCTGCCGTCGTCTTGTTCGTTGTTCTTGTCCGGCCCTGCCTCTGATGCCGGTCACGCGCCAAGGCCAAATCGAGAAACCCCTCACACAACCGGAATAATCCTATATACGGCTTTTGCGGCGAGTTCACGCCATTGAGGGCAGAAAGTTTTCCGGCTAGGCGGGGCTTCGCCTCGATGGCGGGGTGGCAGGAAGGATCCGGGTGGCGTTCAGGCTCAGGAAGACGGTCGCGCTGATCGGGATGATGGGCGCGGGCAAGACCGCGGTCGGCACCGCGCTTGCGCGGTTGCTGGGCGTGCCGTTCCTCGACTCCGACGAGGCGATCGAGCGCGCCGCCAACATGAGCGTGTCGGAGATTTTCCAGCGCGACGGCGAGCCGTTCTTCCGCGCGCGCGAGACCGAGGTGCTGACCCGGCTGATGTCGGGGCCGCCCTGCATCCTGTCGACCGGCGGCGGCGCCTTCCTCGCCCCGGCCAACCGCGCCATCATCGCCGAGAAGGGGGTGGCGGTCTGGCTCAAGGCCGATCTCGACCTTTTGTGGCAGCGGGTGCGGCACAAGACCACCCGCCCGCTCCTGCGCACGCCCGACCCCAGGGCGACGCTCGCCGCACTTCTGGCCGCGCGCGCGCCGGTCTATGCGCTGGCGCAGGTGACCGTCGAGGCGGCGCCCGACTATTCGATCGAGGACATGGCCGCCAAGGTGCTTTCCGCGCTGTCCGCCCGGCCCGACATACTGGAGACGACATGACCGACGGGGCGGAATGCGTCCGCGTGGACCTCGGGCCGCGCAGCTATGACGTGCGCATCGGCGCGGGCCTTCTGGCGCGGGCCGGGGCCGAGATCGCGCCGCTCCTGGCGCGCCCGCGGGTCGCGGTGCTGACCGACGAGACCGTCGCGCGGCTTCACCTCGAGGCGCTCCGCGACGGGCTTGGCGGCATCGCGATGACCTCGCTCGCGCTGCCTGCGGGCGAGGCGACCAAGGGCTGGCCGGAATTCTCGCGCGCCGTCGACTGGCTTCTGGCCGGGAAGGTAGAGCGGCGCGACATCGTCGTGGCCTTCGGCGGCGGCGTGATCGGCGATCTTGCGGGCTTCGCCGCGGCGGTGCTCAGGCGCGGCGTGCGCTTCGTGCAGATTCCGACGACGCTTCTGGCCCAGGTGGACAGTTCGGTCGGCGGCAAGACCGGCATCAACTCGGTCCACGGCAAGAACCTGATCGGTGCCTTCCACCAGCCCTCGCTCGTCCTCGCCGACATCGCGGTGCTGGAAACCCTGCCGGCGCGCGATTTCCTCTCGGGCTACGGCGAGGTGGTGAAATACGGGCTTCTGGGGGACGCCGCCTTCTTCGACTGGCTGGAGGCGAACGGGCCCGTGCTCGCCCGGGGCGACCGGGCGGCGCGGCAGGCCGCGGTGCGCCGGTCGGTGGCGATGAAGGCACGGATCGTCGAGCGCGACGAGACCGAGGAGGGCGACCGCGCGCTTCTCAACCTCGGCCACACCTTCTGTCATGCGCTCGAGAAGGCGACGGGCTATTCCGCGCGGCTGCTGCACGGCGAGGGCGTGGCGATCGGCTGCACGCTCGCCTTCGAACTGTCGCAGCGGCTGGGGCTTTGCAGCCAGGAGGCGCCGAGCCGGGTCCGGGCGCATCTTCGCGCGATGGGGATGAAGGTGGACCTTTCCGACATTCCGGGCGAGCTGCCGGGGGCCGAAGCGCTGATGTCCTTGATGGCGCAGGACAAGAAGGTGGTGGACGGGCGGCTGCGCTTCATCCTCGCCCGCGGGATCGGAGAGGCGTTGGTCGCCGACGACGTTCCCGGCGATGCCGTGCTGCGGCTTCTCGAGGGCGCGCTCGCCGGGCGCTGACCCACCCCTCGCGCGGCGCAACCGCGCGCGGCCCGGCGTCTTCGTTGGGAAATACCCCTGGGGGTGTGGGGGCAGCGCCCCCACCGCGACGCCCCCGCCCGCCGGTCAGAACGGGATCTCGTCGTCGAGGTCGGAGCGGCCGCCGCCCGAACCACCGCCCGAACCACCGCCCTGGCCGCCGCCCGAACCGCCGCTGCCGTAGCCCCCGCCGGCGCCGCCATAGCCGCCGCCGCGATCGTCCTCGAAGCCGCCGCCCGAACCGCCGCCGTCGCGGCCGTCAAGCAGCGTCAGCTCGCCGCGGAACTGCCTGAGCACGACCTCGGTCGTATAGCGGTCCGCCCCGGACTGGTCCTGCCACTTGCGGGTTTCCAGTTGCCCCTCGACATAGACCTTCGAGCCCTTCTTCAGATACTGCTCGGCGATCTTGGCGAGGTTCTCGTTGAAGATCGCGACCGAATGCCACTCGGTCCTTTCCTTGCGCTCGCCGGTGTTGCGGTCGCGCCAGGTCTCGGAGGTGGCGATGCGCAGGTTGCAGACCTTGCCGCCGTTCGGAAACGACCGCACCTCCGGATCGCGGCCGAGATTGCCCACCAGAATGACCTTGTTCACCGACCCCGCCATCGCGGACCTCCTCTCGATTCCATTCGCCCCGTTAGAGCATCCGGGCCCGGCCAAGAAAAGCGCCCGTGGTTAATAATCCGCTAATCGCGGACCGTTTCCCCGGGAAGGCCGCCCCCGGGATGCGGCGTCGCGATCGCGCTTCCGGTTTCGCCCGCGGCGGGCTAAGACTCGATGCCCGCAGACAGGAGTCCGGAATGGCCGGAGCATCGAAATCGCAGCGGACCACGGGGGCGGCGCTTGCCGGCCTGATGCTGGTCCAGGGCGCCTGTGCCGCCTTCTTCCTGGTCGACATCCTCAACGACTACCTGGAGGAACCGGGCGGCGGCTGGGCCGACTGGCATCATTTCGTCGAACTTCTCGCCAACATCGGCCTCGTTGCCGCGATCCTCTTCGAAGGCGCCTATCTTGCCCGGCTCCTGAAGCGGCAGGCCGAGGCGGACCGGGCGCTTTCGGTGGCCTCGGGTGCACTCCACGACGTGATGGAGGGCTATTTCGGCGACTGGGGGCTGACGCCCTCGGAGGCCGATGTCGCGCGCTTCGCCATCAAGGGCTTCACCATCGCCGAAATCGCCGGGCTGCGCGGCTCGGCCGAGGGCACGGTGAAGACGCATCTGAACGCGATCTACCGCAAGGCCGGGGTGCCGGGGCGGACACAGCTCGTCAACCTGCTCATCGAGGAGCTTCTGGGCGGTCCGGTCGCGCCGGCCGCCGCCCGTGCCGCGCGGCCCGGGCCCGAGGCCGCCCGGACCGGCGCCTGAGGCGGCGTGCCCCGGGGGCTGGAAAGCGGGAGAGATTCGGGTATAGTCCGGCGCGATAAAAGCGTGGGGGACAGATGCGCATTTCCAGGATCTGCATCCTGGCGGCCGGATTGGCGGCGGGCATGGATGCCGGAACGGCGAAGGCCGAGGGCCTGACGCTGTCGCGATCGCCGTCGTCGTCTTCGCGCCTGGCGATGTTCCACAAGCAGACCTCCGTGCTCGACTCCCGCGCCGCCACGCAATATTCGGCCTCGGTCCGGCTGACGCCGCATGGCAAGGCCGGGACTGTCGTCGCGGCGCTGCCCTCCTATTCGGGCCGCTATCGTGGCCTCTACCTCGGCGCCGCGCGCGAGGCGGCGCGGCGTCACGGCGTGCCCGAGGATCTGTTCCTTCGCCTCGTCCAGCAGGAATCGGGCTGGAATCCGGGGGCCGTCTCGCACAAGGGGGCAACGGGGCTTGCGCAACTGATGCCGGCCACCGCCCGGCGGCTTGGCGTCGATGCGACCGACCCGCACGACAATCTCGAGGGCGGCGCGCGCTATCTGCGGATGATGTACGACCGCTTCGGCGACTGGAAGCTGGCGCTGGCGGCCTACAACGCCGGCCCCGAGGCGGTGCAGAAGCACGGCGGCATCCCGCCGTACCGCGAGACCACCGGCTACGTCCGCGCCGTCTACGGCAGCTGATCGCCCTCCTCGCCCTCCTCGCCGATCACGTAGTCGCGCGGGATGCCCTTCGTTGCGCGCGCCCAGACCGTCGTGGCCGAGCGTGCCTGATGCGCGTCGAAGGCCGCCCGGTCGCGGAAGCACTCGGTCACCGCGAACCGGCAGGGGTCGGCATGTGAGCGCCAGACCTCGAACCTGAGGCAGCCGGCCTCGGCACGGCTGAGCCGCGTATGCTCCGGCAGAAGCGCCGCGACACGGTCGGCTTCCTCGAGTGTGCGGCAGAGCAGGAACCCGCTCAGCGTCAGGCGCGGGCCGGGCCGCCGGCGGCGGTCAGGCCCGGTCGCGGACATAGAGGTTGCCGTTCGGCCCCTTGACCACCTCGAAGGGCGCGAGCTTGCGCAGGAGATCCGACAATTTTGCGCTGCCGTAGGTGCGGGAATCGAAGTCGGGGTGAAGCTGGACCAGAGCCTGGCCGAGCTGGCCCAGCGAATAGTCGTTCTGGTCGGGGTCGATCCGGCGCATCGCCTCGCGCACCAGGGGCACGGCGCGGGCCGGATTTTCCTTGGCTGGCGCGGCGGGCTCGGACCCCGCGACCGGGCCCGTGGCAGCGGCGGCCGGCGCGGCTTCGGCGGCCGGCTGGCCGACGATGTTCTCGATCCGGATGAAGCGGTTGCAGACGTTGCGCAGCGCCTCGGGCGTGCGCGCCTCGCCGATGCCGAAGACCTCGCGCCCGTCCTCGCGGATGCGGCTGGCCAGCCGCGTGAAGTCGCTGTCGGAGGAGACCAGCACGAAGGCGTCGAACCTGCCGCCGTGCAGGATGTCCATCGCGTCGATCACCAGGCCGATGTCGCTGGCGTTCTTGCCCTTCGTGTTGGCCGATTGCTGGTGCATCACCAGCCCGAGGTCGCGCGCCTTCTTCTTCCAGTTGGAGAGCGCGGCACTCGACCAGTCGCCGTAGACCCGCCTGAGCCCCGGCTCGCCCAGCGTCGCGATCTCGGCCAGGATCGCCTCGGCATGGGTGGCCGAGACATTGTCGGCGTCGATCAGCACCGCAAGCAGGCGGGTGTCCTCGCGCGCCATCAGTAGACGACGACCGAGCGGATCGATTCGCCCCGGTGCATCAGGTCGAAGCCGCGGTTGATCTCGTCGAGCGTGAGCGTGTGGGTGATCATCGGGTCGATCTCGATCTTTCCCTCCATGTACCAGTCGACGATCTTCGGCACGTCGGTGCGCCCCCGCGCGCCGCCGAAGGCAGTGCCTTTCCACACACGTCCGGTGACAAGCTGGAAGGGCCGGGTCTGGATCTCGGCGCCGGCCGCCGCCACGCCGATGATGATCGACTGGCCCCAGCCGCGGTGGGTGCATTCGAGCGCGTCGCGCATCACCTTGACGTTGCCGGTGCAGTCGAAGCTGTAGTCGGCGCCGCCGATCTGGTCGAAGGGGGTCTTGGTCATGTTGACGATCTCGGCCACGACGTTGTCCACCTCCTTCGGGTTGAGGAAATGGGTCATGCCGAAGCGCTCGGCCATCGGCACCTTGGCCGGGTTCAAATCGACCCCGATGATCATGTCGGCGCCGGCAAGCCTCAGCCCCTGGATCACGTTGAGCCCGATGCCGCCGAGGCCGAAGACCACCGCCTTCGCCCCGATCTCGACCTTCGCGGTGTTGATCACCGCGCCGATCCCGGTGGTCACGCCGCAGCCGATGTAGCAGATCTTGTCGAAGGGCGCGTCCTCCCGCACCTTGGCCACCGCGATCTCGGGCAGCACGGTGAAGTTCGAGAAGGTCGAGCATCCCATGTAGTGCAGGATCGGCTCGCCATCGAGCGTGGTGAACCGCGAGGTGCCGTCGGGCATCACGCCCTTGCCTTGCGTCGCGCGGATCGCGGTGCAGAGGTTGGTCTTCCGGCTGAGGCAGGAGGGGCAGGCCCTGCATTCCGGCGTGTAGAGCGGGATCACGTGGTCGCCCGGCTTCACGCTGGTGACGCCGGCGCCGACCTCGACCACAACGCCCGCGCCCTCGTGGCCGAGGATCGCCGGGAAAAGGCCCTCGGGGTCGGCGCCGGAAAGCGTGAACTCGTCGGTGTGGCAGATGCCGGTGGCCTTGATCTCCACCAGGACCTCGCCGGGCTTCGGGCCGGCGAGGTTGACGTCCATGATTTCCAGGGGCTTGCCCGCCTGAACCGCAACCGCCGCGCGTGTCCGCATGATGATCCTCCGAAACTTCTGCGCCGACACTCTGCACCGCGAGGGGGGCGCTTCGCCAGCCCAAAAGCGGCACGAAGCGGCCGGCCCGCGCCGGGGGGGCGGAGACGCCGGAAGGCGCGCCGCCGGTCCGCTCAGCCCTTTCCCTCGGCGGCGGCGACGTGGCGCTTGACCGCGAGGAAGCTGTCGGGCGTCACCGAGATCGAGTCGATCCCCGCCTCGACCAGCAGCCGGGCATAGTCGGGGTCGTTCGACGGCGCCTGGCCGCAGAGCCCCACCTTCGCCCCCGCCGCATGGGCCCGCTCGATCACCGTGCGGATCATCCAGAGGACGGCGGGGTCGCGCTCGCGGAAGAGATGCGCCAAGGCCTCGCTGTCGCGGTCCACGCCGAGGGTGAGCTGGGTCAGGTCGTTCGAGCCGATCGAGAAGCCGTCGAAGCGTTTGGCGAAGTCCTCGGCGAGGATCACGTTCGAGGGGATCTCGCACATGACATAGACCTGAAGTCCGTTCTCGCCGCGCCTCAGGCCGTTTTGCGCCATCTCCGCCAGCACGCGGTCGGCCTCCTCGGGCGAGCGGCAGAACGGGATCATCACGATGACGTTGGTGAAGCCCATCGCTTCCCTCAGCCGCCGGATCGCCCGGCACTCCAGCGCGAAGCCGTCGCGGTAGGCGTCGGAATAATAGCGCGAGGCGCCGCGGAAGCCGATCATCGGATTTTCCTCGGCCGGCTCGAACGGACGCCCGCCGAGAAGCTCGGCATATTCGTTGGTCTTGAAATCGCTCATCCGCACGATCACCGGCTGCGGGAACCAGGTGGCGGCGATGCGCGACAGGCCCATCGCCAGCGTCTCGACGAAATAGTCCTCGCGCCGGGCGTGGCCGCGGGTCAGCCGGTCGATCTCGGCCCTGACATCGGGGTCGGTCAGCGCGTCGTAGCGGGTCAGCGCCAGCGGATGAACCCGGACCGCGTTGGTGACGACGAATTCCATCCGCGCCAGCCCGACGCCGTCCACCGGAAGCCGCCACCAGCGTGCGGCGGCGGCCGGGTTGGCGAGGTTCAGCATCACTTTGGTTTTCGTCGCCGGCACCGCATCGAGCCTGATGTCCTCGACCGTCACCGCCGCCGCGCCGGCGTAGACGAAGCCCTGTTCGCCCTCGGCGCAGGAGACCGTCACCTCCTGCCCGTCATGGAGCACGCGCGTCGCGTCGCCCGCGCCGACGATCGCCGGCAGGCCCAGCTCGCGGCTGACGATGGCCGCGTGCGAGGTGCGCCCGCCGTGATCGGTGACGATCGCCGCCGCACGCTTCATCACCGGCACCCAGTCGGGATCGGTGGTGGAGGTGACGAGCACCGCGCCATCGACGAAGCGGCCGATCTCGGCGGCCGAGTCGAGCAGGCAGACCTCGCCCGTCGCCACCGCCTCGCCGACGCTCAGTCCCCGCGCCAGCACCGGCCCCTTCGCCGTCACCGCATAGCTGCGGAAGCCGGCCGCGCTCATGCGCGACTGCACCGTCTCGGGCCGGGCCTGGACGATGTAGATCTCGCCGGTCTCGCCGTCCTTGGCCCATTCCATGTCCATCGGCTGGCGGTAGTGGGCCTCGATCGTCACCGCCTGGCGGGCGAGCTCGAGGATTTCCACGTCCGACAGCACGAAGCTCTCGCGTTCGGCCAGCGAGGTCGGCACGTTGCGCGTGGGCCGCAGGGCGCCCTTCGCGTAGATCATCTTCCGTTCCTTGGCGCCGAGCGTCCTGGCGAGGATCGGCGCCAGTTCGGGACGCGCGAGGAAGGGCTTGTAGACCTGGTATTCGTCGGGGTCCACGGCGCCCTGCACGACGGTCTCGCCGAGGCCCCAGGCGGCGTTGATCAGCACCACCTTGTCGAAGCCCGATTCGGTGTCGATGGAAAACATCACGCCCGAGCCGCCGAGATCCGAGCGCACCATCAGCTGCACTCCGACCGAGAGCGCGACCTTTTCATGCGCGAAGCCCTTGAGCGCGCGGTAGGTGATCGCCCGGTCGGTGTAGAGCGAGGCGAAGCAGCGCCGGCAGGCGTCGAGAAGCGCCCTTTCGCCGGTGATGTTGAGGAAGGTTTCCTGCTGGCCGGCGAAGCTCGCATCCGGCAGGTCTTCGGCGGTGGCGGAGGAGCGGACGGCGACGGCGGGCGCCTCGCGCCCCGTCCTGCGGGCAAGCTCGGCGTAGGCCGCGCGGATTTCGGCCGCGATCCCCTCGGGCCAGTCGGCGCCGGTGATCGCCTCGCGAATCGCCCGGCCGGCCGTGGCAAGATCGGTCCGGCCGCTGTCGAGCGCCGCGAGCCGTCCGGCGATGACCTCGTTGAGCCGGTTGGTGGCGAGGAAGCTGCGGAAAGCCGCCGCCGTGGTGGCGAAGCCGGGCGGCACCCGGATGCCCTTGGGAGACAGCGCCACCGTCATCTCGCCCAGCGAGGCGTTCTTGCCGCCGACCAGCGCCACGTCGCCGCGGGCGACCTCGTCGAACCAGATCAGGTTGCGTGTCTCGCGCGCCATCGTCGATCTCCCTTGGCGGGTCCCGCGGCAGGATCGCCGATCGCAGGGGCGGGGCCCTTGATCCGGATCAAGGCGGTGCCTGGCCTGCGGGCCCGGTCATTGATAGCGGAGCGCCTCGATCGGGTCGAGCTGCGCGGCCGAGCGGGCGGGGAAATAGCCGAAGACGACGCCCACGACGGCCGAGAAGACGAAGGCCAGAAGGATGACGGAGAGGCTCGGCGCGAAGGGGATGGCCATGAACTGCGCCGCCACATAGGCCAGCGCGAGGCCCGCGACGATGCCGATCAGCCCGCCGATGAGCGAGAGCACCACCGCCTCGATCAGGAACTGCATCAGCACCTGGCGCGCCTGGGCGCCGACGGCAAGGCGGATGCCGATCTCGCGCGTGCGCTCGGTGACCGAGACCAGCATGATGTTCATGATGCCGATGCCGCCGACCAGAAGGCTGACCGCCGCCACCGCCGACAAAAGCCCGGTGAGGACGTTGTTGATGCCGGTCAGCATCGACGAGATTTCCGCCATGTCGGTGACCGAAAAATCGTCGTCCTCGCCGATGCCGATGCGGCGGCGTTCCCGCATCAGCGCCTCGATCTCGCGGATGCCCCGGCCGCTGGTGACGCCGGGGGCGAGCGCGATGCGGATGGAGGCAACGTCCATGCTTCCCGAAATCCGCCGTTGCAGCATCCGGATCGGCGCGATGATCGTGTCGTCCTGATCCTGCCCGAGGGTCGAGGCGCCCTTCACCTGCAAAAGCCCGATGACCTCGCAGGAGACCGATTTCAGCCGGATCGTCTCGCCCGTGGGGTCGGTGTTGCCGAAGAGCTTCTGGCGCACCGTCTCGCCGATCAGGCAGACTGCCGCGCCCGACCGTTCCTCGGGCGCGGTGAAGCCACGGCCGCGGACGACGGGCCAGTTGAGCACGTCGAGATAGGCCATGTCCGAGCCGGTCACCAGCGTCGTGCTGTTGGCATTGCCGTAGACCGCCGTGAGCGTGGAGGAGGCGACGGGTGCGGCGGCGCCGACGACGGAAAGCCCGTTCAGCGCCTCGGCATCTGCAAGCCGGAATGCGGCCGCGTCGTCGCGCACGCCGGGGCCCATCATCGCCCGGCCGGGGCGCAGGATCAGCACGTTGGTGCCGAGGCTCGCGACGCTGGCCGTCACCTGGTCGGACGAGCCCTTGCCGATCGTCATCATCGCGATGACCGCCGCCACGCCGATGACGACGCCGAGAACGGTGAGGAACGAGCGCAGCGCGTTCCTCAGGATCGCCTGGATGGCAAGGCGGAGGGTCTCGCCGATCATGGCGCGGCCCCGCCCGAGACTGTGCCCTGTCGCGCACCCTGGCCCGCACCCTGGCCCGCACCCTGGCCCGTGCCCCGGTCCGAGGCGATGCGGCCGTCGATGAAGGTGACGAGGCGGCCGGCGTAGGCGGCCATATCCTCTTCGTGGGTGACCATCACGATGGTGATGCCGTCCTCGCGGTTGAGGCGGACGAGCACGTCCATGATCTCGCGCGAACGGCGGGTGTCGAGGTTGCCGGTGGGCTCGTCGGCGAGGATCACCGCCGGATCGCTGACCAGTGCCCGGGCGATCGCCACCCGCTGCTGCTGGCCGCCCGAAAGCTCCGACGGGTCGTGGTGTTCGCGCCCCTGAAGGCCGACCTTCGCCAGCGCCGCGGCGGCGCGTTCGGCGCGTTCGGCGCCGCCGATGCCCTTGTAGATCAGCGGCAATTCGACATTCTCGAGCGCGGTCATGCGCGGCAGGAGGTTGAAGCCCTGGAAGACGAAACCGAGGCAGTGGCGGCGGATCAGCGCCCGCTGGTCGCGGCTCAGGCCCGACACGTCGTGGCCCTCGAAGCGGTAGCTGCCCGAGGTCGGCCGGTCGAGGCAGCCGATGATGTTCATCGCGGTCGACTTGCCCGAGCCCGACGCCCCCATGATCGCCACGAATTCTCCCTTGAGGATCGCCAGGTCGACGCCGTCGAGCGCGCGCACCTCCGCCTCGCCGGTGCCGTAGACGCGGCGGATGCCGCGAAGCTCGATGATCGGCGCGCGCACCGGCCCGTCGCCCATCTCAGGGCGCCTCGGTCTGGTCGGTGACGACCGGGTCGCCCTCGGCGATCTCTCCCGCGGTGACGACGGTGCGCTTGCCGTCGCTCGCCCCGATCTCGACGGGCACTTCCGCGGGCGCGCCGTCGCGCAGCACCCAGACGGCATGGCCGCTTGCGGTGGCCGGCGTCTGCCCGCCCGGCCGCCGCGGCATGATCAGGCCAAGGAGCCCGCCGCCGTTGCCGCCCTCGTCCTCGGCCGCCTGTGGCGGCGCGTAGCGCAGTGCGGCGTTCGGCACCTGGAGCGCGTCCGCGATTTCCGCCACCGTGATCGTCGCCGTCGCGGTCATGCCCGGGCGAAGCGCCAGATCGCTGTTGTCCACGGCAAGGATCGCCTTGTAGGTGACCACGCCCTCGGTCGTCTCGGGCGCAAAGCGCACCTCGGTGATCGTCGCACCGAACGCCCGGCCGGGATAGGCGTCCACCGTGAACCGCGCCGCGTTGCCGACGCCAACCTTGCCGATGTCAGCCTCGTCGACGTCGACGCGAAGCTCCATCGCCGCGAGATCTTCGGCGATGGTGAAGAGCGTGGGCGCGTTCAGCGAGGAGGCGACGATCTTGCCGGGATCGGCGGCGCGGTCGAGCACGACGCCGGTGATGGGCGAGCGGATCGCGGTCTTTTCCAGGTCGGAGCGGACCGAGGAGGCGGCCGCCTCGGCGAGCGTCACGTCCGCCCGCGCGATCTCGAGCGCGGCCTTCGCGCCGCGATAGGCGGCCTCGTAGCCCAGGAAATCGAGCCGCGAGGTGGTACCAAGGCGGTCGAGCTGGCCGCGCGCCTCGTAGTTCGACTGCGCCTCGTCGAGGCTCGCCTGCGCCTGGTCGACCCGCGCCTTCGCGGCGACCAGCGCCGCTTCGGAGTTGGTGACCTGGGCGCGGAGCTTGGTGTCGTCGAGCCGGGCGAGGACATCGCCTGCCTGAACCCGGTCGTTGTAGTCGGCCGCGACCGCGACGAGCGTGCCGGAAAGCTCGGACGAAACCTCGACCTGCCGGGTCGGCTGCACCGTGCCGGTGGCGACGACGGTGACCGTCAGCGGCCCCCGCGTGACCGGTTCGGTGACATAGGTCACGCTCGCCGTTCCGCTGCCGCCAAGTCCCCACCAGAGAGTGCCGCCGGCGAGGACAGCCGCGACGAGTGCGGCGCCGACCCAGCGCCCGGTGTGGCGCCGGCCCCCTTCGCGGGCGAGAAGCGCGGACAGATCGTCGCTGCGGCCGGCCATGTGTCCCCCGTTTCCTGCGCCGTGGCCGCTTCCCCCTCGCACAGGCGGGTGCCACTGTCCTTGACACGGATCATGCCGCCGGTTCCGTCGCGGCCCGTCCATCCCCCGCGCGGCGCGTCAGCACGACCCCGCCGCGGTCTTCACACCCTGTCCGGTGACCATCGTGCGGGCGAAGCGGCCCATCGCATGGCGCATCCGGTGATCGAGCATGGCGCGCGTCATCTCCAGAAGCACCGGTTGCGCGGCCGGATCGCCGGCCATGTCGCGCATTTCGCCTGCCTCTCGGTGATCGAAGAGGATCGGTGGCAGCCCGCCGTTGAAATGCACGAGCGTATGGGCGGGCCCGCGCAGGATGGCGAAGTTCGCTTCCTCCGCCCGAAGGCCGAGCGCGACCTGCGCGCCGGTCGGCGTGACCGGGTCGCCGAAGTCGAGTTCCGAGAAGCTGTGGCGGCGCCAGGCATCGGGCGTCTGCCCATGCAGGAACGGACGCAGGCTGCTTCCGTCCATCGTGTCGGGGACCGGCAGGCCGAGGCAGTCGAGGATCGTCGGCGTCACGTCCACCGATTCGGTCGGCAGGTCGACCGCGGCCCCCCGGGCCGGAGCTTCGGGGTCGCGGATGATCAGCGGGGTGTGCCAGGCGGCATCGTGGAAGGTCGATTTCCCCCAGAGGTGGTGGTCGCCCAGCATCTCGCCGTGATCGGCGGTCACGACGACGAGCGTCCTGTCATAAAGCCCCCGGTCCTTCAGATCGGCGATGATCCGGCCGAGGTGGTGGTCGACCTCGCTCGCAAGCCCGAGGTAGAGCGCGCGCAGCATCTGCACGTTTTCGTCGGTTGGCGCGAGATCGGGGAAGCCCTCGACCGTGCTCTCGATCGGGCTTTTCGCGTGCGAGGGGGCGATGAAGGGATGGCGCGCGCGTTCCTCCCCGGCGCTGGCGAGGCGCGCGGGCAGGGGCAGGGTGGCGGGGTCACAGATCCGGTTCCAGGGCGCGGGCGCGACGAAGGGCGGGTGCGGCCGGATGTAGGTCAGGTGCACGAACCAGCCTTCGGGCCGCACCCTGATTTCATCAAGCGCCCGATCGGTGAGGAAGGCGGTGTCGCTGTCCTCGGCCCGGTAGAGCGCGGGGTCGTCGGGGCGCGGACCCGTGGGGCGATAGATCGCGGGGTAGGGCGGCACCTCGTAGCCCTTCGCCGCCAGATGCGCCCGCCAGGGCCAGCTTTCCTCCAGCCGCATCTCGCAGGCCTCGACGAATCCGGGCATCACCTCTTCGTAGCTTCGCAGCATCGGGTCGCCGGGCGGCAGGCCGCGGGGGTCACGGGTCGTGTCGGTGTAGCCGAAAAGGAGCGGCAGCCAGCCGCCCTTGCGCACCTCGGTCGCGAGGTTCGGCAGGTCGTGGGGCAGCGGCGTGCCGTTGCGGGTGGAACGGTGGTTCATCGCATATTGCCCGGTCAGGATCGAGGCGCGTGACGGCCCGCAGGGATTGGCGACCGAGAAATGGCGGCGGAAGGTCACGCCGTCGGCCATCAGCGCGCGGAGGTTCGGCAGCGCCACATGGCCAGCCAGCGCGCCGAAGACGCAATCCGCGCGCAACTGGTCGATGATGACGAAAAGGACGTTCCCGGCGCGCGTCATGGCGATTCCCCCGTTCGGCTCGGCCCGAGCAAACAGGACCGGCCGCCGTCCCGCAAGCCGCTCAGGCGCTCCACACCTCGCGCCCCGCAAGGAGCGTCAGGAGCACCCTGGTGTCGCCGATATCGTAGGGGTTGCCGGCGTAGATGTCGCGGTCGAGCAGGATCAGGTCGGCCCATTTGCCGACCGAGAGCGACCCCGTCTCGTGCCCCCGCCAACCGGCCGCGGCGGCGTTGACGGTGTAGCCCTCGACGCATTCGGCCAGCGTCAGGCGTTCCTCCGGCACGAAGGCGGCGTGCGTGCCCTCCTTCCGCGGCGGCTGGCGGGTGATGGCGGTTTCGATGATCTCGAAAGGGTTGAGGGTGGAGACGGTCCAGTCGCTGGACAGCGCCAGCATCGCGCCGGCGTCGCGCAAGCTGCGGAAGGCGTAGATCCAGCGCGCCCGTCGGGGGCCGACCATCGGCACCGCGACCTCGGTGACGGAGGGCTCGGCGCGGGCCCAGAGCGGCTGGATGTTGGCGACGGCGCCAAGGGCCGCGAAGCGGGGCAGGTCGGCGGGGTCGATGCACTGGACATGGGCGATCTGGTGCCAGGCGGGCCAGAAGCCGTTGGCCCGGCGCGCCGCCTCGATCCCGTCGAGGGCCGCGCGCACGGCGAGATCGCCGATCGCGTGGGCGTGGATCTGGAACCTGGTCGCATCAAAAGCGGTGAACAAGTCATTGATCTGGCTGGATGAAAACATCAGTGACGCATTGCCGCCGAGCGCATCCGCATAGGGTGCGATCATTGCCGCGGTGCGGTTTTCCAGCACCCCGTCGAGGAAGAACTTTGCCGAATGGACGGAAAACATCGGCGCGAGGCTCTGGCGCCGGAGCCGTCCTACCCGCGCCAGCGCGCCTGCCACCGTCTCGGACGGGTCGATCCGCGCGGTGGCGAGGATGCGCGCGGTCAGCGCATCGGCCGCGGCCAGGCGGCCGTAGACGCGGACGTGGCGTTCCTCGACCGAGGCGTCCAAGAGCCCGGTCAGGCCATGCGCGTTGGCATGGGCCTGGGCGAAGCGCACGCCGTCGGCGAAGTCATCGTCCGAAGGCGCGGGCCTGCGCTCATCGACCCAGGTCGTCGCGCGTTCGTAGAGAAGGCCGGTCGGCTCGCCGCCGGCATCCTTCACGAAATGGCCGTTCTCGGGATCGGGGGTCGAGGCAGTCAGCCCGACGCGGGCGATGGCGGCCGAGTTGATGCAGCCGTTGTGGCCGTCCGAGGCCATGATCATGCAGGGCCGGTCGGGGACGACCGCGTCCAGCACCTGCCGGGTGAGGTTGTGGTCGCCGAAGATGCCCGAATAGTAGAAGCCGCCAAGAACCCAGTCGCGGCTATGGGTGGCGGCGAAGGCACCGAGCGTCGCCTGCAACTCCGCCACCGTGCGGGCGGCCGAGAGATCGGCACTTTCGCAATGGTGCTGGCCGCCGTCCTGGACGTGGATGTGGGTGTCGTGGAAGCCCGGCAGCACCAGCCCCGCGCCGGCGTCGATCACCTTCGTGCCGGCGCCGGCCAGCGCCCGGATCGCCGCGTCGGACCCGAGCGCCGCGACCCGGCCGCCGCGCACGGCAAGCGCCCTGACGCGGGGGAAATGCGGGTCCATCGTGCGGATGTCGGCATTGACGAGGATCAGTTCGGGCGGGGTCATGGCGGCTCCGGTTGCTTGCGCGGGGGTCCCTGGCGGGCCCGGGCACCCGGCCATGCTAGCCGCGTCCCGGCGTGCAGCGGAAGGCCCGTTCTGCCGCCCTGTCGCGGCGCTCAGTCGAAATGCCGGGGGAAGAAGGCGCGCGCCAGGTGCATCACCACCCTGCGCGCCTCGTCGCGGCTGAAGCGTTCGGGATAGAGGTGGAAGTCGTTCCAGAGCCCCTCCAGCACCGCCATGAACCCCATCGCGGCAAGGTCGGGGTCGACCGCAGGGTAGGGGCCTTCGGCGCGAAGCTCGGTGCAGATCTGGGTGTAGGCGGCCCTGAGCCTTTCGTCGCGGCTGTCGATGAAGGGCATGTAGGCGGGCGAGACCTGCGCCTCGCCGCGGAAGGCCATCCAGACCGCCATCATCCGGCGGTTCAGGACGGAAGGGTCGAAATCGGCGGCGACAACGGCGCGGAGCCGGTCCTCGGGCCGCGGGCCCGCCGCCGCCATCGCCGCCTGCCAATTGGCCACGTATTCGTCGGAATAGTGCCGCACGACCTCGACCAGGAGGTTGGCCTTGCTCTGGAAATGCAGGTTGACCATGCCGCGCGACAGCCCCGCGCGTTCGAGGATGCGACTGACCGAGACACTGGGCAGGCCGTGCTCGGCGATGGCGTCGGCTGTGGCCTCGATCAGCGCCCGGCGGTGGCGTTCCTTCGTCAGGTCGCGGGCCTTGCGCGGTGCGGCCTCCGTTCCTGCCATCCCTGTGCCTCCCCCTCGCGACGCTCCCTGAGCGGTCGGACAGGAGTCGCGCAGCCGGGCGGGAAAGACAAGGCCCTCGGCATCGGAGGTTTGACATTGACTGAACGTTCGTTCATACGTCAGATATTGGAAGGGAAGGTGTGCAATGACAGCCACGACCAGAGATCTCCACCAGCTGCGCGCCTGGGACGGGCGTCACACGCTTCACCCCTGGGAGGCGATGGAGGCGCACGGCACCTCCGACCGGACCTTCCTCGAAGGCGCCTCCGGCATCTTTGTCACCGATGCGGAGGGGCGGCGGCTGATCGACGGGCCGGGCGGCATGTGGTGCGTCCAGATCGGCTACGGCCGGGTCGAGATGGCGAAGGCGATCGCCGACCAGGCGCTGCGGATGGCCTATTTCTCGCCCTTCTCGATGGGCAATGCCGCGGTGGCGGAGCTGGCCGCGAAGATCGCCGAGCGCACGCCGGGCGACCTCAACACCGTGTTCTTCACCACCGGCGGCTCCACCGCCGTGGACAGCGCGCTGCGCTTCGTCCAGTTCCGCAACAACATCCTCGGCCGGCCGGAAAAGAAGATCGTGATCTCGCGCGACAACGCCTATCACGGCTCGACCTATCTCGCCGCCAGCGTCTCGGGCAAGGGGCGCGACAGATACTGGCTGGACCAGGCCGAGGCGCTGGCGCATTTCCTGCCCGACGTGAACCCCTACCGCCGGCCCGAGGGGATGGACGTGGCAACGTTCTGCGACGAGAAGGTCGCCGATCTGGAACGCGCGATCCTGACGCTCGGCCCCGACCGGGTGGCGGCCTTCATCGCCGAGCCGATCCTCGCCTCGGGTGGCGTGATCGTGCCGCCGGAGGGCTACCACCGCCGCTGCCTCGAGGTCTGCCGCCGCCACGACGTGCTCTACATCTCCGACGAGGTGGTGACGGGCTTCGGCCGGCTCGGCCACTGGTTCGCCTCGGAAGCGGTGTTCGGCATCACGCCGGACATCATTACCTGCGCCAAGGGCATGACCTCGGGCTACGTGCCGATGGGGGCCTGCATCCTTTCCGACCGGCTGGTGGCCGAGGTCTCGGGCGCCGAGGCGAAGGGGGCGACGTTCTCGAACGGCTTCACCTATTCCGGCCATCCGGTTGCCGCCACCGCGGCGCTGAAGACCATCGAGATCATCGAGCGCGAGGGCCTTCTGGAGCATGTCCGCCGGATCACGCCGCATTTCCAGGAGCGCCTTGGCGCGCTGGCCGAGCTGCCGCTCGTCGGCGACGTGCGCGGCATGGGACTGATGGGCTGCGTCGAATGCGTGGCCGACCGGGTGAGCCGCAATCCGCTCGCGCTCGACACCGAGGTCGGCGCGCGGATCGACGCGCACTGCCAGGAGCTTGGCCTGATCGTCCGGCCGATCATCAACATGTGCGTGTTCTCTCCGCCGCTGATCATCAACGAAGGCCAGATCGACCGGATGTTCGACATTCTCGCCGAGGGCATCCGCCGGACCAGCGACGACCTCGCGCGCGGGGGGCTCTGGGCGGCGTAAGGGGCGCGGCTTAAAGGGCGGGCCGCCGGGAGGGCGCTGCCCTCCCGGACCCACCCGGGATATTTCCGCAACAAAGAAGGTCAGATCCGGTCGGCCAGCCCCGGCAGAAGGAGCCGGAGGTGGCCGAGCGCCACATCGCGCGCGGCGGCGCGGCCGAGGTGCTTGCCGTAGATGTGCATCTGCAGCCAGAGCCCGTCGGTCGTCGCGTCGATCGCGTCGGCGAGAAGTGCGGGATCGGGCGTGCCGTAGCGGTCGGCGAGGCCGGCGCAGGCCGCCACCATCGCGCCGTAGCGGGCTTCCTCGGCTGCCTCGCAGATCGCGCTGAAGAGGGGTTGCGCGCCGGCCTCGCCCCAGAAGGCGAACCAGAGCGCGAGCTTCTTGCGGGTGCAGACGGCGGGCCCGAAATCGGCCGCCACGAGGCCGAGCACGCGGTCGAGCGGGTCGGCCGCGGCCAGCGCCGGCTGCCAGGCGGCGCGGTATTCGTCCGAGAGGCGCCGGAGCGTCTCGGCGAGAAGCCCGTCCTTGGTCTTGAAGTGGAAGACGAGAACGCCCTGCGAGACGCCCGCGCCCTTCGCCACGGTGGCGAGCGTGGTGCCGGAAATGCCGCGCGCCGCCACCGAATCGACCACCGCGTCGATGATCCGCGCCCGCGTCCGCCGCGAGGTGGGGGAAAGCTCCGCGTCCATGTCTCCGCTCCGGCCTTTGCCCCGGTGTAGTCCCGGACAGGCGGCCTGTGAAGATAAATCTGACTGAGCGCTCAGATATTATTTTGACTGGGCGCTCAGAATGTTGCTAGTCTCGGTCAGGGAATCGGCCAGCGGAAGGGCCGGGCAACCGGGAGGGGGAGCGGATGAGATACGACGCGATCGTCGTCGGCGCCGGGCACAACGGGCTGATCACCGCCTGTTTCCTCGCCCGCGCCGGGCTGAAGGTTCTGGTGGTCGAGAAGAACGACTATGTCGGCGGCGCCGCGGTCAGCCGGGAACTCACGCCGGGATGGACCTATTCCAACTGCTCCTATGTCTGCTCGCTCCTGCGGCCCGAGATCATCCGGGCGCTGGAACTGCCGAAGCACGGGCTCCAGGTGATCCCCTACGAGAGCGGCGCCACCTTCAACTCCAGGGGCGAATATTTCAACTATGCCTCCGACCACGACGCGCTCCGCCGCGAGCTGATCCGCCACGACCCGCGCGATGCCGACGGCTACGAACGCTATGCCCGCGCGGTGATGAAGCAGTGCCGTTTCATCAAGCCCCTGCTGCTCAGGACCGCACCGGACCCGTCCTCGGTCCGTCCGCGCGACCTGGCCGAGCTTCTCTACATCGGCCGCCGTTTCCACGGCCTCGGCGAACGCGACATGGCCGAGACGGTGCGGTTCTGGACGCTGTCGATTGCCGAGTTCCTCGACGAACACCTGCGCTCCGACATCATCAAGGCGCATCTGGCGGGCTCGGGGATCATCGGCACCGGGCTCGGCCCCTATTCGCCGGGGACGGCCTACGTGCTTCTCCATCACTACATGGGCGAGGTCGACGGCTCGATCGGCGCCTGGGGCTTCGCCCGCGGCGGCATGGGCGCGATCACCAAGGCGATGGCGGCGAGCTTCCGCGCCGCCGGGGGCGAGATTCGCGCGGGCTCCGGCCTTGACCGCTTCCTCGTCCGGGGCGGGCGGGTGACCGGCGTGGCGCTGGAGAACGGCGACGAATTCCATGCCGACACGGTGATCTCCGGCATGGACGTGCGGCGCACCTTCGTCGAGCACACCGGGGCCGCGGACCTGCCGGAGGACTTCCTCAAGGCGGTCAGGCGCTACCGCTTCCGCGGCTCCTCGGGCAAACTCAACATCGCGCTCGACGCGATGCCCACGTTTCGCGCCGCACCGAAGGGCGGGCGCTTCCTGCGCGGCGACCTCCATTTCCTCGACGACATGGCGGAGATCGAGCGCGCCTATGACGACTGGAAGGAAGGTCGTTGGTCATCAAGCCCTTACGTGGACTTCCTCATCCCGACCCAGATCGATCCGACGATGGCGCCGCCGGGCAAGCACTATGCCACGGTCTTCGTGCAATACGCCCCCTACGAGCTGGCCGACGGCCCCTGGGACGATACGAAGCGCGAGGCCTTCGCCGAAACGGTGATCGGCAAGATCGCCCGGCATGTGCCTGATTTCAAAGACCTCATCGTCCACAAGGAGGTGCGCACGCCGGCCGACATCGAGCGCGAGGTGGGGCTGACCGAGGGCAACATCTTCCAGGGCGAGCTGACCTTCGACCAGCTGCTCTTCAACCGGCCGGTGCCGGGCTATGCGCAATACCGCTCGCCGATCCGCGGGCTCTACATGTGCGGCTCCTCGACCCATCCGGGCGGGGGCGTGATGGGCGCGCCGGGGGCGAACGCGGCGCGCGAGGTGCTGCGCGACCTGGGGCGGAAGATCGACATGGGGGCGGCGGCATGAGCCTCGACGCGATCGTCATCGGCGCGGGCCACAACGGTCTCGTCGCCGCCGCGCGGCTGGGGCAGGCGGGCCGCCGCGTGCTGGTCGTGGAGGCCGAGGCGGTGCCCGGCGGGCTTCTCGGCGAGGCTGGCGGGATGCGGGTGGCGGCGATGCCGACCGGGCTTCACCCCGAGGTGGCGCGGGGCCTCGCGCTCCAGCGCCACGGGCTGCGGCCGGGCCGGCCGCTGGCGACGCTGGCGCTTGGCGGTGCCGCCCCGGTGCGGATCGAGGGGGCGACCGTGACCGGCGTGGACGCCGCCACCGCCGCGGCCTTCGCCGACCTCCACCGGCGGCTCACCCGGCAGGCGTCCGCGCTCGCGCCGATGATGCTGAAGGTGCCGCCGCGGCTTCGCGACGGCGGCTGGGGCGAGTTGATGACACTGGCCCGGCTCGGGCTCGGCATCCGGCTGCTCGGCAAGGCCGACATGCGCGAGCTGCTGCGCATCCTGCTGTCCAACGTCTGGGATCTCCTGAACGACGAGATCGGCGACGGGCCGCTGGCCGGCGCACTGGCGATGGAGGCGACGCTTGGGGGCGCGATGGGGCCGCGCTCGCCCGGCACGGTGCTGCCGCTGCTCTATCGGCTCGCCGGTCAGCCGCGGGCGATGCCCGAGGGCGGCGCCGGAGCGATTGTCGCGGCGCTGGTCCAGGCGGTGGAGGCGGCGGGCGGGCAGGTGCGGACCGGCGCCCGGGTGGCCGCGCTGCTCACCGGCGACGACCGGGTGGAGGGGGTGCGGCTCGAGGGCGGCGAGGAACTGCGCGCGCCTCTCGTCCTGTCGAACGCGCATCCGCGGGCAACGCTTCTGGACCTGCTGGGCGTTCGTCATCTCGATGCCGAGGACGTGCGACGGGCCTGGCGGATGGCGACGGAAGGCATGGTGGCGCGGCTCGACCTGGCGCTCGCCGCCGCGCCGGCGCTGTCCGGCGGGGCCACGCCGGGCCTCGGCGACCGGATCATCGTCGCGCCCGGGATGGGCACATTGGAAACCGCCTTCAACGCCTCGAAATACAAGGAAAGTCCTGACAAGCCTGCGCTGGAGTGCCACTGGGACGGCGCGACCTCGCGGCTCTCGGTCAGCGCCCAGTTCGTGCCCTGTCACCTCAAGGGCGGCTGGACGGCGGAGGCGCGGGACCGGCTGACGGCGAACGTGGTCTCGGTGCTGGACGCGGCGATGCCGGGGCTGGCGGCGAAGGTGACAGGCGTCACGCTCGCCACCCCCGCCGACATCGAGGCGCGCTTCACGCTGCCCGGCGGGCACTGGCACCACGGCGAGTTCAGGGTGGACCAGATGCTGATGCTGCGGCCCTTCGCCGGCGCGGCGCAATACCGGATGCCGGTGACGGGCCTTTACCTGTGCGGTGCAGGCGCGCATCCCGGCGGCGACGTGACCGGCCTGCCGGGCTGGAACGCCGCCGGCGTGGCATTGAAGGACGGGAGGGGCAGATGAACGCCGTGACCAAACCGCGCGAGGCGGTGCCGATGGGCCTCGTGCCAGGTCCGTTCCACGACCGTCTGGCGGCTCTCAACCACCAGCGGGCCTGGATGAACTGGATGGGCGTGGCCTCTCCTGTCGTGCTCGACACGGTGGAGTTCGAGTATTTCGCCATCCGCAACCAGGCGACGCTGTTCGACGTCTCGCCGATGATGAAATACCGCATCGCGGGCCCCGACGCCGAGGCGGTGGCGAACCGGCTCGTCACCCGCGACGTGACGAAGCTTGCCCCCGGCCGGGTGGCCTATGTGATCTGGTGCGACGAGGCCGGCAACGTCGTCGACGACGGCACCCTGTTCCGGCTTTCGGCCACCGAGTTCCGGCTGTGTTGCCAGGAGCCGCAACTGGCCTGGCTCGATGACGTGGCCTCCGGTTTCGACGCGACGGTGGAGGATGTGAGCCAGGCGATTGCCGGGCTGGCGCTTCAGGGGCCGACCTCCTGCGCGGTGCTGAAGGACGCGGGGCTGACAGGGATCGAGACGCTGAAACCGTTCGATCTCAAGGAGTTCCGGATCGGCGCTCATCCGGTCACGGTGTCGCGCACCGGCTTCACCGGCGATCTCGGCTACGAGCTGTGGATGGCGCCGGAGGATGCGCTGGCGGTCTGGGACCGGCTGATCGAGGCCGGCCGGCTCCGCGGCATCCGGGTGATCGGTTACGAGGCGCTCGACATGGCGCGGATCGAGGCGGGGTTCCTCCTGCCGCGGGTTGATTTCGTCTCGTCCGAGACACACCTTCGGCCGGGCCGCGCCCGCAATCCTTTCGAGCTTGGGCTCGACTGGCTGGTGGCGCTCGACAAGCCGCAATTCAACGGCCGCCGCGCGCTCCTGCGACTGGCGGCGGAAAAGCCCCGGCGCAAACTCGTGGCGATCGAGATCGACCGCAACAAGGCTGCGCACCATGCGCTCGTCTATCATGCCAAGCGGCGCGAGGTCGGCTTCGTCACCTCGGCGCTCTGGTCGCCGACCTTGAAGCGCAACATCGCTCACGCCTGGGTCGAGGCGCCCTATTTCGAGGCGGGGGGCGATCTCTGGGTGGAAATCTACCTCCAGCGCGAACTGATCTGGGAACGGCGGATGGCGCGGGCGCGGATCGTCGAGCGCGGCTTCTTCCGCCACCCCCGCCGCACCGCCACCCCGCCCGCGGACTGGTGAGGGCGCCACATGGCTGATCCTGCGCCCGCGCGTCGGACCCGTCCCGGCGGCCGTGCCGCCCGCGTGGCGCTGCGCGGGGCGGCGCCGGGCGCGGACCGCAGGCCGGTCCGGGCCGGGCTCGAGGGCGGACGCTACAACCCGCTTTCGGACGCCGACCTGGCCCGCATCCACCGCGCCGCGCTCGACATCCTCGCCGATACCGGGATCGCCGGGGCGAGCGAGGAGGTGATCGCGATCGCCACTGCCAAGGGCTGCCGGCTGGACGGGCGGGGCCGGCTGGTCTTTCCCGCGGCGCTGGTGGAGGATCTTCTGGCCGGGGCGGCGCGGGACTACGTGATCCACAGCCGCGATCCGGCCCATGCCGACCTGCATGTCGGCGGCGGACGCGTCCACTACGCGACCTCGGGCGAGGCGGTCTCGGTCCTCGACATCGAAAGCCGCAGCTACCGGCCCTCGACGCTCAAGGATGTCTACGATACCGCCCGCGTCACCGATGCGCTGCCCAACCTGCACCAGTATGGCCAGATGGTCGTCCCGACCGAAATCGCCGACCCGGTGGAGGCCGACATCAACGTCGCCTACGGCGTTCTCGCCGGCACCACGAAGCCCGTCGAACATGCGCTGAACACCGTGGAGGCGCTACCCGCGGTGATGGAGATCTACGCGCTGGTCGCCGGGTCGGAACGCAGGTTCCGCGACCGTCCCTTCGTTTCCTTCGGCGGCTGCCCCATCGTCTCGCCCCTGCGCTTCGCCCGCGACAGCCTCGACGTGATGGTGGCGACGGCGCGGCTCGGCCTTGTCAGCGACATCGCCATCGCGCCGCAGTCGGGGGCGACCGCGCCCGCCTATCTTGCCGGCGCGCTCGTCCAGGTGACGGCCGAGGCGCTGGCCTGCCTCTCGGTCGTCAACATGGTCACCCCCGGTTGTCCGATGTCCTTCGCCGCCTGGCCCTTCACGGTGGACCTCAGGACCGGTGCCTTCGCCGGCGGCTCGGCCGAGGTCGCGGTGCTGATGGCCGCCGTGGCCCAGATCGGGCGGTTCTACGACCTGCCGACGACGGTCGCGGCATCGATGTCGGACGCCAAGATGCCGGATGCGCAGATGGGCTACGAGAAGGGGATCACCAGCGTCGTCGCGGGCCTTGCCGGGGCGAACCGGGTGATGGAATCGGCGGGCATGACGGCGAGCCTCATGGGCGTGTCCTACGAGGCGCTGGTGATCGACAACGACATGCTGGGGATGGCGCAGCGGGTGGTGCGCGGGATCGAGGTCACCGACGAGACGCTTTCGGTCGAGGCGATCAAGGCCGCGGTTCGGGGCGAGGGGCATTTCCTTGGTGCCCCCGACACATTGCGGAGCATGGAGACGGAATATCTCTATCCCGCGCTCGCCGACCGCTCGCCGGTCGGCCTCTGGACGGCGGAAGGCTGCCCGACGATGGAGGAACGCGCGCGGGCGCGGGCGGCGGACCTGCTCGCCACCCACCATGTCGAGGGGATTTCCGCCGAGGCCGACCGTGCGATCCGCGCGCGCTTCCCGATCCGGCTCGACAGCCGCGCGATGCGGCCGCGCTGAGGCCGGCCGCGGTCAGGGGCCAGGGGTCAGGGGCCAGGGGTCAGGGATTGGGCAGCGGGCGGAGCGCGTCGAGGGCGACCGTCTCGTCCCAGAGCGTCGCGCCGTCCTTCCCGACGAGCCGCACGGTCATCGACCGCAGCCCCTTCGGGTTCGGCGCGAGCGCCAGCGTATGGCAGCCGTCCGCCATCCGCACCGCGTTGCTTTCCCGGCTCAGCGACCGTTCGGGGGCGAAGGCACGCCCCTCGTAATGGAAGGCCACCCGCAGCTCCGGGTCGTCCGCCCCGGTCGCGAGGCAGGTCGCCCCGAGATGGGCGAAGACTCGCGGCCCGAGGCAGATCGCGCCGCCCCGGGCGAGGGGGGCGCAGGCGATCTCCTCGGTGAAGGGGCGGAAGTCCTCGAGGCAGAGATAGGCCATGCCGTCGTGCAGGAAGGCCGCGTCCTCCGCCGGGAAGGCGTGGCAGGCCCGCGGGCTCGCGGGGAGCGAGACGGTGTCCACGCTGTCGCCGTAGAGCGCCTTGAAGATGCCCATGTTCGGGTTGCCGGCGTGGAAGGTCGACCATCCGGCGATGCTGCCCCAGGAAATGTCGGGGTATTCCACCCCGCCCACCAGCCGGAACGGCGGGCCGGTGAAGCCGGGAAGGGTGGCGAGCCGGGCGCGGATGGCGCGGGCAAGCTCCATGTCCCGCGCGCCAAGCCGGGCGTTGTCGGACCAGAAGGCGGCCGAGGTCAGCGCGAAGACCAGCGCGACGAGGGCGAGGGCGGCCGCGCCCGCCGCGACCAGCCCACGCCGCCACGGGGCGGGTCCGGCCACGAGCGTGAGGCCCGCGACCGCGATCGCCGCCTCCCAGAAGCCGAGATAGGCGAAGGCCCGCCCCGGCGGCGCGTCGCCCTGGTAGCCGAGCCAGAAGAGGACCGGAAAGACGAAGAGCGCGAGCCCCGCGCCGAGACCGAGACGAAGCGCCGAGAGCCAGCGGCCGCCGCGCCCGCTTGCCAGCCAGCCCAATCCGAGAAGCGCAAGCATGCCGAGCGCGAAGAGCCCGAGCACCGCCCTGAGGCCGTGCGGCAACGTCATCAGCGTGCCGGTGTAGAGGCTGCGGATCAGGGCGGGCAGGGCGGCCAGCTTCTGGACGAAGCCCGCGGCATCGGTTTCGGAAAACCGGTCCGAGGCGATCGTGATCCCGTGAAGCCCGGCATAGGCGCGCCATTCGGCCAGGTAGAGCACGATCGCGAGGACCGAGGCGGCCGCACCGATCAGCGCGATCCGCACCGCGGCGGCGAAGGGAACGCGGTCGATCCGGAGCAGGGCGAGCACCGGCACGATCAGTCCCGCCACCGCGAAGGTCTGGTAGATCGCCATGCTGAAGGCGAGGCATTGCGCCGCGCCGAGGGCGGCGAGCGCCTGCACCCCGGCGGCCCGCCCCCGGACGCGCCACAGAAGCTCGAACGCGCCCACCGACAGCGCGAGCGCGAAGGGATAGGCGAAGACGTTGCTGGCAAAGCTCAGCGCATCGCCCATGTAGATGTGGTTGACCGCCACCGCGAAGATCGCGAGCGCCGCGGCGGGCCGCGCCTCGTCGGGTGCCGCGTGGCGGGCGAGCACGCCCGCCACCCACCAGAAGCAGGGAAATGCCAGCGCGACCTGCACCGGCAAGAGGAACCTCTCGCCGAAGAGGTCGCGGAAGATCACCTCGAGAAGCCAGCGCCCCTCGGCCGCGGTCCAGAGGGCGGAGGTGCCGTTGACATGCCGCCAGTCGTCGGAATGGAACCCGTCGTTCAGGATGCCCCAGCCGGTCGTGACGACATAAAGAACCAGGGCGGCCAGAAGCGCCCCCCGCGCGTCGATCCGCCGCCACGGCGCCGCGTCAGTCATCCGCATCCCCGTTTCCCTCGAAGCCGAGCCGGCTGTCGACGATGTAGAGCGGGCGCTGCTTGGCCTCGCTGTAGAGGCGGCCGAGGTATTCGCCGATGATGCCGAGCACCAGGAGCTGCATCCCCCCCATGAAGATCACCGCCACCATCGTCGAGGCATAGCCCGGCACATCCGTGCCCCAGAGCATCGTCCGGACCAGCAGATAAAGCCCGTAGACCATCGCCACCACCGCGAAGAGGAAGCCGAAATAGGTGGCCAGGCGCAGCGGCACGGTCGAATAGCCGGTGATGCCGTCCAGTGCGAAGTTCCACAGCTTCCAGTAGTTGAACTTGGTCCTGCCCGCGGCGCGGACCGGGCGTTCGTAGCCGATGCTGGTCTGGCGGAAGCCCACCCAGGAGAAGAGCCCCTTCATGAAGCGGTTGCGTTCCCTGAGGCCCCTGAGCGCCTCGACCACCCGGGCGTCCATCAGCCGGAAGTCGCCCGCATTGGGCGGAATGTCCACGTTCGAGAGCCGCCGGAGCATGGCGTAGAAGGCCTTCGCCGTGGTCCGCTTCATCCAGCTGTCGGTGTCGCGGGCGTTCCGCACCGCGAAGACCACGTCGAAGCCCTCGCGCCACAGGCGAAGAAACTCGGCGATGAGTTCCGGCGGATCCTGCAGGTCGGCGTCGAGCGGCACCACCGCACGGCCCCGCGTGGCGTCGAGCCCCGCGGTCAGCGCCAGTTCCTTGCCGAAGTTGCGGGCGAGGTTGATCACGCGGATGCGGGGGTCGCGGGCGTTGTGGGCGGCGAGGATTTCGGCCGTGCGGTCGCGGCTGCCGTCGTTGACGCAGATGATCTCGTAGCTCTCGCCGAGGGCCGCGAGGGTCTTCTCGAGCCGGGCGAAGAAGATGTCGAGCACGTCCTCCTCGTTGTAGGCGGCGACGACGATGCTGAGCGTGGGGGCGTCCGCGCGGGGCGCGGGGCGCGCCGCCGCGGCGCGGGCCGGGTCCGGACGGGGTGCGACCCTGCCTGTGCTCTGGACCTTTGTCCGCGCCATCGCGCCCCCGTTTCGAATGGGCCCAAGCGGGCAAGTGCAATGGCTCTTCTATAGCGCGATTTCGCCGCTGTCAGGGAAATTCCGCGCCGCGGCGTGGCGCGTTCCGGCTCTGGCAACAAATCGCGGGCGGGCGCATAATTGCCGTGTCGGGCGGGCACGAGCCGTGGCGCCCGGGCGGCGGAACAGGTGGAAGGACAGGCTGGATGGCGCGGTCGGGGGCGGCGTGGAGCCGCGGCGAAGATGGCAGGGTGCCCGATGCGGCGCCCGGTACCGGGAGGCCGCCGGCATCGGCTGGCGAGGGCCGGGCGGCCCGCGGCGCGGCGCTCCGGTCTGGCCCGGCGACCGGTGCCCGCCTCACCGCCCGTCCGGGGCGGCCTCGGCCATGACGGCAAAGGGGCAGGGGGCGGCACGGCAGGCGGGCGGTGCGGCGGTGCTGGCGCTGATCGCCGGGCTCGCAGGAATGGCCGGCTGGGGGCTTCTCGTCGCGGCGGGCGTCGCCTCGCTCGCCCCGGTCCTCGGGCTCGCGCCGGCCTTCGCTGCCGCCGCCGCGCTGCATCTCCTGGCGGCCCTTGCCGCGGGCCTGCGGCTCAGGTCCGCCATCCGGGCCGCCGCCGAACGCCGCCGCGCGCGGCTTGCGTCCTTCACGCTCCTGCGCGCGCTGGTGACGGTCCTGCCCCGCGACCGCCGCCGCCGCCCCGCCCTGCGCCACGCCGTGGCGATGATCCTCGGCCTGATCGCCCTCGGCCTTGTCCTCGCGCCCCCGGGCGAACGGAAGCCGCCGGGAGGCGAGGGGTCCGACGGAGGCGCGGCCTGACCCGGGTGGAGGGCTGCGTGGTGCCCCCCGGGCAATGCGCGGCCCCAATGTCCGCGCCGAGGCATTCGGTTCGGCAGACGCGCAGGGCAGGGAACGGCGGCGTTGTCAGCGGGACCGGATCGCCCCCTCGCCGTCGCAGGCGGGGCCGATCGGATCAGCCGCACCGTCGCGGCCGGCCATGATGCGCCTCCGGACCCGAAAGGCAGCGCTGCCCCGGGTCGCCGGACCTTCGGCAGGTCGCTGTTCTAATTTTGATTTCTTGGCTCCGGCGGTAGGGATCGAACCTACGACCAATTGATTAACAGTCGGGAATCGTTGGATAATTCCGCGCCTCCCGGCGTCATTCGTGGCGTACGAGACCTTGAAAACAAGGCATGATCTGTCCTCAGAGGCCACCCGGCGTCATCCAGGGTCGGCCCGGAAACTGTGCTCAGGACGGTACTCGAAATGGCGATATTCAAGTTCACCGAGGCGAAAGTGCGTGACCTGCCCCTCGGCTCCGGCATCCACCGTGACACCGACGTGAAGGGGCTGCTCTGCATCTGCCACCGGACCACCAAGACGTGGGCGGTGCAGGGCGACGTGCGGCGCGACAAGCGCTTGGTCAGGACGGTGAGGGTCAAGGTCGGTCGCGTCGACCTGGTCCGCTTGGCCGACGCGAGGAACGAGGCGCGGCGGCTGATGGCGACGATCCAGTCTGGGGTTGACCCGACCGCTGGCCACGCGTCCACCGGCATCACCCTGGAACAGACGCTGGTCGAGCACCTCAAGGAGCGCAGCCTGTCCGCCGCGACGATGCGGGGCTACCAGTACCACATGGACCACTACCTGAAGGGGCTTCGCAAGCGGGCGGTGGCGGACATCACCCGGCAGGACTGCCGCGACCTGCTGGAGACGCTGACGCGCCGCCACGGCAGGACCACGGGCGGCTCGGTGATGCGGACGGTCAGGGCGCTGGTCAACACCGCCCGGCGCCACGACGAGACGATCGCGGCGAACCCGGTCGATGCGATCCGCGTCCCGGCGACACCGAAACGGCAGGTGGGTGAGCTGGACCTCGCCGCTTTCTGGGCTATGACAGAGGCCATGTCGCCGATGATGCGGGACATGCAGCGTGCCTTCTTACTGACCGGCGCCCGGCGGACCTCGCTGCTTAACGTCAGGCGGGCCGACTTCGACCCGGATCGGGGCGTCATCACCTTCCAGCACATGAAGGTGGGCGGGGCGTGGTCCTTCCCGACCGGGCGGTGGCTGACCGCGATGCTGAAGGCGAGGATGATCGAGGACGAGCCTTTCGCGTCTGAGTGGCTCTGGCCGTCGCCGGGGGCTGCAAGCGGACACGTCATCGAGCCGAAGCGCGAGGGGGTGCCTTCGCCGCACGCCCTTCGTCACCACTGCCGCACGGGGCTGATCGCCGCAGGCGTCCCCTACGCCGAAGGGGCGCTCCTGCTGGGCCAGCGCCTGCCCGGCGCCTCGGGCGGCTACGTCCACCAGCGGCACCTCGTAGAGGCGTTGAGGCGGCACGCGCAGGCGCTGGAGGACCACTTCCTTGCGCTGGCGGGGCTCGCGCCCATCCCCGCCGAGGGTGATGAGGATGACGCCGCGGGGGTGAAGTTGGCCTTGGCCGCCGAGTGAAACGCTGGTTAACCCGGCGCACTTAGGGTTCACTCGTTGGCGTCATCCGCCTGCTAAGTCCAGTAACCTTGCGTCATGTGCGGTCACGCGCGGTCATCCGCCGCGTGGCCGCGGTGACCAAGGAGAAGGACATGGAAGAGAAGGAACAGGCGACGGTGGCGCGGCCGCCGAGCCCTTGGATGACGACGGACGAGGCCGCAGGCTACCTCTCGGTGGCACCGGGCACCCTGCGCAACTGGCGGGTGGACGGGCAGGGGCCGAGGGCCAACGTGGTGGGGCGCATCGTGCGTTACCACCGCGACAACCTAGACGCCTTCATGCAGGAGGGGGCGGCGTGAGCGGCGCGGGGCGCTGGGCCGGCACCAGTGGAAGCTACCCCGGCGGCGGGAACCCGAACGCTTGGCCGATGCCGGACTACTCGGCATTCCTCGCGCTGCACGACGCGGCCGGGGACCGGACGCTGCGGAACCTGACCGGCCGGTTCGTCGCGTGGGAGTCGGGGGCGGAGCCGTGGCCGGACGACCCCGACCTGGCCACCGTCAGGGACGTTAAGGATGTGTCCGGCGCCTGGTGGGCGGCGGCGCAGGGGCTCGCCATGCCGCCGCGGCTGAGCGGCTGGCTGGTGCCCTACTGCCTCGCCGCGTTCGAGGACGAGTGCGAAATGCGCTTCGGCACGGCCCGGTTCTACGCGCCCGAGGCGAGGTGGCTGCGTTTCGCGCCCGACCGCGACCTGGCGCGTCCCGAGCTGTGGGGGGCGATCAGCGATGGCGGCTGCGAGTGGCTGCTGGCCAACAGGCGGGCGGCAGTGGGCCACCTTCCGTGGCCGCGACCCGACCTGAGGCCCGAGTGGGTGAAGCGGGCGTGCGCCGAACGGCTGGCGGCGGAGCCCGGACGGGCGGTGCCGCATCGTTGGCCAGCGTAGTCGCGCAGAAGCTGAAACGTTGGTATCCCCGGCAGGCCCCGGCGTGGCATGTTCGGAAGTGAGGGGCAGCGGCCCGACCGCCCAGCCAACCGCCGCCCCACACAGACACGAGACAGACCCTTAAGCCATGTCCGTCGAACAGGATGCACCCGGAAGGAACACCATGCCCTATGGACAGAACCATGCCGCCTCGGGCGGCGGAGTCACACCCTCGATTGACGACCTGCTGACCGAGGCTGAGGCCGCAGCGGTGGTCGACCTCACCGTCGGCACGCTCCAGACCTACCGCAAGATGCGCACCTCCGGCGAACGGCCCGAGGCCGGGCCCGAGTTCCTGAAACGCGGCTACGCGGTCTTCTACACCCGCGCCGCCCTCGACGCCTTCGCCTCCCGCCGCCGCGGGGCCTGAACATGACCCACGACACGGAACCGGGGCAGGTCGCCCCGTATCTGGCGGCCGGGATGGGCCTCATCCCCCTGCACCGCTACGACCACGTCGACGCGGACGGCCGACAGCGCGGCAAGAGCCCGCTGCATGGGAACTGGACCAAGCGCGACTACCCGGCCTTCGACGCCGCCGCGCACATGGCGGGCGGCGGCAACGTCGGCGTCCGCCTCTCTGCCTTTGACCTGGTGGTGGACGTGGACCCGCGCCACTTCCCCGTCACGGACGCCGGCGTCCGTGAGACGCTGGGCACCGACAACCCGTTCCGTCGCCTATGCCGCGACGTAGGGCTGGACGCGGACGCATTCCCGACTGTCATCACGGGCAGCGGCGGACTGCACGTCTACATGACGAAATCTGCCGAGGCTTCGTTGAAAGACACCCATCCAGAATATCCGGGCGTCGAGTTCAAATCCCTCGGCCGCCAGGTGGTGGCCGCGGGATCGTTGCACCCTAGCACGGGACGCCGCTACGAGTGGGACGCGCTCGGCGTGATGCTGGACGGCGCTAAGGCGCCGCTCGCGCCGAAGGGCCTGGTCGACCTGGCGAGCAGGCCGACGGGAGCGGCGCCGACAGGTGGCGGCGAGGTCGAGGGCGAGGCGCTGGCCGTCATGCTTTCCGGCCTGGATCCCTGCCACTTCGCGGAACAGTCGCGCTGGTTCCAGGTCATGGCCGCCTGTCACCACGCGACGGCGGGCGACGGACGGCAGGAGTTCATCGACTGGTCGACCGGCGACCCAGCCTACGCCGACGACGCGGAGCGGATCGGGCGCAGGTGGGACAGCCTCCACGCCGACAACTCCGGCCAGCGGGTGACCATGCGCACGCTGCACAAGTTCCTGGTCGACGCCGGCAGGGGGGACCTGGTGCCGCGCGGAACGGCAGCCGAGGACTTCGCCGATGTGGCGGACGAGGACGAAGGGGCCGTGGCGGCCGACGGCGACGACGACGGGGCGACGGGCGGGGGCGACCCGGTCCAGCGGATCGTGGACGACTTCAACCGCGAGCACTGCGGCGTCATGTACGACGGCAGCTTCTGCATCTTCAGGGAGGAACCGGACCCGCTGTTCGCGGAGCGCCGGGTCTGGACGCGCATCAGCCGCGATGCTTTCCGCCAGTACTACGAGGACGAGACGGTGCGGACGGTCGGCTCGCGGCGGCCGGTCAGCAAGGCCGACCTGTGGTTGACGAGCCCGAGGCGGCGGAAGTACCCAGGCATCGTCATGGACCCGCAGGGCCTGCCGCACAACACCGGCAAGCTCAACCTCTGGCGCGGCTGGGCGGTGGAGCCCAAGCCCGGCGACTGGTCCATGATGCAGGAACTGATCGGCGACGTCCTTTGCGACGGAGACCCCGAGGCCGAGCGATACGTCAACATGTGGATCGCCCACATGCTACAGCGGCCGTGGGAGGCGCCCGAGGTGGCGATAGCCTTCCGCGGCGAGGAGGGCACGGGCAAGGGGACCCTGGGCCGCGCGCTGATGAAGATCGCGGGCGCGCACGGCCTGACCGTCGCCCACAAGTCGCAGTTCACCGGCCGCTTCAACGCCCACCTCCGCGACTGCGTCTTCCTGTTCGCCGACGAGGCGGTATGGCCGGGCGACCACGAGTCCGAGGGGACGCTGAAGCAGCTGCTGACCGAACCGGTCATCTCCTACGAGGCCAAGGGGCGCGACATCGTGCAGGGGCGGAACATGGTCCATGTCATGATGGCGTCCAACGCCGAGTGGGTTGTGCCCGCCGGCCCCGAGGCGCGCCGCTTCTTCGTGACCGACGTTTCCCCCAGGCGGCGGCAGGATCAGGCCTTCTTCGGGCGGCTGTGGCGGCAGATGGAGGGCGGCGGCCTGGCGGCGATGGTCCACGACCTGATGGCCGTCGACCTGACCGGTTGGCGGCCCGCGACCGACGTGCCGCAGACGGCGGCCCTGGCCGACCAGAAGCTCCGCAGCCTCGGCCCCGAGGTCCGGTTCTGGCTACAGCTCCTCCAGGACGGCGAGCTGCCGTTCCGCCTCTACGCATCGGGCGACGAGGTGGAGTGGCGCGACGGCCCGGTCGAAATGGGCGAGAAGGAGCGCGCCTCAACGGTCGAGGCGTTCCGCAACTTCCTGATCGGGACGCGCCAGTTCAGCGGCCGCGCCACCCACAAGGCGGTCGTCACGGGCGGCCGCTGGGCGGGGATGACCACGGGGCACCGGGCGCGAGGGGCGGAGCGGATATGGACGGTCCCGTCGCTCGCCGACGCACGCTCGGCCTTCGAGCGGCGGCTAGGCGCGGACGGCCTGTTCGAGTGAGGTCGCAGGGGTGTCCGGGATCGCCGGGCATCCCATCGGCGTACGCGCTGTACGGACCGGACAGACCTCTGCCGAGTGGCGGCCCTTCGCCGACCGAGGGGGCGATTACGCGAATTACACGTCTGAAAACGATGCGTCTTCGCCTAAGCACATGAAAACAAACGCAGATTACGCTGATGACAGAATTACGCGTTTAGAGCGAAATCCGTGCCGCACCGCGCGCGTCGCGCCCCCGGCCCGCCGGTCGCCTTCCGGTCTTGAGAGTGCGAGCCTTACTGTCATTATTATATGTCTTCAGTGTCTTCATGTAATCAAAGTAATAAAAACAACGACTTAGACGATTACGCTTGGAAGACGCGATGACGCGTGGACCGCCGGACGCGGGAGCCCGCTCCCTGGGCAATGAGTGGGATGAACTATGCAACGCTGGCATCCCGGCGCTGGGCGGCGTGACATCCTTGCGTCCGAAGCGGTCGGGAAGGCCTCGTGCATGTGCGCGCGGTCGTGCCCCGATCGCCAGGACATGGACCACACCGCCCCGCCCATCTGATCTTGGATCGGGGCGACGGCGGAAAGAAAGGGTAATGGGATGAAGGGCTTGATGGAGGGGCGCGGCGGGAAGCACAGCGCCGGGCACAGCAAGGGCGCGCATCTGGCATGAACGCGCTGGTCAACGTCCACTCGGCCGAGGCACCGCCCGGCGCGAAGGAGGCCTTCCTCGAACGGCTGATGGAGACCGGCAACGTGCTGGTCGCCTGTGCGCAGCTGCGCCTGCCGCGCCCCAACGTTTACTACTGGCGCGCAAGGGACGACGCCTTCCGGGTTGCATGGGAGACGGCGCTCGAGGCCTTCAACGACCAGCTTAGCGCCGAGGTCGTCGAGACTGCCCGCGCCTTGGGCGTGGGCGCATGGCGGCCTGCGCTCGACGAAGGCGGGAATCCGGTGCTGGACGCCGAATTCGAACCGGTCATGGTCCTCGACGTGTCGCACGTTGACGCAAGGATACTGAGCAAACTGATCGACAAGCGGGTGAGGTCGGTCGACGCGCCCACCCAGACCAACGTGGTGGTCAGCAACACCACCACCGTCAACGCTTTGCCGCCGGCCCCCAGGATCGTCCGCACGGCCGCCCCGGCCGAAATCCTTGAGGCGGAGGCTGTCGAGGTCACCGAAGCCGCCACGGCGCGAACCGTGGACCGGGGGGAGCATCCATGACGACGACCGTCCACTACGTCACGCCCGGCGGCGTGTCCTGCCTCCTGGTCGCGGGCGGCGCGACCATCGCCATGCGCCGGCACACGTCGCACCTGGCAGAGCCCTGGGGCCTCCTTGACGAGGCCGACCGCGGGCTCGTCCCGGTGCCCTGGGCCGACGCGGCCGAGCGCGATGCCGCGCTTGCGTGGCTGGCGACGGCGCCGGGGGTGGATGACGCCCTGAGGGCGCGGCTGGCCGCCCACGTTCGCGCCACGCCCGTATACGAATGGGGGCCGTCTTGATCCTCGACACCGGATACCCAGAGGACGGCGCGACCTACACCTATCCGGGCGGCGTCGTGTCCCTCGCGACCGCCGGGGGCAGGTTCATGGTCCGCTGCGGCCTCGATTGGCTCTGGTGCCCCCATACCGGGCTGGTCGCCGAGCTGGACCGCTTCGCGGGCCTCACCGTGCAGGCCGGGCCGGACGACTTCTCGGCACCCTTCGAACTGGTCCGCGGGACCGACCCCGTGCCCTGGCGTTCGCAGGGGCTGCGTGACGCCGCCGTCGCGGACCTGCGGCTGAGGGTGGACCTCGGCGATGCCCTGCGCGACGACCTCGTCCGCCACGTGGCGGGGACGCCGTTCTACGACAGCATCTGACGGCCGCGGGCGGCCGTCTACGGTGCCCCGCACTGTGTCCGGCCGGGCGCCGCGCCCCTAAGCCACCGTCCCGCCTGGGCAACCGGGTGCCGGACCCGCTGACTGAATGTCCGTTGGGGCCGCTCGCTGGCGTACCTTCGAGGGCGTACGCGGCATCGTGCGCGCATGGCCGCGCCCCAACTGGTTTCCATGAACTACGCCTCCCTCGCCGCCGCGCGTGCGCTGGTTGACGCCGCCTGGGACTCGCTCGACCCTCCCCCTGCGGCGGCCGACACCCAGCGCGCCGTGGCCGTCCGCGTGATGGTCCGCATGTACGTACTGTGCGGCGGCATCAACTTCGTCCGCGGCTACGTGCAGGCCTTCCAGGAGCGGATGGGCTCGGCAGGGATGCCCGTGCCGACCTCCGCCATCCTTCGCTGGTACAGGTCGCGGCTGGCCGACGACCCCGGCGAGTTCCTGACCGTGCCCGGCGTCGACGCGGCCACCGTCGAGGGGATGATGCGCCGCTACGGGCGCTGACCGCCGCCAGCGTCATCGCGCCGACGCGACATCGCTGGCGTCCGCCGCCGCCGGACCGCGCCATCGTGTGCCTGACGGCCGCGGTCCTGTCTCCTGTGCTCGCCGCTGCCGTCTGGCCGGCGGCAGGTCGCTCCGCCGCCGGCCGCATCACGAAGGGACACGCATGACGAAGGAACAGATACAGGCGCGGATCGACGCGCTGTTGGCCCGGCGCGCCGCGACCGAGGCGGCGCTGGCGGAGACGCGCGCGGCGTCGAGGCAGGCGCTGATCGAAGGGAAGAAGCCGGTCGCCCTCGGGCACCTCCTTGAGGAGATCGAGGCGA
>JAUQYA010000041.1 GCA_030837785.1 Albidovulum sp.
ATCGAGCGCTTCTTCTGCCGCTACCTCTGCCCGCTCGGCGCCGGCATCGCGATCCCGGCCAAGCTGAAGATCTTCGACTGGCTGAAGCGCCGCCCGCAATGCGGCCGCGAATGCCGCCTGTGCGAGACCAAATGCACCGTCAGCGCGATCGACCCCCTGGGCCGGATCAACGCCAACGAATGCGTGCTCTGCCTGCGCTGCCAGGTGGTGATGAACGACCCGGGCATCTGCCCCGTGCTGAAACGCCGCGCCCGCGCATCGGAGGGGGCGGCCCAATGATCCCGCGGCCCCATCCCCGCCGCGCGGACGGAACCGGCTTCCCCGGGCCCGGCCCGCGGCGCCCCGGGGCCCGCCGACGGAGCGCACCATGAACCGCCGCAGATTCGTGACCATCGCCGCCGCCTGCCTGCTTGCCGCGCCCGCCCGCGCCATGCCGACCACGGTCTGGACCGGTCGCGCGATGGGGGCCGAGGCGCGCATCGTCCTGCGCGGCGCCGATCCCGCCCGGTCCCGCCGGGTGTTCGCGCGGGTGGAGGCCGAGCTTCGGCGGGTGGAGGCGCATTTCTCGCTCCACGCCGATTCGGCGCTGGTCCGGTTGAACCGTGATGGCCGGCTTGCCCGTCCGTCGCCGGAAATCCGCGCGGTCTTCGCCCTCGCCGGGCGGGTGTGGCAGGCGACCGGCGGCGTGTTCGACCCCTCGGTCCAGCCGCTGTGGCTCGCCACCGCCACCGGGGGCGACACCGACGCGGCGCGCGCGCTGGTCGGCTGGGACGGGGTGCGGATCGACGACGAGGCGATCGCCCTCGCCCCCGGCATGGCGCTCACCTTCAACGGCATCGCCCAGGGGCATGCCGCCGACCGCGTGGCGGAGATGCTGCGCGCAGAGGAATTTGGCGACGTGCTGATCGACATGGGCGAGGTCATGGCGCTCGGCCGCAATGCCCGCGGCGCCTGGCAGGCCGCCATCGCCACGCCGGACGGGGCGGAACTTGCCCGCGTCGGGCTTCAGGACCGGGCGCTCGCGACCTCCTCGCCCGCGGGAACCCGGATCGGCGGCGGCAAGCCCCACATCCTCCACCCCGCCGGCCTGCCGCCCCACTGGTCGACCGTCGCCGTCTCGGCCGCCGACGCCGCCACGGCCGACGCACTCTCCACCGCCTTCTGCCTGATGGACCATGCCGAAATCCATCTCGCACTTGCGGCATTTCCCGATGCGCGAATTGAAGCACTGACCTAAGCCGTTGACTTTGGTTAAGGCAGATCATGCCGCACCGCCGCACGAGTCCCCAGTGATTCAAACGCTCCGGGAAGGATAAAGCGCGATGCGCGAAGTCATGACCAAGAGCATGGCCCGAAACATCTTCTATGGCGGGTCATTGTTCTTCATCCTCATCTTCGTCGGGTTGACGGCGCACAGCCACCGTTACATCCGCACGACATCGACCGACGCCGCCGGGCTGACCGACAGCGTCGCGGCGGGCAAGCATCTTTGGGAAAAGAATGCCTGCATCAACTGCCACACGATTCTCGGCGAAGGCGCCTATTTCGCGCCCGAGCTTGCCAACGTGATGACCCGCTGGGGCGTGGCGGACGACCCGGAAGCCGCCTACGAGGCCCTGAAGGGCTGGATGGACGCGATGCCCACCGGCATCGAGGGCCGCCGCCAGATGCCGCAGTTCAACCTGAGCGATCAGGAATACCGCGAGCTTGCCGACTTCCTCCTGTGGACGAACAAGATCCGCGCCCAGGACTGGCCGCCGAACGACGCCGGCTGAGGAGACAGAACCATGAAATACCAATCGCAGAAAATCGCGCTCGCCTACTTCGTCGTGGCGATGGCGCTCTTTGCCGTGCAGGTCTCGATGGGCCTGATCCTCGGCTGGATCTATGTCGATCCGAACTTCCTGTCCGAGGTGCTGCCCTTCAACATCGGCCGGATGCTCCACACCAACAGCCTCATCGTCTGGCTGCTTCTCGGCTTCTTCGGCGCCGCCTACTACCTGCTGCCCGAGGAATCGGAACGCGAAATCTACTCGCCGAAGCTCGCCTGGCTGCAACTGGCGATCTTCGTGCTCGGCACCGCCGGCGTGGTCGTCACCTACTACTTCAACCTCTTCGAGGGGAACTACCTGCTCGGCAGGCAGGGCCGCGAATTCCTCGAACAGCCGACCTGGGTGAAGGTGGGAATCGTCGTCGCGGCGCTGATCTTCCTCTTCAACGTCACGATGACGGTGCTGGCCGGCAAGAAGACCGCGATCACCAACATCCTCTTGCTCGGCCTCTGGGGTCTCGCGCTCCTCTTCCTCTTCGCCTTCTACAACCCGTCGAACCTCGCGCTCGACAAGCTCTACTGGTGGTATGTCGTCCATCTCTGGGTCGAAGGCACTTGGGAGTTGATCATGGCCTCGATCCTCGCCTTCCTGATGCTGAAGCTGACCGGCGTCGACCGCGAGGTGGTCGAGAAATGGCTCTACGTCATCGTCGCCGCGGCGCTCTTCTCGGGCATCCTCGGCACCGGCCACCACTACTACTGGATCGGCGCGCCCGGCTACTGGCAGTGGATCGGCTCGATCTTCTCGTCCCTCGAGGTCGTCCCGTTCTTCGCGATGATGGCCTTCGCCTTCGTGATGGTCTGGAAGGGCCGGCGCGACCACCCGAACAAGGCCGCCCTGCTGTGGTCGCTCGGCTGCGCCACGCTCGCCTTCTTCGGCGCCGGCGTCTGGGGCTTCCTGCATACGCTGCACGGGGTGAACTTCTACACCCACGGCACCCAGATCACCGCCGCCCACGGCCACCTCGCCTTCTTCGGCGCCTATGTCTGCCTCAACCTGGCGATCATCAGCTACGCCATGCCGCATCTTCTGGGGCGTGACCCCTACAACCAGGTGCTCAACATGGCGTCGTTCTGGCTGATGTCGGGCGGGATGGTCTTCATGACCTTCACGCTGACCTTCGCGGGCACCGTGCAGACCCACCTCCAGCGGGTGATGGGCGAAGCCTACATGGACGTGCAGGACCAGCTCTGGATCTTCTTCGCCATGCGCTTCGGCTCGGGCGTGGCGGTCGTCCTCGGCGCGATCCTGTTCATCTATGCCGTGCTCGTGCCCCGGCGCGAGATCATCGAGCCCGGCCCGCTGGAACGGGACCGGCTCGCCCATGATCCCGACCACATGGCCGCGGAGTGAGCGACATGGACGGAACCTTCGACCGGAAGGGGGCGGCGGACGCCCCCTTCTACCTGCCGCAGGGCGACGAATGCGACGTCTTCGCGGCAGCCTACACGAACCGCCTTCCGCTGCTTCTCAAGGGCCCCACGGGCTGCGGCAAGACCCGCTTCGTCGCCCACATGGCCGCAAGGCTCGGCCGGCCGCTCTTCACCGTCGCCTGCCATGACGACCTGTCGGCGGCCGACCTGATCGGCCGCTACCTGCTGAAGGGCGGCGAAACCGTCTGGGTCGACGGGCCGCTGACCCGCGCGGTGCGGGAAGGCGCGATCTGCTATCTCGACGAGGTCGTCGAGGCGCGCAAGGACGTGACCGTGGTGCTTCACCCCCTGACCGACGACCGCCGCATCCTGCCGATCGACCGGACCGGAGAGGAACTGGAAGCGGCGCCGGGCTTCATGCTGGTCGCCTCCTACAACCCCGGCTATCAGAACATCCTCAAGACGATGAAGCCCTCCACCCGCCAGCGCTTCGTCGGCCTCGACTTCACCTTCCCCCGGCCGGAACACGAGATCCCCGTCGTCGCCCGCGAAAGCGGCCTGGCCGAGGAGCGGGTGAAGCCGCTCGTGCGGCTGGCGAACAAGTTCCGCGCGCTGAAGGGTCAGGACCTGGAGGAAGGCACCTCCACCCGTCTCGTCGTCTATGCGGCGACGCTCATCGCCCAAGGCATGGCGCCCGACCGGGCGATCCGCGTGGCGATGATCGAGCCGCTGACCGACGACGAAGACACCAAACGCGGGCTCCTCGATCTCGTCACTGCCGTTTTCGGGTGAGGCCGGCCGATGTCCGGGATCGAGATCGAGCCATGGGAACCCGAGGAGACCATCGGGAAACTGTGGCACGCCTTTGCCAGCCGTCTTGACGCCCCAAGCGTCTACGACGGAGCCCGTGTCGGCCTTTCCGAGGTCGGCGGACGGCTGGCAGTCCTTTTCCGCGGCCTCGGCGGCGACGCCGCGGTCGAGATCAAGCCCGTCGCGCCGGAACGGTCCGGCCACCGCCTGTCGCTGCGCCGCCGCCTCGGGACCGAGGCCGAGACGACGCCGCGCGCCTCCTTCGACGGCGAGGCGCTGCGCCTGCCCGAAAGCCTCGCGGTCTTTCCCGCGGCCGAGGCGAACGCCGCGCTCTACGTCTGGCTCGCCGCCGCCGCCGCCCATGCCGGCCCCCCGCGGGCCGAGGACGACCCCCTGCGTGAGGATCTTTGCGCGCTGATCGCCGCGCGCGAGTTGACACGCGCGACGCTCGCCGATGCGCCGGGGTTCGCGCGCCTTCACGCCGATCTGGCCCGCGCCCATCTCCACAGCCGCAGGGTGCCCCACCTGCCCGAGGCCGAGCGCACCGTCGAGGCGGTGATCCGCCATCTTCTCGGCGATCCCGCACGCCTTTCTCCCAAGGCCGAACGCCTGCGCGTTTCCATCGAGACGGGCGACCTGTCGGCCTGGCGCGCGCCGCGCGGCTACCGCCGCTTCCAGCCGGTGCCGCTCTGGCCCGACCTCCGCCCCCTCGCCTTCTCGGCCGCGACTGCGGTCGAGACCCGCGCGGCCGACGGCACCGCCGAACAGGCCGAGGGCCGCGCCCATCGCGCCCGCCGCCGCAAGTCCGACCAGATCGAGCGCAACGACAGCTTCATCCTCCACAAGTTCGAGGCGATCCTCAGCTGGGCCGAGTTCATCAACCTCAACCGCCGGGTCGAGGAGGACGAGAACGACGACGCCAAGAAGGCCGCCGACGACATGGACGAGATCGGCCTCGGCCAGATATCCAAGGCTCCGGCGACGCGCCTGAAGCTCCATCTCGACCTCGCGCCCGAGGATGTCGACCGCGAGCGGCTTGCGGGCGAGGCGACCTACCCCGAATGGGACGCCCGCGCCGGCGCCTACCTGCCCGCCCACGCCCGCGTTCTGACCTCGGCCGTGGAACCCGGGCTTGCGGAACCTGCCTTCCGCGCCGACCCGCGCGCCGTCCGCCGCATCCGTGCCGTCAAGCGCCAGTTCGAGGCCCTCAGGCCCGCCCGCATCCTGACCGCCGGGCACCGCGACGGCGACGAACTGGATACCGACCGTGCGATCCGCTCCCGCGTGGACCTTCTGGCCACCGGCGAGGGCGACGACCGGGTCTGGCTCCAGAACCGCACCGAAAAGCGCGATCTCGCCGTGTCGATCCTGCTCGATGTGTCGCGCTCGACCGAATCGGCGGTTCCCGGCCACGGGCACGAGGGCCGCGCCGTCATCGACATCGAGCGCGAGGCGCTGGCGGCGCTGGCCTGGGGGCTCGACGCCTGCGGCGACGATTTCGCCATCCACGCGTTTTCCTCACTGAAGCGTCACCGGGTCTATGTCCAGACCGCCAAGCGCTTCGGCGAACCGATGTCGGCCACGGTCGAGGCGCGGATTGCCGGGCTGAAGCCCGGCCACTACACCCGGCTCGGCGCCGCGATCCGCCATGCCTCGGCCGGCCTCGCACGCGAGGCGCGCCGGCGACGGCTGCTGCTGGTCATCACCGACGGCAAGCCCAACGACCTCGACCATTACGAAGGCCGCCACGGCATCGAGGACAGCCGCAAGGCAGTCGAGGAGGCGCGGCGCTTGGGCCATGCCGTCTTCGGCATCACCGTCGACCGCGACGGCAAGTCCTGGTTCCCGCGGCTCTTCGGCCAGGGCGGCTATACCGTGATCCCGCACCCCGAAAAGCTGACCCAGGCGCTTCCGCAGATCTATCGGCAGCTCGTAGGCGCATGACCCATCACGACGACACCGGCCACAACCCCTTCGACGACCTGCCCGGCGACCTGATGATCTGGGTCCTGATCGTGTCGGAGCTTCTGGTCTTCGGCGCCGGGCTCGCGGCCTTCCTCAGCGTGCGGCTTACCGATCCGGCAGGCTTCGCCGCCGCGCAGGACCATCTTCACCGCGCCGCTGCGGGCATCAACACCGTCGTCCTCGTCACTTCGGGCTGGCTCGCGGCACTCGGCGCGCAGGCGGTGGAGGCAGGGCGCATCCCGCGGGCCCGCGCGCTCCTGGCCGCGGCGGCCGGGCTCGGCGCCGTCTTCCTTGCGATCAAATGGGCCGAATATGCCGGCAAGGCCGCTGAGGGGATCGGGGTGGAGACGCATCCGTTCTTCACCTTCTACTACCTCATCACCGGCTTTCACGCCGCCCATGTCGCGGCGGGAATCGTGGTTCTCCTGCTGGTCGCGGCGCGGGCGCGGCCCCGCGAGGTCGAGGCGGGGACCGCCTTCTGGCACATGGTGGATCTCGTCTGGGTCCTCGTCTTCCCCGTGATCTATCTCCTGAGGTAGCGATGGCGCAGGTGACGAAGGCCTGGATCCTTCTCCTCGCGCTCTCCGGCGCCTCGACCGCGCTCTCGGTCGCGGTCATGCGGGGCGCGCTGACCGGCACCGCCATCACGCTGGGCGGCGCCGCGATCCTGACGCTCGCCTGGGCCAAGGCGCGGACGATCCTGAACGCCTACCTCCGGCTCGACGAGGCGCCGGCCTTCCGCCGCGGCTTCGGACTCACGCTCGCGCTCTACGCGCTCTTGCTGCTGGCGCTCTACCTCGGCGGATAGGCGGCGGATCAGCCGCGGTTCCACGCCTCGGCCGGGTCCTCCTCGGCATAGTCCCTGAGCGCCGCCACGTCGGCGATCTCGGCGTGGTTCTGCAACACCTTCACGCCGACCTTGCGCAGCTTCTGGAAGGCCCGGCTCAGGCTTTCGGGCTTCATGCCCAGGCGGCCGGCGATCAGCACCTTGTCATAGGGCAGCGTCACCTCGCAGCGTCCCTCGCCGCAATGCGCAAGCTCCAGCAGGAACTCCGCCACCCGCTGCGCCCCGGTCTGCGCCTTCAGCTGCTCCACCTGCGCCACGAGACTGTGCAGATGCGCGAAGGTCGCGGTCAGGATCGAGACGGCGATCTGGGGATTGCTCTCGATCAGCCGCAGCACCGCGTCCGCCTCGATCCGGATCAGCTCGCAATCGGTGGCGGCTTCGGCGGCCACCGGATAGACGTCATGGCGGAAGGCCACGGCCTCGCCGAAGCTGTGCCCGCGGGTGAAGACGCCGACGACCGCCTCGGCCCCGCTCGGCGCGACGCGGTAGAGCTTCACCCAGCCGCTCACGACGATGTAGATCGCGGTGGCCCGCTCGCCCTGCAGGAAGATCGTCGCGCCCCGGTCAAAACTGCGCACCCGCGCCCAGGCCAGCACCTTTGCGGCAACCTCGTCGCCCGTCCCGGCGAGAAGCAGCGACTTCCGTGCGATCGCCTCGTGTTCGGGCGTCAACTGTGCCATTCAAGCCACCTCGTTTGGCCGTCACTGCCACAGAAGACCACAGACCGCCAGCCTTGATGCGCCGGCGGACAAGTTTGACGCACCCGCCGCGGAATGCCGGCCGGCGAGCGCCGGCGCCGCCCCCCGCAGCCGCCCCCCGCAGCTGCGATGCCCATTTTTTCATCACATAGCAGAAACCCGCCGACCGGGCGATGCCGGAATCGGCAAGGAATCCCGTCGCGCCCGGCCAGAGCGTCGATTTTGCACTCGCAGCATCTTCAAACCCCTTGCGAAATGCCCAGATGCCATGTGAATGCGCACACGAGGCCGGCCAAGTGAGTCGGCCCGCGGCTAGCCGGTTGTAAACAAAGTCAAATGATCCCCCCTGCGATCCCAAGCTCGTCGTCCACGCGGCGCCGGTTTCTGGCTGCCGCGGCAGCCTCCGTCTGTGTGCCGGCGGTCATGCCCGCAACCCGCGCCCGCGCCCAGGAGACGGGTGCCAGACCGTTCAGCTTCGATCTCCTGACCGAAGAGGCGAGGGCCCGCGCCGCAAGCCCCGCGCCCGAGGCCGAGGCAATTCCGCAGGTCTTCGCCGAGATGACCTATGACGACTACAATTTCATCGCCTATCGGCCGGCACGGGCGCGATGGAATGCGCCCGACATCACCTGGCGGATGATGCCCTTCCACCTCGGCTGGCTGTTCAAGGAACCGGTGCATCTGTTCGAGGTGGCCGACGGCATGGCGGAAGGGATGACCTTCACCACCGACGATTTCGAATACCGTCACCGGCTGAAGGGCATGGTTCCGCCGGGCACAGCACTTCCCGGCGTGGCGGGGTTCAAGCTGACCCACCCGATGAACCGGGGCGACAAGATGGACGAGGTGATTTCGTTCATCGGGGCAAGCTATTTCCGCGCGCTCGGCCTTGGCAACGCCTACGGGCTGTCGGCCCGCGGCCTGGCGATCGACAGCGGCCTGCCGAAGGCCGAGGAGTTCCCCCGTTTCAGCGGCTTCTGGATCGAGAAGCCCGCGGCCTGGGCCGACACGATGACCGTCTACGCCGCGCTCGACAGCGCCAGCGTGACCGGTGCCTACCGCTTTGTCGTCACCCCCGGGGTGGAGACCACGGTCGACGTCACGGCGCGGCTCTTCTTCCGCAGTGACATCGAGCAACTGGGCGTGGCGCCCCTGACCTCGATGTTCCTTTTCGCCGACATCAACCGCGGTGACTATGACGACTACCGCCCCCGCGTGCACGACAGCAACGGTCTGAGGATCGTGCGGGCGGACGGCGACGTGATCTGGCGCGCGCTCGACAACCCGCAGGCGCTGTCCTCCTCCTACTTCGCCGAGACCCGGCCGCGCCGTTTCGGCCTGCACCAGCGCGGCCGCGACTTCGACGATTATCAGGACGCGGGCGCGCGCTATGACCTGCGCCCCTCGGTCGACATCGAGCCGGTCGGTGACTGGGGGTCGGGCAAGATCCGGCTTTTCGAACTGCCGACCGCGGTCGAGGTTCACGACAACATCGGCGCCTTCTGGGTTCCCGATGCGCCGATCAGGGCCGGTGATGCGCAGGAATTTGCCTACCGGATGCATTGGGGTCGGCTGGAACCCGACTATGCCGACGACCACGCCGTCGTCTGGGCCACCCGCGGCGGCATCGGCGGCCCGGCGGGGCTTGAAAACCCGCCCGACTCGCGCAAGTTCGTCGTCGACTTCAAGGGCGGGATGCTCGGCCGCCTGCCCGAGGACGACGCAGAGGTGAAACCGGTGCTGACGATCAACGGCGGAAAGGCCGATGTCACGACGCTGTCCAAGCTGCCCGGCAGTGATGTCTGGCGGCTGGTCGTCGACGTTGCCTCCGACTCCGGGACGCTGGTCGAGATGACCGCCCATGTCGCGGGCTACGAGCGCAAGCTTTCCGAAATCTGGTCTTTTCAATGGGTGAAGCCATGACCCCCTCCGACCTGTCCGGCGCCGCCGCATTCGAAGACGCCATGACCACCGCGCGGCTTCTCGCCGCCGCGGGCCTGCCCGACGCGCCGCTCGCCATGCCCGAACAGCGGCTCGAACCGGCCCGGCCGTCCGAACTGCTGCGCGCCCTCGTCTCGCCCCCGCGCCGGCGCGCGGAACCCTGAGATGGACCGCGCCCGCACCCCCACCCTTCTCAGGACCGTCGCGGTCCTCGTGCCCCTTGTCGCGGGCGGGGGGGCGGCGGCGCTGTTCCTGCAATACTCCTCGGCCGCCGGCCTGACCGCCTGGGCCTGGCTCTGCGCCGCGCTTCTCACGCTGTCGACCGCCTGGCTCGCCTGGGGCGCCATGCTGGCGCTGATCGGGCTCTGGCCGGCGCCGCGCATGGAGCCCTCTGCCGCACCGATCCGCGGGCGGACCTGCGTGCTGATGCCCGTCTGCAACGAGGATCCGGCCCCCACCTTCGCCCGCGTCGCCGCGATGATGGAGGCGCTTGCGGACGCCCCCGCGGTGATCCACTTCGCCATCCTGTCGGACAGTTCCCGGCCCGAGGCGGTGGCGGGCGAGGCCTACTGGTTTTCCCGGCTGATGGCCGAGACCGGCGGCGAGGGGCGGCTCTTCTACCGCCGGCGGGAACGGAACACCGGGCGCAAGGCCGGCAACATCGCCGATTTCTTCCGCCGCAGTGGTGCGGCCTACGACTATGCGCTGATCCTCGACGCCGACAGCCTGATGGAACCCGCGACGATCCTCGAGATGATCCGGCGGATGGAGGCCGAGCCGCAGCTGGGGCTTCTGCAGACGCTGCCGGTCATCGTCCGCGCCGGCTCGCTCTTCGGTCGGGTGATGCAGTTCGCCGCCGCCTTCTACTCGCCGGTCTTCGCCCGCGGCCTGGCGCGGCTTCAGGGCAGCGCCGGGCCATTCTGGGGCCACAACGCGCTGGTCCGCAGCCGCGCCTGGGCGGAAAGCTGCGGCCTGCCGGAACTGCCCGGCAAGCCGCCCTTCGGCGGCCACATCCTCAGCCACGACATCGTCGAGGCCGCGCTCCTCGCCCGCGCCGGCTGGATCGTGCGGGTGGACCCCGACCTCGGCGGCTCCTACGAGGAAGGGCCGGAAAGCCTCATCGAATATGCCAAGCGCGACCGCCGCTGGTGCCAGGGCAACCTCCAGCACAGCAAGGTCGTCAGCGCCGCAGGCCTGCTCGGCTGGAGCCGGCTTTCGATGGCGCTCGGCATCGTCTCCTACATCGCGCCGGTGTTCTGGGCCGGCTTCCTGATCTCGGCGGTCGCCGACCGCGCCACCCTGCCGCCGCCCGACTACTTCCCCGACCCGCACCAGTTCTTCCCGGTCTTTCCCAGCGACGAGACAGCGAAGGCGATCGGCCTTTTCATCGGCATCATCGGCCTTCTGGTCATGCCGAAGCTCCTGATCGTGATCGAGGCCTGGGCGACCGGGCGCGCCCGGGGCTATGGCAGCGTCACGGGCGTGGCGCTTTCGGGCTTCCTGGACCTTTTGCTCTCAAGCCTGATCGCGCCGGTGATGATGGCCTACCAGGCGCGGTCGGTCGCCCAGGTGCTGCGCGGCGCCGACGGCGGCTGGCCCGCCAACCGGCGCGGCGAGGCGCGGCTGACCGTTTTCGAAGCCTTCGAGGCCAGCCATTTCATCGTCACCCTCGGCCTCGCCGGTTTTTTCGCGGCATGGCACTGGGGGGCGGGGCTCCTGCCCTGGCTGCTGCCCGTGCTGGTGCCGATGATCCTCGCCCCCGTCCTGATCTCCTGGACCTCGCAACCCTCCAGGGCGTCGGCGCTTTTCGCCACCCCTGAGGAACGCGCGCTGCCGCCGATCCTGGCGGCGCATGAACAGACGCTCGGGCGCTGGAACCGCGCGGGGGATGCTTCCCGCGACGCCGCCGCGACGCAACTGAGGACCGGGGCCCATGCCTAGGCAGGCGCTACGCGTCAGGCAGGCGCTACGCGTCATTCCGCGCGACGGGGTGGCACAATCGCCGTCCGCCGCGCCCGCAGCGGCGGCCACACCGGCGCCGGTCTCGCTGCCGAAGCGCCGGCGCGATGCGCGGATCGACGTCTTGCGCGGCATCGCGCTGGTGATGATCTTCGTCAACCACGTGCCCGGCACGGTGTTCGAATACGCCACCAGCCGCAACTTCGGCTTTTCCGACGCGGCGGAGGGGTTCGTCTTCCTCTCGGGCCTCTCGGCCGTGCTCGCCTATGCCGGCGGGCTTGCCGCGCGCCCGCTCTGGCCGGGCGTCCGCCGCATCTGGAAACGCGCCTGGACGCTCTATCTCGTGCACCTCATGGTCACCTTCTGGGCGCTCGCCATCGTCGCGGCGACGCTGCGCTACGGCGGAACCGGAACCCTGTTCGGGAAGGACAACTTCCAGTTCCTCGTCAGCGACCCGATCGGCGTCCTGGTCGGACTGCCGGTGCTGGGCCACCAGTTCGGCTATGTGAACATCCTGCCGCTCTATGCCGCGCTCCTGCTCGCGGCGCCGGCAATGATCATGGCGGCGGTCCGCTGGCCGCGCGCGACGCTTGCCGCCTCCGTCGTCCTCTGGGCCGCGGCGGGGCTGACCCACTTCGACCTGCCGAACCTGCCGCTTCCGGGTGGCTGGTTCTTCAACCCCTTCGCCTGGCAGTTCCTCTTCGTGCTCGGCATCCTCACCGGGGTGGCGATGAAGCGGGGCGCGCGCTTCGTTCCGGTCAACCGCGGGCTTGCACTCGCCGCCGGAGCCTACCTTCTTCTGGCGCTCGCGTGGCTCAAATGGCCGGCGCTACAGGCCGGGGGCAATGCGATGCTCGGATGGGCGGCGGCCCAGGGCGTGCCGAACCTGATCCGCGATTTCGACAAGACCTATGTCTCGGTCCCGCGGCTTCTGCATTTCCTGTCGCTCGCCTATGTGCTGAGCGTGCTGCCCTGGCTTCGCGCCGTCTGCGATTCCCGCCCGATGGCGCCGCTCGCGCTGCTGGGCCGTCACGCGCTGCCGGTCTTCGCGCTCGGCACGATCCTGTCCTTCGCGGTGCGCGCGGCGAAGGAGATCGCGGGCGAGGCGCCGTTCGCCTTTGATGCCATGCTGATCGGCAGCGGCATCGCCGCCATGCTGGTCTTCGCGGCCGTGCTGGAACTCAGCCGCAAGGCGGGCATGGCGCCGGCCCGGGCGGCGTGAACCGGCCGGCGCCCCGCGTCAGGCGGGGCAGCTTTCCTGACCGGTCGCCGCCAGGACCCAGGCGAAAAGCGCCTCCTCCTCGGGCGGAAGCGGAACGGCGAGCCCGCCCGCAAACCCTTCGAACGCGGGAAGGTTCAGGCCGTTCAGGCCGACGAGAACCGGTATCCCGCGCGCCAGCGCCTCGGCGATCACCTCGCGGAAGCCGCGGCCATCGGCCTCGTGCTTGCCGAACTTGTTGACGATCAGCAGATCCGCGCCCCCGGCAAGGCTGGCCGAAACGAGACCCACCGCAGTCTCGAGCGCCTGCGGATCAAGACGGCAGCCGCGCGAATCGCGGCCGAGATCCTGCGAGAGGCGCTGGACCGGCCCATCGGGCAGAACCTTCACATCCATGTCGCAGGGGCCGGCATCGGGCCGATCGGTGTTGATCTGGACGGTGCCGCAGCATCGCAGCCCGCGCGTCGCAAGCCGCCGGGCAAGGCCGAAGAGGATCAGGTCGGTGTCGCCCCGCCCGGGGGCCATCGTATAGGCGATATTCATGGTCAGTCCTTGGTTTCCGCCCTGAGCCGGCCCGGGCCGGTCGAGCAATCCAGATCGCGAAGCCGGCCGTCCTTCAGCCCGTAGATCAGCCCGTGCACGCGGACATCGACGCCGGCCTCCCAGGCGCGCTGCAGGATCGGGGTCTCCGACACCCGGCGGACGCCCTCGATCACGTTCAGCTCGGCCAGCCGGTCGCGCCGCGCCGCCAGGTCGGGCGCCCGCGCCAGGTCGACCGCATAGGCCCGGGCGATCCGCCGGACCGGCTCCAGCCAGTGATCGGTGATCCCGTGCGGCAAGTCCTCGGTCGCGGCCCTCACGCCCCCGCAGCCGTAGTGGCCGCAGATGATGATCTCGCGCACCCGCAACACCTCGACGGCGAATTCCAGCGCCGAGAGAAGGTTCATGTCAGTCGAATGGACGACATTGGCGACGTTGCGGTGGACGAAGACCTCGCCGGGGTCGAGCCCGGTCACCACATTGGCGGGAACGCGGCTGTCGGAACAGCCGATCCAGAAATACTCCGGCGCCTGCTGCGCCCCCATGCGCGCGAAGAACCCCGGGTCTTCCTCGTGGCGCCTCGCCGACCAGGCCAGATTGCCGCTGAGAAGGTCGTTCAGCACCGCTAACCTCCGATCAACCGGTCGAGCCCCCGGCGGTGCAGCATCGCCAGGCGCATCCGGTCGAGATCGCTGCGCGTCAGCCGGGCGCGGGCCAGGGGCAGGACGATCGCGTTCTCCAGAACCAGGTGGCGCCGGGAATGCGACGCATAGCGGGTCAGCAGGGCGCGGTCTTCGGGCGACAGCGTCGCCTCACCCTCGGCCACAAGGCGCAGCAGCCTGACGAGATCGGGCATCTCCAGCCCGGCGTGGACATGATCGGCCAACAGCCGCGCCAGCGCCCGCTCGATGTCGTCCTCGGGCGCGCAGCGCTGCCGCAGAAGCGGAAAGAGATCCTCCTCCTCGTCGGCGAAGTGCAGCGGCAATTCGTCGGCGAGAAAGCCCGCCGCATGCGCGGCCGCATCCTGGTCGGGGTTCTCGGCCGCCGCGATCCGATCCAGCATCACGCAGATCTCGCGCTCGCGCAGGTGATCCTCGTGGAGGAAATCCAGCGGATTGCCAAGCAGTCGCGGATCGGTCGGCGAAAGACCGTCGCCACGCCGGGGATCGTGTGCACGACGTGCCATCATGGCCGGTTCCCGTTCAGGCCTGCCGCAGGTCGGCGCCGGAAATCTCGGCCGATGCCAGCAGCCGGTCGGCGAACGACCGCGCCTCCCGCGCCCAGGCGGCCTTTTCCAGCGCGGCGGCGATCTTCGGCCGCACCGTCTCGAACGGCAGGACCGCGCCCGTCGCCACCGCATCCATCCGGATGATATGCCATCCGTGGCGCGACAGGACCGGCTCTGCCGTGGTTTCGCCCTCGCCCAGGCCCCGCAGCACGGCCTCGAATTCCGGAACCGTATCGCCGGGGCCAAGCTGGCCCAGCGCCCCGCCCGAGGACTTCGAGCCACAGTCGCTGTGGCTTGCCGCTGCCCGCGCAAAGTCGCCGGGACGGGCGGCAAGCTCGGCCAGAACCGCCCGGGCCCGCGCCAGCGCCGCCTCCTTCTCCGCCGCGTCGCGGGGATCGCAGGCGCACAGGATATGCGACACCTCCCACAAGGGCGGGGCGCGGAACCGCGACGGATCGCGGGCCCATTCGGCGCGAATCTCGTCCTCGGTCGGCGGCTCGGCGGCGACCGCGGCATCGAGAAGGCCCCGGATCAGGGCCTCCTCCTCGGTCTCGAACCGCCCCGGCCCCACCTCGGCCGGCGCCGCGCCGATCCCCTGCCGGCGCGCCTCCTGCAACAAGAGCGTGCGCATCGCGATGGCGTTGGCCGCCTTGCGCCAGGCGATCCCCGGCTTGCCCTTCGGCGCCGCGTGGTTCTGCACCTCGGCGGCGACGACGGCGTGGGGCACCAGCTCGCCGTTCACCACCAGGTCGGGAAAGAGGGCGGTGGTCATGGTGCTCACTCCGCCGGCTGCGTGGCCTTGCGCGAAAGCGGTGCCTGGCTGGCCTGCACCGCCCGCACCGGGCCGTCGTGTTTCGGCAGCGCCACGCTCCGCCGCGACCGGACGATCTGGTAGCCGGTCCGCGTCAACAGATAGCGGAACGGCGCCGCCAGCCCCGACAGCATGTGCACGAGCCGCGAGAACGGGAACAGCAGGAAGATCGTCAGCCCGAGGAAGATGTGAAGCTGGAACAGGATCGAGGCGCCCTCGGTATAGGCCGCAGCGTTGGGGTCGAGGGTGAAGATGCCCTGCGCCCAGTTCATGAAGCGCACCATCTCCTCGCCGTCGAGATGCTGGAGCGAGACGAAGATCGTCAGAAGCCCGAGCGCGAGCTGCACCAGCAGCAGCGACAGGATCACGATGTCCATCGTGCTCGACGTCGCGCGGATGCGCGGATCGACCAGGCGGCGGTGGATCAGGATGATCCCGCCGACGAGCGCCATCACCCCGGCGACGCCGCCGACGGCAACGGCGAGGATCTGCTTCGCGCCGTGGCCGATGCCGAACAGCTCGATCAGCCACAAGGGCGTCAGGAGGCCGAACAGATGGCCAAGGAAGATCACCAGCACGCCGACATGGAACAGCACCGAGCCGAGGGCAAGCTGCTTGCGGCGCAGAAGCTGCGAGGACGAGCTTTTCCAGGTGAAGGGATCGCGGTCATAGCGCGCTGCCGAGCCGATGACGAGAACGGCGAGCGCGATGTAGGGATAGATACCGAAGATGAAGTTGTGCATGTTCCCTCTCCGTTACTCGGCGGCCACGTCGGGCGCGGGATTGATGGGCCGGTCCATCCGCGCGAGCAGGTCGCGCGTGGCCGGGCAGCCGGCGTTGGGGTCGGGGCCGAAAAGAACCTCGCTTTCCTCCCAGACCGCATCGAGCGCCTCGAGGTCGTTCGGATCGACGTCGGCCTGGCCGAGAAGCTCGGCCACCGTCGCGGCATCGGCCGCGCCCCCGGCAAGCTGGCCAAGGGCCGCGAAGACCGCGGCATAGACGCTGCCGCGCCGGGCCAGCCGTTCGCGGAGCGCCTCGAAGATATGCGCAGCGTCCGCCAGCGTCTCGCGCGCCTCCGCCTCCGGCCGGGTGGCGAGGAATTCCAGCAGCACCGGCAGGTGATCGGGCAGTTCGCTCGTGGCGGGGTCGTAGCCGCCGGCGCGATAGGTCTCCACCAGCGACACCATCGCGCCGCCCCGGTCGCGGCTTTCGCCGTGGACATGCTCGAAGAGATTGAGCGAGAGCGTGCGCGAGCGGTCGAAGAGCGCGACGAACCGCTCCTCGAGATCATAGAGATCGTCGTCGCGCAGGCTTTCGACCAGCGGGCGCAGGTCGCGCCGCGCCGCCGCCGTCAGCCGGGATTCGGAGGCGAGAACGCCCCCGATCTCCGGCATCGCCGCCTTGAGGTCGCGCGTCGGATAGCTGAGGATCAGCGACAGCGCCTTCAGCGTGCGGTCCTTCAGGGCCACCGTCATCGCTGCACCTCCTCGGGCATCCTCAAGGGCCGCTTGGACCCGCCGAAGAGCGAACCCTTCGACATGCCGGTCGAGCAGCCGTTGGTGTCGGTGAAGCCGCAGCCGCCGCGCAGGTCGTAGGCCTCCTCGACCTGTTCGCGGTGCGTGGTCGGGATCACGAAGCGGTCTTCGTAGTCGGCCAGCGCCATGATCTTGTACATCTCCTCGATCACGCGGCCCGAAAGGCCCACGCGCGCGGCAATGCCCTCGTCGATCACCCCGTCCACCGTCTTTGCCCGCATGTAGGCGCGCATCGCCAGCATCCGCTCCAGCGCCTGGGCCACCGGCCGCTCGTCGCCCGCCGTCAGCATGTTGGCGAGATAGCGCAAGGGGATGCGCAGGTTCTTGACGTCGGGCATCGCGCCGTCCATGCCGATCGCGCCCGCGGCGGCCGCGTTCTGGATCGGCGACAGCGGCGGGATGTACCAGACCATCGGCAGCGTCCGGTATTCCGGATGCAGCGGGAAGGCCACCTTCCATTCCATCGCCATCTTCCAGATCGGGCTTGCCTTCGCCGCCCTGATCCAGTCCTCGGGGATGCCGTCGGCGCGCGCCGTCTCGATCACCACCGGGTCGTTGGGATCGAGGAAGACGCCAAGCTGCGCCTCGTAGAGGTCGGTCGTCGCCGGCGCGTTCGCGGCCTCCTCGATCCTGTCGGCGTCATAGAGGATCACGCCGATGTAGCGGATCCGGCCAACGCAGGTTTCCGAGCAGACCGTGGGGTTGCCGCTTTCAATCCGCGGATAGCAGAGCGTGCATTTCTCCGACTTGCCGGTGGACCAGTTGTAATAGACCTTCTTGTAGGGGCAGCCCGAGACGCACATCCGCCAGCCGCGGCACTTCTCCTGGTCGATGAGGACGATGCCGTCCTCCTCGCGCTTGTAGATCGCGCCCGAAGGGCACGACGCCGCGCAGGCCGGGTTGAGGCAATGTTCGCAGAGCCGGGGGAGATACATCATGAAGGTGTTCTCGTATTCCCCGTAGATCTGCTTCTGCACCCCCTCGAAGTTGTAGTCCTGCGACCGCTTGGAGAATTCGCCGCCGAGGATCTCCTCCCAGTTCGGGCCCTTGACGATCTTCTCCATCCGCTCGCCGGTGATCTTCGAGCGCGGCCGCGC
>JAUQYA010000042.1 GCA_030837785.1 Albidovulum sp.
GGGCAAGAACCCTGACCGATACAAACCGGTTTTCCCTGGTACTATTTTTTATAATCCAATGCGTATCCTCATTGGTTCGGTGGCTTACGTAGATGATAATGATCCACCTGGAATCACAAGCCCGGATTACGTTGTGTTTCAAGGTAAGGAAGGCATCGTAGATTCCCGATGGTTTTATTACTGGTTACGTTCTCCGTTAGGCCATGAATGCGTGATTTCTCTTGCAAGAGGGGCAGTTCGCGAACGAATGCTTTTTGGCCGATTAGCAGAAGCCACTGTGACTTTGCCAGACTTTGAGACGCAGCTAAGATATTCACGCCTCCTTTCAGCCGCTCAATGTGAAGCAAACTCCATAAGGGCAGCCATAGACACCCAGCTTAAAGACCTCCGACAACTACCTCACAGTATCGTTGCCGCATCTTGCGAGGCATACAAATGAATTCCAGGAATCCTAATAATAAAAAACCAAAAACCATTGCCGGAATTCGGTCGCTATCCGCCTTCGTGAAGTCCATCTGCGACGTGATGCGCCGCTCCAACTGCGCCAGTGCCCTGCAGTACGTGCCGGAGCTGACTTGGATTCTGTTCCTGCGGATTCTCGACGATTACGAATCCCGGTCGCGGGAGGAGGCGGAGGCGGTGGGCGCCAATTTCAGCCCAGCCCTGCACGCCCCCTACCGCTGGCAGGACTGGGCCGCCCCCTGGTCGGAAAAGAGCGAACACCCGAAAACCGCCGAGGGGAAACCCTTCGGCTGGAAGCGGCAGGAGCTGTTCGCCGCCGGTGACGGCAAGCTGTTCGACTTCATCAACAAGGAACTGCTCCCCCATCTGCACAGCCTGGATATCGATACACGCACCGGCCTCCCCAACCCCTCCGCCAGCCGCAAACAGCGCATCATCGGCCGCATCATGACGGCGGTGGAGCGGGTGCGGGTCGATAGCGAGACCAACCTGCGCGATATCCTCGACAAGGTGCACGAGATCAACACCGACCATGTGGACGACACCCACTTTTTCACCCTGTCGCAGGTGTATGAGGACCTGCTGCTGAAGATGGGTGAGAAGAACTCGGACGGCGGCCAGTTCTTCACCCCCCGCGAGGTGATCCGCGCCATGGTGCATACGGTGAACCCGTCGCTGGGGCAGACGGTCTATGACCCCTGCTGCGGCACCGGCGGTTTTCTGGCCATCGCCTACGAGCACATCGCCCGTACGCTGGGCAACAGCGCCACCAGCACCGATATCGACACCCTCAAGCATGACACCTTTTTTGGCCGCGAAAAGGAGAACCTGGTTCTCCCCATCGCCCTGGCCAACCTGGTGCTGCACGGCATCGACCAACCCAACCTGTGGCACGGCAACTCTCTGACCCGCCGCGCCACCTACGGCGCGTTGTTCGAGCAGGCGCCGAAGACCTTCGACGTGATCCTCACCAACCCGCCGTTCGGCGGCAAGGAGGGGAAGGACGCCCAGAAGAATTTCGCCTTTGAAACCAGCGCTACCCA
>JAUQYA010000007.1 GCA_030837785.1 Albidovulum sp.
CAGAAGCGCCGGCGGCGCCGCCTCGGCGATGTTCTCGAGGCTCGCCTTCTCATGCGCGCGGGTGGCGAGCGTGTCGTAGTTGAAGGGCCTGAGCAGCAGCGTCGCCGGCAGTTCCTTGACGCAGTCGACGAAGACGAGAAGCAGCGCGGTGCCCACCGAGCCGCGCATCAGCGGCAGGTAGACCTCGCCCAGCGCGCCCCCCGCGGTGCGCCCGAGCGACCGTGCCGCCATCGGCAGGGACGGCGGCACCCGGCCGAAGGCCGCGTCCGCGGCGCCCTGGGCGATGGCGAAGAAGCGGACAAAATAGGCCAGCACGATCGCCGCCGCCGAGCCGGTCAGGATCAGCCCGGGGTCGCGGCCGGTCACCGCCAGCACCAGGTCGGCGACCCGGTGGTCAAGCGCCGCGACCGGAATCAGGATGCCCACCGCCAGCACCGCCCCCGGCGCGGCATAGCCGATCGTCGTCGCCGGCAGAACCAGCTTCGGCAGCCGCCGGCCGGTGAGGCGCACGCCATAGACCATGAAGACCGCGCCGAGAACGGTCAGCACTGCCGCACCGCCGCCGACCGTCAGCGTGTTCACGAAGGCCCGCCCGAGGCCGGGACTGACCCAGGCCCCGGGCTTGTCGAGCGCGTGACCCGCGATCACGGCGAGCGGCAGCACGAAGCCGAAGGCCACCGGCAGGGCGCAGAGCGCCGTGGCCACCGCGCCCGCGCCCCGCGACAGGACGACCCGGGTCACCGGGCGCGGCTGGCGGGCGGACTGGTAGTAGCGCGAATTCCGCCGGCTGACCTTCTCGAGCGCGACAAGCGCGAGGATCACGGCGAGGATCACGCAGGCGATCTGCGCCGCGCCGCCGGCATTGCCGGTCTCCAGCCAGACGGTGAAGATGCCGGTGGTCAGCGTCTGGACGGCGAAGAAGTCGACGACACCGAAGTCGTTCACCGTCTCCATCATCACGATCGCGGCGCCGGCGGCGATCGCCGGCCGCGCCAGCGGCAGGCCGATCCTGAGAAACAGCCCCACCGGCCCCGCGCCCAGCGCGCGCGCCACCTCGTAGCTGCCCGCCGACTGTTCGCGGAAGGCGGCACGCGCCAGCATGTAGACGTAAGGGTAAAGCGCCGCCGCCAGCACCAGAACCGCGGCCCCCCGCGACCGGACGGTCGGGAACCAGTAGTCGCGCGCGGTTTGCCACCCCGCCGCCTCGCGCAGCGCCACCTGCACCGGGCCCGAATAGTCGAGGAAATCGACCAGCGCATAGGCGCCGATATAGGCCGGGATGGCAAGCGGCAGCAGCAGCAGCCATTCCAGAAGCCCCGACAGCGGAAAGCGGTACATCGTCACCAGCCACGCCGCCCCGGTCCCCACCGCCGCGGCGAGGGCGCCGGTCGAGAGCGTCAGGATCAGCGTGTTCGCCGCATAGCGCGGCAGGGTCGTCGCCAGAAGATGCGGCCAGATGTTCTCGGTCGGATGGAAGGCCAGCACCAGGACCGAGGCCACCGGCAGCACCACCAGCACCGCGATCAGAAGCGCGCCCGCCGACCACAGCCCGCCTGCCGCGCCCGCCGCGCGGGGGGGGCGTGCCGCGCGGGGGGGCGGTATTGACTGACTGTTTTGCTCGGCCAACATGCCCAGCGGGTTAGAGGAAAGCGGTTCCCCTGTCCAGCGCGGGCGTATAGGTTCGCCGCCGTGAGGGGGCCGGACGGCATGCAGATCGCCTATCATCTCGGGGCGCACGGGACCGACGAGGACCGCCTGGTCCGCGCGCTCCTGAAGAACCGCGGCACGCTCGCGGCCCAGGGCATCGCGGTGCCCTCGCCCCGGGCCTACCGCCAGCTTCTGCCCAGGGTGGCCAAGACGCTCCGCGGCGCGCCGGCGGGGCCCGACACACGGCAGGTGATCCTCGACGCGCTGGGCGAGGACGGGCCGTTCGAGCGGCTGGTCTTCAGCCACGACAGCCTTCTGTCCTTCCCGGTGAACGCGATCGGGCCGGACGGGCTCTATCCGACCGCGCCGGCCCGGATCGCGGCCTACGCCAACCTGTTCCCCGGCGCCGGGGCGGAATTCTTCCTCGCGCTCAAGAACCCCGCCACGCTGGTTCCCGCGCTTCTCGACCGCGCCGCCGAGGCGAGCTACGACATGATCATGAGCGGATCGTCGCCCGCGAGCCTGCGCTGGGCGCCGGTGATCCGCCGGGTGCTGGCGCAGGTCCCGGGGATCGCGCTGACGATCTGGTGCGCCGAGGATCTGCCGCTGCTCTGGCCCGAGGTGCTCCGCGCCATCGCCGGCGTGAGCGAGGGCGAGGCGCTGGAGGGTGATTATGACCTGACCGGCACGCTGATCACCGAAGAGGGGCTCGCCGCGCTCAAGGCCTTCTTCGAGACGCACCCGCCGCGCGGCATCGCCCAGCGCCGGCAGGCTACCGCGACCTTCCTGGAGAAATACGCCCGGCCCGAGGAACTGGATGTCGAGATCACGCTTCCCGGCTGGACCGAGGCGCTGGTCGCGGCGATGACCGCGGCCTACGACGAGGACTGCGCCGAGATCGCCGCGATGCCGGGGGTGAGCTTCCTCGCGCCCTGACGGCGGCGGGCGCGGACCGCGAAGGACCGGACGCCAAGGCCCGCCGGAACCCGGTTCCGGCCCTCCCCCGCCGCCGCCTCAGCTCATCCCGAGTGCGGCCTTGTACATCTCCAGCACCGCCTCTTCCTCGGCGATGTCGTCCTTGTCGCGGCGTCGAAGCGCGATGACCTTGCGCATGACCCCGGTGTCGTAGCCGCGGCCCTTGGCCTCGGCCATGACTTCCTTCTGCTGGTCGGCGATATCCTTCTTCTCCGCCTCCAGATGCTCGTAGCGTTCGATGAACTGCCGCAGTTCCTCGGCGGCGATGGTGTAGGTGGCGTCGGACACCGCGTCGTTCATGGCTTGTCTCCCGTTGACGGTCGGCGCCCTGACTAGAGGCTCGGCCCCCGTGCTTCAAGTCCCGTGCTTCAAGTCCCGCGCTTCAAGTGCCGTGCTTCAAGTCCCGCGCTTCACGTCCCGCCCTTGCGGCCCGGGCAGGTTCCGGCTAGGGCGATCCGGCGGCATCGGCGCCAAGGGGGAGATGCGATGGACTGGCTCATCTGGGCGGGCGCGGCGGTGACGCTTCTGGGGCTCGTGACGCTTGTCTGGTGCATCGTGAAGGTGGCCGCGGCGCGCAAGGCCGGGCTTTCCGATGCCGACCTTCGCGCCCGGCTTCAGCGCGTCGTCGCGCTCAACTTCGCGGCACTCCTCGTCTCGGCGCTCGGGCTGATGCTGGTGGTCGTGGGCATCCTTCTGGCCTGACCGGCTTCAGGCCCGAAGAGCACCCCGGCGGGCACCCGTCAGCTGACGTTCAGGTCGGAAAACCTCAGCCCGTTCTTGATCATCTCGTCGAACAGCGCCGCCGGCTGCCAGACCGCCTCGCCGTCGCGGGCATGGTCGCGCAGTTCCTTGCGCAGGGCCAGCAGGCCGAGGGCGTCGGCGACCTGCATCGGCCCGCCCTTCCAGCGCGGGAACCCCCAGCCCGCCATCATCGCCACGTCGATGTCCGAAGGGCAGCGCGCGGCGCCGGTCTCGATCAGCTCCGCCCCCGCATTGGCCATCGCGGCCAGCACCCGGGCGCGGATTTCCGGCGCCGTCACCCGCCGCGGCACGATGCCCCGGCCGCGCCGCTCCGAGCCGATCAGCGTCAGCACCTCGCGGTCTTCCTCGGGCCCGTCCGCGCCCTCGGGCCAGCGGTAATAGCCCCCGCCCGTGGCCCGTCCCGCCCGCCCGGTGGCCGCGATTGCCGCGGCGAAGCCCGCGTCGCGCGCGCCGGCCTGCCCGCCTGCGGGCCCGCCCGCCGCGCCAAGGCCGGCGCGATCCACCATCTCGTAAAGCCCCGCGGCGAAGCCGTAGTCCTTCAGCGCCCGGTCCACCCCGTAGGGCGAGGCGCCGGCCTCCACCATCAGGTCCGCCGCCTGCCGCCCCGCCGCGAAGACACGCGCGCCAAGGCTCCGGCCGTCGAACGTGCGCACCCCCTGCCGCCCCATGTGGGCGGCAAGGGCCGCAAGCGTCGCGGTCACCTCCGGCGCGGTCGCGGGCAGCGTGACGATCTCCAGAAGCCGCGCGCCCGGCAGGGGCGGCAGCGCGATCCCGGCGAGGTCGGCCGCGCGCCCGAACCCCGCCGCCGCAGGGTCGAGCCCCGGCGCCCGGGCCGACAGCGCCCGCGCGCAGACCGCGATCACCGCGCCGGGCCTCGCGACGCCCGCGATCCGCCGCAGGCCCGCGCCCGCAGCCGCATCGGCTCCGGCCAGCAGGATCAGGTCGGCCGTCGCCAGATCGGCCGGGTCGAGCCCGCCCGCGATCTGCGCCCATTCCGCCCTGCGCCCGGCGGCGCTGAGCCGGCCGCCGGCCACCTCGCGCTCCAGCAGCGCCGCGACGCGCGCGAGGCCGGCCGACAGCGACTGGCCGTCCTGCCCGACCAGCGTCACGTCGATGCCAAGCGCCATCAGCGCGACCGCCAGTTCGGCCGCAACCTCGCCGGTGCCGAGGATGCCGGCGCGGGCGATCTGGCGCGCGGCGGCCGCCCCGAGGTCGTCCTGGCGCGCCGCCCGCCGTTCGGCGAGGAAGGCATGCGACAGCGCCGCCGCCTCCGGCGTCTCCACCAGATCCCCGAAGGCGGTGCGTTCGTAGGCAAAGCCTTCGTCCTCGGGCAAGAGAAGCGCCGCCTCGACGCAGTCGATGATCCGCGCCGGCGCGGGCAGGCGGGCGGGCCCGAGCCCGGCGCGGGCCGCGGCGACGGCGGCAAGCCAGGCCTCGGGGTCGAGGCTGCGCCCCTCGGCGCGTTCGGCGGCGGTGGGCAGTTCCGCGCCCCCCGCGACGAAGGTCCGCGCCAAGGCCTCGGCCGCGGCCTCGGCGCCGCCCTCGGTCACCATGTCGACAAGCCCGATCTCGGCCGCCCGCCGGGCGGCGACCGGCAGGCCGCTCAGCAGCAGCCCCAGCGCCGCCTTGGCGCCGACGAGCCGCGGCAGCCGCTGCGTGCCCCCCGCCCCCGGCAGAAGCCCCAGCGTCACCTCCGGCAGGCCAAGCGCGGTCCCCGGCTCGGCCAGACGGAGCGCCGCGGCAAGCGCCAGTTCCAGCCCGCCGCCAAGGACCGTGCCATGCAGCGCCGCGATCACCGGCTTGCGGCTTTGCGCGACGGCAGCGCAGATCTCGCCCAGCGCCGGACCCTCCGCGGGCTTGCCGAATTCGTGGATGTCGGCGCCGGCGGGCCAGGTCGCCCCGGCCGCCGCCAGCACGATCACCTGCACCGCCGGGTTCCGCCCGGCCGCCTCGAGCGCCGCGGCAAGGCCCCGGCGCACCGGGGCGCCCAGCAGGTTGAGCGGCGGGTTGTCGATGGTGATCCGCGCGATCCCCTCGGCGGTGGCGATACGCACATGCCCGGTCATCTGCATCCTGTCTGCCGCGTCCGTCCTCGGGCCAGTGTAGAGGCCCCGCCCGGTTTGGCAATGGCCGGCCCGGCGTTCCGGCCGGGCACCGGTTACCGCCCCGGCGCGCAGTTCGGGCAGAACGGCGTCGCCGGCAGAAGGTCGAGCCGTTCCTCGGCGATCTCGTTGCCGCAGGTCACGCAGACGCCGTATTCGCCCTCCTCGATGCGGGCAAGCGCGGCCTCGATCATCCGCAGTTCGGCGCGCGCCGACTGGCCGAGGTCTTCCAGAACCTCGTCGGCCTCGCGCTCGATCGCCATCTCCTCCCAGTCCTTGGCGTCGTGGCTGTCAAGCTCGGCGCCGATCCCCGCGATGCGGCGCATGAGGTCGGACCGGCGCAGGAGAAGCTCGGCCTTGCGTTCAGCGATGGGTTTCATCGGGTACTCCTCTGCCTTCCCGCCCGTTCTAGGCGGCCAGTCTTCGGCACGACCTTGATGCAAGTCAATCCCGAGGCGCGGGCAATGGCCGCAGCACCGGGTCCCGTCGCCGCGGCCGGTCATCGGCCTGTCCGGCTCTCGCGCCGGACCGGCGATCGGCCCCTGGCCCTCTTCCTTGCGGCGATGATGGCGGGTATGGTCGCCCCGCGCGCGATCCGGGGCCTCGATCCGGAGTCCCGGGGCCGGTCCGCCGACCCCCGAGAAGATCGACGCCCGAGGAGAAACATGGATATCCGCCATCTGACACCCGACCACGCCGTCTCGCCCCAGATCGCCCCCGAGGACATGGCCGCGATCCGCGCCGCCGGGTTCGCCACGGTCATCGACAACCGCCCCGACGGCGAGATCCCGCCCGACCTTCATGCCGGGGCGATGGCCGCGGCCGCCGCCGCCGCGGGCCTGCGCTTCGTCGCCAATCCGGTGATCGGCGGGGCGATCAGCGATGCGAACGTGGCGCTCCAGCGCGAGGTGCTCGACGCCGCGGGCGGCCCCGTCTTCGCCTACTGCGCCTCGGGCAACCGCTGCTCGATCGTCTGGGCGATGGCCAATGCCGGGCGGCAGCCGACCGACGCGCTGATCGAGACGGCGGCGCGCTGGGGCTACAACCTCGAACCCTTCCGCGCCCGCATCGACGGCCTCGCCGAAACCCGCTGACCCGGCCGGGCAAGGGCACCGTCCCCCGAAGGCCCGACGGGAGACGGGCCGCGCCCACCTGGCTGATCCGCCGCCATGCGGCACAACCTGCTTATCCGCCAGGAAAAAGCACCCGCCGACCCTCCCCCGAAGGCCCGTCGAGACGAGCGCGCGCCCCGCGCCCATACGCCGAAGTCCTCTGAACCGACCGGGCAAAGCACCTACCGGCCGCCACCCGCCGACCCACGAGACAAGGGCCGCGCGCCCTTGGCCTTTCCGCCGCCCTTGCGCCGGAACGCCGGACGGGTCCCGGCGGTCCCGCATCGGCGCCCGCGGGACGTGTGCGGGGCCGTGCCCGGCGCGCCCTGCCCCGTGAACTGCCCAGTGATCTGCCCCGTGAACTGCCCAGTGATCTGCCCAATGAACGGCACCCTCGGCCGCCCCGATCACCGCCCCGCCTCCGCAGCGCCGGCTCCGGCGGAGACCCCGGCGGCCCCGGTGCTGGCGGGCGCCTCCTCGGCGGGCACGCCGTCGGCGGGCGCCCCCCGGGTCGCGGCCGCACGGGCCGACGGCGCGGTCGCGCCCTGAAACAGCCGGCCGGCCGCGCCTGCGGGGCCAGCGCCGGTGCCCTCCGCCTCCGCCCCGCAGGGGCCCGCAGCCTCCGCACCGCAGGGGCCCGCAGCCTCCGCCCCGCCGTTCAGCCTGAGCGCGAGGTTGCCCTGGCACTGCCCGAGCCGCCCGGTGGCCAGAAGGCGGCGGCCCTGCCCCTCGATCCGGACGCCGGCAAGCGCGCCCGCCGTGATCGGCAGGACGGTTCCGGGCGCGAAGGCCATCACCGCCGACAGCGGCAGGCTGATCCGGTCGAGCACCGCGTCGATCCCGGCCCGCGCGCCCAGGACCGCGCGTTCCATCCGCCCGGCCCAGTCGGCGGGCCCCGGGGTGGCGGCCTCAGCCCCCGCCGCCACGCCCGCCGCCGCCGCGCCCGCGGCCGGCCGCGGCATCGCCCCGCGTCCCTCGGCCGGCATGGCGAAAAGCAGCGTGCCCCGGCGCGCGCCCTCGGCCCCGAGGCCGAGCGTGAGCCTGAGCACGCGGTAGACGGTATCTTCCAGAAGCAGGCCAAGCGGGCGCGGATCGTCGAGGAACGAGCCATAGCGGAAGCCGCCGGCCCAGACGACCGACGGATCGGCGGCACGCAGAAGGCCAAGCTCCTCCATCACCCGGTCGATGAACCGCACCGACATCGCCGCATCCGTCCGCGTCGGCCGGCGGGCCGCGACCTCGGCCGCGCCGATCCGCTTCGTCGTCTGCATCTCGATCAGCGTGGTCAGGACCTCCGGCGAGAGGGCGACGAGGCCGAGCCCCCCGCCCGGCCCCTCCATCACCGCCAGAAGCGCCCGCTCGACGAGCCGTTCGGGCAGGTCGGCGAGCGAGGCGCGGAACTCCACTGCTTCGGTCACCGCGACCGGAAGATGGAACATGTCCTGCCCGGCCTTGGCGACCGCGTGGCCGAAGGCGCGCGGCGGCGTCGGCGGGGCGCCGCCGGCATGGCCGCGCCCCGCTTCCGCCTTGCGCTTCAGCACTGTGTCAGACGCGGTCGTCGCCATGCCTCGGTCAAGCCTCCAGTCCCAGACCCGGGCGCGCGCGCCGGGCCGGGGATGCGGGTCAGGCCGAAGGTAGCCGGATCAGGGTTACCAAAGGGTTGAGACGCCCCCGGCCCGGGGCGCGCCTTCGCGCGGCAAGCGCCGGTCAGGCCGCCTCGGCCCGGCCTGAAGCCTCGGGCCGCACCGGCAGCGAGACGCGGAACGCCGCCCCCCCCTGCCCCGGCAGATAGGCGATGGAGCCGCCGAGGTTGACCATGATCTCGCGGCAGATCGCCAGCCCCAGCCCGGCGCCGCCCGCCCTCTGGGTGTCGGTCAGGCGCGAGAACTTCTCGAAGATCAGCCGCTGCGCCGCTTTCGGAATACCCGAGCCGTTGTCGATGAAGTCGACGACGATCCGCCCGCCGCGGCGCCGCGCGAGGATCGTCAGCTCCGGCCGCTCGGCGTCGCAATACTTGCGCGCGTTCGAGACGAGGTTGATGAAGACCTGCACCAGCCGGTCGGTGTCGCTGATCACCGGCAGGTGCTCGGCCGCAGGGTCGCGGTGGACGGCGAAGGCCCGCTCCGGCCGCGTGTTCGACGCCGCCTGGACCGCCCTGGTGATGAGATCGTGAAGATTGGCGACCCGGATGTTGAGCTGGACCTTGCGGTTTTCCAGGACCGACAGGTCGAGCAGGTCGTCGAGAAGCCGGGTCAGGCGGATCGTCTCGTCGTGGATCACCCCGGCGTAGCGCTGCTGCAATTCACCAGACAGGTCCGGGTCCATCAGAATCTCCGAAAACGCCCGGATCGAGGTCATCGGCGTGCGCAGCTCGTGGCTGATCTGGCTCAGGAACGTGTCCTTCTGCACCGACAGGTCGCGCAGCATGTCGTTGGCCTCCTGGAGCGCCCGCGCCGTCCGTGCCAGCTCCTCCGACTTGGCCTCGAGCTGGGTGGAATAGCCGAGGATCTGCTGCGCCTCGGAGGCGACCGCCATCAGGTCCTGCGCCGTGACCGCGGCGCCTTCGGCGAACTGCGCGATCATCGCATGCGCCGTCGCCGTGCCGACCGCGCCGGCAAGCCGCCGTTCCAGCCGTTCGATGAATTCCGGCGTGGTGTCGGGCAGGAAGCCGGCCTTGCCCTGCAGCCCCGCCTCGGCCTCGAAGAAGGCCTGCGCCTCCTCGCCGCCGAGGATGCCCTGGCTCATCATCAGCAGGTCCTCGGCCTCGGCCCCGCCCCGGCTCCAGCCGCGGGCGCCGGCGTCGCGCTCGAAGGCGTTGACGAAGGCCAGCCCCTGCATCCGCTCGACCGGGGTCGGAAAACTCAGGAGCGAGCCCGCGACGAAGGCGCCGGTGTTGAGCGACAAGGACCAGTAGATCGCGTGCAGGATCGGGTCGATCCCCTCGACACCGAACAGCGCCTGCGGCCTGAGCCAGCCGATCCCCCAGGGCCCGTCAGAGAGCACCCCGGCCGAAAAGACCCCGCCCGACCCGAAGGACGGAAGATAGAGCGCATAGAGCCAGACCATGAAGCCGAGCCCGAGCCCGAGTGCCGCCCCCACCCGCGTCGCTCCCCGCCAGAAGATGCCGCCGATCATCGCCGGCAGGATCTGGGCGACGCCGACGAAGGAGATCAGCCCGATGGCGGCGAGCGCGCCCGACCCGCCCGACAGCCGGTAATAGCTGTAGCCAAGCGCGAGGATCGCCGCGATCGACAGCCGCCGCGCCATCAGGACCAGCCCGCGCACATCGCCGGGGCTGCGCGCGCCGCCCCGCCGGAGCGCCAGCCAGAGCGGCACCACGACATGGTTGGACACCATCGTCGCCAGCGCGATCGAGGCGACGATGACCATCGAGGTGGCCGAGGAGAAGCCGCCGAGGAAGGCCAGCATGGCAAGCCGGCCCTGGCCCTGCGACAAGGGCAGCGTCAGCACGAAGAGGTCGGGGTTGGCGCCGGCGGGCAGTTCGGCCAGCCCCACCACCGCGATCGGCAGCACGAAAAGGCTCATCAGCAGCAGGTAGAGCGGAAAGGCCCAGGAGGCGGTCGCGAGGTGCCGCTCGTCGGAGTTCTCGACCACCATCACCTGGAACATCCGCGGCAGCGTCAGCACCGCGGCGGCGGCGACGAAGGTCAGCCCGATCCAGCGGCCGGGCTTCAGCGGCCAGTCGGCGATGGGCGAGGCGTCGATCCGCCCGATGACCGCCCCGACCCCGCCCGCCACGCCCCAGACGACGAAGACGCCGACGGCGAGGAGCGCCACCAGCTTCACCACCGCCTCGAGCGCGATCGCCATGACGACGCCGTGGTGGCGCTCGTTGGCGTCAAGGTTGCGGGTGCCGAAGAGGATGGTGAAAAGCGCGAGCCCCCCCGCGACCCAGAGCGCGGTGGCGCTCTGGTCGGGAAGCGCCCAGCCCTCGGGCGTGCCGGAGGCGAAGACCCCGAACGACAGCGTCACCGACTGGAGCTGGAGCGCGATGTAGGGCGTGCCGCCGACGACGCAGATCACCGTGACGAGGACGCCGAGAAGGTTCGACTTGCCATAGCGCGAGGAGATCAGGTCGGCGATCGAGGTCACCCGCTGCGCCTGGGCGATCCGCACCAGCTTCCTGAGCACGATCCACCAGCCGACGAGTACCAGCGTCGGCCCGAGGTAGATGGTGACGAACTCGAGCCCCGAGCGGGCGGCGTAGCCCACCGCCCCGTAGAAGGTCCAGGCGGTGCAGTAGATCGAGAGCGACAGCGTATAGATCACCGGCGAACGCATCCAGCCCGCCCGGCCGCGCGCCGCCCGCCGTTCCGCCGCGAAGGCCACGAGGAACAGCAGGCAGACATAGGCCAGGCAGACCGCGACGAGGATGTTGAAGGGCACCATCAGCGATCCCCCGCGTCCCGGCCCAGGTCGCGGCCCAGGTCGCGGCCCAGTTCGCGGCCCAGTTCGCGGCCCAGGTCGCGGCCCAGTTCGCGGCCCAGATCCCGGCCCAGATCCCGGCCCGCGTCCTCCGCCGGCGGCGGTTCGGCACGCATCAGCACCCGGGCGAGAAGGAAGGCCGCGACGATGATCCCGAACCAGCCGGCGAACAGGTAAAGTCCGCCGCGCGCGGTGTCCGGCTCGGGCGTGTCGGCGGGATGCCAAAGGACCGGCAACAGGAAGATGAACAGCCCGAGCACCGGCAGGATGCGCGCCGCGTCGATGGTCCGGCGGCGGCGGTAGGAACTGCGGGCAAGGAACTTCGGCGGCGTCGGCATCGTCATCCCCCCGCCCAAGCGCCGCGCATCCGCCCGCCGCTCATGCGCCCGCCATCTGCCGGAGGGCGGCGACGATGTCGGCATTGGCGAAGGGCTTGGCGATGAAGCGGGCAGGCGCCGCGCCCGCTGCCGCCGCCCGCGCCTCGCCCTGGCCGCGCGCCGAGATGACGAGAACCGGCAGGCCGGCAAGATCGGGATCGGCGCGCAGGTCGTCGAGGATGTCGTAGCCGGACCGCCCGGGCAGAAGAAGGTCGAGGACGACGACATCGGGGGCCTCGCGCCGGATCACCTCGAGCGCGCCGTCCCCCTCGCCGTGGCTGGCAACCGCCCAGCCGTCGCGCGCAAGGATGTAGCGGATCGCCTCGGCGATATGCGGCTCATCCTCGATGAGGAGCACCCGTCTGCCCATGCGCGGCTGCCTCCCTTGCCCCGCCCCCGGACCGACTATCACCGATCGCGGCGGGCGCTGTCAAAAGCGAAAAGGCGGCCGGAACAGCCGCTTTGCGGGCAGCGCGAGCGGGCGCTGCGGAACACCGGGGCGAGGCGCTTCAGGGTGCCGCTGCTGCCGGCGGCGGTTCTTTCGGAAGGATGGAAGCACCTCGGCCCGCGGCAGGGCACGAAGGGCGGCGGCCGACCGCGGGCGCTATACTACAGACGTTCGGGGCGATTTATGGTGCCGCTCCCCCGACGCCAGTCCTGCTGGAGACGTCGCAATGCGCCCGCCCTCGGGGGATGAGGCGCGCCCGGACGATCTGCAGGTGGCAGATCGTCAGCGCCGAATGCCCGCCGCCCCAAGCGGCGGGCCGGGAGGCGGGCGGCGGGCCGGGAGGCGGGCGCCACCCGGGCTGGGCGCCCGGGCGAGTTCGTGCAGGTGCGGCGCGCGCCCCCCCCGCCCGGCTCAGTCGCCGATGCCGACGATCGATGGTTCGCGGCGGGCGGCACAGCCGGCGCGCGGGCAGATTCGGCACGACGCGCCGACGACGCGCTCGGCCCCGCTCCGCGGCCCCTTCGCGGGCAGGATCAGCATCAGCGCCTCGGTCACGGGCGGCCCGTCGAACCCGGCCGGATAGCGCGTCTCGGCGAAGGCATAGGCGAGGAACCGCACCGGCAGGCGCCCGGCCATCTCGATCGCGGTGCAGATCGGCACCATCGGGCGGGCAAGCGCCTCGTAGAGCGGCCAGAGCGGGCAGGCCGCGCCATGCCGGGGGGGCGCGAAGCCCGGCGTCGGGCGGCGGAAGGTGAGCGTGCCGGAGGCGTCGCAGGCCACCAGCCCGACCGGGGGCCCGGCGCCTTCGGGCAGGGTGGCGAGGCGCCGGAAGAGCGGCGCGAGGCCGCTGCCGAGACGGCGCGCCAGCGCCGCCGGGTCCGGCCCCTCCTCCCGCAGCGCGGCGAGGAACGGCTCGAGCGGCAGCGCCTCGGCATCGGCGCGATAGCGCGCGGCATGGGCGCGCGCGAGCTTGCGCGCCGCGTCGGTCGCAAGCTCCGGCACCCCGGTGACAAGCGCCTCCACCGGGGTCGGATGCGGCCGTTCGAGGCCCGCGACATGGTATCCCGTCCGCGCCAGCCAGGCCTCGACCTCCTCCTGCGGCGAGCCGAGCCCGGTCTCGCTTTCCGGGCTGGCGTCGAGATAGGCGACCAGCGCGTCGGCCGCCTCCGACAGGCGGATGCTGTCGTCGTAGATGTTGCGGTGGAAGCGTTCGCGCCAGTCCGGCGCGATCTCCTCGCTTTCGGCGAGGATGGCGGCGGTGGAGCGCACCGAGGTCACCGCCGAGACAACCTCGTGCAGCGCGGCCGACAGGTGTGGGTCATGCGCCATCCGTTCGCTCAGCGCCTCGACGGCGCGTTCCAGCACCGCGATCCGGGCCTGGCGTTCGGCCAGAAGCGCGGCCCAGCCGGGAAAGCGGCCGACGAATTCCTCGATCCGGTCGGTTTCCGGGGCCGCCTCGGCCGCGGCGCCGGCCGCGGCTTCGCGCAAGCCCTCGAAAAGCACGCTTTCCGCCCCCTCGGCAAGCGCCGCCTCGCCCACCCCGAGCGCGCGGGCGAGTGCCGCGAGAAGCTCGGCGCCGACCCGGCGCCGGTTGTGTTCGATGAGGTTGAGATAGGAGGGCGACACGCCGGCCGCGCGGGCCAGGTCGGCCTGCTTCAGGCCGATCCTCTGCCGCCGCTCGCGCACCCGTGTGCCGGTCAGTGCCGACCGCGCCATCGCCCCGCCCCCTGCAACTCCGCCGATGCGAGTTTACAGCTTTTCCGAGGCGGATTCGAGCCTTGGGCGGAAATTTTCAGGTAGGCCCGGCGGCACTCAGCAGTTCGGCGGCGCCACGTCGAGGGTGCGTTCGACCACCGGGCGGCCATCGACGCATTCGGTCAGCACGAACTGCTTGCGCGCACAGGCCGAAAGCGCCAGCAGCGCCACCCCGAAAAGCGCCAGCGCCCTCGCCGTCGCGCGCTTCGTCCCTGTCCTGCCGCCCATCGCACCCGCTCTCCCTGCCGATCGCGCTGAAGATAGACCGCGATCCTTGGCCGAGAGCAAGCGAAAAGGCGCGGCCACTCCCACCTTGCGGCACCGAGGCGGACGCCCCCCATCAGAACGCATACCGCAGCCCCGGCCTCGCCAGGCGCAGGCGGGGCCGGGGCTCAGCAGCTTCCCGGAACCAGCGTCGTGGCCGTGCTCAGGCCGGCAACGCCCGGTTCGCATTGCGCGACCGGTTTCTGCGGCTCGGTGCAGGCCCCAGCAGCGCCATGAGAGCCGCCGCAACAAGCGCGCCCAAGGGCATCGCGGGGCGGTTCGTCGTCTTGCGCATTCTGTTTCCTTCCGGCCGGGTCTGGGCATCCGGCCCTTGCGTTGGGGTGGCGGGCATCCGGGCGCCTGGCCCGGTCATGCTGCCTCGTCCGGCCGCCAGCGGCCTTGACACCGGTCAAGCCCCGCCACCCGGAGGGGCGGAAATCCCGCCCCTCCGCACCGTCTCCGGGCCTTGCGCCCTATTGCAGCGCCTTGTCGGTGACCTGGTGCGTCCAGGCCCCTTCCGGCGCCTTGGTGATCACCGCGTCCGAGCCCCCCGACATCAGCGCATCCACCGTGCGCTGGTAGTCGGCCTCGTCCAGCGTGCCGTTCGAGCCGGCGGTCAGCTTGGCGATCTCGCCCATCATGAACTTCTGGTGCGCCTCGGTCTGGGCGCCGGTGTCGTCATTGTCGAGCACGATCATCGCCGCGTCGTCGGGGTTCTCCTCGGCCCATTTCCAGCCTTTCATGCTGGCGCGGACGAACTTCACCATCTTCTCGTCGAAGGCCGGATCGGCAAGCTTGTCCTGCATCACCCAGAGCCCGTCCTCGAGCGTCGCCACGCCCTCGTCGGTGTAGTTGAAGTTGACAAGCTGGTCGGGGGTGATCCCGGCGTCCAGCACCTGGCCGTATTCGTTGTAGGTCATGGTCGAGATGCAGGCCGCCTGCTTTTGCAGCAGCGGATCGACGTTGAAGCCCTGTTTCAGCACCGTCACGCCCTCGGGCGAGCCGTCGGTCTTCAGCCCGAGCTTGCCCATCCAGTTCAGGAACGGATATTCGTTGCCGCCGAACCAGACGCCCAGGGTCTTGCCCTTGAAGTCGGCCGGGGTGGTGATCCCGGATTCCTTCAGGCAGGTCAGCTGCATGCCGCTCGACTTGAAGGGCTGGGCGATGTTGACGATCGGCAGCCCCTTCTCGCGCGCCGCCAGCGCCGAGGGCATCCAGTCCACCATCACGTCGGCACCGCCACCGGCCATCACCTGGGTCGGCGCCACGTCCGGCCCGCCCGGCAGGATGGTGACGTTCAGCCCCTCCTCATCGTAGAAGCCCTTGTCCTTGGCGACGTAATAGCCCGCGAACTGGGCCTGGGTGACCCATTTCAGTTGCAGCGTCACGTCCTCGGCCCAGGCGGCAGAGCCCAGAAGCGCGGCCAGCGCCGCCCCGATCGTCAGTCGTTTCATGTCGTCCTCTCCTGTTGCGGGGGCCTGTCGCCGCCCCCTGTTAACGCCGCTGCGACGGATGCCAGAAGGTCATCCGCCGTTCAATGAAGGCCACGAGGCCGTAGAAGGCCGATCCGACCACCGCGGCCACCGCGATCTCGGCCCAGATCATGTCGAGCGAAAGCTGCCCGATCGAGGCATTGATGCGGAACCCCATGCCGACGATCGGGCTGCCGAAGAACTCCGCCACGATGGCGCCGATCAGCGCCAGTGTCGTGGCGATCTTCAGCCCGTTGAAAAGGAACGGCAGTGCCGCCGGAAAGCGCAGCTTCCACAGCGTCTGCCAGTAGCTCGCCGAATAGGTCGCCATCAGGTCGCGCTGCATCGGCTCGGTCGCCTTCAGCCCCGCGACCATGTTCACCAGAACCGGGAAGAAGACCATGACGACCACCACCGCCGCCTTCGACTGCCAGTCGAAACCGAACCACATCACCATGATCGGCGCAATGCCGACGATGGGAAGGGCGGCGACGAAATTGCCCACCGGCAAAAGCCCGCGTTGCAGGAAGGGCGAGCGGTCGATCAGGATGGCGGTCAGGACGGCGGCGGCGCAGCCCAGCAGATAGCCCGACAGCGCCCCCTTGATCGCGGTCTGGACGAAATCGGCCCAGAGGAGCGGCAGGCTTGCCGCGATCCGCTGGGCAATCGCCGAGGGCGCGGGCAGGATCACCGGCGAAATCGCGAAGAGCCGCACCGCCAGCTCCCAGAGCGCCAGCACCGCAAGCCCGAAGATCGCCGGCACCAGCCAGCGAAGGCCCGGGCCGCGAAGGCGCGAGAGCTGCGCGTTCAGGAACCAGGCGCCGAACCACAGCCCGAGGAGCGCGGCAAGCCGCGCGTCGACCGCCAGCGCCGCCAGCGCCAGCGCCGCCGCGACCAGCCAGAATGGGGAAATCGCCCGGCTCATCTGACCAGCCCCATGCGCGAGAGCGTCACCCGCTCCACCGCGCCGATGATCATGACGAGGCCCGCCGCGACGATGGCGGCGGCGAAGAGCGCGGCCCAGATCTGCACCGTCTGGCCATAGTAGGATCCGGTCAGAAGCCGCGCCCCAAGCCCCGCCACCGCCCCGGTCGGCAGTTCGCCGACAATGGCGCCGACGAGCGAGGCGGCGACGCCGACCTTGAGCGAGGCGAAGAGATAGGGCAGCGACGCCGGCAGCCTGAGTTTCAGGAGAACCTCGCGCGCACTGGCGTTGTAGGTGCGCAGAAGATCAAGCTGCATCGCGTCGGGGCTTCTCAGCCCCTTGACCATGCCGACGACCACCGGGAAGAACGAGAGGTAAGCCGAGATGATCGACTTCGGCACCAGCCCCTGCAACCCCAGGGAATTCATCACCACGATGATCATCGGCGCGATGGCGAGGATCGGGATGGTCTGGCTGGCGATCGCCCAGGGCATGACGCTCATGTCCATCGCCCGGTTGTGGACGATCCCCACGGCGAGCGCGATACCGAGCACCGTGCCGATGGCGAAGCCGAGGAGCGTCGCCGACAGCGTCACCCAGCCGTGGTAGACGAGGCTGCGCTTCGAGGTCACCGCCTGGCCCATGACCCCGTCCCAGAGCCCCTTCGCCACCTGGTGCGGCGCCGGCAGCACGGGGCGCTCCTGCTGGAGCGTGTCCCGGACCAGCGCGCCGAAGGACACCTCCGTCCCCGCCCGCGCCGCCTGGTCGTAGGTCCAGGCGGAGTTGAGCCAGACCGCGGCGGCATACCAGAGCGCGACGATGGCGGCGAGCACGGCGAGGATTGGCAGGACGGACCTCATCCCCGGCCCCCCGTCGGCCAGACGATCATCGCCACCGCGGCGAGGCCGAGCGCGATCCCGCCCCATTGCAGCGCCGTCGGCCGTTCGGCGAAGACCGTCACCGCCACCAGGGTGGCGAGCAGCAGTTGCAGCACGGCGGAAACCGAGATCGCCACCGCCATGCCGCTCTCGCGCATCACCCGCACCATCACGAGGTTGCCGGCGGCATAGAGCGCGAGCGACAGGAGGATCAGCACAAGCTGACCCTGCGTCACATAGGCGCGCAGCGCCGAGGCCGCGCCGACGAAAATCCCGGTCGCCGCGCCGAGCCAGAGGAGTGTGCCCCCGTTCATCGCCCGCCCCCTTCCGCCGGCCGGCCCCGTTGCGCAGCCGCCGGTTCCACCGTGCGCCCTGTCGGGACGGAAAACCGACGCAAGCCCGACGCGAAACCGACGGATGCGGGACGGGGATCAGACCTCATCGCCATGCCCGTGCCGCAGCCCCTCGCGCACCCGGTGCGCGATGGCGATGAACTCGGCCGAATCGCGGATGTCGAGCGGCCTTTCCCGGGGCAGGGTCGAGTCGATCACGTCGGTGATCCGCCCCGGTCGCGGGCTCATCACCACGATCTTCGTCGACAGATAGACCGCCTCGGGGATCGAATGGGTGACGAAGCCGATGGTCTTCTCGGTCCGCGCCCAGAGCTTCAGAAGCTCCTCGTTCAGCCGGTCGCGGACGATCTCGTCCAAGGCGCCGAAAGGCTCATCCATCAGCAATATGTCGGCGTCGAAGGCGAGCGCCCGGGCGATCGAGGCGCGCTGCTGCATGCCGCCCGAGAGCTGCCAGGGGTATTTCTTGCCGAAGCCCTCAAGGTCGACCAGGCTGAGGACACGGGCAATCCGCTCCTCCTGCTCGGCCCTGGAAAACCCCATGATCTCAAGGGGAAGCCGGATGTTTCCGGCAATCGTCCGCCACGGGTAAAGCCCCGCCGCCTGAAAGACATAGCCATAGGCCCGCGCCTGCCTTGCGGCATCCGGCGCCATGCCGTTGACGGTGAGCGTGCCCTCCGTCGGATGTTCCAGCGCGGCGATGGCGCGCAGGAAGGTGGTCTTGCCGCAGCCCGAGGGGCCGATGAAAGAGACGAACTCGCCCTTGCCGATGGTCAGGGTCACGCCCTTCAGCGCGTGCACCGGCCCGTCATCGGTCGGGAACGTCAGCCCGACGCCCCTGGCCTCGATCACCGGCCGGCTCATGGTATCCTTCATTCACACCCCGCTCGCCGGAATGCCCGTCCGCTGCACGGGCCGGGGCGAAGTCAGCTCCTTCCAGGAGGAGAGCGCCGAATTCACCGGGTTTCCCGCCTTGCGGGCGACGAACTCGCCGTGGCCTTCCCGCGTCTCGACCTTGCCGTCATTGACCGCGACGACCCCGCGGGTCAGCGTGTAGCGCGGCAGGCCCTTCACCGTCTTGCCTTCGAAGACGTTGTAATCAATGGCAGATTGCTGGCTTCCGGCCGAAATCGTCTTCTCCTTCTCCGGGTCCCAGACGACGATATCGGCATCGGCGCCGACAAGGATCGCGCCCTTTTTCGGATAGCAGTTCAATATCTTGGCGATGTTCGTTGAAGTGACTGCAACGAATTCGTTGGGCGTCAGCCGGCCGGTCGCCACGCCTTGGGTCCAGAGCATCGGCATCCGGTCCTCGAGCCCCCCGGTGCCGTTCGGGATCTTGGTGAAATCGCCGACGCCGAAGCGCTTCTGTTCGGTGGTGAAGGCGCAATGGTCGGTGGCGACAACCGACAATGACCCCGACTGCAACCCGGCCCAGAGGCTGTCCTGATGCTTCTGGTTGCGGAACGGCGGCGACATGACGCGGCGGGCGGCATGGTCCCAGTCCTTGTTGAAATACTCACTCTCATCCAGCGTCAGGTGCTGGATCAGGGGCTCGCCCCAGACCCGCTTGCCCTGCATCCGGGCGCGACGGATCGCCTCATGCGCCTCCTCGCAGGAGGTATGGACGACATACAAGGGCACACCAGCCATGTCGGCGATCATGATGGCGCGGTTGGTCGCCTCGCCCTCCACCTGCGGCGGGCGGGAATAGGCGTGGGCCTCGGGGCCGGTATTGCCCTCGCGCAGGAGCTTCGCCGAAAGCTCCGCCACCACGTCGCCGTTCTCCGCATGGACAAGCGCGATGCCGCCAAGCTCCGCGAGCCTGCGGAACGAGGCATACATCTCGTCGTCATTCACCATCAGGGCACCCTTGTAGGCCATGAAATGCTTGAAGGTGGTGATGCCCTCCTGCTCGATCACCGTCTTCATCTCGTCGAAGACCTGTTTCCCCCACCAGGTCACCGCCATGTGGTAGCTGTAATCGCAATTCGCCCGGCCGGACTTGTTGTGCCACATCTTCTTGGCGTCGATCAGCCCCTGCCCCTGCCCCGGCAGCACGAAGTCCACCACCATCGTCGTGCCGCCCGCCAGCGCCGCGCGGGTGCCGCTTTCGAAATCGTCGGTGGAATAGGTGCCCATGAAGGGCATCTCCAGATGCGTGTGCGGGTCGATGCCGCCGGGCATGACATAGCAGCCGGTGGCGTCGAGGGTGCGGTCGCCCTTGAGGTTGTCGCCGATCGCGGTGATCCTGCCGCCGTCGATCAGCACGTCGGCCTTGTAGGTCAGGTCGGCGGTGACGATGGTGCCGTTGCGGATGATGGTGGTCATATGGCTTTTCCCTCGACTCTCCGGGCCCTTGCCCTTCTTCGTTGTCCAAATACCCCCGGGGGTCCGGGGGCGGCGCCCCCGGCCTCGCCTCAGGAGATGACCTCCGCCGTCTCCAGCACGGCGTGCAACAGCACATCCGTCCCCGCCGCCGCCCAGTCGGGGGAAATCTCCTCGGCCTCGTTGTGGGAAAGGCCGTCGACGCAGGGGCACATGATCATCGCGGTCGGCGCCACCCGGTTGATCCAGCAGGCATCGTGGCCCGCGCCGGAGACGATGTCCATGTGGGAATAGCCAAGCTTTTCAGCGGCATCGCGCACCGCCTTCACGCAACCCTCGTCGAAGGTGGGCGGGTCGAACTGGCCGACGATCCGGGCGGAGAAGTTGACGCCGATGTCGGCGCAGAGCGCCGGAGCGCGGGCGTGGAACTCCGCCACCATCTCCTCCAGCGTCTGAAGGATATGGCTGCGCAGGTCGACGGTGAAGACCACCTTCTCGGCGATGATGTTGCGGCTGTTCGGGTAGACGTCGATATGGCCGATGGCGCCGACGGCGTTCGGCTGGCGCTTCATCGCGATCTGGTGGACAAGCTCGGTGACGCGGGCGAGGCCGCGCCCGGCGTTGCGCCTGAGATACATCGGCGTCGAGCCGGTGTGCTGGCCCTTGCCGGTTACCGTGCATTCGATCCACCGCAACCCCTGGCCGTGGGTGACGACGCCGATCTGCTTGCCCTCGGCCTCGAGGATCGGGCCCTGCTCGATGTGCAGCTCGAACATCGCCTTCATCTTCCGCGCGCCGACCTTCTCGGTGCCCTTCCAGCCGATCCGCTCCAGCTCGTCGCCGAGCCTCAGCCCCTTGGCGTCGCGCCGGTCGTATGCATCGTCCTGCGCGATCACCCCGGCGAAGACGCCGGAGGCGAGCATGGCGGGGGCGAAGCGCGTCCCTTCCTCGTTGGTCCAGTTGGTGACGACGATCGGGTGTTTCGTCCGGATGCCGAGGTCGTTCAGCGTCCGCACCACCTCGAGCGCGCCGAGCACGCCGAGGACGCCGTCATACTTGCCCCCGGTCGGCTGGGTGTCGAGGTGGCTGCCCATGTAGACCGGCAGCGCCTTCGGATCCTCGCCCGCCCGCGTGGCGAACATGGTGCCCATCTCGTCCACGCCCATCGTCATGCCGGCGTCCTGGCACCATTTCTGGAACAGCCTGCGGCCCTCGGCATCGGCGTCGGTCAGGGTCTGGCGGTTGTTGCCGCCGGCGACGCCGGGTCCGATCTTCGCCATCTCCATGAGCGAATCCCACAAGCGTGCAGAATCTATCCTGAGGTTCTCTCCGGGCGCGGGCATCGTGTCCTCCTGTCGGCCTCGTGAGGGGTCTTGGCGCCCCTTGCGGCGACTCGTTTTCTGACCGTATGGTCAGGGTCGAGAGCACCACAGCCTGACCAACCGGTCAACGGAAATCTCGCGGGGACATGGCCGAGCCCGACCGCCAGAACAAGCGCAACGCGATCCGCCGCGAGAACGAGCGGGTGATCCTTTCGGCTGCCGAAAAGGTCTTCGCCGAGGCAGGCTTCGGCGGCGCGACGATGCAGCTCATCGCCGACATGGCGGGCCTGCCCAAGGCCAACCTGCACTACTACTTCGCCACCAAGGAAGAGCTTTACCGCAAGGTCGTGCAGCAGATCTTCGAGATCTGGCTGCATGCCGCCGACGTCTTCGACAAGGCCCCGGGGCCGGTCGAGGGGATCGGCGCCTATATCGACGCCAAGATGGAGATCTCGCGCCGTCATCCCTTCGGCTCGAAGGTCTGGGCCAGCGAGGTGATGCACGGCGCCCCGGTCATCCAGGACTATCTGGAGACAACGCTGAGGGACTGGACCGAGGGGCGCGCGGGGGTGATCCGGCGCTGGATCGCCGAGGGCCGGATGGCGCCGGTCGACCCGAACCACCTTCTCTACATGCTCTGGGCGGCGACCCAGCACTATGCCGACTTCGGCCACCAGATCGAGACGCTGAACGGCGGCCGACCGCTTTCCGACCGCCAGTGGGCCGAGGCGAAGGAGAGCGTGAAGGTGGTGATCCTGCGGGGGATCGGGGCGATCCCGGCGCGGGCGGGCCCCGCCTGACCACGCCGGAAACCCTGCGCGCCGTCGGCCCATCCGGTGCGCCGGTCCGGCCGCCGAGCCGCGCGGCACACGAAAGGATATATTGACCTCTGTCCCCGCTCATCCGATGGTTGCAGGCACGGACCAACGGGACAGTAGACGAGTGCGGTTCTTGTCATCGCCGCTGCGCGAACGGCAGGTCTTTCACGGGTCGCGCGCGAGGATTCTCTACGAACTGATCGGCTGGCAGTTCCGCAACGCCACCGATCTGAGGTTCATGAACTACGGCCTTGCGCCCGCGCCCGGGCGCGAGATGGTCTGTCTTCCCTCCGGCGATGAGCCCGAACGATACTGCGCAGAGCTTTACCACGCCGTCGCTGGCCAGGCCGACCTCAGGGGGGCCCGGGTGCTCGACGTCGGCTGCGGGCGCGGCGGCGGCGCGGCCCATGTCCACCGCCATCTCGGCCCCGCCGAGACCACCGGCTGCGACATCGCCCGGCATTCGGTGGCCTTCTGCCGGAAGGTGCACGCCGGCGTCGCGGGGCTCGGCTTTCATCACGGCTCTGCCACGGCGCTGCCCTTCGCGGCGGAAAGCTTCGATGCCGTGCTGAACGTCGAAAGCGCCCATTGCTACCCCGACCGCGCGGCGTTCTTTGCCGAGGCGTTCCGGGTGCTGCGTCCGGGCGGTCATCTCCTGCTGGCCGATTTCACCCCGCCGCGGCTGCCGCCCGAGGCCGAGCGTGCGCGGATCGAGCGGGACCTGTCGCTGTCCGGCTTCGCCTCCGCCGGCGTCACCGACATCACCGCGGGCATCCTGCGGGGGCTCGACCTCGACCACGACCGGCGGATGCGCGAGATCCGCGCCCGCTTCCCGCTGGGCACCCGCCGCTTCGCCCGGCTCTGGGCGGGCACGCGGGGATCGTGGATCTACCGCGACTTCGCCGAGGGGCGGCGCGCCTATTTCATGTACCGGACCCAGAAGCCGGCGGTGGCCGCGCCCGACCACGCCCGCCCGCCGCTTCGCCGCCCGCCGGGCGCGAGCGGGGTTTTCCCATTGGCGGCAATGGTTTGCGATGATGCTCCGGGCGCGTGCGAAATCGCGTTTGACCGGCCGCGCCCCGCGCGCTAGCAGGAAAGGGCCGCAGCGGAGGACCAGGGGTGGAGGACGAGGACCGGATCGACCGGCCGATGACGCGAATCCAGGCGCGCAATCGCCAGACGATCCTCGACGCCGCGCTCGAGGTCTTTTCGCAATACGGGTTCCGGGGCGCCACGCTCGACCAGATCGCCGAGGTGGCGGGCCTGTCGAAGCCGAACCTGCTTTACTACTTCCCCTCGAAGGAGGCGATCCACGTCACGCTCCTGTCGGGGCTGATGGACAGCTGGCTCGCCCCCCTGCGCGAGTTGGACCCCGAGGGCGATCCCGTCACCGAGATCATGGGCTATGTCCACCGCAAGCTGGACCTCAGCCGCGACTACCCGCGGGAAAGCCGGCTTTTCGCCAACGAAATCCTCCAGGGCGCGCCGCGGATGATGGAGGCGCTGTCGGGCGAGCTGAAGACGCTCGTCGACGCGACGGCGGCCGTGCTCGGCCGCTGGGCTGCCGAGGGCCGGATCGCCGACCTGCCGCCGCATCACCTGATCTTCTCGATCTGGGCGCTGACCCAGCACTACGCCGATTTCGACGTGCAGGTGCGCGCCGTGCTCGGCCCAGGCCACGACCCTTATGCCGAGGCCGACCGTTTCCTCGACACGCTCTTTCGCAAGCTGCTCGCGCCCTGAGCGCGGCCCCGGACGGCAGCGGGTCGCAGCGGCTGGGGCCTGCCCGGCGCCGCCCGCGCGGTCGGTGCTTGCAACCCGCCGGAAGCACGCTATGTTGGCCGGCGCAGCAATTGCGGTGCAGCAAAGATGGCGTCAAAGGCCGACGCGACACCCCGTCCCTCCAGACATCGGAAACCCTCGACCGCCGCGCTGACGTTCGGCGCGCTCGGCGTGGTCTATGGCGACATCGGCACCAGCCCGATCTATGCGTTCCGCGAGTCGCTCGTGGAGCCGGCGCGCAACAGCCTGACGCCGGTCGAGGTGCTCGGGGTCATCTCGCTGCTGGTCTGGACGCTCGTGCTGGTCGTGACGGTGAAGTATGTGATCCTGATCCTGCGGGCCGACAACAACGGCGAGGGCGGCATCCTGTCGCTGTTCGCGCTGGCACAGCGCGCGCTCGGACGGCGCACGCCCGCGCTCCTTGCCATCGCCATCCTCGGGATGGCGCTTTTTGCGGGCGACGCGATCATCACGCCGGCGATCTCGGTGCTGTCGGCGGTGGAGGCGCTCGCGATCGTCGCGCCGGGCGCCCAGCAGGTCGTCATCCCGCTGACCCTGGCGATCCTTGCCGCAGTCTTCTGGGTGCAGCGCCACGGCACCGGCAGGGTGTCGATCTTCTTCGGGCCGATCATGCTTGTGTGGTTCCTGACCGTGGGCGTGCTCGGCCTGGTCGCGATCGTCCGCAACCCCGCGGTTCTCGCCGCCGCCAACCCGTTCTACGCGATCGAGTTCCTGGCCGAACACGGGCTTGGCGCGATGCCGGTGATGGGGCTGATCTTCCTCGCCGTCACGGGAGCCGAGGCGCTTTACGCCGATCTCGGTCATTTCGGCCGCAGGCCGATCCGCATCGCCTGGAACGCGATCGTGCTGCCGGCGCTGGTGCTGTGCTACGGCGGGCAGGGCGCGGAGGTGATCGGCGATCCGGCCAAGGCGAGCGACCCGTTCTTCCTGCTCGCGCCCGAGGGGCTCATGCTGCCGCTGGTGCTCCTGGCGACCGCGGCCACCGTCATCGCCAGCCAGGCGGTGATCTCGGGCGCGTTCTCGATGGCCCAGCAGGCGGTGCAGCTTGGCTTCCTGCCCCGGCTCGAGGTCCAGCACACCTCGGGCGTGCAGCGCGGACAGATCTACCTGCCGCAGGTCAACGGCCTCATCTTCGCCGGCGTCGTCGCCCTGGTGCTGAGCTTCGGCAGTTCCGGCCGGCTCGCCAACGCCTACGGGATCGCCGTCACCGGCACGATGATGGCGACGACGATCCTCGGCATGGTGGTCTCGCGGCGGCTGTGGCAGTGGTCGAAGCTGAAGGCGACCCTCGTCTGGGTGCCGCTGCTGACGATCGAACTTGCCTTCTTCGCCGCCAACGTCACCAAGGTGGCCCACGGCGGCTGGGTGCCGGTGGTGCTGGCGGTGCTGGTCGGGTTCACGATCCGCACCTGGATCGACGGGTCGCAGTACGTGCTGCGGAAATCGCGCAGCGGCGGGGTGGGGATCGAGACGCTGGCCAAGTCGGTCGGCCGTAGCGCGCATGTGACCGAAGTGCCCGGCACCGCCGTGTTCCTGACCGGGGACCGCAATTTCGCGCCGGCCGCGCTGCTGCACAACCTCAAGCACAACCACGTGCTGCACCGCCAGAACCTGATCGTCACGGTGGTCACCGAGACCACCCCGACGGTGCCGGCCGACCGCCGCGCGGCGGTCGAGAAGCTCGACGAACGCTTCACCAGGATCGTGCTCAGCTTCGGCTACATGGAGGAGCCGAACGTGCCCAAGGCGCTGAAGGGCGCGGCCTCGCTCGGCGTCAACTTCGACATCATGCGCACCTCGTTCTTCCTCAGCCGCCGCAGCTTCCGCAGCAGCACCAGCGAGGGCCTGCCCCGCTGGCAGGAGGCGATCTTCGTGACGCTGACGAAATACGCCTCGAACGCGACCGACTTCTACCGGTTGCCGACCAACCGGGTGCTGGAACTCGGCGAGCAGCTCGCGATCTGAACGCGGGCGGCTATTCCGCCGCCCGCACCGCCATCGGGTTGTTGGGGTGCGTCGTCCAGTTGGCATAGTCCCCCACCGGCCGGCCGGTGCGCTGGTCGACCTCGCCCCGGGCGAGCGGGCGCATGGTGATGCAGGCCTCGACCGGGCAGACGTCGATGCAGAGGTTGCAGGCGACGCATTCGGCGTCGTTGACCTCGAAGACGCGCCCCTCCTTCATCCAGATCGCCTGGTGGCTGGTGTCCTCGCAGGCGGCGTAGCAGCGGCCGCACTTGATGCAGAGATCCTGGTCGATCTGCGCCTTGGTCACGTAGTTGAGGTTCAGGTACTGCCAGTCGGTGACGTTCGGCACCGCCCGGCCGACCAGATCGGAAGTGGCGGCAAAGCCCTTCTCGTCCATGTATTGCGACAGGCCCGAGATCATCTCCTGTACGACCTTGAAGCCATAGGTCATCGCGGCGGTGCAGACCTGGACGTTGCCGGCGCCAAGCGCCATGAACTCCGCCGCGTCGCGCCAGGTGGTCACGCCGCCGATGCCGGAAATCGGCAGGCCGGCCGTCTCGCGGCTCCGCGCGATCTCGGACACCATGCTCAGCGCAATAGGCTTCACCGCCGGGCCGCAATAGCCGCCATGCGCGCCCTTGCCGTCGATGGTCGGTTCCGGCGCGAAACTGTCAAGGTTGACCGAGGTGATCGAGTTGATGGTGTTGATGAGGCTGACCGCATCGGCGCCGCCGCGCTTGGCGGCCTCGGCGGGTTTCCTGACATCGGTGATGTTGGGGGTCAGCTTGACGATGCAGGGCATCCGGCTGTGCTGCTTCACCCAGCGCGTCACCATCTCGATATATTCCGGCACCTGGCCGACGGCCGATCCCATGCCGCGCTCGCTCATCCCGTGCGGGCAGCCGAAGTTGAGTTCGACCCCGTCGGCTTCGGTATCCTCGATGGCCTTCAGGATCGCCTTCCAGCTTTCCTCGTCACAGGGCACCATCAGCGAGATGACAAGCGCCCGGTCCCTGTAGTCGCGCTTGACCTGCTTGATCTCGCGCAGGTTCACCTCCAAAGGCCGGTCGGTGATCAGCTCGATGTTGTTGAGGCCGAGAAGCCGCCGGTCGGCGCCCCAGATCGCGCCATAGCGCGGGCCGTTGACGTTGACGACGGGCGGCCCTTCGGAGCCGAGCGTCTTCCACACCACGCCGCCCCAGCCCGCCTCGTAGGCGCGGCGGACGTTGTATTCCTTGTCCGTCGGCGGCGCCGAGGCGAGCCAGAACGGGTTGGGGGACTTGATGCCGACGAAAGTGGTGGTCAGGTCTGCCATGTTTGCCTCCCTCAGCCCATCAGGCTCGCGTGGATGTCCTCGGCCGCGTCGCGACCCTCGGCGACGGCGGTGACGGTCAGGTCGTCGCCGCCCGCCGCGCAGTCGCCTGCCGCCCAGACGCCGGGAACGGAGGTGCGCCCGGCGCCGGTGACGGCGATCTTGCCGCCCTCGACCTTCAGCCCCTCGGGTGCGCCGATCAGTGTCTGGCCGATCGCCTTCATCACCTGGTCGGCCTTCAGCCGGAAGGTCTCGGCCGTGAGCCGCAACCCCGCCGGCCCGGTTTCGGTATAGGCGAATTCCACCTCGGCCACGCTGCCGTTGCCGATCACCCGCACCGGGGCGGCGTTGTGGATGATCCGCACGCCGACCGAGGTGGCGTGTTCCTGCTCGTCGGCCGAGGCACTCATCTGCTCGCGGCCGCGGCGGTAGACGATGGTGACGGTCTCGGCGCCGAGGAGCCTCGACTGCACCGCGGCGTCGATCGCGGTCATGCCGCCGCCGATCACCACCACGTCGCGGCCGACCGCGAGGCCCGACTTGTCGCCGGCCTGACGAAGTCCGGCGATGAAGTCGATCGCGTCGACCACATGGCCGAGCCCCTCGCCCTCGGCCCGAAGCGCGTTCACGCCCCTGAGCCCGATGGCAAGCACCACCGCGTGGTGATCATGCGCAAGCCCGTCGAGCGTCAGCCCCTGGCCGAGCGCGCGGCCGTTCTCGACGCTGATGCCGCCGATCTTCATCAGCCATTCGACCTCGGCCTGGGCGTAGCTGCCCGGCGCCTTGTAGCTGGCGATGCCGTATTCGTTGAGCCCGCCGGCCTTCGGCCGGGCGTCGTAGATCACCACGTCATGGCCCTTCATCGCCAGCCGGTGCGCCGCCGCAAGCCCCGCCGGCCCGGCGCCGACGACGGCGATCCGCTTGGCCGTAGGCGCGGCGCGGGTGAAGGGATGCACGCCCTTCTCCATCAAGCTGTCGGTCGCATAGCGTTGCAGCCGCCCGATCTCGACCGGCTTGCCCTCCGCCGTCTCGCGCACGCAGGCTTCCTCGCAAAGCTGCTCGGTCGGGCAGACGCGGGCGCACATGCCGCCGAGGATGTTCTGCTCCCAGATCGTCTTCGCCGCGGCCTCGGGCGTGCCGGTGGCGATCTGGCGGATGAAGAGCGGGATGTCGATCGTCGTCGGGCAGGCCGTGATGCAGGGGGCGTCATGGCAGAAGTAGCAGCGGTCCGCCGCCACATGCGCCTCGTGCGGATCGAAGCGCGGCGCGATGTCGGCGAAATTGCGGGCGTACTCCCCCGCCCCCAGTCGTCCGGCAACGACGCCCGGCGTGAGCTGGCTGTTGGTCAAGGCGGCCTCCCCTGTCTTTTCCTTGGGGAAAGGCTGCCATCGAATCATTTTTTTATCAATTGATAAATTTTTCCGCAGACAGTGCCGCCGATGGCAAGACCCGCGCACGCCGCGGGCGCGGGAAACTCCCGCTTTCCTCGCCCCCACCGACCGCGTATAAGCACGCCGAGCGAAGATCCGCGGACAAGACGGACACGGACAGGACCGATCGAGGATGTCGATGACAAAACCCAACCATGAGAGCGACGTCGCCTTCATCGAGGCGCTGGCGGACCTGCTCAACCGGAACGATCTCGCCGAACTTTCGGTCAAGCGCGAATTCGGCGAACACGACTGCCTGAACGTGAAGGTGAAGAAATACGTGGCGGTTGCCGCCGCCCCGGTTGCCGTCGCAGCCGCCGCAGCGCCCGCCCATCCGGCCGCGCCGGCGCCTGCTGCCGCACCGGCCGCCGCCGGGGCATCGGCCGACCCCGCGAGCCATCCGGGCGCCGTGACCTCGCCGATGGTCGGCACCGCCTACCTTTCACCCGAACCGGGGGCCGAGCCCTTCGTGACGGTCGGCGCGCAGGTGAAGGAGGGCCAGACCCTTCTCATCATCGAGGCGATGAAGACGATGAACCACATCCCCGCGCCGCGGGCCGGGACCGTCAGGCGCATCCTCGTCGAGGATGGCAGCCCCGTGGAATACGGCGCGCCGCTTCTCATCATCGAGTGAGGGCGCGATGTTCGAGAAAATCCTTGTCGCGAACCGGGGCGAGATCGCGCTTCGCGTGATCCGCGCCTGCCGCGAAATGGGCATCCGCTCCGTCGCCGTCCACTCGACGGCGGATTCCGACGCGATGCACGTGCGCATGGCCGACGAGTCGGTCTGCATCGGCCCGAACCCGTCGGCGCAGAGCTACCTGTCGATTCCCGCGATCATCTCGGCCTGCGAGATCACCGGGGCGCAGGCGATCCATCCGGGCTACGGATTTCTCAGCGAGAACGCCACCTTCGTGCAGGCGCTGGAGGATCACGGCATCACCTTCATCGGCCCGACGGCGGAACACATCCGGATCATGGGCGACAAGATCACCGCGAAGGAGACCGCCAAGTCGCTGGGGATTCCGGTGGTGCCCGGTTCCGACGGCGGCGTGCCCGACCTGGCGGCGGCGAAGCGGGTCGCGCTGGAAATCGGCTATCCGGTGATCATCAAGGCCACCGCCGGCGGCGGCGGGCGCGGCATGAAGGTGGCCCAGGACGAGGACGGGCTGGAGATTGCCTTCCGCACCGCCCGCGCCGAGGCCAAGGCCGCCTTCGGCAACGACGAGGTCTATATCGAGAAATACCTCCAGCGCCCCCGCCACATCGAGATCCAGGTCTTCGGCGACGGCAAGGGCAATGCGGTGCATCTGGGCGAGCGCGACTGCTCGCTCCAGCGCCGCCACCAGAAGGTGTTCGAGGAGGCGCCCGGCCCGGTGATCTCGCCGCAGAAGCGCGCCGAGATCGGCCGCGTCTGCGCCGAGGCGATGGCGAAGATCAACTACATCGGCGCCGGCACCATCGAGTTCCTCTACGAAGGCGGCGAGTTCTACTTCATCGAGATGAACACAAGGCTTCAGGTCGAACATCCGGTCACCGAGGCGATCTTCGGCGTCGATCTGGTGCGCGAGCAGATCCGCGTGGCCGACGGCTATCCCTTGTCCTTCACCCAGGACGACCTCGTCATCAACGGCCATGCGATCGAGGTCAGGATCAACGCCGAGCGGCTGCCGACCTTCGCCCCCTGCCCCGGCAAGATCACCCACTACCACGCGCCGGGGGGCCTTGGCGTGCGGATGGATTCCGCGCTCTACGACGGCTACACGATCCCGCCCTATTACGACAGCCTGATCGGCAAGCTGATCGTCCACGGCCGCGACCGGCCGGAGGCGCTGATGCGGCTCAAGCGCGCGCTGAGCGAGTTGATCGTCGACGGGATCGACACGACAATCCCGCTCTTCCACGCGCTGCTGGCCGAGGAGGACATCCAGACCGGCAACTATTCCATCCACTGGCTGGAAAAGTGGCTGGCGCGGGACCCGGGCTGAGCGACCCGGGGGGCGGCCCGGTGCTGACGCCGGAAATGATGCTGTCGGGCTATGCCCAGGGCATCTTCCCGATGGCCGCGGGGCGCGACGAGGCAGAGCTTCACTGGGTCGACCCGCGGCAGAGGGGGATTTTCCCCTTGGACAAGTTCCACATTTCCCGGTCGCTGGCGCGGGACATCCGCCGTGGGAATTACACTATCCGAACAAACACGGCGTTTTCCGAGGTGGTGCGTCTCTGCGCCGCGCGGCCCGAGACCTGGATCAACGCGCCGCTCGCCGCGCTCTACGACCGGCTGCACGCGATGGGCCATGCGCATTCGCTGGAGATGTGGCAGAAGGGCGCTTTGGCCGGCGGCGTTTTCGGGGTGACGCTGGGCGCGGCCTTCTTCGGCGAAAGCATGTTCTCCACCCGCGCCAACGGCTCGAAGATCGCGCTCGCCTATCTGGTGGACCGCTTGCGGCAGGCCGGATTCACGCTTTTCGACACCCAGTTCCTGACACCGCACCTGGCCTCGCTGGGCGCGGTCGAGGTGCCGCGTGCGGTCTATCTCGGGATGCTGGCGCGGGCGCTCTCAGGCCGGGCGGAGTTCATCGCACCCGCGGCGCCGGCGCCTCACTCGCTCTTGCAGCGGATGACCCAGACGTCGTAACGCGGATCGTCCAGCGCCGAGAGCGCGGGGCTCGACGCGATCATCCAGCCGTCGAAGGCGATGGCACCGGTGTCGGCATCGGCGATGACGAGATTGGCATAGGCGTTGGCGGAGGGGTCGGCAACCGGATAGCGGCAGTCCGACAGCGTCACGTCAAGCCGGCCGAAGCGCGCGGTGGCGCCGCTTGAAAGCTCCAGGTCGGTGGTCTCGCCGGACACCTTGTCGAGCGTGCGCAAGATGGCCCCCGGGGCATTCGCGACCTCTTCGGCCGCCGCACCCGCGCCCGCCAGCGCGAGGACGAACGAAAGCGCAAGCCTCATGGCGTGGTGGTATCGGGATTGTCGCCCGCCGCGGCGCCCACGAACTTCATCAAGAGCGAAATGACGCTGACCGCGCCCTGGGTGTCCTCGACCTCGGCCCCCGGCGCGAGGTCGGTCGGACTGCCGCCCGGCAGGATTTCGACGAAGGCGCCACCGAGTAGGCCCTCGGAGGCGACGACGATGGTGCTGTCATCGGGCACGGCGACGCCGTTCTTCACCGTCACCCTGGCGTCGGCGAAGAAGGTCTTGGGGTTCAGCGCCAGATCGGTGACGGTGCCGACCTTGACGCCGGCCATGCGAACGTCGGTGCCGACGGTGATCCCCTCGACCGAGCGGAAGCTTGCGGTCAGCTCGTAGCTGTCGCCCGAACGGGTCAGCCCCTCGCCGCCCGAGGCGTAGACGAGGAAGCCCACCGCCGCGACCAGCACGCCCGCGCCGGTCAGAACCTCTGTGACGCTCTCTGCCATCGTGCTCAGGCTTCCTGTTCGGGGCTCCAGGCCTCGTAATCGCGCCGTTCCATCGGATGCACCCGGCGCAGCGAACCTGCGGGCGCGTAGGCCAGCGCGGAGCCGGTGAGGTTTTCCTCGTGCGGCTTTTCCCAGGGCTTGTGCTTCAGCGCCGATTTCGTCGGCGGCTGGTCCCAGGTGAAATGCAGCCAGCCATGCCAGTCGGGGCTGATCCGCGAGGCTTCCGATTCGCCGTTGTAGATCACCCAGCGGCGCTTGCCGTCCTTCGTCTGATAGAAGACGTTGCCCTGATCGTCCTCGCCCACCTTCACGCCGCGCCGCGCGGTGAAGATCTGGGTGCCGAGCGTCTGGCCGTTCCACCAGGTCAGCAGGCGAAGCAGGAAATTCATCGGGCACCTCCGGGCAATGCTGCCCCCTTATAGCGCAGCGGCGGGCGAGGTCCAGAGGAGAGGCGGGGCCGTGGCGCCGCTCGCGGCGCCGCCGGTCAGCTTGCGGTCGCGGTCTTTTCGCTCTTCTTGGTGTCGGCGTGGATCAGCAAGGGCTTGGCGCCGTTGTCCACGGCTTCCTCGTTGACCACGACCTCCTCGACCGAGGCCAGCCCCGGCAGTTCGAACATCGTGTCCAGCAGGATGTCCTCCATGATCGAGCGGAGGCCCCGCGCGCCGGTCTTGCGCTTGATCGCGCGCTTGGCGATGGCGGTCAGGGCGTCGGCGGTGAAGGTCAGCTTCACGCCCTCGAAGTCGAAAAGCCGCTGGTATTGCTTCACCAGCGCGTTCTTCGGCTCGGTCAGGATCGTCACCAGCGCGTCCTCGTCGAGGTCGGTCAGCGTCGCGATCACCGGCAGGCGGCCGACGAATTCCGGGATCAGGCCGAATTTCAGCAGATCCTCGGGCTCCAGCTCCTTGAACAGCTCGCCCACGCCCCGCGCCTCGGGGTCCTTGACCTCGGCGCCGAAGCCGATCGCCGTGCCCTTGCCGCGCTGGGCGATGATCTTTTCCAGCCCGGCGAAGGCGCCGCCGCAGATGAAGAGGATGTTGGTGGTGTCGACCTGGAGGAATTCCTGCTGCGGATGCTTGCGCCCGCCCTGCGGCGGCACCGAGGCCACGGTGCCCTCCATGATCTTCAAAAGCGCCTGCTGCACGCCCTCCCCGCTCACGTCGCGGGTGATCGAGGGGTTGTCGGACTTGCGGGTGATCTTGTCGACCTCGTCAATGTAGACGATGCCGCGCTGGGCGCGTTCGACGTTGTATTCGCTGGCCTGCAGGAGCTTCAGGATGATGTTTTCCACATCCTCGCCGACATAGCCGGCCTCGGTCAGCGTGGTGGCATCCGCCATCGTGAAGGGCACGTCGAGGATGCGGGCGAGCGTCTGCGCGAGCAGCGTCTTGCCGCAGCCGGTCGGGCCGATCAGCAGGATGTTCGACTTCGCCAGTTCGATGTCGGAGGACTTCGCGGCGTGGTTGAGCCGCTTGTAGTGGTTGTGGACCGCGACCGAAAGCACCCGCTTGGCATGTTCCTGCCCGATCACGTAATCGTCGAGCACCTTGCAGATGTCGCGCGGCGTCGGCACGCCGTCGGCGGATTTCAGCCCGGTCGTCTTGGTTTCCTCGCGGATGATGTCCATGCACAGTTCGACGCATTCATCGCAGATGAACACGGTCGGCCCGGCGATCAGCTTGCGCACCTCGTGCTGGCTCTTTCCGCAGAAAGAGCAGTAGAGCGTGTTCTTGCTGTCGCTGCCTGAGTTTGTCGCCATCGTCACCCTCTGCGGACCGTTCGCATGTCCTTCGGAACCTTGTGACCGCCCTTTTCGACAAGATTAGGGCAGCCCCCCGGTCATCACAATGCCAAATCGCCCGTCCGCTGCTCACGGTTTCGGGCGCGGCGCGTCACGCCGTCGTCTCTCCGCCCGGCCGGACCGACAGGATTTCGTCGATCAGGCCCCAGTCCTTTGCATCCTCGGGCGACATGAAGTTGTCGCGCTCGAGCGCGGCCTCGACCTTCTTCACCGCCTGGCCGGTATGCTTGTGATAGATCTCGTTCAGACGGTCCTTGAGCTTCTGCGTCTCCTGCGCGTGAATCATGATGTCGGTCGCCTGGCCCTGGTAGCCGCCCGAGGGCTGGTGGACCATGATCCGGCTGTTCGGCAGGCTAAAGCGCATCCCCTTCTCGCCCGCCGTCAGCAGGAGCGAGCCCATCGAGGCGGCCTGGCCGATGACGAGGGTAGAGACCTTGGGCCGGATGTACTGCATCGTGTCGTAGATCGAGAGACCGGATGTCACCACGCCGCCGGGCGAGTTGATGTACATGGCGATTTCCTTCGAGGGGTTTTCCGCCTCGAGGAAAAGAAGCTGGGCGCAGATCAGCGTCGACATGCCATCGTGCACCGGGCCGGAGAGGAAGATGATCCGCTCCTTCAGGAGCCGCGAGTAGATGTCATAGGCCCGCTCCCCGCGCGATGTCTGCTCGACCACCATCGGCACGAGGGTGTTCATGTAAAGATCATAGGGGTCTTTCATCGCCGTCCGCCTGTCGCTGTTCCCGGGTGAAGTGCTTATGCCTCGAAGCTTGCGAGAGTCTTAGTGGCGCGCGCCGGGGGCCGCAAGGGCGGGGCTGGACGAAAGCCCCGCGCCCGTGCCTACTGTCGGCAAGAAGCGGGGGGCGGCGATGATCGCGGAATACGACGGATGGGATGCGGTGGCGATGGCCGCCGAGGTGGCGAAGGGCGCGGTTTCGGCCGGCGAGCTTCTGGACGAGGCGCTTGCCCGGGTCGCGGCGCGGAACCCGGCACTCAACGCCGTCGTCCTGATGCAGGTGGACAAGGCGCGCGCCGCGATCGCCGCGGGCCTGCCCGAGGGGCCGCTCAGGGGCGTGCCCTTCCTGATCAAGGATCTCGGCTGCGAGGCGGTGGATTTCCCCTCGCACAACGGCTCGCGGCTTCTGGCGAACACCACCTACCGGCTCGACAGCGCGATCTTCGAGCGCATCCGCGCCACCGGAGTCGTGACCTTCGGCCGCACCACCTCGCCCGAGGGCGGCGTCGGCCCGGCGACCGAGGCCGCCGTCTACGGTGGGCCGACGCGCAACCCCTGGGACCTTTCGCGCACGCCGGGCGGGTCGTCTGGCGGCTCGGGCGCGGCGGTGGCGGCGGGGATCGTTCCGGCCGCGCACGGATCCGACGGGGGCGGATCGGTGCGCATCCCGGCCTCCTCCTGCGGGCTCTTCGGGCTGAAGCCCACCCGCGCCCGGCTTCCCGACGGGCCCTATGTGGGCGAGGGCTGGGCCGGCATGGCGATCGACGGGTTCCTCACCCGCTCGGTGCGCGATTCGGCGGTGCTGCTCGATGCCTGCGCCGGCGCCGACCTCGGCGCGCCCTACTGGGCGCCGCCCCTTGGCGCGGGCTACCGCGCGGCCATCGCCCGGCCGCCGCGGCGCATGCGGATCGCGCTTTGCGACACCACGCTGACCGGCGGGCCGATCCATCCCGACTGCCGCGAGGCGGTACTGGCGGCGGCGCGGCTCCTGGAAAACCTCGGCCACCATGTCGAGCCGGCGCGGCCTGCCGCCGATACGCGCGGCATGATGGAGGCCTGGACGCGGATCGTCGGCTGCGGCACCGCGCTGTCGATCCGCAAGGCGCTGGCGGCGAAGCGGCGCGAGCTTGGCCGGGACGACGTGGAGGACGTGGGCCGCTCGGCCGTCGCCTATGCCGCCACGCTGTCGGGCGCGGACTACCTCGACGCGGTAGGCAAGATCCACGCCTACGGCCGCGAGATGGCGGGGTTCTTCGCCGATTGGGACATGCTGCTGACCGCGACGCTGGCCGAGCCGCCGGCCGAGATCGGCCGGTTCGGCCACAAGGGGCGCGACTATGTCGACTACCGGATGGGGCCGGGCATGGTCTTCGACTACTCGCCCTTCTGCGCCGCCTTCAACGCCAGCGGGCAACCGGCGGTGTCGCTGCCCCTGCACATGACTGCGGAGGGGCTGCCCGTGGGCGTCCACCTCGCCGCGCGGTTCGGTGCGGACGAGGAACTGATCGCGCTTTCGGCCGAGGTCGAGGCCACCGCCCCCTGGGCCGGCCGGCGCCCGCCGCTCGCCGCATGACCATCATGCCGCAGGCCGGTCACGGATTTGATCACACGCCTCGCGGACCGGGGCGAAGGGCGGCCGGGCCGAGGAATCATTTGACAGCAAACTGCCCTATCCGCCACGATCCCGGGAACCAAGGGCCCGGCCCAAAAAATGATCAAACGGCAAAGTCCGGACGGGGAGGAAGCGCAGCGTGAGCGAAACCTATGCGGTGGAGGCGCGGAACGCGGTCAAGGACTTTGGCCAGGGTGACGCAGCCGTTCGCGCTCTCGACAGCGTCTCGGTGGCGATCCGGAACGGCGAGTTCTTCACGCTTCTGGGGCCCTCGGGCTGCGGCAAGACCACGCTTCTGCGGCTGATCGCCGGGTTCGACAGCCCGACCTCCGGCACCGTCCTGATCGACGGCGAGGATGTCTCGGACCTGCCGCCGAACAAGCGGCCGGTGAACACGGTGTTCCAGAGCTATGCGCTGTTTCCGCATCTGACGGTGGCCCAGAACATCGCCTTCGGTCTCGAGATGCTCGGTCGGCCGAAGCCGGAGGTGGCGGCCCGGACCGAGGAGATGGTCCGCCTCGTCCGGCTCGACCAGATGGCCGGGCGCAAGACCTCGCAGCTTTCCGGCGGCCAGCAGCAGCGCGTGGCGCTCGCCCGCGCGCTGGCGCCGCGGCCCAAGGTGCTCCTGCTCGACGAACCGCTCTCGGCGCTCGACCTC
>JAUQYA010000043.1 GCA_030837785.1 Albidovulum sp.
GCCGACGCAATCCGCATCCGCAGGTCCATCGAAAGTGGTGCCACCATACTTCACCCCCATTGTCTGGTGGTCACAGTGAAGCACATCACGATCAATCGCGGAATCCTCTTCCAGATTCAATCAAGCGCAGACACGCTCTAAGGGTCGCGTCGAACGCAAGAACCGCACCCTGCAGGATCGGCTGGTCAAGGAGATGCGGCTTGATGGCGTAACCGGCATGACAGCAGGCAACGCCTGGCTGCCGGGTTACATCCTGCGCCACAACCAGCAGTTTGCCCGAACCCCTGCCCGTCCCGACAACCTGCACCGCGCCGTGACCGAAAGCCCGGACCGCTTGAATGACATCCTCTGCTGGCGGGATGAGCGCTATGTCGGCCAGCAGCTGACGTTTTCCTATGAGCGCAAACGTATCATGCTGGAAGAGAGCGAGGTGTCACGCGGTCTGGTGGGCAAATATGTCGACACCTACGCTTGGCCGGATGGGCGGTTCGAGGTGCGACACAAGGGTTTTTCACTGCCCTACCGGGTCTTCGACCCAGACCAGCAGCGCGTGACCCATGCCGCGATCACCGAGAACAAGCACCTCTCGGCCGCGCTGGCCTATGCCAAGGAACTGCAGGACGCCCGGTTGACCGCTGAGGCGGTGAAGATCGGCAAGTAGCGGAGCAAATACACCCCCACCGGCCGCAAGCCCCCCGGCCCCAAAGGGAAACTGGAAAAAGCGACAGACCGTCGCCGCGCCGAGGCGGCAGCCCAAACCCAGTATGCCGCCGAATGAGCATGACCGCAGGACCGGTCAGGCCTGCGATATCGGTGGTCTCCGCCCTGCCCGGTCCAGCTCCGGCGGGGGCGGGCGACAGTTCTACTTTGCGGGGACGACGACAGTTCAACTTGTTGACAACATAGGCTGTCGGTGGAGAATGGACGTGTCCCGCCCATGCTTCAGGCCAACCCTCGCGCCGATCACTTGACGAACGACTTCCTGGTCTTGCCTTCCGTTATCCAGTCCTGCCCGCCGAAGGCGATGAGCACCACGAAGATGCAATCCTGCGCGCGGTCTGCGCGGAACACGACAGTCAGGCGATGCCCGCGACCGCCATGCCGAACCAGCCATCCCTCCAGAGGTGGTCCCAGTCGAACGCCAGAGAGAGGATTGGCGGAAATCGCGGCGACAAGATCATCGACTTCATCGAGGCGCCTTCCGGCGGCGGCGAAGTCGCCGCCCGTCACCTCAACGATGTGATCCACCAGCGCGACGAGGTCGTGGTCTACCAAGGGGTGCCGAACGACGCGCATCAGGCAGCGCTGCCATTTCCTGTCTTCGCGAGCCGGGCGAGACGGGCCCGGGCACCGGACGTGACGGTCTCGCCGGTTCGAACAGGCTCCCAGGCATCAAGTGGCAGAGCCAGCCGACGCTGCACTTCGGCCTCGAAGAGAAGCCGCTCCCGCTCACGCGCCGCCCGGGCGCGCGCCATCTCGCCGGAGACGGCCGCACTTATGTTCGGGTACTCGCCGCTTTCGACCAGCTCACGCGCGAAGTTGAAGGCGGCGTCAGTGAAGCTGACACTCTGCTTGTGCACGCCCATCATTCTCTCCGTCGGTAGTCTATTGGAGTACCATAGTAGCACCTGATGCCGTTTTCAACGGCAGCGGGCTGGCTCGGGTCTGACGAACGCTGGAGGGGATGAGCGATAGCCGCCAATTCTATAGCTCACGTGTTCACTCGCGTCGGCGAGTTTGCCGCACAGGATCGGAGCGACATCAATCCAGCCGCGCGTCCTTGCCGATCGCCCGAGCAAGCTTTGCCCGTCCGTTTCGCTTCTGGTCCTGTCTGACGACACGCAGAAGCAGAAAAGAGGTAGAGCCAACATGACCGCGCCGAACGACAGGCTCACGAACGGGCCAGATCCCTCTGGCGCGGCCTCACGTCGCAGGGTCTGGCCGGTGACCTCGTCGTCGAGGGCGATGTGACCTCCACTGGCCCGATGATGTCCTGGGCAAGGTCGTCGGGTCGGTGTGCGCACCTGACCTGCTGTTTCGGGATCGGGGCGCGTGGAAGGCTCCGTCATTGCCCACGACCTTTCCGCGCCTGGCGCGGTCTCCGGCACGATCTCAGCGCGACGCGTCCGCCTCGCGCCGAATGCATCCTTCCCTCGCCACGACGACAAATGCCTTCGGTCGCCGCTTGTTCGCTGTGTACCACACGGTCCTACGGCCACCCGTTTCGGTGAACTCGTAGGTCACGCCTAGGATGACGTTGCGTCGATCGGGATCGACCATCCACTCGACGGGGCGGCCGATGTCGACGCCAGCGTGCAGGCCCGTGCTGTCGGGGGTGGCGATATCCTTGGGCGATATTATATTTGACAAACCCAGCTGACTTCCCTATATCTGGGGACACAGAAGGGAAGCCGCCATGTCCGTCCTCAGCAAAACCTACATGTATGACGAAGCCGCCGCGTTTGCGCACGTCGAGGCGATGCTCTGGCCGCAAGGTCCGGTCTGCCCGCACTGCGGCAACAGCGAGCGCATCTACGTTCTGGCGGGCGTTCGTTCCAAGGCCAGCAAGAAGCACCCGGAAGGCATCGAGCGCCACGGCCTGAAAAAGTGCGGCGCGTGCCGCAAGCAGTTCACCGTGCGCATCGGTACGATTTTCGAGGAAAGCCACGTCGCGCTGCATCTGTGGCTGCAAGCCATCCATCTGATGTGTTCGTCCAAGAAGGGCATCAGCAGCAACCAGCTTCACCGCACCTTGGGCGTGACGCTCAAGACCGCTTGGTTCATGTCTCACCGCATCCGCGAGGCGATGCGTGACGACGCGCTCGGCACCTTCGGTTCCGGCGGCGGCGTGGTCGAGGTTGATGAAACGTTCATCGGCCGCGAGCCGGGCAAAGAAGTGAAGCGCGGCGTCGGCCACAAGATGAAGGTTCTGACCCTTGTGGATCGCACCACGGGCAAGGCCAAGTCTGTTGTCGTGGACGACCTCAAGATCAAGACGCTTCTGCCGATCCTCAAGGCCAACATCGCCGCAGAGGCCACGGTCTACACCGATGAAGCCATGCAGTACGACAACCTCGGCAAGCACTTCGCGCTGCACGACAAGGTCAACCACGGCCTTGAGGAATACGCGCGCGGCGACGTGTCCACCAACACCGTCGAAGGCTACTTCTCCATCTTCAAGCGCGGCATGAAGGGCGTCTACCAGCATTGCGGCAAGAAGCACCTGCACCGCTACGCGGCCGAGTTCGCGTTCCGCTACAGCAACCGTGTCGCGAACGGGATAGACGATTCCGCCCGCGCTGCCATCACTCTTCACGGGATCGTAGGGAAGAGAGTGCTTTACCGGGACTCGTTCGGCGCGTAGAATCCGCGCCAGAGGCGCGGAACGAAATGGCAACACCGGAACAAATCCCAACTGACCTGACCGTGGACATGGGCGATGACATGTCCCCGGAAGAGTTCATTACTGCGGTTCGTCACTTCATGGGATACGTCGCCGAGATTACAGCGGCGCAGAGTGGCGACGGTGCGGACGTCGGCTGGACTGTTCGCATTCGCGAGGGCAGCTATCTGATTGGTGTGGAGCCCGGCATTGATGCCCCAAGTTCCAGACTTTCTATGATCTACCAAAAAGCTGAACATGCCGCTGTCGCGCTTGCCGCTGGCGACATCCGTAGTGCCGAGCTCTCTGACAAGGCGATAGGACACCTTAAGGCGCTCTCCGAACTGTCCAGCAAGAACCAGAACGGCAAAGGCATCCGGCTTTGGGTTCAGAGGCGGCCCATTGCCATAAGCCCTGGCATTGCCAAGACCGTTCGCGAGGACTGGGAGGCGGATTACAACGACTACGGCTCTCTAGAGGGTCGACTAGAGGCAATCCGTGATGCGTCCGGGTCCGTTAAGATTGCGGTCAAGGACTTCTTGTTTCCAAGGGCCATTGTTTGCAGCGTTCCTGAACGCCTATTGGAGTCCGCACTCGGAAGTTTCAGGAAGCGAGTCGAAATTGAAGGGACTATCCACTACAGGCGCGATGGAACCCCGGTCAGCATCGAAGCACACTCCATAGAAGTTCTACCCGAAGATAATGAACTGCCTAGCGCGGATGATGTTCGCGGGATTATGGCTGTAGCATGAGCGTTGAGAAGATATACTGGGACAGCGATTGCTTTCTGGGACACTTGCAAGCTGAAGCCGGAAAGGTTGCCAAGTGCGCCGGGGTTTTGCAGCGCGCGGAGCGAGGGGATGTGCTGATTGTTACATCGGCCCTAACGTTGGCAGAAGTTCTGTGGATGCGGAACGCACCTAGGTTGCCGAAAGATAAGGCCTTGATGGTGCGCCGCTTTTTCAGGCGCTCGACCATACGGGTCTACAACGTATCAAGGAAGATTTCCGAATCTGCTCAGGATTTGGTTTGGGGGCACGGGATCAAGCCGAAGGACGCAATTCATGTTGCCACAGCGCTGCACTTGGGTGTTGACGCGCTGGAAACTTTTGATGTTGAGCTCATCAACATGAGCGGGACGGTCGGAACCCCCTTGTTACTCATTCGAGAGCCACAGGCCGCGGCTCAGGGGAGTTTGTTTGATGGCGGATAAACCTCAACCCGACCGCTTCCGCGAAGCCGCTCGCGCCCTTGAGTGCGACGACGACGAAGCCCGCTTCGACGCCAAGCTCAAGAAGGTCGCCAAGGCTCAGAAGCCGAAGGGCGAGAGGCCCGAGAAGTGAACCGGCCTGTCACGCTAGGCAGGCATCGCACCGGCTGACGGGTTTGTCAAGTATAATATCGCCTATCCTTGTGGTTCATTTCTCGTCTCCCTCGTTCCCGGATTGAAGTTTCAACTTGGAGAGCGCCTCATCGAAGGCGGTCTCGAACCGCGCGCGAAACGCCGGCCCCATCACGCGAGCCAGTCCGACCATGCCGAGCGGATCGTGGCGGGCAGACAATTCGGCTGCGAACTGCGGTCGCAGGGTCAGGGTCACGCTTGTCGGATGCTTTCCTCGTGCGCCGCGTGGCTCGTCGATGTCGGGCATTCCAGCACGTTCCCAATCATCGAAAACTTGATCACGCAGGCCCTGGGCGACGAGGCGGATCAGGAACTGCACAGTGCAGCGTCCCGCTGTCGCCCAGGCTTGAGCCAAACACGCCTGCCGGGTCGTGAGCGAAACCGCGACGTAGACGACTTGCCCGCGCGGGGCGGAACCGATGGCGACTTCCTCAGATCGCGTCGCCAGTCGCAGCAAGGCTCGCGGATCCCTTTCCTCTTTCCGGGAACCTGTCTGGGCGTCGAGACGCTGTTCATCGGGATCACGCTCGAAGGCACTAGATGGGGCGATCGCCACGAAGGCTTGCGCTTCAAGCTGCGGCACAAGCTCGGCGCCAATCGACGCCGGAGGCACCGAGTTTGGGTTTTCGGCGACCGCACTGCCAGCCGCCATTCCGCCGAACCCGAGCTTGGCCCAGAATCCTGCGTCCTGCCGGATGATCCGCATCTGATACTTGCGCGGTGCCATCATGCCGCCTCCGCCGGGGCCAGGATCGACCGGTCGATCTCCTCGAGGAGCTCGCCTGCCTCCTTCACGGCAGTCTGCAGATGCGCCGCCAGCCCGCGGTTTGGCGTCTTGTCGGCGATCAGGCCGAGGAGCGGCCAGGTCGCGATCCATCGTCGCTGCTCGACTCACAGCGATCTCGAGACCGTCATCGCCACGAAGCCGCGCATGATCGAGGACATGGCGGAGGAGACAGAATCGACGTTTCCGGCCATCATGTTGGCCATGTCGTCCATCGCGGCGGTCGCGGACGCGGCGACACCGCCGCCGCCAAGGCGGAAGTATTCGAGCGCCAGATCGCTGAGACCGTTGCTGGCCGCCTGATAGATTTGGCTGAAGTTCGACCAGGTCAGGCCGAACATCAGCACCAGGACGATCCGGAAGGCGAGCTGCACAGCGTCGCGCATGGCGATCCGGTAGACGTTCATCGCGGAGTTGATCCCGACCATGACGAGGAGGAGGGCGAGCAGGCTCGTGTAGAGCGGGCCGACAGCGCCGGCGGTCGCTTCGAAGAACTGCTTACCCGCCGCCGTGATCGCCGCATCCAAGGTCGTCAGAATGGTCGAGACGCTGTCCATCAGAAGGAACCGCCACACATCGTCTCGGCGACAGCGATAAGCTTCCGAGCTTCGTTTGAGATGGCCGCGGTATGTTGCCAGGTCAGCCGCTCAACCTTTTGACCTTCGCGCAAGGCAGCAGCGACCGCCTCCACGTCATCCCAGTTCGCTACTTTGCCAGTGCAGCTGCAGTCAGCGGTTGCGATGACGTTGCGCGCCCTGACAAAGCTATAGACGTCCCGAAGCGCGCGCGCCTCGGACCCGGACTGCGCGCCCTTGTATCCCATCGGCCACTGGGCCTCGCAGTTCCGGAACTCTTCGTTCATGGCTCCCGGGATCGGCTGGACATCCTCCGGCACGTCGATCTTCGGCAGGACGTCGAGGAAGGCCTCTTCCTGCGCCAGATCGGCCGCGGCAGGGGTCTCGGCCGTGGCCATCCTCGCCAGAACGATCGCCAGGATCAGCGCCGTGCTGAAGGGCTTCCGTTGCAACCTGTCCATTCTCATTCCTCCCCGATCACCTTGATGACCCGCATCATCACCGCGAAGACATGATGGCCGTTCGGGTTCAGCTTGCTGGCGATCCGGGCAAGCCCGTACCAGACGGGCGCGGTCAGGAACCACCAGACCGGCTTGAAGAGGATGAACGGGAGCACGGTCATCGCCCCCACGGCCATGGCATAGGGCATCGGCAGGCCGAGGAACCGGGTCTGGCGCGAGAGCCCGAGGATGACCGCGCTTTTCTCCATGGGGTGGCAACCTCAGCTGAAGGACGCGCGCAGATTGGCGACGATGGCGGGACCGGCGAAGACGAGGAAGGCGCCGACCACGACCAGCGCCACCCAGGCCCAGCTGATCCGGTTGAAGGCGGCGAGAAAGCCCGTCACCACGGAGGCGATGCCGAAGAAGGCGGTGGCGAGCGTGCCGCGCAGCGAGGCCAGAAGCCCGGTCGCCACGGTCTCGGCCTTGGTGAAGACCACCTGCGCCAGGGCGGGCTCGGCCCGGGCCAGCACCAGGGTGCAGAAGGTCAGGCCCAGAAGAGCCATTTGGTCGTTGCGCATGTCAAGTTTGTCCTTCTGGTCAGAGATCGGCGCGGATGCGGTCGTAGGCCGCCATCACCCGTCCGATGTGGGAGCGGGTCTCGGCATAGGGCGGGATGCCGTCGTACTGCCGGACGGCGTCCGGTCCGGCGTTGTAGGCGGCGAGCGCCAGTTCGAGGCTGCCGAACTCCTCGATCTGCTCGAGGAGATAACGCGCGCCGCCGTCGAGGTTCTCGATCGGGTCCGCCGGATCGACGCGGAGATCGTCGGCCGTCCCGGGCATCAGCTGGGCGAGGCCAAGGGCTCCGGCACGGCTGACCACGCCCTGGCATAATTGCTCTCGACCTTGATCATTGCCTGGAAGAAGGCCGCCCATTCGGCAGGCGAGAGATCGACCAATTCGAGGGCCGGGTCATCCTGGTAGCGCGCGGCGATCAGCCGGACCTGCGGCAATACCTCGGCCGGGGCAGCAACGCCTTTGGAGCTGTAGGAAGTCTCCGTGACCTCCCCCTCCCGGGTCTCTTCCTCAGGGTCCCGCCGGGACGGAACGATCAGCTTTCCCCGCCCGTCATAGCGCAGGACCGCCGTGTCGAGGGAGGCGAGGTCGATCCCGGCCCCCTGCCCCTCCGGCTCATTCCACCGGATCACCTCCGCCCGGGCGGCTGCGCATGCCGCCCCGGACATCGCCAGCGACAGCAGGCACGTCGAGATGATCGAGGTTGAGCTTGCCGAAGGCGAGGCCGAACATGCCGATCGGCGAACTGACGATGCGTTCGCGCGCCAAGGCCGTGACCAGCATGAAGCGTTCGCCGTCCGCGTTGACCACATGGAAGAGCCACTCGCCGGAAAAGCGCCCCCCGGGGTCCGGCGCGGAAACACACTCGATCTCAACTGTCGCTCCCCCAGAGGCCGCCATCTTGCGGAAATCGCGTTCCAGCAGGACGGGCAGCGCACGCCGTCTCATGTTCATGACTTCCCCTCGGGTTCGATCTGTCGGGGATTGTTGTAACGGAAAGTTTTCCGTGCGGCGATGCCTAACAGATAGTCTGGCGTCCTCAACGTAAAAGTGACAAACGCGATGAAATAAGTTCAGATCGGACAGAAGCGCCCGCGGGCGCACGACGCAGTTAAGGCAGTCGCTAAGCATGTGGCCCGCCAGCGACTTCGACAGAGAGGATAGGGTGCGAATGCCAGTAAACCTCAGTAAAACAGGGCTTTCCTCGTGACGGGTTGGCGGTCACCCGCGGGCTTTCCACTGGGCTTCTGGAGGGTGCCGCTGAGTTGTCTAACAGTCGGCGCAGCAATCTTCACAGGCGTACCCTCGGGTTTGGCACAACCTGAGGTGATTCGCTGCCTGCCGCCCGAAGCGCCGATGACGGAGTTGCCGGTCGAGGTCCTGGCCGAGTACCGCGCCGAGATTGCCTCGGAGTTCGAAGCCTACTTCGCGGCGATCTCTGACCACATCGCCTGTCTCGACGAGGAACGCGGCCGCGCCATGGATGAGGCGCGCGCCGCGACCGAGGCCTACGCCCGCCTCACCAACACCACCCCTGCCGCAAAGGACCTCCCGTGAAACGTCACCTCCCTGCCCTCTTCCTCGGTCTCGGACTTTCGACGGCCGCCGTCCTGCCGGCGGCGGCCTATCCGGTCGACTGCGCGATCCTCCTGTGCCTCGCCGGCGGCTGGCCGCCGTCCGCCGAGTGCGCCCATGCCCGCGCGGTCTTCATCGCCCGCATCACCCCCTGGCCGGTCGAGCCGCCGCTGCAGATCTGGAACTGTCCGATGCGGGCGGCGTTCCGCGAGGAGCCCCGGACACCGGCCACCGGCCATCCCCGGGATGTCGCTTCGAGAGGAGCACGGCCGGAGCCGCGCTTCGCGGTGGAAACGGCTCCAGCGGCGGCTCTGCCGGTGAAGGCGTCCGTTCTTCAAGATGCAATGCTGTCGGCGGGTCCGGCCGAGATCGGGCAGCCGGGCGCGGCCCGCGATGCCATGCGCGATCTGGCACTGGCCGCGGCCGGTGGCGCGGCGGATGTCGACATCAGCGGACCGGCGTTCGATTTCGTGCGCTCGATCCGGGTCTGGCATGTCGAATATCGCCACCACGAGAACCGCAACGGCAACTGCAACGAGTCCGACAGGTCCTTGCTCGGCACCTACGGTCCGCAGGGCGACTACCGCTGGACCCGCGGCTCCGCCCATGCCGCGCCGGTCTGGATGGGCATCGATACCGCCTGCACGAGAGGTGGAGGGATCTATCGGGGCGTCGGCGTGGAATGGCTGGATCACCAGGGCAGGCCGGGGCATGAGCTGGTGCGGTACTGACGTTACGATAATGGCCTTTTGGCAGGGCTCGCGTAGGCGCGCCCTGCTTCGAAACCTGATCTGGCCGTCCCGTGTTCAACAGAGTTGAGTTGTGTTGAACACGTGTTATGCTCAACGCAAGGAATTAGTGTTGAGCACCGAGCCGATGATCGAACATCACTCGCCCACCGGGCATGCCGCGTACCACGATCTCCTGCGTTCCCTGAAGGATGATGCCGCGTCGGACCTGCGCGGCACGCCAACGCGGGTCAAGCGCAACGGCAAGGTCTACTGGTACGACACCTACCGGGTCGGCTCGGACGTGCGAAAGGCCTATATCGGCGAGGAGACGTCCGAGTTGCTCGTGCGCCTCGACAATCTCAAGACCCTTCGCGCCCGGGCCGAAGAGCGCCGGAAGCACCGGGCACGGCTTGTCCGGATCCTGAGGGCCGAGGGCTATCTCAGCGTGGACGCGACCACCGGCAGCCTGCTATCGGCGATGGCGGCGGCCGGTGTGTTCCGGCTCGGCGGCACGATCGTCGGCACCAACGCCTTCCGCCTCTACGAGGGGCTGCTCGGCCTGCGTCTTGGCTTCGACCAGATGGCGCAGACCGGCGACATCGACATCGCAAGTTTTGAGCGTCTGTCGCTGGCCCTGGAGGATACGGTCACGCCGCCCCTGCAGAAGATCCTCGGCGAGTTCGAGTTCGACGAGGTTCCTGCGCTTCGCGACGAGGGCGTCTGGCGCTGGCGACAGACGCGCAGCGACCTGCTGGTCGAATTCCTGACGCCCTCCTTCGACGAAGTCGAAGGAACGCGCCCGCTCGCCGCCCTCGGCACCCATGCGAAAGCGCTCCATCACCTGAACTACCTGATTGCCGAACCGGTGCCCGCGGCCGCGCTCTATCGCAGCGGCGTTCTCGTGCAGGTGCCCCGGCCCGAACGCTTCGCCATCCACAAGCTCATCCTGGCGGACCGGCGGCGCCAAGGGCCCGACAGCCTGAAAGCGGTCAAGGACCGGATGCAGGCAGCGTTTCTTATCGAGGTTCTTGCCGAAGACCGGCCGGACGACCTCGCCGAGGCCTGCGAGGAGGCCATGGCGATCGGGCCGAGGTGGCGCGCGCGGATCGGATCGTCGCTGGACCGCATGCCGGAGGCACGAACCCGGCTGAACCGGCTGATTGGCGGTGCCTCGCGCGCGTAGCATGCCTCCCTGCCGTCCGGGGGCGAGGCCCACGCGCTGGGTCTGGCCACCGGAAAGCAGGGTTCCGCCATGGCCGACGCGGGTGCTATAGCCATCGGGGAATTGCAGGATCATCTCGTGGACGCCGGCGAGCCGGGCCGCCTCGACGATATCCTTGTCCTCCGCCGCGGGATCGAAGCGGGTGATATTGTCGCGGATCGCCCCGGTCAGGAGTTCGACCGACTGCGGCAGATATCTCCAACGGCGCGGGAAGCCTCTCCTCCCGCCTCAGCCGTCAAAACCGAAACCGCCGCCCTCTTCCTCGAAGGGGCGGCGGCGCTTGAGTCCGGCCGGGGTCACATCTTGCCGATCCCACGCAAGGAAAGCTCGTGGCCGGCACCGACGATGATGTGGTCAGCAGGGTGAGGCCGAGGTATTTGCAGCCCTTCTGGATTTCCTTCGTCATACTGAGATCGGCCTCCGACGGCGTTGAATCGCCGGAGGGATGGTTGTGAATCAGGATCAGGGCGCTGGCGTTCAGCATTAACGCGCGCTTGATCACCTCACGCGGATAGACCGGGACATGGTCCACGGTACGATGACGTAATTGCTGCCGGTGCTTTGGGCCCTCCATTCCGTCCTGCCACAGGTGCGCGAACTCCGACCGTCGGCTAATCGTAGGCGGAAGCTCATTTCCAGATCAAGCGGCCGCGTGCGGATGGACAGGTGCGAGATTTCCGGGCTAGCGTTCGAACATTCAGTTGACGGGACTCTTGGAGGTTGATGCTTTGCGGTGGGCAGTCGCGGTCGTGGCGCTGACGCTGGTCTCTGGACACGGTGCCTTTGCGGATGAACGGCTGATCGGCCACTGGGCCGGAACCTACGAGTGCGGTGCGCAAGGCGTCGCACAATTGACCCTTGATGTAACCGGCGATGCAGAGGACGGGGTAGTAGGCTTCGCCGTTGGGCGGACGACTGGCACGTATCGCGTCGCCATCGACGCAAAGCCGGACGGCACCATCGACTTCATGCCGAGCGGCTGGATCGAAAAGCCGAACAACGTGGGCGCCGCCGCACGCCTTATCGGCAGGCTCGGCGAGGATGCGACGACCCTCGTTGGCAAGATACCCGCCTGCCGCAAGGGCAGATTCGAGATGACGCGGGACGGGACGACGATCGAGGCGACTAAGGCGCCTCCCCTTGCCCAAGCGCCCGAGGCACCGGCCGCGACCGTCGACACAGTGACGCAACAGCAGTCGCCATCCCCGGCACCCGATCCGCGGCCCGGCGGGCAGGCGCGGGAGACCCCGTCGAGTGTCGGAGAAAGCGCGAAACCTGCGCAAGCAGACCCGCTGCCGCCGCCGGAACCGCGCCCCGTGAAAACGGACCTCTCCGGCCGATGGTCCGGCATCTGGGGCTGTCTCGGCAGCGCGGGATTCGACCGTTTCCCGTTTTCTGCGATCCTTTCCGAGGATCTCTCCGGTCGCATCGCCGGCACGGTCTCCTACGAGAACGGCGGAAAGCTCTACCTCGACCAGGCGAGTGGCATCCGGTTGCCCGGAGAAGCCCTCTACACCATTTCGCCGCAAGAGCCGGTCGGGGTCGCTTGGCGAATGACGGTCCGGCGCAGCGCAAGCGGATATGCGTTGACCGGCGAGCTTAGCCCGGAAACCTGCCGCGCGGGCCGCGTGCGCGCGTTGCGCGTGACGGGCGAGGAGACTGCCGGCGAAGAGGAGGCGATCGAGGGAAAACTCCCGCCGGGACCGATAGAACTCTTCATCGGTCGTCTCGGCAAGGCCAAGACCGCCGAGGCGCAATGCGCCATTCTCGAGGCCTGGGCGGCCCGCGGCGTGAAAGCCACCCCCGGGGGGGAGACGGGCGCGCGCGCGGTGGCAAGACAGATCGTCGGTGCCTTCGCTGACTCAGAACTGGAACCGCTGATCGGTCTTCCGTCGCGTGAGCTGACGACCCGCGACATGCGGACACTCGGCGCCATCCTCTCGCAGACCTGCGGGCAGAAGTTGCGCCATCGCGGCCCCGGACAGGGACTCGCAGCGGCGCTGGAACGGTCGGAGGTGCAGCCGGCGCTTCTCGCTGCCCTGCGGCGCGCGTCGGCCACAGGGCTTCTGGCAGAGCTTCTCGACTGGCAGGACAAGACCGATCCAAGGGCCTGGGTCGCCGCGGCAGACGCCATGATCGAGAGTGTCCGGAGCGGAGGGCAGGACGATCTGGTCCTTACGAACGAGATCCTGGGGACGTTGTATCGCGCGCCCAGGAACACGCCGCAGGAGGACCAAGCCCGCCTCCAGAAGGGGATGAACGAGGCCATCGCGCATCTGAAGGCGAAGACGACGCTGAGCGAACTTGAAAAAGCGCTGGCCGAGGTGAGCGATGGCGGCATCGGCACCGCTCTGCGCTATGCCGAATACGCGCGCCGGTCCAACTGGCCCAAGAGCGAGGTTCGGAGTGTCGTCGACGCGGCCCGCGCCGCCGCGCGCAAGGCGCTCGATCCGCAGCTGGCCGCCATCGCGGACATGACCGCCAAGGGAGTGCCGCAGACACTCGACGGGCTACTCTCTTTGCGCGACGCGCTCCGCCCGGTCGAGATCTACGGGCCGTCCATGGACTACACCTTCGACGGGCTCGATCCGGATCACATCCTGCAACCGACCTACGCTGAGATCGCGATGCTCGAGCGGGATCCCGGCGTGCTTGCCGAGCTGGAGACCGTGTTGAAGGCGGCCGCGGGCGGGCCCGGGCCGATCGAGGCCGTCGAGGCGGCAGTCGGGAGACTTCTGCCGCTTGACGGCACATCGCCCGAGCAGGAAGTTGCCGCAATGATCGACAAGGCCCGCAAGACGGCAGAGCGCAACCAGGTCGAGGTCTTGGACCAGTCCGGCAGCGCCGACGGAAACGAACCGACGGCCGACGACATTGCGGACGCCGTGTTGGCGAATGTCCGTCAGGCCAACGCGATAGCGCAGAAATGGCGAGAGACCTGCCCTGCGACGGGCGTCACAGACGATCTCGTCGTTTTTGGCACCTGCGGAGCGGGGATTTCCTGGGATTACCGGCTCGACCGCCTGGTCAAGCTGGCGTGCACCTCGGAGAGCTTGGAAGAAAATAGCTATAGGTGCCAATATGTCAGCACGCTTTCAAATCTCGGCAACCTCGACGTTTTCGGCCCTTATCGTCAGTCCATGGAAAAGGCGCTCGAGGTGGATAACATGCTGGTGCGTACGGCAATCTTCACTCGCGCCTCCAATGGTGGCTGGCAGGCACAGGATGCGCCATAGGTCATGCCAGAGGGACTGGCTGGGACGGGGCAAGGCACGGACAGACCTGAGCATTTGAGCAACGGAGGATTTCCGGTTCATCGAAGCCATCATAGAGCGAAGTGAGCTACCCCCCCGAAAATCGGACAGTGACGGAAGCTACGATCTGAGTTCCGCTGATCCCCAAGCCGAGGAGATCAGAACATGTCGAAACGCAGAAACCATGACGCGGCTTTCAAGGCTCGTGTTGCGCTGGAGGCACGTAAGCGTCCGGTCTGACCGCACTGCCTGGAGTTGTGCGTAGAGGATAGTGTCCACTATCAGATAATGGACACTATCGGGGTGGCTTGTGACGAAGCGACGGAAGCGTCGGGTTTGGTCTGACGACGAGAAGCGGATGATCTGCGGGCAGACACGCGTGCCCGGTGTGTCGGTAAGCCAGGTTGCCCGGCGATATGATGTGAACGCCAATCTGGTCTTTGCGTGGCTGCGCGATCCCCGGTTTGCGGATGCGGCCGCGTCCGATGTAGCGCGCTTTCTGCCTGTCGAGATCGTGGCGGAGGCGAAGGCGAAGGCGCCGATGGCAGTTCCTACGACCGACGGACAAATCGAGATCGAACTGGCGGGCGGGCATCGGATGCGGATCAGCGGCAGCTATGATCCTGAGGCGCTGGCGCGGCTGATCCGGGGGCTCTCGGCGTGATCCCGGTCCCGGCGAATACGCGGGTCTGGTTGGCGGCCGGGGTGACCGACATGCGCAAGGGGTTCACGGCGCTGGCGGCGCAGGCCGAGGCGGTGCTGAAGCAGGACCCGTTTGGCGGACATCTCTTTGTCTACCGTGGTCGCCGGGGTGATCTGGTCAAGGTCATTTGGTGGGATGGCCAGGGGGCCTGCATGTTCCTGAAGCGGCTGGAGAAGGGGCGGTTCGTCTGGCCCGCGGCCAAGGCGGGCAAGGTTGCGCTGTCCCCGCGCAACTGTCGATGCTCCTGGAAGGGATCGACTGGCGAGCACCGGAACGGACGTGGCGGCCTCTGGCGGCGGGATAGTCTTCGGGGCCCGCAATCAATGATTCCCACAAGGAATACAGTGGGATAAACTTCTTGCATGCTGGATCAGACCCTGACCTTGCCGGAAGACCCCGAGGAGCTGCGCAGCTTCACCGCGCGGCTTCTGGCCGAGGTCAAGGCACAGGCGATCCTGATCGAGAAGCTGCGCCATCAGCTGGCCGGGCACCGTGCGCACCGGTTTGGTGCATCGTCCGAGACGGCCGAGCAACTTCAGTTGGCCCTTGAGACCAGCGAGATCGCCGCTGCCGCGATGACCGCGCGGATGAAGCTGCCCGACATCGAGGAGAAGGACAAACCCAAGCGCCGTCCGATCCCGGACCACTTCCCGCGGATGGAAGTAGAACTGACCCCCAGTGCCGATGCCTGCGCCTGCTGCGAGCGGCTCATCCAGGCACCGCTGCCCTTGCGCCCGATTGAGCGGGGCCGCCCGGGGCCAGGCCTCCTCGCCCATGTCTTGGTCAGCAAGTATGCCGACCACCTTCCGCTCTATCGTCAGAGCCAGATCTTCGAGCGCGAAGGTCTCGACCTGGACCGCTCCACGCTGGCTGACTGGGTCGGCAAGAGCACAGCCCTCTTGGAGCCGCTGGCCGATGCCATCGGCCGCCATGTCCTGTCGGCCGAGGCGATCTTTGCCGATGACACGCCTGTGCAGATGCTGGCGCCCGGCAACGGCAAGACCCAGACCGCGCGGCTCTGGACCTATGCGCGCGATGAACGCCCCTGGGGCGGCGATGCGCCTCCGGCAGCCTGGTATCGCTTCTCCGGCGACCGCAAAGGTCAGCACCCGAAGGACCATCTCGCCCGCTTCCGCGGCTGGATGCATGCCGACGGCTATGCCGGGTTCGAAGAGCTCTACCGTTCGGGCGCCATCCGTGAGGTCGCCTGCATGGCCCATGTGCGGCGCAAGTTCGTCGACATCCACAGATCACAAGGCTCACCTATTGCCGAAGAGGCCATCGGCCGGATCGCGCAACTCTATGCTGTCGAGAAAGAGGCCCGAGGGTCGCCACCGGATCTCCGGGTTGGCCTTCGCAAGACACATGCGGCCCCGATCTTCGACGACCTCAAGGTCTGGCTGGCCATGCAACTCGCCACGATCTCGGGCAAATCCCCGCTCGCCGCTGCCATCCGCTATGCCCTGATCCGCATGGAGCGCCTGCGCCCCTACCTCGACCATGGCATCCTGGAATTGGACAACAACGCCGCCGAACGCGGAATGCGCGCCATCGCCCTCGGACGAAAGAACTACCTCTTCGTCGGTTCCGAAGCAGGCGGCAAGGCCGCCGCCATCGCCTATACCCTGATCGAAACGGCCAAACTCAATACCGTCGATCCCCACGCATGGCTGGCCGACACCCTCGCCCGCGTCCCGGACCACAAGATCACAAAGGTCGACGACCTGCTCCCATGGCACTGGAACGGGTAGCGGTCAGGCCGGACGCTTACGGATGTCGTGCAGACGCTCGAACGGATCTGTCGGCGGGTTGGCTAGAGCGTGTCTGCGCTTGATTGAATCTGGAAGAGGATTCCGCGATTGATCGTGATGTGCTTCACTGTGACCACCAGACAATGGGGGTGAAGTATGGTGGCACCACTTTCGATGGACCTGCGGATGCGGATTGCGTCGG
>JAUQYA010000008.1 GCA_030837785.1 Albidovulum sp.
AAGGTTCGACTTGCCGTCGAAGGCGGCGCGGGCCGCCTTGGTGCGTTTACCGAGCTTGGCCATGACTTACCCCTTCACCTCGATGCCGCAGGACTTGGCCGAGCCGAGGATGATCTGCATCGCGGCTTCGACGTCGTTGGCCGACAGGTCCTTCATCTTGGCTTCGGCGATCTGTCGCACCTGCGCGACGGTCACGGTGCCCGCGACCTCGCGGCCCGGCCGGGTGGACCCCTTCGGCCGGTTGCGCTTGCCCACCGGCTTCAGCCCCGCCGCCTTCTTGAGGAAGAAGGACGCCGGCGGCGACTTCATCTCGAACGAGAAGGACTTGTCGGCATAGTAGGTGATGACGACCGGGATCGGCGACCCCTGCTCCATCTCCTGCGTCTTCGCGTTGAAGGCCTTGCAGAATTCCATGATGTTGATCCCGCGCTGACCCAGCGCCGGACCGATCGGGGGCGACGGGTTGGCTTGGCCCGCCTTCACCTGCAGCTTGAGGCTGCCCATTACCTTCTTGGCCATCTGGCCCTCTCCTTCATCACCGGCGCCGCCCCTTTTTCCGAGGATTGGCGCAGTTTAGTGGTGCGGCCCGCCCAGAGGCGGCGCCTCCCACGGCTCCCACGTCAGGCGACTTTCTGCACCTGCGTGAATTCCAGTTCGACCGGCGTCGGCCGGCCGAAGATCGAGACCGTCACCTTGAGGCGGTTCGAATGCTCGTCCACCTCCTCGACCATCCCGGAGAATCCGTCGAACGGCCCGTCGGTGACCTTCACCTGCTCGCCGATCTCGAAGCGGATCAGGTTGCGGGGCTGGGCCTCGCCTTCCTCGACACGGTTAAGTATCTGGTTCACCTCGGAATCCCGCATCGGCATCGGCTTGCCCTGCGGCCCGAGGAACCCCGTCACCCGGTTGATCGAGCTGATCAGGTGATAGCCCCGGTCGGTCATGTCCATGTGCACCAGCACATAGCCCGGCATGAAGCGGCGTTCCGACGTCACCTTCTTGCCGCGGCGGATCTCGATGACCTCCTCGGTCGGCACGAGAACCTCGTCGATCTCGCCCTCAAGGCCCTTCTCGGCCACGGTGTGCCTGATCTGCTCGGCGACCTTCTTCTCGAAGTTCGAGAGAACGCTCACCGAATACCACCGCTTCGCCATCTGCCTCAGACCCCGCTCGCCCGGCGGCACGCCACCGGAAATTCCCGTCATCTCAATGGGTTGCCCCAGCATCCCCCGAACAAAAACAGCGCGCGAGAGCGAATCGTTGCGCGCCGGTGCCGGGAAGATGCGCCCCGATTACCCCCCTTCGGCCCCGAATTCAAGGCCGAACGGGCTCAGGCGCCGATCCCGAGGATGGCGGTCAGCCCGGTCTGGATCAGCATGTCGACGAGGAAGAAGAAGAGCGAGGTGAGCGCGGCCATGATGAAGACCATGATCGTCGTCGTCACCACTTCCTTGCGGGTCGGCCAGTGGACCTTGGCGGTCTCGGAACGGACCTGCTGGAGGAACTGGAGGGGGTTGGTGGCCATGCGTCTCTGCCTCGGGCTTTCATGCGACGGGTCGGAGATAATCCGATGCGCGGGCGAATTCAAGCGTCCCGCAACCGTCGGTCATGCGTCGGTTTGGCGTCGGTTTTCCGTCCCGACAGATGTCGGGCGGGACCGGGTGCCGGTTCGCCGGCCCGCGCGCGCCCGAGGTTCCGGGCGAGGCGCCGGGCGGGGGTCTCGACCCAGCGGAAGGAGGCGGCGGCGAGCACGACCGAGGCGGCGGCCGTGAGCACGAAGGCGGTTGGCGCGGCGAAGGAATTCCGGGCGAGGACCGCGATCGGGTAGTGCCAGAGATAGATGCCGTAGGACAGGACGCCGAGGCGTCGAAGAAGCGGTGTCCGCAGCAGGGTGCCAATCAGACCGCCGCCGTGGACCAGGCCGAACACCGCTGCGGCCGAAGCAACCTCGGCAATCGGAATCCAGACGACGAGGGCCGCGGCGGTGGCGAACGTCGCGCTGGCAAAGCCAATCGCGATGCCGGCCATCGCGAGGAATGCAAGTGCGGCACTCTGGCGGGCCGGCAGCGGCGGTAGCGTGGCGAGGACCGCGCCGAGAAAGAGCCCGGAGGTGTGCGTCACGGGGCTATTGTACACGAACATCCAGTCCCCACCGGAGGTCGCCGCGATCCGCGACAGGGTCACGCAGATGAAGAGCAGAACTGCGACGGACCGGAACACGCGGACCGAGGGCAGCAGAATGGCCAGGATGGCAATCAGCGCGTAGAACTGCATCTCTGCCGCAAGCGTCCAGGTATGGATCAGGACTCCCGGCGCGCTGACGACAGGCAGGGTCACGTTCGCCATGAACAGCGCCGAGGACAAGACTTCGGCGGTGACGGGTTGTCCAAGGACGGCGAGAACACTCCCGGTGACGGCCACCACAAGCAGGAGGAGCGGCCAGATCCGCAGGAGCCGCCGCGTCATGAACGCCTTGAACCGCTCGACGCCGCCGCCGGTGGCGGGTGCGAATGCAAGCGACGTGGTAAGGTAACCACTGAGAACGAAGAAGACATCGACCCCGAGATAGCTGCCCGAGAACCCCGGCAGGCGCGTGTGTGACCGCGCAGCATCTGCCGGTCGCCAAAGTCGGCAAGCGTGACACCCACGGTCAGATCGGGGCCTTTGCCGGAAGATGTTGGTGCTGCGATTTCATTGCCTCCCCGGTCTGACCGGGCGTGCGTCTTGTCGGCTATTTGCTGGATGCGCGCTCCGGATGAACAGTATGAAAGCTGACGCTCAGTCTGTTCCAGGTGTTGATGACAGCCACGGCGACCGTGAGCTTGACCAGTTCCTGCTCGGAAAACTGTTCGAGCGCTTTGGCGTAAAGTTCGTCCGCCACGCCACCATGCGAGATCTGCGTCACCGCCTCGGTCCACTCGAAGGCCACCCGTTCGCGTTCGCTGAACAGGGGCGATTCCCGCCAGGCCGAGACCATGATCACCCGCTGCTGGCTGTCACCATCCTCCAGCGCCTCATGGGCGTGCATGTCCACGCAATAGGAACAGCCGTTGATCTGCGAGGCGCGTAGCTTGACGAGGTGCAGCAGATCCATTCCCAGACCGCAGTCCTCGACCGCCTTGTTGAGCGCAAGCACCGCCTGCATGAGTTCGGGTGCCTTGGGGAAATAGTCGAGACGCGCCTTCATCGTTACCTCCAGGCCGCGATTGTCACTCCGACCTGTCTAGTCCCTCATCCTGTGCCCGCGCCATCACATTGGCGACGATCCTGTCGCAGCGCGCGCCATCGAAGGCAGAGGCTTCGCCCAGGCCGACATCCACCTCCTGCCCGCCCCTTGCCGCTGCCCGCGCCCCGGCCTACCAACGGGCCTGACCCTGGCGAGAGGAGCGGCGATGACCCCGACCACACCCGACCGCGGCCGGACGCTCACCGGCGTCGCGCTGATGCTCGGCGCGATGGCGGTGCTGCCGTTCCTCGACGTGGTGGCCAAGCACCTCGGCCAGCGCGGGCTGCCGGTGATGCAGGCGGTCTGGGCGCGGATGGTCTTCGGCGCGCTCCTTACCCTGCCGTTCGTGGTGAGGATCGGCGGCGCGCGGGCGCTGGTTCCGGACCGGCCGGTCTATCACCTGCTCCGCGCGGGCTTCCTGATCACCGCCACCTTCTCGTTCTTCTGGTCGCTGAAGACGCTTCCCATCGCCGATGCGCTGGCGATCTTCTTCGTGCAGCCGCTGATCGTCACCGCGCTGTCGCCCTTCGTCCTCGGCGAACATGTCGGGCCGCGGCGCTGGATGGCGGTGGCGGCGGGGTTCATCGGCACGCTCGTCATCATCCGGCCGGGGTTCCAGGCGGTCAGCACCGGGATGGTGCTCGCACTCGCGGCGGGCCTGTCGCTCGCGCTCTACATGCTGATGACGCGGCGCATCTCGGGGCGGAGCCACGCGATGGTGACGACCTTCCACACCAGCCTTCTCGGCGCGGGGATCGCCACCCTGGCGGTCTGGCCGGTCTGGCAGGCGCCGGAGCCGGTGGAATGGGCGCTGTTCCTCGCCCTGGGCGTGATCGCCACTGGCGGGCATTTCCTGATCGTGCGGGCCTACGACCACTGCGAGGCCTCGCTGCTGGCGCCCTTGGCCTATACCGAGATGATCATGGCGACTGCCGTCGGCTGGTGGTTCTTCGGCGACTTCCCCGACGCCTGGACCTTCGTCGGCGTCGCCATCCTGATCGCCAGCGCGATCTACATCTCGGTGCGCGAGCGCAAGGCCGGCGCCGGAACGCCGCGCGACTTCGAACAGCCCTGATCGGAACCGGTGGCAGGGGCAGCAGGGTTCGAACCCGCGACCTACGGTTTTGGAGACCGTCGCTCTACCAGCTGAGCTATACCCCTGTGGCCGGCCTGTCACCTAAGCCAGCGGCCGGGCGAAATCAAGCGGGCTTTTCACTGGCGAGTGTCACTGGCGAGTGCCACTGGCGAGTGCCGCCACCTCGGGCGGTCAACGGGAAAGGCGCGCCGGGGGGACCGGCGCGCCGATGCTGCCACGCCGGGCTCAGAGAGTACCCGCCGCCATCTCCGAGGCGATGTGGTCGGCCTGGCGGAGCGCCAGCGCGACGATCGTCAGCGTCGGGTTTTCCGCCGCCCCGGTCGTGAACTGGCTGCCGTCCGAGACGAAGAGGTTGGCGATGTCGTGGGTCTGGCCCCACTTGTTCACCACGCCGTCCTCGGGCTTTTCCGACATCCGGTTGGTGCCGAGGTTGTGGGTCGAGGGATAGGGCGGCGTCGGGAAGGTGCGGGTCGCCCCCACCGCCTTGTAGATCGCCTCGCCCTGCTGATAGGCGTGGTTGCGCATCGCGATGTCATTGGCATGGTCCGAGAAGTTGACGTTCGCGACCGGCAGGCCCCATTGGTCCTTGGTCTCGGACAGGGTCACGCGGTTCTCGGCCTGCGGCATGTCCTCGCCCACGATCCACATGCCGGCCATGTTCTCGTAGGCGTCGAGCGCGGTGGTGAAGCTGCGCCCCCAGCCGCCGGGATTGAGGAAGGCCGCCATGAACGGGATGCCGAGCGAGAGCGTTTCAAGCTCGTAGCCGCCGACGAAGCCGCGCGACGGATCGTGGCGCGCCTCGTCCCGCACGATCCCGGCCATCGTCGTGCCGCGCCACATCCGCACCGGCTTGTCGAAGACGGCGTAGACCGACCCGGTGGTGTGGCGCATGTAGTTCCTGCCCACCTGTCCCGAGGAATTGGCAAGCCCGTCGGGGAACTTCGACGAGGCGGAGTTGAGCAGCAGGCGGGGTGATTCGAACGAATTGCCCGCGACGCAGACGACTCGCGCCTTCTGCATCTGCAGGTTGCCGTCCTTGTCGAAATACTCGACGCCCGTCACCTTGCCGCTGTCGTCATGCAGGACGCGCGCGGCATGGGCATGGTCGCGCACTTCCAGGTTGCCGGTCGCCTCGCCGCGCGGGATGTCGGTATAGGCGGCCGACCACTTGGCGCCCCATTTGCAGCCCTGAAAGCAGAAACCGGTCTGCTGGCAGGACTGGCGGCCGTCATACTCGGCCGAGTTGATCGCCATGTTGCCGGTATGGACTTCCTTGTAGCCGAGCGCGAGGGCGCCCTTCTCCAGTACCCTGAAGTTGTTGTTGCCGGGCAGGCCGGCGCGGCCGCCGGTGCGGGTCACGCCGAGCTTCGCCTCGGCCTTGTCGTACCAGGGCGCCATCTCGGCGGCGTCGATGGGCCAGTCGAGGAGGCTCGCGCCTTCGACCGGCCCGTAACTCGTCAACGCCTTCCACTCGTGTTCCTGAAAGCGCAAGGATGCGCCCGCCCAGTGGATCGTGGTGCCGCCGACCGCCTTTACGATCCAGGCGGGCAGGCCGGAAAAGTCCTTCGCCACACGCCAGTCGCCGGAGGTCGTGCGCGGATCGGTCCAGGCGAGCTGGCCGAAGCTTTGCCATTCGTCGTTGACGTAGTCCTCGGGCAGGTAGCGCCCGCCCGCTTCGAGGGCGACGACCTTGACGCCCTTCTGCGCCAGTTCGTTGGCCAGAACCCCGCCCCCGGCGCCGGTGCCGATGATGACGACCACCGAGTCGTCGTTCAGATCGAATTTCGCGGCCATGATGTTCCCCCCGCGGTCAGAGCCAGTTGATGTCGTCGAAGCCGCGGCTGATATACCCGCCCTTCGAGAAGGACTCGCCCTCGTAGCCGAAGAGCGGCCAGACCTCCTTCTGGTTGTAGAGCCCGGTCACGAGCCCGCCGCGCACGGTCTGGAAGAAGGGCGTGTCCTCCATCGCCTGGAGAAGCTTCACCCGGTCCTCCTCCCAGCCCGTCGAGACATAGTCGGCCTGGCCCGCCGCCGTCGCCGCGGCGTCGAGCGCGGCCACGCCCTCGGCCACCATCGCCTTCCTGCCCTCGGCGTCGTAGCCCTTCACGGCGACGGCGTAATACTGGTCGGTCAGCCGATCATGCGGATAGATGTCGCGCGCCATCTGCAGAAGCGTCGCCATCTCGTGTTCGCTGATGACGCTCACCTCGAGCGCCCAGGCGGCATCCGGGGCGGCGATGAAGCCCGCGCCGGTCACGACAAGCGCGCCGGCCGCGACCGAACGCGCGAGCAGTGCGCGGCGGGTCAGGCCCTTCCGTTCGTTTGCAGTCATGTCTCTCCTCCCTTGAGATCAGAACGGGCGCTAGAGAAAGCGCCCGCCGCGTTCGAGAACCTCGATCTGGTAGCCGTCGGGATCCGCGATGAAGAAGAACCGCGCCACGAGCGTGTCGCCGTTCCTGAAATCGACAAGCTTGCGGGGGGCGAGGCCCTCGGCGGTCAACCGCGCGTGTTCGGCGGCCACATCCGCGACCGAGACGGCAAGGTGGCCGTAGCCGTCGCCGAGCGCATAGGGCTCGGTCCGGCCCTTGTTGACGGTCAACTCAAGCTCGAAACCCGATTCCGGGTTCGAGAGATAGATCAGCGTGAAGCTCTCGAAGTCGAGCCGGTCGGCGACCCCGAACCCGAAGGCGCGCGCGTAGAAATCCACCGACCGCGCCTCGTCGAGAACGCGGATCATCGAATGAATTGCCTTGGCCATGCCACCTCCAAAATCCTGGCGATTTTGGTAAAGTTAGATGACCAATTCCGGCCGATGGTAGTAACCCGATACTACAGCCGGATTTTCCGCCTATTCGGCGGCGATGCGCGCAGCGGCCTCGCCGTGCTCCTCGTCACCAAGGTGGAGCGTGCAGGCGCAGCGCAGAAGCGAGGTGAAGTTCGGCGCCTCGCCACGCAGTTCCAGAACCTCGGAATGCAGTTTCGAGATGAAGGCGGGGGTCGACAGCCCCTCGCGCGCGGCGATGTCGTCGAGAATCCGCCAGAAGGCGCGTTCGAGACGGATCGACGTGCTCTGGCCGTTGAGCCTGAGCCGCCGGGTTTCGGATTCGTAGCGGGCCGGATTCTGACCGGCGAAGATCTGGCACATGGTCCGCCCTCCCCAGCATGACTGTGCAGAGGGGGAGTTTGGGCGGCTTCGCCCGAATCGTCAACGCCGCCGCCCGAAACGTGAACGGGCCGCCCCTGCGGGCGGCCCGTCGTTCCGTAACCAGTGCCCGGGTCTTACTTCAGGATTTTCGACACCACGCCGGCGCCGACGGTGCGGCCGCCTTCGCGGATGGCGAAGCGGAGCTTCTCCTCCAGCGCGATCGGCGCGATCAGCTCGACCTCGAACTTCAGGTTGTCGCCCGGCATCACCATCT
>JAUQYA010000044.1 GCA_030837785.1 Albidovulum sp.
CACCGGCAGATCGTCCGGGCGCGCCTCATCCCCCGAGGGCGGGCGCATTGCGATGGTGCCGGCAGGACTGCGGTTGGGAGAGCGGCACCATAAAGCGCCCAAACCCGGCGGTGCGCAGCGCCCGCCCGCGGCCGGTCGCCGCCCTTCGCGCCTTGCATGAGCCTCAGCTGCCGACCGCTCGACACTCCCGCCGGTCCACCCGTTCCCCCTACTCGCCAAAGCCGCCGAGGAAGCTGGTGAGGTTCTCCCCGAGCGCCGGCTGGAGATAGCCGCCCTCCTGCACGATCACCGCGGGGAACCCGGCCGCGGCGATCCGGCCGGCGATGCGGGCGAAGCCCGGCGTCGTCACCCGGAAGCCCCGGAACGGGTCACCCTCGTGCGCGTCAAGGCCGAGCGCCACGACCAGCGCGTCGGCGCCGAAGGCGCGGATGCGGGAAAGCGCGGTGTCGAGTGCCTCCAGATAGGCGGCATCGTCGGTGCCGCGCGGCAGGGCGAGGTTGAGGTTGCAGCCAAGCCCCGCGCCTTGCCCGCGTTCATGGGCATGGCCCCAGAAAAACGGGTAGAACCGCGCCGGATCGGCGTGGATCGAGACCGTGAGCACGTCCGCACGGGCGTAGAAGATGCCCTGCGTGCCGTTGCCGTGGTGGACGTCCACATCGAGGATCGCGGGCCGCAGTCCGGCGCCGAGGAGCGCCCCGGCGGCGATGGCGGAATTGTTGAGAAAGCAGAACCCCCCGGCGAGGTCGGCAAACGCATGGTGCCCCGGAGGGCGGCAGAGCGCATAGGCCGCACGCTCACCGGCAAGAACCTCGTCCACCGCAGAAAGTGCCGCCTGCGCCGACCAGTAGGCGGCGTCCCAGGTTCCCGCGGCGATCGGGCAGGCGGTGTCGGCCTGGTGGAACCCGGCCTGTCCCACCGCCGAGCGGGGGTAGGAGGCGCTGCGGCGGTCGGGGTGGATGTTCGGGATCACCTCGTCTGAGGCGCCCTCGATCCGGCTCCAGCGGGCATGGATCGTTTCGAGGAACACCAGGTATTCCGGCGAATGGACCGCGGCGAGGGGGCCCATGCCGTGATCGGCGGGCGGGCCGAAGGCGCAGCCGGCGGCCTCGGCGCCGGCCTTCAGCGCGTCGATGCGCGCCGGCTGTTCGGGGTTGGGCAGGCGCACCCCGTTGGCCATGAACATCTTCGGGTCGTGTCCGCGCTGGCGGTCGTCGAGGAAGGCCTTCATCGCGTGTCTCCGATGCGGTCGAGGGCGGCGCCTTCGAGGATCATCGAGGCCTCGCCCGCGCGGGGGGCAAAGCCGAGCCGTTCGTAGAACGCCACGGCGCGGGGGTTGTCGGCGTAGACCGCCAGCCGGAGGAACCCCGCGCCCCAGAGCGCGCGCGCCTCGTCGCGGACGGCGGCGAGAAGCCGGGCGCCGAGGCCGGTTCCCCGCGCCGGAGCCGCCACCCAGAGGTCGGAGACATAGGCGCCGGGAAAGCCGCGCGTGGTCGAGTAGAGCGGCGAGAAGACCGCGGCACCAACCGCGCTGCCGCCGTCGAGCGCGAGGAGCGCGCGGAAGGCGGGCAGGGGCCCGAACCCCGCCGCAAGAATCCCCTCGGGTGTCGCCCGGTGGTCGTCGCCGAGATCGGCCGAGAGCGCGCGGAGGGCGGCGTCGAGCCGTGCCAGGTCGGCTTCCGTCGCGGCGCGGATCAGCGGCGCGCCCATCAGAACCCCACCGCCTCCGGCCCCTTGAGCCCGAGCATCGCCCGAGCCTCGGCCGGCGTGGCGAGGGTCCGGCCCAGCGCCTCGACGATGCCGCGCACCTTCTCGACCTGCTCGGCGTTGGACCGCGCGAGCTGGCCCTTGGCAATGTAGAGGTTGTCCTCGAGCCCCACCCGCACATGGCCGCCCATCGCGGCGGCCTTCTCGGCAATCGACATCTGCTGGCGGCCGGCGGCGAGGACCGAGAAGAGGTAATCGTCGCCGAAGAGCCGGTCGGCGGTGGCCTTCAGATGCTCCAGGTGTTCGGGCTCCGCGGCGATGCCGCCGAGGACGCCCATCACGAACTGGATGAAGACCGGCGCCCTGACCAGCCCGCGGTCGGCGAAGTGCCTGAGCATGTAGAGATGGCCGACGTCGTAGCACTCGAACTCGAACCGCGCGCCGCGCTCCTCGCCCATGCGGCGCAGCACGCCCTCGATGTCTCGGGGCGTGTTCTTGAAGACGAGGTCGTCGGAGTTGCGCAGGAACGGCTCCTCCCAGTCGTGGAGCCACTCGGTGCGCCTGCCCAGCATCGGGTAGAGCGCGAAGTTCATGCTGCCCATGTTCAGCGAACACATCTCCGGGCAGAGCGCGAGCGGTGCCGCAAGCCGGTCGTCGAGCGTCATGATCGCGCTGCCGCCGGTCGTCAGGTTCACCACCGCGTCGCAGGCCGCCCGGATGCGGGGCAGGAAGCCGAGGTAATGCGCGAGCGCGGCAGAGGGGCGCCCGCTGGCGGGATCGCGGGCGTGCAGGTGCAGGATCGCCGCGCCCGCCTTCGCCGCACCGATCGCCTGTCCGGCGATCTCGTCGGCGGTGACCGGCAGATGGGGCGACATCGACGGCGTGTGGATCGAGCCGGTGATCGCGCAGGTGACGATGATCTTCGACATGGTTCACGCGCTCTCAGTCAGCGCCGGCGCGATCTGGCCGGCGAAGCGGTCGAGCGCGGCGGTGAGCCGGTCGATGATCTCCTCGACCTGCGTCTCGCTGGTGATCATCGGCGGGCAGACGAGGAAATGGTCGCCCTCGAGCCCGTCGCGCGAGCGGCGGGAATAGATGATCAGCCCCTCCTCGTAGGCGCGTTCGACCAGTTCGACATGGGCGTTGAGCACCTTCGGCAGCGGGCGCCGCGTCTGCCGGTCGGCGACCAGTTCGAGGGCGAGGAGAAGCCCCTGGCCCCGCACGTCGCCGATGAAGGCGTGGCGCTGCATCAGGCCTTCCAGCCGCGATTTCAGGACGGCACCGACGCGGGCGGCGTTTTCCATCAGCCCCTGCGCCTCGATCTCCTCCAGCACCGCAAGGCCGGCGGCGCAGGCGAGCGGATTGCCCGCGTAGGTGTGGCCGTGCATGAAGCCGCCCGCCTTCAGCACCGGCCCGACCAGCCGGTCGTGCGCGATCATCGCGCCCAGGGGCGCATAGCCCGCGCCGAAGCCTTTCGACAGCGCGATGATGTCCGGCGCCACGCCCCAGTGATCGGCGCCGAGGAATAACCCCGTCCGCCCGCCGCCCGACATCACCTCGTCGTGGATCAGCAGGACGCCGTGGCGGTCGCAGACCTCGCGCACCGCCCGCATGTAGCCCGCCGGCGGCACCAGCGCGCCGGTGGAGGCGCCGCCGACCGGTTCCTGGATGAAGGCCAGCACCGTCTCCGGCCCTTCCGCGAGGATCTTCGCCTCGAGCATCGCGGCGTAATGCGCCCCGGTCGCCGGATCGTCGGGGTCGAGCCCGTCGAGCCAGGCGCGAGGCGCCGGCACCTTGGGCATGGCCTGCATCATCGGCCCGAAGGGGGCGGTGAGCGGCGTGTAGGAGGTGAGCGCGAGCGCGCCGAGCGTCGCGCCGTGGTAGGAGGGCGCGCGCGAGATCACCTTCCAGCGCGAGTCCTCGCCGATGGTCACGGCATACTGGCGCGCAAGCTTGATCGCCGCCTCCACCGCCTCGGACCCGCCGGAGACGAAGAAGACCTTCTCCATCCCCTCGGGGCAGAGGCCGGCGACCTTGGCGGCCAGCCGCTCGCCCGGTTCGGTTTCGAAATGCAGCCGGTAGCCGAAGGTCGCCTTCTCCATCTGCCGCCGCATGGCCTCGAGAACCCGCGGGTTGGAATGGCCGATGTTCGACACCATCGCCCCGGACGAGCCGTCGATGTAGCGCTTGCCGTGCACGTCCCACATGTAGATGCCCTCGGCCCGGTCGAGCACCGGCCGGGTCTGGTCGGTCTGGTAGAAGAGATGGCTCTTGCCGGTCATCGCGGGCCTCGCAGGTCTGGAACGGGCGGAGCCTAGCGGCCCCGCGACGCATCCGGAAGGGGGGGCGGCCGGCTTTCGCAGGCGCGCCGGATCGGTTAGGCAGGACCGCCCGCCACCACCGGGCATCTACAGGAGGGGGAAGGCGATGACGCCCGGGGCCCGCATCGCGGCAGCCATCGAGATTCTTGACGGGGTGATCGCGGGCAGGCCGGCCGAACCGGCGCTGACCGGCTGGGCCCGGTCGCACCGTTTTGCCGGCGCCCGCGACCGGGCGGCGATCCGCGATCTGGTGTTCGACGCGCTGCGCTGCCGCCGCTCGGCGCTGGCACGTGCCGGCGGCGGGGCGGAAAGCGGCCGGGCGCTGATGATCGGGCGAGCCGCAGCTGCGGGCGGCGATCCGGCCGCGGTCTTCTCCGGCGCGGGCTATGGCCCGGCGCCGCTTGACGCGGAGGAACGCGGGCGCCTTGCCGCCGCCGCCGCGGTTCCCGAGCTCGTGGCGCTCGATTGCCCGGACTGGATCGCGCCGGCGCTCCGCCGCGCGCTCGGGCCGGATTTCGCCGCCGTTCTCGCCCGCATGCGCGAACGGGCGCCGGTCTTCCTGCGGGTCAACGCCGGGCGGTCGTCGCGCGAGGCGGCGATGGCGGCGCTGGCCGCGGACGGGATCGTCACGCGGCCAGAAGAAAACCTGAGCTTCGCCCTTGAGGTTACTGAAAACGCGCCGAAAATTAAAATGGCAGCCGCCTACTTGCGGGGCCTTGTCGAGCTTCAGGATCTGAGCCCGCAGGCCGCGGTGGAGGCGTTGCCGCTGCATCCGGGGCTCCGCGTGCTCGACTACTGCGCCGGCGGTGGCGGCAAGGCGCTGGCCATCGCCGCGCGGGGCGTCGCGCAGGTGACCGCGCACGATGCCGACCCGCGGCGGATGGCCGACCTGCCGGCACGCGCCGCCCGCGCCGGGGTGGGGATCAAAACCGCCACGGCCGCCGCGCTTGCGGGACGGCGGTTCGATCTCGTTCTCGCCGATGTTCCCTGTTCGGGCAGCGGCACCTGGCGGCGCACGCCCGACGCCAAGTGGCGGCTGACCCAGGCGCGGGTGGACGAGCTGTGCCGGGTGCAGGCCGAAATCCTCGGCCGAGCGGCCGCGCTTGTCGAACCGGGCGGCGATCTGGCCTACATGACCTGCTCGCTCCTCGACGCGGAAAACCGCGCGCAGGTCGACGCCTTTCTCGGCCGCGCGCCGGCCTGGCGGCTTGTGGCGGAGCGGCTCCATACCCCGCTTTCGGGCGGCGACGGGTTCTACAGCGCTCTCTTGACGCGTGGGTGAATGGCAGCCTAGACAATTGCAGGTTGTGATCCGGGCGCGGTTAATTGGCGCTTAAGGATTTCAGGTCGGAATGCGGGGAACCGATTCTGAACGGAGCAATGTGGTGTCCAATACGGCGCTTTCCCCGCATCCGCTGACCCGCACGGCTCTGATCCTGGCGCCGCGCAGCACCTGGCTGGTGACGGGCGCGCTGGCTTTCGCGACCCTCGCCTGGTTCCTGGCCGAGGGGCTGGTCGGGATCGCCGCGCTTGCGGTCGCGGGAACCCTTGCGGCCCTTGCCGCGGTGATCACCTGGCTTTCGCTCAACCACACGCGCTCGCACGGCGCGTTGCAGGACCAGATCGCGGCCTTCATCGACAACGACGCCTCACCCAGCTTCACCACCGATGCCGAGGGCGAGATCGGCACCCAGAACCGCGCCGCGCTGCAACGCTTCGGCAGCCGCGGCGGCCAGACGCTCACCCGGGCGCTGGCCGAGGTCTTCGCCAATCCCGCCGCCGTGCTGCACCGGTTGCAGAACCGGGCCGATGCGCTCGGCGCGGCACGCGAGGACCTGGTGACGCGGCGCGGCCATGTGCGCCTTTCGGTGCACAGGATCGGCGAGGCGGGGTTTCTCTGGCGGCTCGAGGACATGGCCGAACGGGCGGTCGGCGGGCGCGGGGCCGAGACGATCAGCCTGCCGATGATGACGGTCTCCAAGTCGGGCACGATCCTGTTCATGAACGAGTCGACGCGGCGGCTGATCGGCGAACGGGTGAAGACGCTCGACCGGATCTTCACCGACCTGCCGCTCCGGCCCGGAGAGGAGCACGCGATCGCCGCGGCCGACGGGCCGACGCGCGCGCTTGTCGCGGTGATCGAAGGGACCGGCGGCCGGCGCGAGGTGTATCTGCTGCCCTCTCCGGCCGCGGGTGCCTGCTGCGCCGGCGATCCGACCGCGTTCGAGACCTTGCCGGTGGCGCTGATGCGCCTCGACGCCACCGGCGAGGTGCGCGAGGTCAACCGTGCCGCGCGGGCGCTCCTGGGCGAGGCGGAGCCGGGAACCCGGCTTTCCGATCTCATCGAGGGCCTCGGCCGGCCCTTGAACGACTGGCTCGCCGACGCGATCGCGGGTCGGGGCACCCAGCGCCCCGAAGTGCTTCGCGTGCGCAATCCCGAAAGGGACAGCTATCTGCAGATCACCCTCACCCGCGTCGTCGAGGAGGGGCGCCCCGCGCTCGTGGCGGTCCTGTCGGACGCCACCCAGCTCAAGACGCTCGAGGCGCAGTTCGTCCAGAGCCAGAAGATGCATGCGATCGGCCAGCTCGCGGGCGGCGTCGCGCATGACTTCAACAACCTCCTGACCGCGATCTCGGGGCACTGCGACCTTCTGCTCCTGCGCCACGACAAGGGCGACCCGGACTATGCCGACCTCGTCCAGATCAACCAGAACGCCAACCGCGCGGCGAGCCTCGTCGGCCAGCTCCTCGCCTTCTCGCGCAAGCAGACGCTGAAGCCGCAGGTCATCGACCTGCGCGATACGCTCTCGGACCTCACCCATCTGCTCAACCGGCTGGTGGGGGAAAAGGTCCGGCTGATGCTGGTGCACGATCCGGCGCTGAAGCCGATCCGCGCCGACAAACGGCAGCTCGAACAGGTGGTGATGAACCTCGTGGTGAACGCCCGCGACGCGATGCCGGGGGGCGGCGAGGTGCGCATCGAGACCGAGGTCCGGACGATCCGCGAACCCCTGAACCGCGACCGGGCGAGCGTGGCGCCAGGCGAATACGTCGTCGTCCGCGTCACCGATTCGGGCACCGGCATCCCCGCCGACAAGCTGGCGAAGATCTTCGAGCCGTTCTTCACCACGAAACGCCCCGGCGAGGGCACCGGCCTCGGCCTGTCGACGGCCTACGGCATCGTGAAGCAGACCGGGGGCTACATCTTCTGTGACAGCATCCTCGGGCAGGGGACGACCTTCACCCTGTTCTTCCCCGCCCACGACCGGGCCGAACCGGCTCTGGCCGAACCTGCGCAACCCGCGCCGCGCCGCGTCAGCCGCAGCGGCGAGGGCGTCGTGCTGCTGGTGGAGGACGAGGCCCCGGTCAGGGCCTTTGCCAGCCGGGCGCTCAGGATGCGCGGCTATACCGTGATCGAGGCCGAGAACGCCGAGGATGCGCTGAAGACGCTGGAGGACCAGAGCCTGGCCATCGATGTCTTCGTGACCGATGTCATCATGCCGGGGATGGACGGGCCCACCTGGGTGCGCGAGGCGCTGAAGGAGCGTCCGAACACCCGCGTGGTCTTCGTCTCGGGCTATTCCGAGGAAAGCCTGACCGAGACGCGCGAACGGGTTCCGAACTCGGTCTTCCTGCCCAAGCCGTTCTCGCTCAGCGAACTGACCGCCACGGTGCAGGGCCAGATCCACTGACGAGGGGCCCCGGCCGCGGGGACCATGCGCCCGTGATCTCCGCGGACCTCCCGGCGGTCGCGGGGACGCCTTCCGGGCGCGCGCCCCCTGCCGGACTCCCCGGGCATCTGGCACCGGGCGGCGAACCGTCACAGGAAACGGCGTGAGGCCCGAAAGGGCGATGCCGGCTGGCAGCATCATCTCCGGACCGGCCTCGCACCCCGCCGCCCTCACGCGCCCATGAGCCGCCCTCAGCCGAGCGAGTCGTAGAGCGCGAAGTCGCGGGCAAGCGCGGTGCGCAGGCGCCGCTCGACCGCGGGCGAAAGCTCGGTCGCGCCGGCCGGCGAGACGTTGAGCCGCGGCAGCGTGATCTCGCAATCGAGCCTCTCCTCGAGGAAATGCACGAAGCTGCCCATGTCGTCATAGCGGAAAAGCCGGTCGGCGCCCGGTCCCCGATCAGGGACGAGGAACCGGCTCTGCCAGCCGACATTGGCGAATTCCGGTTGCGGATCGGAGAGATAGCCCTCGACGAAGGCGTCGAAGCTGATCCCCTTCGTGCTCTTTTCCGGGGCGACGCCGCCGCCGCGCTGCCGGTAGCGATACCAGCTTCCGAGCCAGTCGATCGGCTCGCGCATCACCGCCACCACCATGAAATCCTCGTCGGCCGCCTTCTCGAGGAAGGGCGCGAGATATTTCCAGTAGCGCTGGACCGAGGTGTGCTTGAGTTCGGGCGGGCGCTGGATCACCAGGCTGGCGAGCGGCTCGAGCGCGGCCTCGATCGCGGTGGTGCCGGTCTTCGGCGTCGCCAGATAGACGAGCCGCTGCTTCCAGAAGACGAGCATCGCTGACCTTTTTCCCGTTTCAAGCAGATTCCCCGGCGCCATTAACTAAACATTTACCGAAACGAGAAAAAGTCGATTTTCAGAGAATGCGGTTGAAATGTTCCTCTTTTGATCTCATAGATGCGAGAACAAGAGGCGAACACGAGCATGATTGCCGCGCCCCACGGCATGTGAAATAAGGAACGGGACCATGACAGTGACGAACCTTCTCGACATGAACGACAAGCGCTCCACCGACAAGCAGAAGGCGCTCGACAGCGCGCTGGCCCAGATCGAACGGCAGTTCGGCAAGGGCTCGATCATGAAGCTCGGCGCCGGCAGCCCGGCAATGGAGATCGAGGCGACCTCCACCGGCTCGCTCGGGCTCGACATCGCGCTCGGCATCGGCGGCCTGCCGAAGGGACGGATCGTCGAGATCTACGGGCCTGAATCTTCGGGCAAGACCACGCTGACGCTGCATGTCGTGGCCGAGGAGCAGAAGAAGGGTGGCGTCTGCGCCTTTGTCGACGCCGAACACGCGCTCGATCCGCAATATGCCAAGAAGCTCGGCGTCAACCTCGACGAGCTTCTGATCAGCCAGCCCGACACCGGCGAACAGGCGCTGGAAATCGTCGACACGCTGGTGCGCTCGGGCGCGGTCAGCCTCGTCGTCATCGACTCTGTCGCGGCGCTGACGCCGAAGTCCGAGCTTGAGGGCGAGATGGGCGATTCGAATGTCGGCGTCCATGCCAGGCTGATGAGCCAGGCGATGCGCAAGCTCACCGCCTCGATCAGCCGGTCGAACTGCATGGTGATCTTCATCAACCAGATCCGCATGAAGATCGGCGTGATGTTCGGCAGCCCCGAGACGACGACGGGCGGCAATGCGCTGAAATTCTATGCCAGTGTCCGGCTCGACATCCGCCGCATCGGCGCGATCAAGGACCGCGAGGAGGTCGTGGGCAACACCACGCGGGTGAAGGTTGTGAAGAACAAGGTGGCCCCGCCCTTCAAGCAGGTCGAGTTCGACATCATGTATGGCGAGGGTATTTCCAAGACCGGAGAGCTGATCGACCTCGGCGTCAAGGCCGGCGTGGTCGAAAAATCGGGCGCCTGGTATTCCTACGGCGACGAGCGGATCGGCCAGGGGCGGGAGAACGCCAAGCAGTTCCTCAAGGACAACCCCGCCATCGCCCATGAGGTCGAGGACAAGATCCGCGCGAGCCACGGGCTCGACTTCGGCGCCGTGGCGGAGGACGGCGGCGACGAGGTGATGGAGGCCTGAGCGCCCCTGAGCGCCCCTGAGCGCCCCTGAGCGTCGGTCTTCCGGCGGAGGCACAACGGCGGGCGCGGCCCTCGGGGCCGCG
>JAUQYA010000009.1 GCA_030837785.1 Albidovulum sp.
GAAATCCTTCGGCGAGCGCATCGCCTCACGAGACCCCGACCGCCAGACCGCCGAAATCCATATCCGCATCGCTCTCATGAACCGCTTCAATGCTCTCGGCACCGCCGAGATCGAACGCATGGCATGATATCAGCGGGGTAAGGGGCATCACGCCAAAACGCCGAGTTCTGCAACAACGCCCGTCCGTTGGACGAACTTACGTGTTGTCTTCCGTATTCGCCGCGTCGGGGGCAGAGATCGGCCGGCCTCCCTCTTGCCCGCCTAGTTCCCGGTGTCGCAGCAATCAATGCATGCAGAAAATGACGCCACGTGATTGACGCATCGCAGGAGTCCGCCTAAGTATGTTTGTGACTACTCACTCACTAAAAAAACACCCCGTGCGCAAGTCAGCCGAGCTTCGCAAGGCCGAGATCGTGGCCACCGTGCTCGACCTGGCCGACAGGATCGGGCCGGACCGGGTGACGACAGGCGCGGTCGCGTCGCGGATCGGCGTCACGCAGGCGGCGCTGTTCCGGCACTTCCCGACCAAGGCCGCGCTGTGGCAGGCCGTGGCCGAGCATGTGGCCGAGGGGCTGGCAACGGCGTGGGAAGATGCATTGCGCCTCGGAGACACCCCGATGGTCAGGTTGCGTGCACTGATTTCCGCACAGTTCGCGCAGATCGCTGCTACCCCTGCCCTTCCCATGCTGCTGTTTTCGCGTGAGTTGAATGTCACCAACGCTGAGCTGCGCACCACCTTTCACGGCAGGCTCACGACCTTTCACGGCCTCCTGGCGATAGAGGTCGGAGCCGGGCAGAAAGCCGGCGTGTTGCGCGGCGACATACCCGCAAACGATGCGGCGGTGCTGCTGACCTCGCTCGTGCAGGGCGTGGCGATCCGCTGGGCGCTCGGCGCCCGCGATTTCGACTTGCGAGCCGAGGGGCTGCGCCTGTTCGACGCGCAGTGCCGGCTTTTGGCTGCGGAAGGAGAATAGACGATGCGGCGCATCTGGCTATCGGGTATTCTTCTAGCGGCGGCTGTCACTGTCGGCTTTCTGTTCTTCACCGAACGCCCGCTGACGGTGGCGGTCGTTCAGCCCGAACATGATGTGGACCTTCGTATCTACGGGCTCGGCACTGTCGAGGCGCGGATACTCAGCCGTGTCGGCTTCGAGGTGGGCGCTGCCTTGACCTCGCTGGCCGCCGATGTCGGCGACCGCGTGGCCAGGGGGCAGGAACTGGCCGTCCTCCACTCTGCCGAGCAGGAAGCGCGCGTTGCCCGCGCGGGTGCAGCGGTGGCGGCCAATGAGGCCAATCTTGCCAAGGCCGCCGCAGCCGTGATGCGCGCCCATGCCGTTCTGGCCGAGCGTGAGGCGGCGAACCGCCGCCAGCAAGGGTTGGTGCAGCGTGATATCGCGTCGGTCCAGCGCGCCGAGGAAACGCAGCGCGATGCGGACGTGGCCCGCGCCGATCTGGCGGTGGCCGAGGCTGATATGGCCGTGATCCGGGCGCAGGGCCTTGATGCGGCCGCGGCCCTGCGGCAGGAGGAAGCCCTTCTCGGCCATCACCGGCTGCTCGCGCCCTATGACGCACTGATCGTCACCCGCCATGCCGAGCCGGGCACGGTGGTGAAGGCCGGCGATGCGATCTTCACCCTGATCGACCCGGCCACCATCTGGATTCAGGCCTATGTCGATGAAGAGCGCGCCGGGCAGCTGGCACTTGGCCAGCCGGGCATGATCCGGCTGCGATCGCAGCCCTCGGTCGAATTCCACGGCAGCATCGCCCGCATCGGCGTTGAGAGCGACCGCGTGAACGAAGAACGCCGCGTCTGGCTGACCTGCGCCGACTGCCCGGCCCAGATGTTCCTGGGCGAACAGGCCGAAGTGCGCATCCTGACCGGCACACGCGCGAGCGCGCTGATGGTGCCGGAGGTCGCGATCACCGGCTTTGACGGCCATCACGGCACGGTCTGGGTGGTGCAGGACGGTCGCCTTGCCCGCGCGGCGCTGACCTTCGGCGCCCGCGACGACCGCGGCCGGGTCGAGGTCACCGGCGCCCTGCCCGAAGGTGCCGCCATCGTCGCCCGCCCGCCCGGCGGTGCCACCGAAGGCCGCCGCGCGCGCATCGGCGAGGCGCCATGAACCTCGCGCTCAAGGACATCCGCCACGGGTTGTTCCGCTTCGTGCTGACCTGTTTCGGGCTGGGGCTCTTGATGACGGTCGTGCTGGCGATGATCGGCATCTATAACGGCCTCGTCTCGGACGCGCTGGCGGTGGTGAAGGCACCGGCGGTGGATATCTGGGTGGTCGAGGCCGGCACCAGGGGGCCGTTCGCGGAGGCGTCGAGCATTCCCGCCGACACGCGCGACGCGGTGGCGCGGATGCCCGGCGTGGCCGAGGTCGGCGCAGTCAACTATCAGAACGTCGAGGCGCCCCATGGCGGGCAGACGCTGCGCCTTTATGTCATCGGCTACGAGCCGGGTCGCCCCGGCGGGCCGCTTGCCATCGTCGAGGGGCGCGGCATCGGTGCCAGCCATTTCGAGGTGGTCGCCGACCGCAAGACCGGCCTTCGGCCCGGCGAGACGATCCGGCTTGGCCGCAACCGCTTTGCCGTGGTCGGGCTGGTGGAAGGCGCGATGAATTCGGGCGGCGATCCGGCGGTCTATGTGACGCTGGCCGATGCGATGGCGCTTCAGACCGAACTGGACCCGGCGGCCCAGCGGGTGCAGGCGGCGCGCGGGGCTGTCTCCGTCAAATCCGCCTCGGTCGCCGCCGTGATTGCCCGCATGTCACCGGGGGCCGATATCGATCTTCTGACCGCGACCGTGCGCCAGTGGAAACACCTTGCCGCGATAACGCAAGGAGAGCAGGAGGAATTGCTGCTCGCCTCCGTGGTCGACAAGGCCCGCCGCCAGATCGGGCTGTTTCTCGGCATCCTGCTGTCGGTCAGCGCCGTGGTGATCGCGCTGATCATCTACACCATGACTATGGAGAAGCTGAAGCAGATCGCCACGCTGAAGCTGATCGGCGCACCCGACCGGACCATCATCGGGCTGATCGTACAGCAGGCGATGATCCTTGGTGCTTCAGGCTGGGGGATCGGGCTCATGCTGATCCTGACGGTAAAGGACTATTTCCCCCGCCGCGTGGTGCTGGAGCCGTTCAACGTCATGGTCCTTGCCGGCATCATCGCCGCCGTCTGCCTTCTATCCTCGGCGCTTGGCGTGCGGGCGGCGATGAAGGTCGACCCGGCCACCGCGCTCGGGAGCTGACCGACATGGCACTTGGCGACACCCTGATCGAGGTTACGAACGTGGCCAAGCATTTCGGCGAGGGCGAAACCCGCGTCGATGCCCTGCGCGCGGTCGATCTGACCGTGCGGGCCGGCGAGGTGATCGCGCTGCTCGGCCCGTCCGGGTCGGGCAAGACGACGCTGCTCAACGTCATCGGCTGCATCCTCGCCCCCTCGGCGGGCCGCGTGGTGCTGGACGGCGAGCCGGTCTTCGACGGCAAATGGCTGCGGCGCGACCTGAGGCGGCTGCGCCTCGACAAGATCGGCTTCATCTTCCAGAGCCACAACCTGCTGCCCTTCCTGACGGCGCAGGAGAATGTCGCGGTCGTGCTCGATCTTGCCGGCCGGCCCGCCGAGGAAGGCCGGGCACGGGCGCGCGAGTTGCTGGACTACCTGGAAGTCGGCCATCGCGCGATGGTCAAGCCGGCGCTGCTGTCGGGCGGCGAGGCGCAGCGCGTGGCAATTGCCCGCGCGCTCGCCAACCGCCCCCGGATCATCCTTGCCGACGAACCTACCGCGGCGCTCGACGGCGCGCGCGCCGGGCTGGTGATGGACCTGATGCGCAAGCTCGCGGTCGAGCAGGAGGCCTGCATCGTTACCGTCACCCATGACGAAAAGATCTTCGACCGCTTCGACCGACTGATCCACCTGCGCGACGGCCATCTGGTCAGTGCGTGACGGGCTTGCGGGGAGGCAGACATGACCACAAGACCCCGCACCCCGATCCTTGCCTCCGGCCCTGCAACTTCACCCGTCCTTGAAAAGGCAAAACCAAGATGCAACCGACATCCTATTCCAGACCCCAGATCATCCTGCACTGGGTCATTGCAACCCTCGTCTTTTTCCAGATCCTCATGAATGAAGGCATCGTCGGGGCATGGGACGGGCGGATGGACGGCACGCTGCCGAACCAGCCGACGATCAATCCTCATGCCGTTGCCGGCGCGCTGCTCCTCGTTCTCGTTCTATGGCGGCTGGTGCTGCGTCGTCGGCGCGGCGTTCCGGGCCTGCCGGAAGGCGAGCACCCGGCCCTGAAGGCTCTGGCCACGGGCACGCATGTGGCCCTCAACCTCCTGCTGATCCTGATGGCGCTTTCCGGCATGGCCGCGTGGATTTCCGGCGTCGAGGCGATTGGCGAAGCCCATTCCATCGCGCGGCTGGCGCTGGTTCCGCTGGTCATCCTGCATATCCTCGCCGCACTTTACCATCATTTCTGGCTCAAGACCGATGTGCTGCGGCGCATGCTTGGCAGCGCCTGACACATCGTAGCCCGTAACCCATGGACGGCCAGGCCACACGCGCCCCGCCGATCCGCAAACCCCGGAGGCAGACATGACGACAAGATCGCGCACCCTGACCATTACCGCCGCCGTGGCGACGGTCTTTGGCCTCCTGACCATCCTGTCGGGCAGTCGCGCCCTGTTCGGCGGCGTGGAGATGGGTGCAGCGGTGCCCTTCGTGCTGTGGTTCAACTTCCTTGCCGGGTTCGCCTATGTTCTGGCTGGAATCGGCCTGTGGCTCGGCGCACGATGGGCGCCGATGCTGTCGCTGGGCATTGCGCTGGCGACAGTGGTGGTCTTCGCGGCCTTTCTGTGGCATGTGGTCTCGGGTGGCGCCTGGGAGGCGCGCACCGTGGGCGCGATGATCCTGCGCACCAGCGTCTGGATGGTGATTGCCGCGCTTGCCTTTCGCGGCCGCCGCGCCCACTGATCAAGGCGTAAACCCAAGCCAGCCAGCGACAGCGGCCCCATACCGCAGCCGCGCCAGCCAGGACCGTGACATGACCAAATCCTCTTCCATCGACCTGTCCTTGGCCCTTTCGCTGGCCACCGTGCTGGGCCTCGCAATGGCGGCTGCCGGGCGGTGGCTGCCGGGCGAGGCATGGGCGCCCATTGAACTTCCGGGTCTGGTGCTGGTCTATCTCGCGGGTGGCCTGCCGACCGGCTGGCGCGCGCTTTCGACCTTGTGGCGCGAGCGGGTGCTGGACATCGACCTGCTGATGATCGCCGCCGCCATTGCCGCCGCCGTGGTCGGCGCCCCGTTCGAGGGTGCGGTGCTGCTGACGCTGTTCAGCATCTCGACCACGCTGGAGGAACGTGCGCTTGGCCGGGCACGGCGGGCCATCGAGGCGCTGATGGCGCTGCGCCCCGAGACCGCCTTGCGCAAGACCGCCGGCGGCGTCGAGGAGGTTGCGGCAGCAGCACTCGCCGTCGGCGACGTGGTGGTGCTGCGCCCCGGTGCCCGGGTGCCCAGCGATGGCGTCGTCGTCACCGGGCGCGGCGGCATCGACGAGGCTAATATCACCGGCGAATCCATGCCCGTGTCGAAAGAGGCCGGGGCGCAGGTCTTTGAGGCCACGATCAATCTGGACGGCGTGCTGGAGGTTTCGATCTCCCGCCCCGTCAGCGACAGCACCATCGCCCGCATGATCCGGCTGGTGACCGCGGCGCAGGCCGCCCGCGCCCCGTCCGAGCGGTTCAGCGAATGGTTCGGGCAACGCTACACGGTCGCCGTCATGGCGGGCGCGTTGCTCGCCTTCGCCGCCTTCTATTTCCTGGGACACGACTGGGAACAGGCGCTTTACCGGGCTGCGACATTGCTGGTCGCGGCCAGCCCCTGCGCCATCGTCATCTCGGTTCCCGCCGCCATCCTGTCGGCGCTGTCGGCGGCGGCGCGCGGCGGTGTGTTGTTCAAGGGCGGCGGTGCGCTGGAAACGTTGGCCAGCGTCGATACCTTCGCCTTTGACAAGACCGGCACGCTGACCACAGGTCGCGCCTCGGTGACGCAGCTTGTCGCGCTGGACGGCGATCAGGACGGCTTCCTGTCGCTGCTTTCGGGGCTTGAGGCGCATTCCGAACACCATATCGCCGCCGCCATCCACCGCGAGGCCGTGGCCCGCGGCTTGCAGCCGATCGAGGTGACGGATGTCAACGCAAGGCCTGGCATCGGCATCGAGGGGCGTGATGCCTCTGGCCCGGTCTGGGCTGGAAATCCCTATCTTGCGCAGGCGATGGGCGCTGCACTGGATCACCCCGCCTTCCAAGTGCTGGCCGAAGGCACGGACACGGTGGTCTATCTGGGCCGCGGCGCGCAGGTGCTGGGTGCCGTCACCGTCGCCGATGCGCCGCGCGGCAGTTCGGCCCCGGCGCTGGCGGCTTTGCGCAAGGGGGGCGTGCGCCGCATCGTGATGATGACCGGCGACCGCCGCCCGGTCGCCCTGCGCATCGGCGCGCAGCTTGGCCTTGCCCCTGGCGAAATCCACGCCGAAATGCTGCCCGAGGACAAGGTTCGTGCGGTCGGCGCGCTGACCGACAGCGGCAAGGTCGCCTTTGTCGGCGACGGGGTGAACGATGCCGCCGCCCTTGCCCGCGCCGATGTCGGCATCGCCATGGGCGCGGCAGGGTCCGAGGTGGCGCTTCAGGCCGCCGATGTGGCGCTACTGTCCGAGGATATGGAGCGGCTGGCCGATGCGCAGCGCCTGTCGCGCCGCGCCTCACGGATCATCCGCCAGAACCTGACCTTCGCCATCGGCGCCATGCTGGTGCTGATCGTCGGCGGGCTGTTCTTCGACCTGCCGCTGCCTCTGGTGGTGATCGGCCATGAAGGCGGCACGGTGCTGGTGGTGCTGAACGGGCTGCGCCTGCTGTCGGACCCGATCCGCCGGCCCAAGGCACCGGCGAGCGGACAGGCGCTGACGGGCGCCGCGCAGCCGGCCTGACCGGCGGGGCGTCACTCCCTGAAGGCGCGCTGATGGGGGAAATCGCCCCTTTGCAGATACGCTTCCTCCTCGGGCGTCGATCTGCGGCCAAAGGTGGCGTTGCGGTGCGGGTGGCGGCCAAAGCTGGCGATGACGCGGCGCACCTGCCCCGCCTGATCGACGAGCGAGGCATAGAGCGGCCGCAACGGCGCCGGCGCGCGGGCGGCAATGTCGCGGCGCAGGGCGATCAGCCGGTCGATGCGGGCCAGATGGCCCGGCCCCTCGGCATGGCCCAGGGGCTGGGTGAAGGTGATCTGGAACCACGGCAGGCCAAGTGCCGCCCAGTCTCCGTTGTCCAGCCCCGCCAGCGCCTGCGCCAGGGCCGCCGGGTCTTGCGCATACGCCCGCGCGCTGCCCCGCCATAGCGAGCGCGGGAACTGGTCCAGCACCACGATCAGCGCCAGCCGGCCCTCGGGCGTTGCCGCCCAATGATCCAGCGCCCCCGCTGCGCCGCGTTCGGTCAGCGGGCCAAAGCGCGCCGCAATCGCACCGTCCGCGCCGCCATGCATCCGCCAGCGCCACAGCTCGGCATGGCGGTCGGGGTCGATATCCGGCGCGCGGCCCTCGGGGAACCAGAAATCCAGAACCTCGCCGATCTGTCTGGCATCATTGCTATCGGTCATGTCATCCCCCATGAAAACGCCCCCGCGCCAGGGGCACGGGAGCGGATTTGCCGTGGCGGTGCAAGCGCCTAGGCGGTCGCGGGCATCGTTGCCTGCGCAGCCCGACGTGCGCCGGGACCGCGCGGGACGCGCAGCAGGCGCATGGCGTTCGCGATCACCACCAGCACCGAAAGCTGGTGGATCAGCATGCCTTCGGCCATATGCACATCGCCGTTGAACACGCCAAACAGCAGCCCCGCCACGGTCAGCAGCGCGATGACGAGGTTCTGGCGCATGTTGCGCAGCGTCGCGCGGGAAATCGCCATCGCCTCGGGCAGCTTTTCCAGATCGTCGGCCATCAGCGCAATGTCGGCGGTCTCGATCGCCACGTCAGAGCCCGCCGCCCCCATGGCGATGCTGGTGTCGGCGGCCGCCAGCGCCGGCGCGTCGTTGATGCCGTCGCCGATCATGGCGACATGGCGGCCCTCGGCCTGAAAGCGGCGGATCAGGTCCAGCTTGTCCTCGGGCAGCAGGCCGGCATGAACCTCGTCGATGCCGATTTCGGCGGCAATGGCCTGGGCGGCCTGCGGCTGATCGCCGGTCAGCATGGCGATGCGGCTGACCCCGATGTCGCGCAGCCTGGCAATGGCGCCCCTGGCCGAGGGGCGGGGCTGGTCGGACAGGCCGAAGATGCCCGCGATCCGCCCGTCCAGCGCGACGATGATCGGCGTGCGCCCGCGACCGAGAACCCCGGCCAGCGCAGCTTCGGCCTCGGGGTCGAAGGCGATGCCCAGCCTGTCGAAGAGCCGCCGGTTGCCCGCCGCGACCTGCCGGCCTTGATGGTTGACCACCAGACCCATGCCGGCCACTTCCTCGACCGCCTCGGGGGCGGGAATGTCACCCTCGGCACGACCGGCGGCGACAATGGGCCGGCCCAAGGGGTGATCCGAGCCGGATTCCGCGATGGCGGCCCAGTGCAGCAGTTCGGCGCGGTCCACACCCGCCAGCGGCAGCACCTCGACCAGGCTCGGGCGGCCCTCGGTGAGCGTCCCGGTCTTGTCCAGCGCCAGCATGTCGATGCGGCCCGCGCTTTCCAGATGCTGCCCGCCCTTGATAAGGATGCCCGACCGCGCCGCCCGCCCGATACCGGCAACGATGGAGACCGGGGTCGAGATCACCAGCGCGCCGGGGCAGGCCACGACCAGCAGCGTCAGCGCCAGCCGAATATCCTGCGTTACCGCCCAGGCGCCAAGCGCCAGCACCATGATGCCGGGCGTATACCATTGGGCGAAACGCTCGATCATGCGCTGGCTGGGGGCGCGTTCCTCCTGCGCCTCTTCGACGCGGCGGATGATGCGGGCCAGCGTGGTATCGGCGCCGATGCCGGTGGCGCGGATGCGCAGCACGCCGTTTTCCGCGATGGTGCCGGCATGGACATGGCTGCCGGGGGCCTTTTCCGCCGGGATCGGCTCGCCGGTGATGGCGGCCTCGGAAACGGCGGCGTTGCCGTCAATGACCTCGCCATCGACGGGGATGCGGTTTCCGGCGCGCACCAGCACGACCTCATCCGGCTGGACGGCGCTGGCGGCGATCTCGACCGGCTGGCCGTCGCGGATCACGGTGGCAACCTCGGGCGCGGCCTTCAGCAGATCGGCCAGCGCGCCACGGGTCTGGCGCAGGGTGCGCGCCTCAAGCCAGGCGCCGAAGCTGAACAGGAAGGTAACGGCGGCGGATTCCCAGTATTCGCCGATGAACAGCGCACCGATGGCGGCGACGGTTACCAGTAGTTCAATCGAGAAATGGCGGATGCGCAGTGCCTGCACCGCGCGCCAGGCAATGTCAGAGCCGGCGACAAAGGCCGCCGTCACCATCGCGGCCGCCCAAAGCCCGCGCAGGCCGAACCCGTAAAGGGCGATCAGGCCCAGCACGATCAGGCTGCCGCTGGTGATCGTCAGCCACTTCCTGCGGCTGGCCGGCTGGCGAAGGATTGTCAGGATCGGGGTCAACATGCGGGGCCTCATCGATGTAAAGCCCCGGCCGCGCGGGCAGGCACGGCCGGGCTGGAAAGGGTTGCGTCAGAATGCGGCGGGGCGGGCCTCGTAGCCGGTGGATTTCACCACCGAGACAAGGGCCTCGACCGGGGCGGATGCGGGGTCATGTTCGACCTCGATGCGGCCGGTGCTGAAATGCACCTTGGCGCTGGTCACGCCCTGGGTCGCCGCCAGCGCCTTTTCGATCTTGGTGACGCAGGAGGGGCAGGAAAATTCGTCGCTGCGCAGGATGGTCTTGGTCATGGCTGGATCCTTTCATGTCGCCGCCAGGTGGGGCGGTCATTGCTTGTGAACTCAACATATGCTGTCCTTTCAGGATCAGGATTGGCAATTCAGGCAAGGGACCATTGCATGAATGCACAGGGGCAGGATTGGGACGACCTGCGGCTGTTTCTGGCCGTGGCGCGGGCGGGATCGCTTTCGGGGGCCGCGCGCAGCCTTGGCGTCACCCATTCCACCGTCTTTCGCCGCATCGGTGCGTTTGAAACAAGGCTGGGGGTGCGGCTGTTCGACCGGCTTCCCGGCGGCTATGCCCTGACGGCGGCGGGCGAGGAGATGCACGATTCCGTCATCCGCATCGAGGAAGAAATCACCGCGCTGGCGCTCAAGGTGACCGGTCAGGACCAGCGGCCCCATGGCACGATCCGCATCACCACGACGGACCTGCTGGCGGTGGGCGTGCTGCCCCGCCATGTCGCCGCCTTTCGCGCCGAATGGCCCGAGATCGAAATCGAGGTGATCGTTGCCGACACGGTGCTGGACCTGACCAAGCGCGAGGCCGATATGGCCCTGCGCATCGGCAATCCGGCCCAGGAAACGCTGGTCGGGCGGCGGGTCGGGCGGCTGGCTTTTGCCGTTTATGCGGCGGCGGGCCGGGCGCCCGCTGACCCGGGTGATGCCGACTGGATTGGCTATGGCGCTGCGCATGGCCCGCTCAGCCGCAATCTGGCGCGCTGGTGGCCGCAGCCGCGGCAGGTCTATCGGACAAATTCGATCACCGCCGCCCATGCCGCGGCGAAGGCGGGGATTGGCCTTGCCGCCTTGCCCTGCGTGATCGCCGATTGCGACCCCGGCCTGATCCGCGCCGCCGCGCTGCCCGAGGATTTCGGGCTGGACCTGTGGCTGCTGACCCATGAGGACCTGCGCCGGACCGCTCGCATCCGCATCTTTCTGGATTTCCTGGGCGCGGCGCTGGCTGCCGATGCCGACCTGCTGGAGGGGCGCTGCCCGTGCAAGACAAGGCCGGCGCAGGCGTGATACCCGCGCCGGCCCATGCCTGCGCCCGTGGCGTCAGTCGATCATCTGCCAGCCCGGATGCTCGAAATGCTCGCCATAGGCGTTCAACGCCTGAACGATCGTCACCGCGCCAGTCTCGACCTCGCCGGCTTCCAATGCCGAGATGCCGGTCATCACCTCCCCGAGGACAACATGGAACTGCTCGTCCACCTCGGGTTCCAGCACACAGTTCTCGACCATGAAATCGACCTGCTTCTGGACATCGGCAGCGACCCCTTTCGCGGCATCGGCCGGCAGGGTGCCGCTGTGGATCGCGTCCAGGTTCGCGGCCACGGTTCCGTGAATCGCGGTCATGCCGGTGATCATGTTTTGATCGCCCTGCCATTTGGCGCCATCGTTCAGCGTGATCTCGATGGCCCCCGCACCATGGCCGTCATGTCCCTGGGATTGCGCGGCAGCAATGCCGGACGGCCCCAGCGCAAGGGCGAGAGCGACAGCGACGGTAGTGAAAGATTTTGCAGTCCGCACGGTGATCTCCTGTATCTGCTAAGTGGTTCTGGCCGCGGCGGGCATCGACAGAAGCGCCGGGCTTGGGATAGACATAGGCTGTCCGTTTTCGCACGGGAATTGACAAAATCTGCAAAGACCCATTGCGCGAATGGACAGATCTCAGGCACGAACCAGTCCCTCGCGGCCTGCCGCCGATACCATCTGGCTGTCGAACAACGCCCCGACGGCATGGGTCCGGATGCCGCCTGCCTCGCGCATGAGAAACAGCGCATCGAGGGAAAGACGTGCAGCGAGTTCGCCGCCAGCCTGCGGACCCTGCACCATCAGCGCGGTTGCCCAGGCATCGGCCTCGGCGCAGCTGCCCGTGACGACCGTGACCGAGGCCGGCGACGACCGCAGCGGGCCGCCCGTCGCCGGGTCCATCGTATGCGACAGGCGCTGGCCCTGAACGGTGACATGATGCCGGTAATCGCCCGAGGTGGCGACGGCGGCATCTTGCAGCATCAGGACCGAGTGGGGCGCGCGGCGTTCGGGATCGGGCGCCTCGACGGCGACGGTCCAGGGTATGCCATCGGGCCGCAGCCCGGAGGCCCGCATCTCGCCGTCGATGCCGACAAGGAACCCGGCGATGCCGAAGCCCTGCAACATTTCGGCCAACCTGTCGATGCCGTAGCCCCTGGCGATTCCGTTCAGGTCGAGCGTGATCGGCGTGTGTTTCCTGACCAGCCCGGTCACGCGGTCGATCTCCAGCACCTCATGCGCGGCTGGCGACATACCTGCGGCCGGGCGCAGGCTTTCCCGCTCCTGCCGTCGTCAGCGGCACGGCGATGTCGTTCGGGCTGTCGCGCATGTGCTCGACGGCGGCGTCGACATGCAGCGTATAGCCCGCATCGAACAGCGCATCGGCAAGGTCGAGGGTGATTTCGAGTGACCGGCCCGCGCCGACACTGGCGCCGGTGATGCCGTCGACCTGCGCCGGGTCGCCGCCGGTGGCGCGATACCAGTCGCCGAAATGTTCGTAATATTTCGACTTGCCGCCGGCCATCCACAGGGTTCCGGCATACGCCCCCTGCGCATCGATGACGTAGAGGACGAGATAGGCACCATCGCCACCGTACGTGTTCAGGGTGGTGGTGAGGGTAACCGGCCGGGCCATGGCAAGGCCGGGCGCCACCAAGGCCGAAGTCAGCGCGAGTGCTGCAAGGATGGATTTCATGACTCTGCCCTCTTCTGCCTGATATGTCAGTTCACCCGCACAACGGGCGGGGTGTCGTTCTGGAACAGCGGATTGGAGGGGGGTGCCGACGGAGCGACGGTGGGTGCATTGCCGCGATCCCGCTCGCGGACCTGCTGGCCATCCCTGTGGCGCAATTTGACGACCTGCAACGTCGCGGGATCCAGTTTGGCCTTGATGCGACGGCCCTGGGCATCGCGTCCCTTGACCTCCCAGCAGCCGTCGTCCGCCTCGATCTTCTCAGCATGCCAACCGAGGCCGGTTGCCGCCTGCATTACCGCTTCGCGCGGTTGCCAGGCCCCGTGCCCCACATGGCAGTCGTCACCTGCCATCGCCCCCGCCGCAGGCAATACCGCGAGAGCGGCTACGGCGATCAATAGAGTTTTCATGGTTCGAATGTCCTTTACGATCATCTCGGGGGGCACTTTCCCGGCTATGGCCGAGGCGAACACCCGTGTGGAAAGAGGTCCACCTCGATGATGAGGTAGACCCTTGCGGCCATCAGTCGCGCTTTTCGGGCTTGGTGCCGTCGCTCCAGCGTTTGATCTTGCCCTCGATCACATCAAGCGTTCCGGGATCGACGGTCATCTTCAGGACGTTGCCGCCCTGGTCGATGACGCTCAGTTCGTAGCAGCCGTCGTCGAGTTCCATTTTCGAGATGGTCCAGCCGAACTCGTCGGTCACTTGAATGAGAGCTTCCCACGATTGCATGTTCTCGGTCGGCACGTTGCATTTCTCATCAGCGAACGCGGCCCCGGCGGGGATCATGAGAGCGAATGCGGTGGCGGTCAGGATGGTTTTCATGGCTATGCTCCTCAGCCTTGGTTGCCTGCTGAAACCAATCTGGAGGGCGTGGCTGACGTGATCCTGATCGCCGCGGAAACCCTGCGTCAGCTTCTTGTCAGCCTGCCGCGACGAACCGCAGCGGTTGCACAAAACAAACAGGCCCCACCAGACAGGCGGGGCCGAAACCACAGCGGCAATGCGCGTAACGATCAGGCCGCATCATTTGCGCCAGGAAGGCGCTTTCGGCCGGTGACCATAGCACGGGGCAGGTTCTCCCGATGGCGCCATGAGGTGACGGCCACACCCCCAACATGCAAGGCCACGAGAACCAAAGCCATGTTGGCCAGCATTTCATGCACCTCCTTCAAGGTCTTGTCCCCTCTGACTTCCCGGTTTCCGTGCTCGCCCGCAACCGTCACGGCCCGGGCTTCCTCGATCGATTGTTCGAGCAGCCAGCCGCTCAGCGCGGTGCCGGAAAGCGTGACCATGAGTGCCACGATCATCGCGGCGCCGGCCGGGTTGTGCCCGAGATGGCGTCGCTCGCGCCGGTGCAGCATATCCCCGAGATAGGCCAGCGTCGCGGCGGGGCCACGCACGAATTGCGTGAAGCGGGCATGGCGGCTGCCAACGAAACCCCAGATCAGGCGGAGGGCAAGCAATGCCGCCACCGCGTAACCGGTCGCCTCGTGAAGCGGCTGCACCTCGTCCGCCGCGAGCCATGCCACTGCAAAGGCGGCAACCAGACCCCAGTGAAAGCTGCGCACCAACGGATCCCAGACCATCACGGTGCGCTTGGTGTCGGCGACGTCCTGAATGCCGTCACCCTTCATCATCTCAGTCTTGTTTGTGCTCTCTGCCCTCGCGGGAGCGCCGATCATCTCCGTCCTCGTATTCGATCTCCATCACCTGAAGCGTGCCGGGATCGACCGTCACCTCGATGCGGCGTCCTTCCCGGTCTGTACCTTTTATCTCGTAGCAGCCGTCGTCGATTTTGATGCGCCGCACCACCCATCCGTTTTCTTCCCCGAGCCGCACTACCGCGCTTCTTGGCTGCCAGTCTGCCAGCGGCACGGCACAGTCGCCGCCGGCAAGTGCAGCCCCGGACGGAAGAGCCGCGAGGAAGGTCAGAATTGTCAGCGATCTCTTCATGGACCACACTCCGTATAACGGCCATTGGATGACATTCTGCGCCGCGAACCTGACGGGATGCTGAAGCCCGGGGCGTCCCGCCATCAGCTTTGCGTCAGCCCGGATCGCCATAATGGCCAGAGGCAAACGAGTGGGAAGATCATGAGGATCCTGCTGATCGAAGACGATACCGTTCTGGGCGCCGCCGTGCGGGACCAGATCGCCGCGGGTGGCCAGTCGGTGGACTGGGTAACGCGCCTGGACACGGCCCGCGATGCGATGGCCGGCGCCGGCTATGAACTGGTCTTGCTGGACCTCATGCTGCCCGACGGACGCGGCATTACCTTCCTTCGGTCGCTGCGCACCAGCGGCGACGTAACGCCGGTGATCATCCTGACCGCGCTGGACCAGATTTCGGACCGGATCGAAGGGCTGAATGCCGGTGCCGACGACTATCTGGTGAAGCCCTTCGATCTGGCCGAGCTTTCCGCGCGCATCGGTTCGGTCGCGCGGCGCTATAGCGGCAATCCCAACCCGATCATCGTCCACGGCGCGCTTACCGTCGACCTCGCCTCGCGCAGCATCCGCCGCGACGGCCGGCCGGTGCAGCTCACCGCACGTGAATGGGCACTGTTCGAGGCGTTCCTCACCCGCCCGGGGCAGCTTCTGTCCAAGGCACAGCTTGAGGAAAAGCTTTATGCCTTCGATACGGAGGTGGAAAGCAACACCATCGAGGTCCATGTCAGCCGGCTGCGCAAGAAGCTGGGCGCCGAGGTGATCGAGACCGAGCGCGGGTTGGGCTACCGGCTGGGTGCGCCATGACGATACCACGCAGCCTTCAGATGCGGTTGGGGGTGTCGCTGGGTATCCTTCTGACGCTTCTGTGGATCGCGGCCGCCGCCGTCACGGCGGTCATGCTGCGGCACGAAATGGACAGGATCTTCGACTCGTCGCTACAGGAGGCGGCGCAGCGCCTGCTGCCGCTGGCCGCTGTCGAGATCGTCGGACGTGAGGAGGAAGGTGTGACGCAGCACCTTGCCGACCTGCGCGACCACGACGAATTCCTCACCTATATCGTGCGCGATGACGAAGGGCGAATTCTTCTGCAATCGCATGAGGCCGATCCCGCCATCTTCCCTGAATGGGACGGTCCGGGCTTTCGCACGACCGCAACCCATCGCCTGTATGGCGAGGACGCCCTGCAAGGCACGATCCGCCTCACGGTCGCCGAGCCCCTTGCCCATCGCGCGGCGGCGGCACGCGATGTCTGGGCGGGCCTGGGGTTGCCGTTGCTGGTGTTCATTCCTGCCGCGCTGCTGGCGATCGTATTGGCCGTCCGCTCGGGTCTGGCCCCGTTGCGCCGCTACCGCGACCGGCTGGCCGCGCGTTCGCCGCGCGACCTCGCCCCCGTCGCCTGCGACGATCTTCCCGTCGAGGCCGCTCCGGTAGGGGCGGCGATCAACGTGCTGCTGGCGCAGCTCAAATCCACATTCGAGGCCGAACGCACCTTCGCCGCCAACGCCGCGCATGAATTGCGAACACCGCTGGCGGGCGCAATCGCGCAGGCCCAGCGGATACAGGTGGAAACGAAAGACACCGGCGCCAGCCACAGGGCCGCCGAGATCGAGGCCTCGCTGAAACGGCTGGCCCGGATCACGGAACGGCTTTTGCAACTGGCCCGGGCGGAAGGCGGGCGGTTGCGGCTTGATCACCTGTCCGATCTTCGCCTCACCGCCCGTCTGATCGTGGACGATATCGAGAGGACAGCACCGAACCGGATCGTGCTCGCCCTGCCGGAGCGCCCGGTGATGTCCGACATCGACCCCGATGCGTTTGGCATCATCGGCCGCAACCTCATCGAGAACGCCCTGCGGCACGGCGCATCTGACAAGCCGATCGCTGCAAGTCTCAGTGAGGACGGCACGTTCCGCGTCGCCAATGAAGGCCCCGTCGTGCCGACAGAAGCACTTGGCCGGCTGACCCGCCGTTTCGAGAGGAGGACAGCCGGAACCGAAGGCAGCGGGCTTGGCCTTGCCATCGTCGCCAGCATTGCCGATCGGATTTCGTCAAAGCTCACCTTGCAATCGCCAAGGCCGGGAAGCTCGTCCGGCTTTGAGGCGATCGTGGTTCTCCCGATAGCTTCACGGAAGCTGAGCGAAGCTGCCCGCGCCCGATAGTCGCGACAATCGGACCGACCTTCGGCCGGCCGTTCGCAGCCCGACTGGATGCTTGCTTTACCTGACTGAGGCGCCTTGGTGAGTTGAGGGTGAGGTTGCTTGGGGAATTGATACTAGTGAGTGGTTACTTCTATTACGTGTCGATATGATTTTCGACCTCATGAAAGGTGCCGTGATACATTATTCGTGTTCGGGTCCTCCTGCTGGTCCTTCTCGTGATACGCTGGCTGGGCGCTGGGTGTGCATCTCGACCAGGTGACAGCGTCCTGGTGCCGGGTCCAAGTCTGCCGGGAGCAGATGTCGTGACCCTGTATGCAGCAACCAACCGGTTGCGACAGGACTCCCCCGACGATCCTGCATCTGGCTTCAGTGATGCGCGAGCCACGACCTTCTCGGCGGCACGCTTTTCCATCTCGATCCCGCCCACGCACAAGGCCGGCAACATCGAATGGCCGGGGCGGCCCCTGAACGCCGGACAACTGCGGGTTGGGGCGTTGAATGTAGGGGATCCACGGGTTACCGCCGCCACCGAATCGTCTGGCGTCGCCCTCATTGATGTTGGCGATATCCGATCTCCGGATGCACAGGGACACAGCCGATATGCAATGCTTGCCGCGCTCTATCCAGGCATGCGTCAGCGACCAGGTCAGGCGATATCGGATGCCGGCGCATTTGTTCTGGAGCGGACAGAAGCGGCTGCGGCGGGTCCCTTCCTCCTGATCGCCGGCGGGATCCCGGAAAACTGATGTCTACGATCGCCTGAACAGACCGGCTTTGCGAGGTGGTTGCCCTTACTTCAAAAAGAAAGTAATAGTTTACTTCTATTAAGGTGGAGCGTGACCATGACTGATTCGCCAGAGGCAGTCACCGCCGCAACAGCGGGCGATGGTGAGCCACAGGGTGCCGATCCGCTCGATCAGCTGGCGCATATGACACTTGCCCGTGCCACACGCGGGCTGTCGCCTGCCGCTGCGCAGCTCGCATGGCATGACTGGGCGCTTCATCTGGCAATCTCGCCGGGCAAGCGGCGAAAATTGCTTGAAGAAGCCTTCGACGGGCACCGGCGGTTTCTGAACTATGTCTTGCGTTCGGCCGCCAACCCCAACTGCCCCAACTGCGTTGAGCCTTTGGAACAGGACCGCCGTTTCGAAGGCGACGCCTGGCAAAAATGGCCCTTCAACGTCATCCATCAGGGCTTCCTGCTGCAACAGGAATGGTGGCAATCCGCCACCACCGGGGTGCGCGGCGTCTCGGGCCAGCATGAGGACATGGTGTCCTTTTCCGCCCGGCAATGGCTGGACATGTTGTCGCCGGTCAATTTTCTCTGGACCAACCCCGAGGTGCTGCAAAAGACCGCCGAGACCGGTGGCGCCAACCTGTGGCAGGGCGCGATGAACTGGCTGGAGGATCTGGGCGGGATTCTTGCCGACACACCACCTGCGGGCAGCGAGGGTTTCATTGTCGGCAAGGATGTGGGGCTGACGCCGGGCAAGGTCGTCTTCCGGAACCATCTGATTGAACTGATCCAATATGCGCCCACCACCCCAAAGGTCCATGCCGCACCAGTGCTGATCGTGCCGTCATGGATCATGAAATACTATATTCTCGACCTCTCGCCGCACAATTCGATGGTGCGCTGGCTGGTCGATCAGGGGCACACGGTCTTCATGATCTCGTGGCGCAATCCCGGCTCGGATGACCGCGACCTGGGGATGGAGGATTATCGCGAGCTTGGGGTGATGGCGGCGCTGGATGCGGTGGGCACCATCGTGCCTGAACGCCAGGTGAATGCGGTCGGCTATTGCCTTGGCGGCACGCTGCTGGCGATGGCCGCGGCCGCCATGGCACGTGACGGAGACGCGCGGCTGCGCAGCATGTCCCTCCTGGCGGCCGAGATCGACTTCCGCGAGCCGGGTGAATTGTCGCTGTTCATCGGCGAAAGCCAGCTTGCCTTTCTTGACTCGATCATGGCCGACAAGGGCTATCTGGACGGCTGGCAGATGGCGGGCGCGTTCCAGTTGCTCAATTCACAGGATCTGATCTGGTCGCGGCGAATGAAGGAATATCTGCTGGGCGAACGGCAAGAGCTGTTCGACCTGATGGCCTGGAACAGCGATACCACACGCATGCCGGCGCGGATGCACAGCGAATATCTGCGCAAGCTCTATCTGGATAATGATTTCGCCGACGGGCGCTATCTGGTCGATGGCATTCCGGCGGTGCCGAGTGACATCCACGTGCCGGTCTTTGCCGTCGGCACGGTACGCGACCATGTGGCGCCGTGGAAAACCGTTTACAAGATCCATCGGCTGATCGGCGGCGCCGACGTCACCTTTGCCCTGACCAGCGGCGGCCACAATGCCGGCGTGGTCAGCGAGCCGGGCCGCGCCAATCGCAGCTTCCAGATCGCGACGCGCAAACATGGCCAGCGTTTTACCGATCCCGACAGGTGGCGCAAGGAAATCCCGGTGCAACAAGGCTCATGGTGGCCGGCCTGGGGCGATTGGCTGGCCGCGCACTCGTCCGGGGAACAGGCCGCCCCGCCGTCGATGGGGGCCACAAAAGCTGGCCTTGCGCCGCTGGGGGATGCTCCCGGCACCTATGTGCTGGAGAGATGATCGCAAATCTCCGCCATCGCGGGCTTGAGACCGCATGCCGCTCAGCGCAAAGACGCAGGTTGCCGGGTTCCTGAGTTGTGACGCTGGCAGCGCGCCGCCGGGGGTGGCGAACACATACTTTCATCAAACACGCTTATCCGAGGGCATAATCATGCGTGCAAAATATCTGCCCGCCGAGCAGCGCCGCGCCGAGGCGGTCGAGGCGGTCGTGGAACTGGCAGCGCACACCAATCCGGAAACCATCACCACCACCGAGGTTGCCGCACATATGCGCATGACCCAGGGGGCGCTGTTCAAGCACTTCCCGAACAAGGAAGCGCTCTGGCTGGGGACGATGGAGTGGGTGGCCGACCGGCTGCTGGCGCGCATCGATCGGCTGGCGGGCGCGCAGGCCGAACCCGTGGCCGCACTCGAGGCAATGTTTCTGGGCCATATCGACTTCATCGCCGAACATCCCGGTGTGCCGCGGATGATCTTCGATCAGCTTCAGCGCAATAGTGATACGGCGGCGAAACGGATGGCCCGCGCGCTGCTTGAAAACTACGCCATGCGGCTGCACCGCATCCTGTCGGCGGGCGTGGCAGAAGGCGCGCTGAGCCGGGAACTGGATATCGAGGCCGCAGCCACGCTTTATCTGGGCATGATCCAGGGTCTTGTCGTGCAGCTTTTGCTGCATGGCGATGTCGTCCGGATGCGCGCCGATGCGCCGCGGGTTTTCGTCATCTATCGCACGGGTGTTCAGGGTGGCGCGAAGCCACCGCCTGGGGGTGCCGCCGACTGCAAGGACGACAGCAAGGAGGTCACACCATGACCCGCCGTGTTTCCATGATCATCCTTGCCCTTGTACTGGCCGGGCTGATGGGCTTCGGCGCCTGGACGGTGCTGTTCAGGCCCTAGATTGGGTGCCGGAGCGCATGCGCTCCGGCACCTACCAACTATCGGCTTCCGCTACCGTAGACGATGCCATTCGGGCGATCGCCGACCGGCACTGTCTTGACCACTTCCTGACTCCTCACGTCGATGATCGACACCGTATCGTCGGCAATGTTGGTCACGAACACGAAGGCCCCATCGGCCGATGCCGACACGCCATGAGCGCCGCCGCCGGTGGTGAGGGTCTTCACCACCTGACCGGTCGCGGTGTCGATCACCGACACGGTATCGTTCGGCGCGGCCTCGGTCCCCTGGTTGGCGACGTAGACCTGCTTGCCGTCGGGGGTTGCGATCACTTGGATCGGATTGGGACCGACCTCGATCTTGCCCGTGACCTCGCGCGTCGCGGTGTCGATGACTGCGACGCGGTTCTCGTCGCGCAGCGAGGCATAGACCTGGCTCCCGTCCGGGGTGAAGCCGACCTGAACCGGCGCCGTGCCCACCGGGATGCGTGCCGCCTCGGCGAGGCTGGCCGTGTCAATGATCGAAACTGACCCGTCCTCGACGTTGGCGACGTAAAGCTGCGTCTCGTCCGGGCTGAGCCGCAGGCCGTGCGGATAATCGCCCGTCGGGATACGCCCGATGACCTCGGCCTTTGCGAGGTCGACCACGGCGATCTCGTCGCCGCCGGCCAGCGAGACAAAAGCGCGCCCCTGCCGGTCGGCGACCACATGGGCCGGGTGCGAGCCTACCGCGACAATGGCCTTGGGCGTCGAGAGGTTCTGCGGATCGAGGATGGCCAGCTGACCCTCGGCCGCGCCGTCCGCGCCGTGACCGTGTCCGCCGGACCCGTGATCCCCCTCGGCGGCGGGATCACCGACCGCCAGCAGCAGCTTGCCGTCGGGCGTCAGATCGACGTTGTGCGGCGCGACCGGGATGGAAACGGTCTGGACCGCTCCGGTGCCGAGATCAATGGCGCTGATCGAGGTGCCGCCTTCATTGGCGGACCAGACGGTCCCGCCGGTCCGGGCGAGCGCGGCCGGTGCGTCGCCGGCCTTCGTCGCCAGCCATGCCTGCATTTCGGCGATCTCGCGTTCCTGCGCTTCGATGACCTGGGTAGCCCATTCTTTGGTTTGCGGATCGTCGCCGTATTGCTGGACGATCCTAGCCATGTCGATCGCGCCCTGATGATGCGGGATCATGCCGCGGACGAAGGCGACATCCGGATCGCCGGCCATGACGCCGTCCATCATCGGCGCGTGCATCGCGTCCATCGCCTCGACATAGGCCCGGGTGAAGTCCGGAAGGCTTTCGTTCGCCGGAGCCGCCCCGGCGTTCGGCGCTCCCGTCATCCCCTGCATCATCCCGCCCTGCATCATCTGCTGCATCGCGCCCGCGCATTCAGGGGTCATGGCCTGCATCATGGCCTTGCACTGTTCGGGCATCATCCCTTGCATGGCGGGCATCTGGCCCGCGGGCGACGTTGGCGCGGGCGCCTGCCCGGCCTCGGCAGACGGGGTTGTCGGATGGTGAGTATCATGCCCAGCCTGGGCGAGGGCAGCGCCTGGCAAGGCTGCCAGCAGGCTGACAGCAAGGGCGATTGCGGTTCGGTTCATTGTTTTCATCCTTTGGTTCAGGAGCGCCGGCCCGGGCCTACGGGCGCGCGTCTCCATCTGTTCATGCGGTCTTTCGGATTGGCGCCGGATCGGCCGCAGACATCTCGCGGCGATCCCGGCGCATCACGCAGCGCCACGACGCGGCGGCCTCAGGATGCCTTCGGGGGATCGGCCATGCGGATCAGGGCGCGCAACGGTGAAAACCTCGCCACTCACGGGCGGGCCGAACTCCGGCGGCGCGACGAGAACCGCGGCGGTCAGGCAGATCTGGCAGCAATCCGCCAGATCTGGGCTGCCGTCGGCTTTCACGCAGCCAGTAGCTGGATCCGCGCCAAGGTCGTCCGGCAGGTGATGGCCGACGCAGTGGCTTGCCGTGCCGGCAGCCTGTTGCCGGTGGACGGCGTGACCGGCGGGGTTGGCATGTGCCGGGGCCTGCAGGACCAGGGCGCCGATGGCCAGCAGCAGGATGCCGACCGCAAACCGGCGCAAGCGTCCGTATCCTGCCCGGAAAACAGCTCGCACCCGCCCGGTCATGCGCCGCCTTCCCGCCGGCGGAGGCAAGCCGCCTCAGCCGGGCGCTGTTTCGGGTCATTCGCAAGCCGGGCGGTCATGTCGGAAGACCCGTGTCAGATTTCCCGCGAACCGAGGAAGCGGCCGAAGCTGCGCGTGGTCGGGCCGAACAGGAACGCTTCATACGGCTCCGGCTCGACACCGGGGAAATCCATGCCGGGCGAGCCGGCGGGCATGCCGGGAACGGCCAGCCCCGTCGCGTCCGGCCGCTCGGCCAGCAGGCGGCGGATCGCGGCGGCGGGCACATGGCCCTCGACTACATAGCCGCCCACCTCGGCGGTGTGGCAGGAGGCCAGTTCCGCCGGCACGCCGAGCCGCTGCTTGAGGCCGCCCATATCGGCGGATTCCACGACCCGCACCGGGAACCCCGCAGCCTCGATATGCGCGGCCCAGCCGTCGCAGCAGCCGCAGGACGGATCCTTGGTGACGCTGACCAGCGGCAGCGCCTCGGCGTGCCCCCGGCCGATGGTGGACATCAGCAGCGGGAATGCACCGGCAGCCGCCAGAATGGCGCGGCGGGTGATGGGGCGAGCGTTTCTCATCGTCAAACCTCGTTTCATGGATTGCGTTGTCGCGCCGTCCCGGTCTGGACACGAGGCACGAAGGCGTGAGCAGGTGCTGCCGATCGTCACAGCTTCACCCCCCGCAGCCGCGCGGCATTGGCGATGACGCTGACCGAGGAGAGCGCCATGGCCGCCGCCGCGATGATCGGCGACAAGAGGAGGCCGAGGAACGGATAGAGCACTCCGGCCGCCACCGGCACGCCAAGCGCGTTGTAGATGAAGGCGAAGAACAGGTTCTGGCGGATGTTGCCCATGACGGCCTTTGACAGCCTGCGTGCCCGGACGATGCCGGTCAGATCGCCTTTCAGCAGCGTGACGCCTGCACTCTCCATTGCCACATCGGTGCCGGTGCCCATGGCGATGCCGACGTCCGCCGCCGCCAGTGCCGGCGCGTCGTTGACGCCGTCGCCGGCCATCGCCACCACCTCGCCGGCGGCCTTGTGCCGCTGCACCACCGCGCTTTTCTGATCGGGCAGCACCTCGGCCTCGACCTCGTCGATGCCGAGCTGGCGGGCGACCGCCTTC